>NZ_JBHTFN010000044.1:0-381638 GCF_042666195.1 Bradyrhizobium sp. GCM10028915
AGGCTTGGTGCATGCGCAGCTCACCGGAGGTCGTTCGGACCAGTACGCAAGGCCCTCGGACTGCCGCCCCTGCCGCCGTGGCCTTCGGCATCCGAGCGCACCGCTGGTTGAACTCCTGGGTCCACGTTTCGTCTCGGCGTACTATTTTCGCGGCCATTTCTTTTCGCGAACGACGTCCTTGGCCAATTTGTCCGACCTCAGGCCGAGATAGACCGGCTGGCGCAGCTCGCCCTTGCTGGTCCACTCCGCTAATTTCACTTCCACGACCAACGAAGGATGCACCCAGATCGTGACCCGCTCATCCTTTACTTTGGCTGCGGTGCTTGCTGAACGCGATCAGCTTGTGGCGCGGCAGGAGGGCCTTGAGCCGGTGCTTGCGCTATAGTTCGGCCGACATCGTCAGCCCGCAGGTCCGTCAGGGCGACATTTAGGCGTTCACCTATAATCGTCAGCAGGCCAAAGGTCAGCGCGGGCGAGAACAATGAAGGCAGGGGCGATGAATGCGCAGCTGCAACATTCGTTTGCGGCTGCGCCTGTTCGAAACGTTCAGACGTCACGTTTTCGGACTTGGCTGAAGCATAGGTGCGGCTTGAGGAGTTTGGGGAGGTGTCGGATTGCTCTGCTGCTGAAGCGCCGCGGGGTCGCCGCCCGCATGAGGAACGCACGTACCGATGTTGCTGAGCAGGCGTTTGGCCTGGAGGTCGCGCACCTTCGTGTATTCGCGTCTTCGCTCGATATTCGCGGCGGCCCATCGGTCCCAGACTTCGAAGGCGTCGGTATAATGTTTCCGCATCTGCTCCTCGGCGGCAAGGCAATCGGCGAACTTGTCGAACACCAGGTCGGTGTTGACCGGGGTCATGCCTCCTACCAGGACAACGAGCATCCATTTCATCTTGCCGATCGCCTTTCACACCGGGCGAATTCTCCGCTGACGCGCAGAATTCCGTGCACTGTGGTTAGATGGCCCGACGGCTGCGACCGGCTACAAAACCGTAGACGAAAAGCACGATGATGGCGCCTACCACTGCCCCCACTAGTCCTGCGCCTTCTCCTGGCCGGTACCAGCCGAGAGATTGGCCAAGATAGGTCGCAACGAACGCGCCCACTATTCCCAGGATGGTGGTCAGGATGAAACCCGAGGGCTCGTTGTCGCCGGGCATGATGAACTTCGCGATGACGCCTGCGATGAAACCGATGATGATCGTCCAGATGATGCTCATGTCTCTCCCTCGATCGCTGTGGTGTTATCCCGCCGATGAAGCCGGAAGACGTCCATCAGGCGTGTATTTGTCCACGGCAGTCGGAAGCTCTCGGGACAAACGGTCGAGAATCTCCTGCTGCGACAAGCCGGTCTGCTGCTCCAGTTTTTGAAGGACGTCCGGACCGATAGCCTGCTGGAGTTCGGGCGGGGTGACTTCGCGGTTCGGCCCCTGATTGATCCAGGATTGAGCCACATCGCCTTGCCCGTTCTGCCTGAAGTGCTCGAGCAATTCGCCGATCCCGCCGTTCAGCAGCGAACCCACGCCTCCGGTGCCCGCTAGGCCGCCAAGGCTGCCGAGCATGCCGCTCAGGGAATCCTTGGCACCCGCCGGCTGGCCGGAGGTCGCATTGCGAAACATGTCCGCCAGCTTGTCCCGATTCTGATACCCCGCGATTGCGAGCATACCCAAGAGGGCGGTCATCGATGGCATTCCGCGGCTCATTTTCGGCTCCTGAATTCAACGATCGGCAACCAACCTACGCTGGGCTGAGAAGTTCCAAGTTTTCCCGAGCCGTGGGTTTTGGAAAGGAGGATCTAGAGAAGCATCTGCAAGAAAACGGGAGCGGGCTCCGGGCGAAAGTCCGGAGCAAACCAGCTCGCGCGACGTGCGCCAAATGGCCGCTTTGCTCATGCGGCGCGACGAAGCCTTCGTGCAGGCGGTCGAGGAACTGAAAATGGAAAAGCCCACCAAGTTGGAGCCGCGATGCTGCGTCGCTCGCGTTCGTTCGGCCTCGCGCTCGCAACAGCTTCTTTGAAGGAACTCGCGATTCCTTGAAGCGTCGCACCGCGATGAGTTTCGCGGACGGAGGAGCAGATGGCAGCGAAGAAGGAGACCGCACGGGGACGCAAACAAGATCGCGCCCGCGTGGCTAACGGCCAGGACTACGAAGTGCGATACGATTCCTCCTGACTTGAACGCGCCAGCTGCCCGACTTGAGCTTCTTAAAGGTCGGCACCGCGTGTGCGCTCCACCCGGATTTCATGTGCGCTAGTGTGCACCGGGAGATCAAACGCGGTACAAACGTGTGCAATTTTGGCTAGTTTGGAGTGCACACGTGTGCACTTGTTCCTGCTCTAGTCCATTGTAAGGATAGGATAACTACTTGGAATATCAAGAATATCGCTTTTCCGTGGCGCCCATGATGGATTGGACCGACCGGCATTGCCGGGTGTTCCACCGTCACCTGACGAGGCGGGCGCTGCTCTATACGGAGATGCTGACCACTGGCGCCATCATTCATGGTGACCGGAAGCGGCTGCTTGGGTTCGACCTAGTCGAGCACCCGGTCGCGCTTCAACTCGGCGGGTCGGACCCACGCGAGCTGGCGCTGGCGGCGCGGATCGGCGAGGAGTTCGGTTATGACGAAATCAACCTCAACGTCGGCTGCCCCTCCGACCGCGTGAAGGACGGCCGTTTCGGCGCTTGCCTGATGGCAGAGCCTGATCTCGTGGCGAGGTGCGTCGAGGCTATGAAGGGTGCGGTGGCCGTGCCCGTGACCGTGAAGTGCCGCATCGGGATCGACGACCAGGATCCCGAAGTCGCGCTCGACAACCTTGCGCACGCAGTCGTTGACTCCGGCTGCGATGCGCTGATCGTACATGCCCGGAAAGCATGGCTCAGCGGTTTGTCACCGAAGGAGAATCGCGACATCCCGCCGCTCGACTATGATCGCGTCTATCGCCTCAAGCGCGCGATGCCGGATGTGCCTGTCATCATCAACGGCGGCATCCCCGGTGTCGACGAGGCAAGGGCACATCTCGATCACGTTGACGGCGCGATGCTTGGACGAGCCGCCTATCAGGAGCCGTGGCGGCTGCTCTCGGTCGATACCGACATTTTCGGCGAGGCGGCGCCGCATGCCTCGATGCAGGATGCGCTCGAAGGGATGGTGCCCTACATCGAACAGCAACTCGCGCGCGGCACGAGGCTGCACTCTATGACGCGGCATTTCGTCGGCGCATTCCACGCCGTCCCCGGCGCGCGCGCCTTCCGCCGGCATCTTGCCGAGCAGGGGGTGAAGCCGGGCGCTGGCCTCGAGGTGCTACGCGAAGCGATTGCGCGTGTCGGTGCGCGCGCACCGGCGGAGGCGGCGGCCTAGCCGTAATCGCATGACGAGCCGGATTGCAAGAGTCTAGTCGACTGCCAGGCGCGAGCGGCGGCGACTGGTCTGGAGCTCCGGATAACCCGTGAGCATCAGCCTGTCGGCGCGCACGCCCCAGCTCTCCAGGCGATCGAGGAAGCTCATCCCGAGCAGGTTGGTCTTCATCTGCCCGCGCTGTACGACGAGGGCTGGCACCGATTTCTCGACGAGGTGACCGACGGAGAGGCGGTCGATCGTGAGGCGGGCCGCCTTGGTATGACCGCCCGCGGTTTCGAGATCGACGTCGTATTCGAGCATCTCGAGCGGCAGCCCGATCGCCTTCGCGGTTTCCCAGGTCAGCACCACCGAGGTCGCGCCGGTGTCAATGACCATCGGTGCGGCCACGCCGTTGATCTTCGCGCGCAGCGCGAATTCGCCGCCCTGGCCGCGCGGAATCTGCACGGCGGGCGCGGGCGCTGCGGTCTGCGTGCGAAAGATATGCGAGACCTTGCTGCTTGCGCGCGCGATCTGGTCGGAATCGCCATAGGCGACGACGGCACCGGCCGTGCAGGCGAGCATGATGAAGACGAGCAGAAAGCGGATCATTGCGCATCTCCAGATGCGCGCCGACCGGTCAGGTGTGTTTCGGCGATCCCGCGATGGGCGGAAGTCCAGCCTGATTCATGCGCGCCGGCAACAGCGCCATGAGGGCGAGCCGCTCCGCGCTCTCCATGGCGTGCCAGCGCGCGATCTCCGGCAATGTGCGTCCGCAGCCGAAGCACAGCCTGGTCTTGGGGTCGATCATGCAGACCGCCACGCACGGCGTTTCTTTGCTCATTGGGGCATAGTGGCGGATGGTCGGGCATGTCTGCAAGCATCTCGTTACGAGCCCGTACCCGCGCTCATGATCGGCTTGCGGCGGGGCCGGCGCTTCTCGTCCGCCACCGCGGAACTCTCGGGTTGGAGCGGCGGAGAATCATCCGACATCGGCGCCAGCGCGCTCATCACGCGCTCGGGCGGGAAGGTGACGATCACTTCGGTGCCGATGCGCAGCTTCGATTTCAGCGTGAACGTACCGCCATGCAGGTCGACCAGATTCTTGGCGATCGGCAGGCCGAGACCGGCGCCCTGTTCGGCCGACTTGATCGAATTGGAGCCTTGGCCGAACGAGGCGAGCACGACCGGGATCTCGTCCTCGGGAATCCCGGAGCCGGTGTCCTTCACCGAGAGATATTGTCCGCCTGAGGCCGTCCAGCCGGCCTTGAGCCAGATCTCGCCGCCCTGCGGAGTGAACTTGATCGAGTTGGAGAGCAGATTGAGCACGACCTGGCGGATCGCGCGCTCGTCGGCCCACAGCCGCGGCATTGCCTGCTCGAACACCTCGTGGATGGTGATGCCACGGCTCGAGGCGCGCAGCTTCATCAAATGATGGCAGTCGGCGACGATGCCGACCAGCGAGACCGCTTCCTCGTTGAGCTCGTAGCGGCCAGCCTCGATCCGCGACAGATCGAGGATCTCGTTGATGAGGTTGAGCAGGTGGACGCCGGAATTGTGGATGTCGGCCGAGTACTCCTTGTAGACCGGCACGGCATGCGCGCCGAAAATCTCGCTCTTCATCACTTCCGAGAAGCCGAGGATTGCATTGAGCGGCGTCCGCAGTTCGTGGCTCATCTGCGCCAGAAAGCGCGACTTGGCCACATTGGCGGATTCGGCGCGGTGGCGCGCTTCGTCCGAGATCGCCTTGGCTTGTTCGAGCTCGCCGATCAGCGCGTCCTTCTCGGCCCGCGCCTCGAGCGTGGCGAAGGTCGAAGAGTGCAGGCGGTGAGCCAACAACACGAAATAGCCTTCGGCGGCGACGGCGAGCGCGGCCAGGATGTAATTATCCAGCGAGCCGGTCATCACGAAGCTCAGCGCCATCGCGACCGCGACCGGTGCGGTGGCGGCGAGGGCGGCGATCGGCAGATTGGCGGCCAGCATGCTTGATACTGCGATCACCAGCAGCATCAGGAACATCATCAGCGTTTCCGTGATCATGTCGAGCACGGGATGGATCAGGATCGCCATCCAGCAAAGGCCATAGAGCAGGTCGAGCACGACGAAACGCGTCTGCCATGCGCGCGTTGCCGCGGGCGAGGCGGGCTCGGCCAGGAAGCGGTGGCAGCTGCGGATCATTGCGGCATGAATGCAAAGCATGCCGGCGGTCCAGGCCGCGGCCGGGATCGGCTGCATCCACAGCCCAAACAGCACGCCTGTCGCGACCACAAGCAGCATCACGACATAGGAGGCCGACAGCCGCGTCTGGGCGTACTGGCGCAGCATTTCGGCATCGAAAGCCGGCCGGGTTCCACTGGTCGACGTTAACTTATCGCGCGCCTCGCGCACCCGCTGTGCCGCAGCCCGGCGATTGCTCGCCGACGGCACGCTCACCGGCTCGGCCGGAAGCTGCACAACCTCGGGCTTTTCAGCGGGTTTACTCATCGCACAACAACAATTCCTGCCCGCGCGGGACGGGCCTTCTGCATTCTCTATCTCTGGCAAGAAATCCTTAAGAGGTGACTTAAGGAGCTAAAGAATTACGTTAACCCGGCGTTAATTTTGGATCCGGCGTGAGCCGCTCAATGCAGCGCCGCGTGCTGCGCGATGTACACCACGGCGCCCGCCAGATAGCCGGCGAGCGCGGGAACGGCGATGCGGCGGGCGTACCAGAGGAACTCGATGCGCTCGAGCCCCATGGCGGCGACGCCTGCGGCCGAGCCGATGATCAGGATCGAGCCGCCGGTTCCGGCGCAATAGGCGATGAACTCCCAGATGAAGCTGTCGGGTGGATAATGCGCGAGGTCGTACATGCCCATCGTCGCGGCGACCAGCGGCACGTTGTCGATGACAGCACTGAGCAGGCCGAGCACGATCACGATGATGTCCTGTCGGCCGATCGCGGTGTCCAGCCATTTGGCCAGCATGGAGAGCAGGCCGGCATGTTCGAGGCAGGCGACCGCGAGCAAGATGCCGAGGAAGAATACGATCGAGCCCATGTCGATCCGCGTCAGCGCATTCGCAAGCGTGAGGGGACCGCGGACATGCTCATCCTTTTTGCGATGAACGATCTCGCCGACCAACCACACGATGCCAAGCCCGAGCAGGACCCCCATGAAGGGCGGCAGGTGCGTGACCGTCTTGAAGGCGGGCACCGCGATCAGTACGCCGAGTCCGAGATAGAACATCACGTTCCGCTCGAACGGATCGACGCCCTGCAATCCGTCCTCTTTCGGCGGTGGTGCGATGGTCTTGCCCTTGAGTGAAAAGCTGATGAATGCGAGCGGCACCAGCAGGTTGAGCAAGGAGGGCAGGAACACCGCGCTCATGATTTTCAGGGGCGAAATCTGTCCGCCGATCCACAGCATGGTCGTGGTGACGTCGCCGATCACGGTCCATGCGCCGCCGGCATTTGCGGCGATGACGATGAGGGAGGCGAACAGCAAGCGGTCGTCGCGCTTGGCGATCAGCCGCTGGATCAGCGAGACCATGACGATGGTGGTGGTCAGATTGTCGAGGATTGCACTGAGGAAGAAGGTAACGAAGCCAATCAGCCATATCAGACGGACCTGGCTGGTCGTGCTGATGCGGGAGGTGATGACCTCGAAACCGTCATGGGCGTCGATGACCTCGACGATGGTCATCGCGCCAACCAGGAAGAACACGATCTGCGCGGTGGCAGCGACGGACTCGTCAAGCTGACGGCCGACCAGCGTGTGGTCGCCGGTCGCGAGCGCGTAGATTGTCCAGAGCACGCCCGCGCCGAGTAGCGCAGACGCGCTCTTATTCACCCCGATAGGATGCTCGAGCGCGATCGCCGCATAGGCGAGGATGAAGATTGCGGCGAGTGCGGTCAGCAAGGCAGGATCACTTCGTGAGGTGTCAGCGATTCAGGCGCGCGAGCAGGCTCGATGTATCCCAGCGCTTGCCGCCCATCTTCTCGACCTCGGCGTAGAACTGGTCGACGAGCGCGGTCACCGGCAAATTGGCGCCATTGCGGCGGGCTTCGGCTAGCGAGATCGAGAGATCCTTGCGCATCCATTCGACCGCGAAGCCGAAATCGTATTTGTCGTCGTTCATGGTCTTGTAGCGGTTCTCCATCTGCCAGGACTGCGCGGCGCCCTTGGAGATGGTTTCGATCACGGCGGCGACGTCAAGGCCACTTTTCTTGGCGAAGTGAATACCCTCGGAGAGGCCCTGGACGAGGCCGGCGATGCAGATCTGGTTGACCATTTTGGTCAGCTGGCCGGAGCCGGCGGGCCCCAGCAATTTGCACATCCGCGCATAGGCGCCTGTGATGATCGGCTCGGCGCCGGCATAGGCGTCCTGCGCGCCGCCGCACATCACCGTCAGCACGCCGTTCTCGGCGCCGGCCTGGCCGCCGGACACGGGTGCGTCGATGAACTTGAAGCCGGCCTTGGTCGCGGCCGCATCGAGCTCACGCGCGACCTCGGCGGAAGCGGTGGTGTGGTCGACGAAGGTTGCACCCTTCTTCATGCCGGCAAACGCGCCGTCGGCACCGATCGTGACCGCGCGCAGATCGTTATCGTTGCCGACGCAGCACATCACGAAATCCTGGCCCTCGGCGGCGGCCTTCGGGGTCGCCGCGGTCTTGCCGCCGAACTTGTCCGCCCACTCCTTCGCCTTGGCCGCGGTGCGGTTATAGACGGTGACCTCATGGCCCCCTTTTTTCACGAGGTGTCCGGCCATGGGGAAGCCCATCACGCCGAGACCGAGGAAAGCGACTTTAGCCATCTGTAGTACCTTGTCCGTAGTTTGGGTTTTACGGTTCTTGCCGGGCGAGGGCCGTCCGGTTCCGCCATTGCGGCAGATCGGGCGCACCATAAACCCTTGAGGCCGGAGGGCAACGGGTTCGTTTGGCCCCCGCCTGTGTTAGGATGGCGGACCTAAGGACTTCAAAAAAAGGGAGCGAAGGCATGGGCGGCGTAAGCGTGGGCGTGCTCGATCATTTCAATATCCGGACCCGGAATCTGGCCGAAACCGTCCGCTTCTACGAGGACGTGCTGGGCCTGGAAAAAGGCGCCCGGCCGAATTTCGCCTTCCCCGGCGCCTGGATGTACAGCGAGGGAAAGCCGGTGGTGCACCTCGTCGATATTTCTCCGACTGCCGAGCCACAAAAGCCGGATTCCGGCGTTGTCCACCACGTCGCCTTCGCCAGCCGCGGGTTTGACGGCATGAAGCAGCGGCTGGCCTCAAAGGGGATGAAGTTCGACTCCCGCCAAGTGCCCGGCGGTGAGCTCTGGCAGATCTTCGTCCACGACCCCAACGGGGTCATGATCGAGCTCAACTACGAGGCGGCCCTGGAGCAGGGGGCCGCGCCCGCCGAGATGGCTGACGATATCGGCAGGCAGTAGCCTTTTGGGCGTTTCCGCTCTAATGGGGCATCTTGAATTCTAGGAGATGCGCTTTGAGCGTGACGCAGCAACAGGTTCTCGACAGCCTCGCCAGGATCAAGTCGCCCCGCGGGGTCGCGCTCACCAATGCCAATGTGCTGAGCGCGATCAGCGCGGCCGACGGCAAGGTGTTCTTCTCGATCAATGTCGAAGCCGCCGAAGCGCGAGCCTGGGAATCCGTCCGGGCCGAGGCCGAGGCCGCGGTGCGCGCCATTCCCGGCGTCACCACCGTCATGGTGGCGCTGACCGCCGAGCGGAAGGCCGGCGCGGCGCCGCCACCGCCGCCAACTCCCAGCCGCGGCACGCCGGGCGTGCAGCCCGTCCACGCCCACAAGCCGCCGCCGCAGGGCGGCGCCCAATCGCCGATGGCGCGGCAGTCCGAGATTCCGGGCGTCGCGGCCGTGATCGCGGTCGCCTCGGGCAAGGGCGGTGTCGGCAAATCCACCACCGCGCTCAACCTGGCACTCGGTCTGCGCGATCTCGGCCTCAAGGTCGGGCTGCTCGATGCCGACATCTACGGCCCATCGGTGCCGCGGCTGACGGGCCTGCATGAGAAGCCGGAGCTGAACGACGAGCGCAAGATGATTCCGCTCAAGCGCTTTGGCCTGGCCATCATGTCGATCGGCTTCCTGGTGGAGGAAGAGACCGCGATGATCTGGCGCGGGCCGATGGTGATGTCGGCAGTGACGCAGATGCTGCGCGACGTCGTATGGGGCCAGCTCGATGTGCTCGTCGTCGACATGCCGCCAGGCACCGGCGATGCCCAGCTCACGCTGGCGCAGAACGTCCCTTTGAAGGGCGCCGTGATCGTCTCGACCCCGCAGGACCTGTCGCTGATCGACGCAAGGCGGGGGCTTGCGATGTTCAAGAAGGTCAACGTGCCCGTGCTCGGCATCGTCGAGAACATGAGCTATTTCCAGTGCCCGCAATGCGGCACGAAATCCGACATTTTCGGCCATGGCGGCGCGCGCCACGAGGCCGAGAAGCTCGGGGTACCATTCCTGGGCGAGATCCCCCTGCACATGGCGATTCGCGCCACCTCGGATGCGGGCACGCCCGTAGTGGACAGCGAGCCGGATGGTCCCCATGCGGCGATCTACCGCGCCATTGCGGGACAGGTGCGGGACCAGCTCAAGGGCGTCATCGCCGCGGCCTAAGCGGATCCAAGCCGATCCCTTGAAACCAATACCTTGGGGACATGCGACTTTCGTAGAGCCCTGTCATGCCAATGTCGCGTTTCGAAAGCAGGGCTTCCGTGTTAAAGGCCCACGGCAGTCAAGCCCCTTCGGTTCGACGCGGCCCAAGAACGCGTCGCCGGAATGAGCGGCAGCAAAGAGGAAGTTAGGGGAAACGCCCCAACAAGGAGAGACTGAAGATGAAGCGTCGTGATTTCCTGAAAGTGTCGGCAGCCGGCGCGGCGGCGACCGCCGCGGTGGCCTCGCCGGCGATCGCGCAGTCCTCGCCCGAGATCAAGTGGCGCCTGACGTCGAGCTTCCCGAAGTCGCTCGACACCATCTATGGCGGTGCCGAGCAGATGGCGAAGTACGTCGCCGAGATGACCGACAACAAGTTTCAGATCCAGGTCTTCCAGGCGGGTGAAATCGTCCCGGGCCTGCAGGCGCTGGATGCGACCCAGAAGGGCACCGTCGAGATGTGCCACACGGTGTCGTATTATTACGTCGGCAAAGACCCGACCTTCGCGATCTTCGCGTCGGTGCCTTTCGGCCTGAATGCACGCCAGCAGAATTCCTGGCTGTACCAAGGCGGCGGCAACGAGCTCGCCAACGAGTTCTTCAAGAAGACGAACGTGGTGGGCTTCCCCTGCGGCAACACCGGCACCCAGATGGGCGGCTGGTTCCGCAAGGAGATCAAGACCGTTGCCGACCTCTCGGGCCTCAAGATGCGCATCGGCGGCATTGCCGGCCAGGTGCTTCAGAAGGTCGGCGTGGTGCCGCAGCAGCTCGCCGGCGGCGACATCTATCCGTCGCTCGAGAAGGGCACCATCGACGCGGCCGAATGGGTCGGTCCCTACGATGACGAGAAGCTCGGCTTCGCCAAGGTCGCCAAGTACTACTACTACCCGGGCTTCTGGGAAGGCGGTCCGACCGTTCACGCCTTCGCCAACATCGACAAGTGGAACGAGCTGCCGAAGAACTATCAGGCGATCCTCACCAACGCGACCGTCAACACCAACACCTGGATGGCCGCGCGCTACGACATGGTGAACCCCGGCGCGCTGAAGCGTCTGGTCGCCGGCGGAACGCAGCTTCGCCCGTTCACCAATGAGGTTCTGGAAGCCTGCCTCAAGGCGACCAACGAATTGTGGGGCGAGATCTCGGCCAAGAATCCCGACTTCAAGAAGTCGATCGACGCCATGCAGGCCTACCGCTCCGACGAATATCTGTGGTGGCAGGTCGCCGAATACACCTACGACAGCTTCATGATCCGCTCGCGCACCCGCGGCTGATCTTCGAGCAAGTCGCAAGACGACACGCCCGGTCTCGTTCGCGAGGCCGGGCTTTTCTTTGGGGCGACGCGATCGGAATAGGCGAGCGGATATCGGCGAGCGGCGGTGTCGCCGGGGGACGGGCGGGGCCTCCAACACAAAATCTGAAAAACAACCCCATGCACAGTAGACGAGGGGTGAGAGGACAAGGCGTTGCGAGTGTAGCCAACAGCTTGATGCGATGGGCTAATTGGCAGGCACGCCCGAGCATCGCGCGGTCGAGGGCAACTTCGTATTTTTGGGCGTCAAAGCGGGCAGGCGCGCGTGCTTCAGCGAGATCGTTTGACTCGTCGGGCAAAAGAGTGGCATAAAGGCATTATCGCAAAATCCGAAATGAGCGCCTCGGCGGCTGGCCTGGGGTTGATGATGAGCTTCGATCCCGATGAGGTTCAAAGCGCGCTGCGCAAGGCCTGGTCGTTGGCAACCGCCAGTCAATGGACGGCGAGCAATCCGGCGGCAGGGCAATGCAACGTCACCTCGCTGCTGATTCACGAGCTCTTCGGCGGCGAGTTGCTGAGGACGCCGCTGCCGGCCGGCGACCATTTTTACAATCGCATCGGTGGTCGGCGGTACGACTTTACGGCCAGCCAGTTCGATCAGCCGATTGCTTACAGGGATTTACCTGCAAGCCGTGCCGATGTGGAATTGGGAGCGACAAGCGATGAACTGGCCGAACTCAGAGAGGCTTTTCAGGAGCGTCGTACGAAGTAAAGCCAAGGGCCAATCGCAGACGGGTGACAGGAGTGGGCGCGGGAAATCAGCTCAACATCAATTCGCAAGACGGTCTTTGCTCATGCGCAGGATGACCACCACACCCTCTTCCGACCAGTCAAAAGTTATAGTCCCGCCAAGCTGGGCGGCCATACTTCGGTGCACCAACTGGCTTCCAAAGCCTTCGAGCTTTGTTGGAGCGACAACGGGGGGACCACCCCGCTCCGTCCACTTGACCACGACCTCGTCCTCGTGAGCGTTGCACGATACGTCCAGGGTGCCACTTGAAAGGGACAGCGCACCGTATTTCGCAGAGTTGGTTGCCAGTTCATGCATCACCAAGGCGAGTGCTGTGCTGGAAGCCTCTCCCACGTTCATCTTGGGGACCGAGACACGAATACGAACGCTGGCTCCTTCCTCATCGTACGGCGCAAGCAGAACAGAGATGAGGTCTCCGAGAAGCGTCCCTTCTCTATTTCGTCCCGGTACCGGGCGCACAAGGTCCTGAGCACGTCCAAGAGCCATCAGGCGACTGGTCAGCTCCTGGGCCATATCCTCTTTTGATGCTGCCGAGCGTGAGCTCATTTGCGTCAGCGCCGTTGCGACGGTGAGAAGGTTTTTCAGCCGGTGGCTCATCTCGCCCGCCAGGAGCTCGTTGGCTTCCTCGGCTTGCTTGCGTTGGGTGACGTCCAGGAAAATACCGAACATCGTTCGATCCGCGATGTCGGCATCGTCGCCCTGGCCCCGCGCGGAAATCCAACGGATATCGCTGCCGGTCAGAATACGAAAATCTATCTCGTAAGAGCCTACGACTGCGCGAGTAGCGGCAAATGCCGATCTCACCCTCTCGAGATCGGCGGGGTGGACGTTCTTGGACAGTATCTCGAACGTAATTTTCTGCTCGCCCTTGGGCACCTCCCAAAGGTCGTACGCGGGTTCATCCATGGTGATGGCGTCGGTATCAACGTTCCAGGACCATAGAGCGACACCGGCGGCGCGAGTGGCAGCCCGGAGGTGCTTTTCGTGCCACAAGGGCATCGTCACCTGGCTAGGAACCATTGTGCTTCGTTTTCCCGCTTTATCTGACCAATCGGCACCTCGGCCAACGGGCGATCGACAGATACCATACCCGGTCGAAAAGGTCTCCGTTCGACCGAGAGGGCGGGTTGAAGTGTGGTCCCGCGCCCGAGTTGGCTCAGAAGCGATCCTCCGCAAACGAGCCGTGAGGTTCGCCGACGGCGATCAGCGGCGTTGTTCGTGAGCGATTACGCGTTGCTTCGCGAAACGCCTGGGCCTTCCCGTCCATGGGTCAACACGGCCTCGGCAGCAGCTTCGTCGATGGCCGCCATCACATCAGCGGTTGCGGAATGATGAATCATGTGTCCCGCTCCGTCGATCCGGTGCAATTTGCTCTGCTTGACCTCGCCATGCAGCCTGACCGACTGCTTGATATCGATCAGACGATCGTTCTGGCCCGCGATAATGATCGTCGGCATCTTGAGTTCTGCATAAGTCTTCGAACCTGAGAATGCGGCGGAGATCAACATCGTCGCTTCGGCCGCTGTGGCCCGCATCTGTGATGGGCGCAACGCCATTTCTTTCGGAAAGCCGGCGAACTTGTTCGGGACCGGCCGGGGGCCAAACAGCTTGCGCAACATCGCGGGCCACATCATCCGACCGGCTAGCGGCGAAATCGTGGAGCTGATGACGTCCCCGACCACCGGTAGGGCGGACAGCACCGACGCCGCGCTGTCCGCGCGGGGAGTCGGGAAATAATAGCCCGAGGCCAACACGAGAGCCTGCACGAACGAAGGATGTCTTGTCGCCAGCGCAACCGCAACCGACGCTCCCCATGAATGGCCAAGGACAATCGCTTGAGAGACGCCCAATTGATCGAGGGCCTTCTTGAACAGGTCCGCCTGGGCATCCGGAGTCCAGACGACGCGCCTTGGCCGCGAGCTATGCCCAAAACCGGGACGATCGAACACCATGACCCTGTAGTTCTCGGCTGCGAGATCGATCAATCCACTCGAGACGAAATCCTGGACCATGCTGCCATTGCCGTGAAACAAGACCAGCGGCTTGCCTCTGCCGCGTTCCAAATAGTGCAGGCGAACCCCCTCTACGTCGATGAACCGACCCTGCGGAGGATTATCGCGTTTCGCTTTGTTCGCGAGCCGCCGGTTTATGATTGCGGTAGCCGCAACGAGGGTACCTGCGGCAGCAAACGCAGCGGCGCCTGGATGTCGCGTGATGGCGCTCAAGCAATCGGATAGAAGGGAGCTGGAACGTGTTCGTCGTGCAAGGCGCATCCGCATTACCTTAGGTGGTCTGCACGACGCCCCATCAAATGAGAAATGTTGCAGCTGAGTTGAACGGTTCGCGGGGGTGTTCGTTCCTCGGCAGGGCCGACGGCGGCGGGGCCCAACGAGGTAAATTCCCGGGCCATCCGCGACCTCATCCGCTCGTGCCCGGACTGGCTTACAGGAACCTGACGGAAGGGAGCGGCCGGCCCGCCGGGTGCTTTTTCGCTGGCCGAGATGCCCCGGATGATGGAAGACAGCGAAGATGCGGCGGAAGCCGTGCGGTGACACCGGAACATCCCGCGGGAAAATGCGATGCGCCTTCTGATCGTCGAGGACAATGCCGAGCTGTCGCGGCTCGTTGCCGGCGGGCTGTCGGCGGCCGGCTATGAGAGCGACATCGTCGGCAGCGCTGCCGAAGCGCGCGAGGCGGTCAGCAGCGTCAGCTATGCCGCGATGATCCTCGACCTCGGACTACCCGACGGCGATGGCCTGTCGGTGCTGCGTGAGCTTCGCCGGCAGATGGAGCCGTTGCCGGTGCTGGTGCTGACCGCGCGCGGCGGCTTGCAAGATCGTGTCAGCGGCCTGCGCAGCGGCGCCGACGACTATCTCGCAAAACCGTTCGCGATGGAGGAGCTGGTGGCGCGACTGGAGGCGATCCTGCGCCGTCCGGGCCAGTTGCTTGGCCGCTCGCTGCGCCTCGCCAACCTCGTCTATGACACCGAGAGCCGCCAGATCTTCGTCGACGACCAGCCGCGCATCATCTCCGCGCGCGAGACCTCGGTGCTCGAGATCCTGCTGCGCCGGCAGGGGCGGGTGGTACCGAAGAAGAACGTCGAGGACCACATCTTCGGCCTCGATGGCGAGGTCGCCTCTAACGCGGTCGAGGTCTACGTCTCGCGGCTGCGCAAGCAGCTCGCCGAGCATGGCGCCAAGGTCGTGATCCACACCATCCGTGGCGTCGGCTATCTCATGGCCGAGGAGAAATAGCGTGGCCCGGATCGGATCTCACGCCGGATTCCGCGCCGGGATCCATGGGAGGTCGCCGACGTTCAAATCGCTGATCTGGCGCATCGTGTTCCTGCACATCGTGGCGGTCGCGGTGGTCGCGATCTTCCTGCCGCTGGTGCTGTTCTGGCTGCTCAATTCAGAGATCGACCAGCTGCATCGCGATGCCATGCGCGCGCAGGCCGAGGTGTTGGCCGAGCGCATCGTCGCCCAGCCCGACGGGCTGCTGACGTTCAACCTGCCGGACAGTCTCAAGGGCCTTTATTCAGAAGCCTATGGCCGCTACCAGTACGACATTCGCGATGCCGGGGGGAATCTGCTGTTTTCGTCGCGGCGCAAGACCGGCACTGCGGCGGCCGCGCCACCGCCGCTCTCCGAAACGATTTCCGGGGCCGGAGTCACCCGCACCATCGACGGCAAGGTGATACGCATTCGCGTCGCGGAGGACCTCGCGCACCGCGACGTCATCATCGACGACATCGTATCGAACTTCTTCCGGCGGGTCGGATGGATCACCATTCCGATCCTGCTGGTCCTGCTCGGCATCGACATCATCATCTTTCGCCGCGCTGTTGCGCCGCTATGGAAGGCCTCCGAGGAGGCGAGCAATATCGGCCCGGCGCGCACGGACATCCGCCTGCCGACGGAGCAGATTCCGCGCGAGATCATGCCGCTCGTCACCGCCGTCAACCAGGCGCTCGACCGCCTCGAGGACGGCTTTCGGGTGCAGCGGCAGTTCACCGCCGACGCCGCGCATCAATTGCGCACGCCGCTCGCGATCCTGCGCACGCGGATCGAGACGCTCGGCGATGGCGCCGCACGGCATGCGCTGCATGCGGACATCGAGGGCATGAGCCGCATCGTCGCGCAGCTACTGGAGATCGCCGAGCTCGACACGCTGGTGCTCGATCCCGGCGAGACCGCGGATTTGCGCGCGGTCTGCGCCGAGGTGGTCGGTTCGATCGCGCCGCTCGCGATCGCACAGCACAAGGATATCGCGCTGAGGGGCACCGAGGCGCCGGTGCTGATCCACGGCAATTCGGTGATGCTCCAGCGCGCGATCTTCAATCTCGCCGAAAACGCCATCAAGTTCACGGCAATGGACACGTCGGTCGATGTCGATGTGAGCGAGGATGGCGCGGTGCGCGTGCGCGATTGCGGGCCGGGAATCGCGGAAGCCGAGCGCGAATTGATCTTCCACCGCTTCTGGCGCGCCGACCGCCAGCGCAGCGACGGCGCCGGCCTCGGGCTGTCGATCGTGCGCGCCGTGGCGGATGATCACGCGGCGACGGTTGCGGTGGAGAATCTTCCGGGCGGCGGCGCGCAGTTCACGCTGCGGTTCAGGCTGGCAGAGAAGTCAGGCGACGTTGATTTGAACGCGGCGCTGCGCTGACGCGCCACTTTCTCCCACATCCGCCTTTGCCAAGGCTTCGGCGGACGTGAGGAGAGAAGGAAGATCGGGCTATTTCAGCTTGCCGGTGGACAGATCCATGATCATGCGTGTGGTCAGATAAAGCCGCGGCACGATGCTGTTGAGCTGCACATATTCGGCATCGTTGGAATGCGCGCCGAAGCCCGACAGACCCATGCCTTCGACCACGGCTCCGCTGGTCTTGAGTGCGGCAAACGCCGCGTCGGTGCCGCCGCCGGTCGCCTTCTCGTCGACTTTGAGAGGCAGTCCGATCTCCTCATAGATCGTCTTGCCGTGGGCCGCGACTCGACGTGAGGCGTCGTTGGCCTCCAGCGGCGGACGGCGCACCTCGAATTTCAGCTCGACCTTGGACTCGGGCAGCAGGTGATTCTTGATCTTCGCCTGCAGTGTCTTCTCGAGCTCGTCGAAATCGGCGACCTTAAGTGCACGTGCGTCGGCCTGGGCCGTGGCCTCCGCGGGGATCACGTTGCGGTTGGTGCCGGCCTTGGAGACCGTCCAGTTCAGTTTCAGGCCCTGCTCTGGTTTGGACAGGTCCTTCATCTGCAGCAGCTGGTAGGAGAGTTCGTACAGCGCGTTGACACCGCCCTCGGGCCGTGAGCCTGCATGTGACGACTTGCCCTGCACCGTGAGATAGGCCGAGCCGATGCCGCTGGTGGCCAGCCGCAGCGTGCCGTCGGTACCGCCGCCTTCAAAGGAGAACACCACATCCTGATCCGCAGCGAACCTGGTGATGGTGCTGCGCCAGCCCGGTGAGGAGATCTCCTCGTCGCCATTGGTGAGCACCGTGAGCGTGCCGTAGTCCCGGAAGCTCAGCTTCTGCAGCAACGCCACGGTATGAAGAATGAGCGCGACGCCCTGCTTGTCGTCGGCAATGCCGAGGCCGTAGGCCTTGTCGCCGTCGATGCGGAACGGTTGATCCTTCAGCATGCCCTTCAGGTACACGGTGTCCATGTGGGCGATCAGCATGATCTTCTTGCTGCCGGTGCCCTTGAATACGGCGTGTACGGCCGGGCCGATCTTCTCGGGTGTGTCGTCGAGGCGATAGACGTCGGTGGGTTCGAGGATCTCCACCGTGCCGCCGAGCTGCTTGAGCTGGCCGGCAACGCGCTGGGCGATCTGGTTCAGACCTTCGACATCCTTGCTGCCGGATTCGATGCTGACGAGATCGCGCAGCGTGTCGAGCAGCGGCTGCTGCTCTTTTTGCGCCAACGCATGGACGTCGGCCATGACATTCGCGCTCAGCTCAGCATGCGCCGGCATTGCCGCACATCCCAGCCAGAGCGACGCGATCAACGAACCAACGAGCGATGGAGCAGGGTAGGATCGCGACATGCGTGGCGGCCTTAGGTTGGGGGAATGGCGCGGTATGCCCGTGTTTCCGGCGCTTGTCACGTGCCCGGCGCGCCCGTCATGCCCGGCCGAGGCGGGCGTGATGGGAACGGCCAGGGCCGCGGCCGTCTAAGCCTAAAGTCGTAGGACCGGATGGCGCGGGAGCTGGGCATTTTCGTCCCTCACATCGTGAGGGATGGAAATCGGACGACACATGTTCCATGCTGGCCTCCAAGCCTCGGCAAGAAGGCCCATCGTCACAATCCATCAGGGTAGGACATCATGAAAAGACGAGATTTCATCAAGGTCACCGGGCTTGGTGCGGCGGGTGTCGCCACGCTCGCCGCTCCAGCGATCGCGCAGACGACGCCCGAGATCAAATGGCGCATGCCGACGAGCTGGCCGAAATCGCTCGACACGCTCTATGGCGGCGCCGAGATGATGGCCAAGATGGTCGCGGAAGCGACCGACAACAAATTCCAGATTCAGACATTTGCCGGCGGCGAGATCGTGCCGGGCCTTCAGGTGCTCGATGCCGTGCAGAACGGCACCTGCGAAATCGGCCACACCGCGTCTTATTATTATTTCGGCAAGGACCCGACCTTCACCTTCGGCTCGGCCGTGCCGTTCGGACCGAACATGCGCATCAACCAGGCCTGGTACATGCTGGGCGGCGGCAGGGAGATTCTCAACGAGTTCTACAAGAAGTACAACGTCGTCTCGCTGCTTGCCGGCAACACTGGCTGTCAGATGGGTGGCTGGTTCCGCAAGGAGGTCAAGACGCCTCAGGACTTCAGCGGGTTGAAATTCCGCATCGGCGGCTTCGCCGGCAAGGTGATGGCCAAGCTCGGCGCGGTGCCGCAGCAGATCGCCGGCGGCGACATTTATCCGGCGCTGGAGAAGGGCACCATCGACGCCGCGGAATGGGTCGGGCCCTATGACGACGAGAAGCTCGGCTTCGTGAAAGTCGCGCCGCATTATTACTTCCCGGGCTGGTGGGAAGGCGGGCCGATGCTTCTGGCCTTCGTCAACCAGGACAAGTGGAACGCGCTGCCGAAGCACTATCAGAGCATCCTCGAGCAGGCGGGGCACTACGCCAACAACTGGATGATGGCGAAGTATGACCAGTCCAATCCACCGGCGTTGCGGCGCCTGCTCGCAGCCGGCGCCAAGCTGCATCCGTTCTCGCCCGAGGTCATGCAAGCCTGCTTCAAGGCGGCAAAGGAGCTGCACACCGAAGTCTCGGCTACCAACGCGGACTTCAAGAAGGTCTACGAATCGCTGACCGCGTTCTCGAACAACGGATATCAGTGGTTCCAGGTCGCCGAAGTCGGCTATGACAACTTCATGGCGCGCAACTCGCAGAGTTGATCGCAGAGCGCACGATCGGCCCAAACGAAAAAACCCGGAGCTTTCGCTCCGGGTTCTTTTTTGCAGGCGGGCAGGGCGCTATTGCTTCGGCTGGCCGAAGTCGAGCGGCGGCAGATCGATCTGGGGAATATCGATCTTGATGCTGTTGGGATCGACGGTGGACTGCACGCCCTTGTAGTGCATCACCATCGACGGGAACATGATCACGAGCAGCACCATGATCATCTGGATGACGACGAACGGCACCGCACCCCAATAGATCTGTCCCGTCGTGACCGGCTCCATGCGTTTGCCGGTGACGCGATCGGTATAACGTTCCTTCGGCGCAACCGAGCGCAAATAGAACAGCGCAAATCCGAACGGCGGATGCATGAACGACGTCTGCATGTTGACGCCCAGGATGACGCCGAACCAGATCAGGTCGATGCCGAGATGCTCGGCAGCCGGCCCGAGCAGCGGGATCACGATGAAGGCGAGTTCGAAGAAGTCGAGGAAGAACGCCAGCACGAAGACGAAGGCGTTGACGAAGATCAGGAAGCCGATCTGGCCGCCGGGCAGGGAGGTCAGCAGGTGCTCGACCCAGACGTGGCCGCTGACGCCGTAGAAGGTGAGCGAGAACACGCGTGCCCCGACCAGGATGAAGACGACGAACGCGGACAGCTTCGCCGTCGATTCGGTAGCCTGACGGATCAGGTCCCAGGTCAGCCGCCGCTTCGCGGCTCCGAGAATGAGGGCGCCGGCTGCACCCATCGCACCGCCTTCGGTGGGCGTCGCGACACCGATGAAGATCGTGCCCAGCACCAGGAAGATCAGGAATAGCGGCGGCACCATTACGAAGGTGGTCTGTTGCGCCATCTTCGAGAGAAAGCGGTAGCCCGTCAGCTTGTCGAGGACCCAGTTCGCGATGGCGACGAAGAACGCGAAGAGGATGCCGAAGAACATGCTGAGCACGACGAAGTCGGCGCCGTGTGTCTCCGAATTCCGCATCATGAACCAGCCGAAGACGCAGCTCGCCAGGAACAGCACGCCGAGCGACTTGAGGCCGCGGTCGCCGCTCTCCTCGCGGAAGCCGATCGCCTCCTTGGGAAGACCAGGCGCCGCCTTCGGGAAAATCATGGTCACGAGGAACGCGTAACCCGCATAGAGGCCGGCGAGCACCAGGCCCGGAATGAACGCGCCCTCGTACATGTCGCCGACCGACTTGCCGAGCTGGTCGGCCATCACGATCAGGACGAGCGACGGCGGAATGATCTGCGCCAGCGTGCCGGAGGCCGCGATGATGCCGGTCGCCACGCGGCGGTCGTAGCCGTAGCGCAGCATGATCGGCAGCGAGATCAGGCCCATCGAGATCACCGAGGCCGCCACGACGCCGGTGGTCGCCGCAAGCAGCGCGCCGACGAACACCACCGCGTAGGCGAGGCCGCCGCGGATGGTGCCGAACAACTGGCCGATGGTGTCGAGCAGATCCTCCGCCATGCCGGAGCGCTCGAGCACCAATCCCATGAAGGTGAAGAAGGGAATGGCGAGCAGCGTGTCGTTGTTCATGACCCCGTAGACGCGCTCCGGCAGGGCCTGGAGAAAGTCCGGGTGGAATTGGCCGAGCTGAACGCCGATGATGGCGAAGAACAGGCCGACGGCGCCGAGCGAAAATGCTGCCGGGTAGCCGAGCAGCAGCACGATCACGAGCGTCGCGAACATGATGGGCGCCAGATTGGCGATAATAAACGCGGTCATGACTTCCCCCTAAACCGTCGCCAACGGCTACTTCTTTTCGATCGCTTCGACGAGGTGCTCGACCTCGGCCTCCAGTGCGGACACCTGCGACTCGTGTGGGTCCGGGATCATGCCGCGCATGATCGCGATTCGCTTGATCAGCTCGGATATGCCTTGAACGAGCAGGAGGGCGAAGCCGATCATGATCAGCGCTTTTGCCGGCCATTGTGGCAGGCCGCCCGCATTGCCGGATTGCTCGTTGATCTGGAGCGAGCGCAGGAAGAACGGTATTCCGGTCACGATCATGACAACGGTCAGCGGGATCAGGAAGAAGATGTGCCCGATGATGTCGATGATGTTGCGAGCCCGTTTCGGCATCATGCTATTGAAGATGTCGATCCGGATGTGCTCGTTGTCGAGCAGCGTCCAGGACGCGCACAGCAGGAACACGATGCTGAAAAGCACCCATTGCAGCTCGAGCCACGAGTTGGAGGACGTGTCCAATGTCTTTCGGATGATCGCATTCAGCGCCGAGATGACGACGGCGAGCAGGATCAGCCAAGCCAGACGTTTGCCCGTCCAACGTGTGAACGCGTCAATTCCATTGCTCAGCTTCAGGAGCGCTTGCAAGATTGGTCCTCCCCGATTTGCCCCGGCCGTCTTGACTGCGCCGAGTGGGCGCGTTGGCTTGTCTCGCCGCGCAGGCATGAGGCTGCCGCACCAAACCAGCGAGCGTGCCGCCAGTCAATCGGAAGTTTGTTGATAGTTAAGGGGAATAAGCCGCGGCCGGCCAGCCGATGTTAGCCGCCGGTGACGCTCATGTGCCTGGAGACGCTGGGGCGGTCGTGGCGGCGGTCGATAATGAAATCGTGGCCCTTGGGCTTCAGCCCAATGGCGCGGTCGATCGCATCCGCAAGCAGCGAATCGTCGTCCGATGCACGCAGAGGTTTGCGCAAATCGGAGGCATCCTCGTGGCCGAGGCAGGTGTGCAACGTTCCCGTGCAAGTGACGCGCACGCGATTGCAGGATTCGCAGAAATTATGGGTCATCGGGGTGATGAAGCCGAGCTTGCCGCCGGTCTCGGCGACGCTGACATAGCGCGCCGGCCCCCCGGTGCTCTCGGCCAGATCGGTCAGCGTGAACTGCTGGGCAAGGCGCGCGCGCACCAGCGACAGCGGCAGATATTGGTCGATTCGTCCCGATCCGATCTCGCCCATCGGCATGACCTCGATCAGCGTCAGCCCCATGCCCTTGCCGTGGGCCCAGCGCATCAGGTCGGGAAGTTCATCCTCGTTGAGGTTCTTCAGCGCCACGGCGTTGATCTTGACCGCGAGGCCCGCGGCGCGTGCCGCCTCGACGCCTTCCAGCACCTTGTCGATCTCGCCCCAGCGGGTGATCTCGCGAAACTTCTGCGGATCGAGCGTGTCGAGCGAAACGTTGATGCGGCGGACGCCGCAATCGGCGAGTTCGCTGGCATGTTTCGCAAGCTGGGTGCCGTTGGTGGTCAGCGTCAGCTCGCTCAGCGCGCCGCTCTTGAGGTGCCGCGACAGCGAGCGCACCAGCGTCATCACGTTACGGCGGACCAGCGGTTCGCCGCCGGTGAGCCGCAGCTTCTTCACACCCTTGGCAATGAAGGCCGAGCAGAGCCGATCGAGTTCCTCCAGCGTCAGCAGGTCCGCCTTGGGCAGGAACGTCATGTCTTCCGACATGCAGTAGAAGCAGCGCAGGTCGCAGCGGTCGGTGACGGAGACGCGCAAATACGAGATGGTCCGTCCGAACGGATCGGTCATCGTGCTCGACAGGGGGCTCGCGGAAAGTCCGTTCATACCAAATGCCTTGTCACTTGCGGCAACGCGAGCAGTTTTGCTTCAGCGGTGTCCTGGAAGCAATCTAAGCATCGAATGCGTCAGAGACAATTGGGGGATGACGGAGGTCAGCGCATGCCCGCGTTAGGATCGGGGAAAGGCGAGCCCGCAGCCGGTGCGGCAGCAGCCGGGGCGACCGCGGCCGCCGCCGGTTTCGGTTTCTTCGGGCGGTGCGGCTTGCGGACCGGTCTTGGCGGAACGGCCGGCTGGAGCTCCGAAAACCGGGTTGGGATCGGTGGTGATCGAGGCGGGGGTCGTGAAGTCACCGGGATTCCTGATGACGTTCACCGGCACGCTTACTGGCTGGTATTTCGGCAGCGCGAAAGCGACCGTGAAGGGGGCGTCGGGGGCGGGAACCGACACGGAGCAGGGGGTCTTGCAGCCCTGTCCGAGCGAGGTCGTGGCGTCAGCGCCCGGGGGATTGGATTCGAGCCGGACCTGGTCGATCGGCGGGGCCGACTTGAACATGTCCCAGGAAGTCGAAGACATTGAGGAGCAGCCGGCAAGACTTGTCGCCCCGATGACGCTTACTCCAGCTAACGCAAACGAGATGACACGACGCATGGACCATCCACTTTTGCTGCGACGAACCGCCACACTCCACGCGAACTTAGGAGCGTCGCTTCCAGCGAGCAACCGGCGGGCCGCGCATAGTTAGTAGATGGTTAATGCGGGATTCTGCGGAATAATCAAACTATTTCAGCTACTTGAGAGTTTCCTGCGCAGTCATCAGGCTGCTGGCGGCGGCCGGCAGGTCGCGCATGTGATGGATCAGCCGGTCCGGCTTCAGCTCGGCGATCGGCACGTCCGTATAGCCGAAGCTGACCCCGATCACGGGAACTCCGGCGCGCCGGGCCACGCCGACATCGGGTCCGGCATCGCCGACCATGATGCTCGCTTTGACCTCGCCGCCGGCCCGCGCCACCGTTTCCCGGAAAATGGTCGGATCGGGCTTCTGGACGCCAAAAGTGTCAGCGCCGCAGATCGCGGCGAAGCGCCGGCTCAGGTCGAGCTGATCCAGCAGGCGCTTCGACAACCATTCCAGCTTGTTGGTGCAGACCGCGAGACGATGGCCTTGGACCGCAAATTGGTCGAGCGCGGCCTCCAGCCCCTCGAACGGCCTGGATTCGACGGCGATATTGTCGGCGTAATAGGCGATGAAATCGGCCGTCATCCGGTCCATGTCGGCAACCGTGACGCTGCGGCCCTCGGCCTCCAGCCCCCGCTCGATCAGCTTGCGGGCGCCGGCGCCGATCATGTTGCGGGCCGAGGCCATCGGCACGGGCGGCAGCCCTTCGCGGTCGAGCACGTAATTGAGCGCGGTGATCAGGTCGGGCGCCGTATCCACAAGCGTGCCGTCGAGATCGAAGACGATGGTGTGGGAGGGGGTCATGGTCCAGCGCTACCGGCCCGGCCCCGCCCGCGCAAGGGCCGAAGCCATAAGATCACCTTATAAGGTGGGTCCGGAGGCCGGTTCCCCAGACCCTGTTCTCCGAGGGAAAACGAGGCTACACAGGCCGCCGCGAGCCTATGAGGCAGCACACTCGTAATTCAGGGACGGCGCAACGTGAACATGGACCAGTTGAAGCGGCAGGCAGCGGCGCGCGCCCTCGAGGACGTCCGAGACGGCATGCAGCTCGGGCTTGGGACCGGCTCGACTGCAAAACATTTCGTCGAGCTGCTCGGCGAGCGGGTCCGCGCCGGACTGAAAGTGATCGGCGTGCCGACCTCCGAGGCGACGCGTCTCGATGCAATCCGCTGCGGCGTGCCGCTGACCACGCTGGATGAGATCGATCATCTCGACATCACCGTCGACGGCGCCGACGAGATCGATCCCGAACTCAATCTGATCAAGGGCGGCGGCGGTGCGCTGTTGCGCGAGAAGATCGTCGCGGCCGCCTCGGATCGCATGATCGTGATTGCCGACGACACCAAATGGGTCCCGACACTCGGCCGCTTTCCGCTGCCGGTCGAGGTCATCCCGTTCGGGCTCGGCGCAACGCGACGCGCGATCGAGAAGGCGTTTGCGGAATGCGGCGTTTCCGGGCAGATGGCGGTCCGCAACGGCAAGGACGGCCACGTTTTCGTCACCGATGGCGGCCACTGGATCCTCGATGCCCAGCTCGAAAAGATTGAGGATCCCGCCCGCCTCGCCACGGCGTTGAGCGCGATCCCCGGCGTCGTCGAGCATGGTTTGTTCATCGGCTTGGCCAGCTCGGCTGTCTTGGCGGGTGGCGAGGGAATTCGCGTGATTGAACGGCGAAAGCCGAAAGGAGACTAGGAATGAAGAGCGTTTTGAAATTGTTGCCGGTCGCGACCCTCGCTGTGGGACTGGCCCTCTCGGTCGCCCCGGCCGGGGCCCAGCAGGCGGCTCCGCCGAAATCGTCGCCGACGGCCATCGCGGCCGCCAAGGAGATCCTCGCGATCAAGAACGCCAGTGCGATGTATGCCAACGCCGTGCCCGGCCTGGTCGATAAGACCAGGATCGCGCTGATCCAGCAGAACCTCAACTATCAGAAGGATCTCACCGAGGTCGCCGGGGTCGTCAACCAGCAGCTGGCAGGCCGCGAAAAGGAGATCGGAGAAGGCATGGCGCAGGTCTATGCCAGCGAGTTCACCGAGCAGGAGCTGAAGGATCTCGTCACCTTCTACAAGTCGCCGCTGGGCAAGAAGCTGATCGAAGCCGAGCCGCGCGCGATCGGGCTGAGCATGGCCTTCATGAACTCCTGGGCTCAGAACTTCTCCGAGACCGTGATGGGTGCCTTCCGCGCCGAGATGCGCAAGCGTGGCAAGGAGATCTGACAGTCCCTATCTGATCGGAATCCGGATCATGTTCTGAAAGAGGTCGGAGTGGACAATGGCTGAATTCGACGTCGACCTCTTTGTCATCGGTGGCGGTTCGGGCGGCGTGCGCGCCGCCCGCATCGCGGCCGGCTACGGCGCCCGCGTCATGATCGCGGAAGAGTACCGCATGGGCGGGACCTGCGTGATCCGCGGCTGTGTGCCGAAGAAGCTGTTCGTCATCGGCTCGCATTTCCGCCATGAGATCGAGGACGCCGCCGGCTTTGGCTGGACCGTTCCGTCTGCGACCTTCGACTGGCCGACGCTGATCGCCAACAAGGACAAGGAGATCGCGCGTCTGGAGGCGGCTTACACCGCCAATGTCGAGAAGTCGGGCGCGCAAATCGTCAAGAGCCGCGCGGTGATCGAGGACAAGCACACCGTCCGCCTGCTCGAGAACGACCGGAAGATCACTGCAAAATACATTTTGATCGCCACCGGCGGCGCGCCCAATCACGGCGCTCCGATTCCCGGCATCGAGCACGTGATCTCCTCCAACGAGGCGTTTCACCTGGCCAAGCTGCCGAAGCGGATCGTGATCCAGGGCGGCGGCTACATCGCGCTGGAGTTCGCCGGCATCTTCGCCGGCTTCGGCTCCGACGTCACAGTCATCTATCGCGGCGACAACATTCTTCGCGGCTTCGACGAGGATGTTCGCGCCCATGTCCGCGCCGAGATGGAGAAGCAGGGCATCACCATCCTGACCGGCTGCACGGTGACGAAGGTCGATCGGCACGGCGAGGAATTCACCACGCATCTGTCGAACGGATCGAGCCTTGCCTCCGACCAGGTGATGTTCGCGATCGGCCGCCATCCCGCGGTCGCCAATCTCGGCCTGGAGAAGGCCGGCGTCGCCATCAACCCGCGGAACGGCGGCATCGCGGTCGACCATTTCTCCAAGAGCTCGGTCGACAGCATCTACGCGATCGGCGACGTCACCCATCGCTTCAACCTGACGCCGGTCGCGATCCGCGAGGGCCATGCGTTCGCCGACAGCGTGTTCGGCAAGCGCGAGGTGCAGGTCGATCACGCCAACATCCCGACCGCCGTGTTCTCGCAGCCGGAGGTCGGCACCGTCGGCCTGACCGAGACGGAAGCCCGCGCGCAATTCAGCCATATCGACATTTACAAGACCACGTTCCGGCCCATCAAGGCGACGATGTCGGGCCGCGATACCCGCGTGCTGATGAAGCTCGTCGTCGATGGTTCAACCGACCGTGTGCTCGGCTGTCACATCGTCGGCGATGCCGCAGCCGAGATCACGCAGGCAGTCGCGATTGCGGTGAAGATGAAGGCGACCAAGGCCGATTTCGACGCGACGATCGCGCTGCATCCGACCGCGTCCGAAGAGCTCGTCACCATGCGCACCCCGACCGCTCGCCACGTCCGCCAAGCGGCGGAGTAACTCCGCTCAGCCGTACAGGTATCCGACCGGCTTGCCCTCGGTGCGCAGCGGACGGATGTCCTTCTGCGTGATGATCTGACCGGCGAGGCCGTCGATCTCGTCGCGTTGCGTCGGCGTCCAGCTGCGGAGGTCGTTCATGCCCTTGAGAAGGCCGAGCCGAAGGACCTGCGTGTTCTCACCAACACCGACGAGGCTTGTGGCGTTCTTGCCCGCCGTCACCACATCGCCGGCCGCGAGCTCAAAGGTCTCGCCAGTCTTGTTCCTGAATTCGGCCGTGCCGCGGATCACGCGGTAGATCACGACCTCGCCTTTGGCGAAACATGTGGTGTCCGCCGCTGACGACGTGCTCTTGGACAAGAGCGATTGGCCGCGCGGATCGGTTGCGATGATGTGGCCGGCGACGAGGTGACCGCTCGGAGCCTCGATCCCGATATCGCGCACGTAAACCGGCATGGCCGATTTGATCGGGCTGTCGGTGAGCGGCTTGAACAGCGCATCCAGCGCCAAGGGGTCCTGGAGCCAGAAGCCTGCATCGACCGGGCGATCATGCAGAGAGTGGCTCCATGCCACCCGCGGCGTCTCGGCTTCGTTGATCTGGTCCGGACCGACGATGGTCGGGTTTGGAAACGTCGTCGGGTCAGTGATGAAGGCTTCGAGGAATTTGCCCGAATAGCCCATCGAGATTGGATCCGGCACCACCGTCTGCGGCGTCTTCAGATTCTCTTCGGTCGACAGTCCCGACCAGGTGTAGAACAGCTGTCGGTGCACGATCGCGCTTTGCAGCATCACCGCGCCGGGGCCGACATTATAGAAGCGCCCGTCATAGTCGAACGTGAACGCGCCCGACGTGACCAGCACGAGCTGAAAGCCGCCCGGCGGCAGATGAAGATGGAAGTCGGTAGGGCCGGTGTCGGGCAGATAGATCGGCAGATTGGTCGCGACCTCGTGCAGCAGGAAGGTTTCGTTGTTGGCGTGGAAACCCTCGTTGGCGCGATTGTAGAGGGCCTGCGGCCGGTACGTTGCCTCGAACTTCGCATTCCGGTCGCGATCGATCGCCACGAACTCCTGATCGTTGAGGCGAAGGGGCGCGCCGTCCGGGCGGGTGAGGCCGGTGAATTTGAGATCGCCGGTGGCATGCACGTTCATGGCATTCTCCGATCTGGCCCGCTCACCCTGTCTCGGCGCACGCATCTTGCTGAGAGCAGGGGATCAGGCCTGATGCTGCCTTGCGAATTTTAGGCCAGTCGAGGCGGTGCGCGGCACGCAACGCTTTGCGACTCGCCGCCACGCGATGAAAAATCGAGGTTGCACTTGAGGTTAGATGACACGCTTGACCAGCCTGCATGGCCATGTTCGCCCAGTCTGCAATCCTGGTGACGAGACGTGTCTTGTCTAATTTGGCGGCATTCTGGCGCGGATGCGCAGCTGCGCCGATCAGGAGAAGTCGGCGGCCGGGTGTCTGAAGCCGTTCATTCGAAAGCTCGACGGACGATCCGCTCGGGCTTGCCGTACGGGCTGTCAGCCCACTTCGCCATGTCCACTGCACGCGCCTCGATGAGCTCGCACCAGAGGCAGCTGAGCTCCGCGCGCCCTTTGGCCGAGAGCATCGGAATGAGGCCATGGCCACAGCCAGCGCAACATTTGACGTGATTCATCGTTCTCTCCGCGACCTTACGCATTCAGGACCGACATTGTTGCTCGCGAAGCTTGCGCGGGCGCTATGAAGGCGCGGGAACGCCTGCGGCGGGGGTGCTCGTGCCCGAGATCGTCGCGTCTGCGATCCAGCGCGACACGGCGGCGATGTCTTCCGCATTGTCGCGGAAGGCGCGAAGCTGGAATTCGGCCGAGCTGCCGCGTTCGACGATGGTGCGACAGTGTTCGACCTCGGCCATGCAGTTCAGCGCGGCGGCGTCTTCGGCGATGTGCTCGATCACACGGGAGAGCAGCTCGGAGATCTCGACCGGCCCGTCCTTGGAGGCAAAGATGCAATCGGTGCCGTAGCGCTGGGCGCGCCATTTGTTTTCCACCGCAATTGCGCGTTCGACCGCGGTGACCTCTTTCGAGAGATGAGGTCGCAGGTAGAGATAGCGGGTCAGGCAGCGATAGAGCGAGGCAATGGCAACGGCGTCGTCGACGAAGGTGCAGGTATCGGGCGCACGCAGCTCGAGGGTCGGGTGCTTCATCGAGGGGCGCATGGCCCACCAGATGTGACTTTCATCGGGGATGACGCCCGAGCGCTGCAACGCGCCGACATATTCGTCGTAATCCTGCCGGCTCTCGAATAATTCGGGCAGGCCAGTGCGCGGCAGCTCGGAATAGGCGGCGAGCCGATAGCCCTTCAGTCCGGTCTTGTGTGAATTCCAGAACGGGGAGGAGGCCGACAGGGCGATGAACAAGGGCAGATGCGGCAGCATCGCTCGCATCACCGCCATGCGCTTTTCGGGATCGGGCAACTGGACGTGCACGTGCATGCCGCACATCAGGTTGCGGTGGCCGATGCTGCGCAGATCCTCAATCATCTCCTCGTAGCGTGGCTTCGGGCTCGGCTGCGACATGCGCCAGACCGCGGTCGGGTGCGTGCCGCAGGCCATGATCACGAAGCCGTATTGTGCCGCGACGTTTGCGACTTCGCGACGCAGGAAGCGAAGCTCTTCGCGCGCGTCGGCGACGTCGACATGCACGTTGGTGGCGACCTCGAGCTGCGACTGTAACATCTCCCGCATCGCCTGGCCGCCTGTCGACCAATTCGCAGATTCGAATAGCTCATTGGGGGTCTGGATCGCGACCTCCAGGCTGCGGCGATCGGCGAGGAAGTATTCCTCCTCGATACCGAACGAATATTCCGCAGCCTTGCCGCGTCCGCCGGCCGAGCGAATGACGAGGTGCTGCCTGTCCTCGGAGGAATCAAGCCGCAGCAGTTTCAAGACGTCTGACGCCAATGTCATCGTGCCACCCGGCCAAGGTATTTACCCGCGGGCGATAATCCTTCTGGCAGGAGCGGGTTCCGCGTCGACCTCACTGGAAATTGCAAGATCGAACGGAACAATTTTCGCGCTCTCGGACGCACGTGCGACCAGCGCGTGATTCGCGGGCACTTCCGTCCAGTCTGTTTCCTTGTCGAACGGCTCGGAGACGACGATGACTTGGCCGCCAGCCTCGCGGAAATAGAGCGTGTTGGCGGCATCGTTGACCGCAACCCGGAAGGCATAGAGATCCCGGCCGTTGGCGATGGCGCTGGTGAAGCGTAGCCGCTCACGAAGCTCGCCTTCGTTGACGAGGCCGACGAGGGCTCGCAGCACGCGATGCGTTGCGCCGAGCGGATCGGCGTCGAGACCCGCGCCCATCATGGCGAGAAACACGGCTTCCGAATCGGTCGTGCCTGTCCGCGAGGGGTAGTAGGCATCGGGGATCAGCGCCTCGACCTTGCGCCGTAGGCGATTCCAGCTGCCGACGAAACCATTGTGCATGAACATCCACTGGCCGCAGGCAAAGGGATGGCAGTTCTGCCGCGTCACTGCCGTGCCGGTGGCGGCGCGCACATGGGCGAAGAACAGATGCGAGCGCAAATGGCGGCAGAGGTAGCGGAGATTTTCGTCCGACCAAGCGGGGCGTGTTTCACGATAAAGACCAGGCTCCGGATGCTCACCGTACCAGCCGAGACCAAAGCCGTCGCCATTCGAGCCCGCCGTCGACTGGAGCGAGCGGATGCTTTGCGCGATGAGCGAATGCTCGGGCTCGGTGACATAGGGCTCGAAGGACGTGGTCTCGCCCCGGTATGCGATCCAGCGGCACATAGGAATTCCGTCAGGAGATGCTTGCTGAAATGTATCAACGAACCTGACAGGACGATGGTTCCCGACAGCGAGTGTCGGGAACCAAGTGGCTACTAAACCGGAACCGGAATCAATGGCGCAACCTCGCGATCACCAGCGTTCTCGCTCGCTGCGAGACCTTGCGCGACGCCGACACGGTCAGCCTCGGGACGGTTCTGGCTCATCTTGCGCTTGCCTTCGAACCGCACGACGGGAATCCGCACGCCGACGATTCCGCGCAGCTGAGTTGCGATGAAATCTTCGGGGGCATCGGTAACGGCCCACGGCTTTGCACGCGATCCTTCATGCCTATTCGTGAGCCGCGTCACGGCGTCGAGCAGGCGCTCGGGCTCCTGGAAGAATTCGACCGGGCCGTAGGCATGCACCGCGACGTAGTTCCAGGTCGGCACGACCTTTTCGGTTTCCTGCTTGGTCGCGTACCAGGACGGCGTCACATAGGCGTCGGGACCGCTGAAGATCGCCAGCGCATCTCCGATCGGCGGCAGTTTCCATTGCGGGTTGGCTTTCGCCACATGTCCGTACAGCACGCCATGTTCGCCTTCGCTCTCGTCGAGAAGCAGCGGCAGCGGCGTGGCGACGGGGCCTTCGCTGGTGGCCGTGACCAGGCTGGCGAGGCGGGCGCCGCGAATGGTCGCTCGGATGCTCTCGATGTCGTCCTTGAAGGCGGGAGGGATGTACATGTCTATCTCCGGTGTTGCTCTGGAGATAGGCGGAATCTGGCCTGTAAGAAACTGCCAGTTATCGTCTATTTGATCAGTCCAGTTCGGCGACGGCTTGTGCGAGAAGCCTGCAGCCGCGCTCGATCTGTGCCACCTCCAATGCCGAATAGCCCATGACGAGGCCGACCGTCTTCCGCGGTCGGCGAGGTCCGACGAACAGCGCAGAGACGGAATAGATGCCGACGCCCTTTGCACGGGCCGCCTTGATCAACGCGTCCTCTCGCTTCTGCGGCAGGTCGTCGAACCACGCCACGATGTGCAGGCCGGCGGCCGTGCCCTCGATCCGGACGCGGTCCCCGAACCTGCGGCGAAGCGCGTCGAGCAGCGCCCGCTGGCGTTCGGCGTTGCGCCGGCGCACGCGCCTGATGTGGCCGTCATAGGCGCCGCTTTCCAGCATCGACGCGAGAGCGTCCTGTTCGATCAGCGGCGTGTGCCGGTCCATGATCTGCTTGGCGGCGGCGATCAGGGATCGCAGGGCGGAGGGCACCACCAGAAAGCCGATCCGCAAGGTCGGCGAGAGCGTCTTGGAGACGGTGCCGAGATAGATCACATTGCCGCCGCCTTCCAGCGCGTGCAGCGGCGGGATTGGCTTGGTATCGTAGCGATACTCGCTGTCGTAATCGTCCTCGATCACGTAGGCGTCGTTTGCCCTGGCCCAGGCGAGCAATTGGTGCCGGCGGCCGATCGGCATGACGCCGCCGAGCGGATATTGGTGCGACGGCGTGACATAGGCGAGGCGGGCTTCGACGCCATCGAGCCGCGCTGTCTCCAGTCCATCCACGTCGACGGGAATCGGGATCGTCTCGGCGCCCGTCGCTGCGAAAGTATGCCGCGCCATCTGGTAGCCGGGATCCTCCATCACGAAGCGGTCGCCGGCATCGAGCAGCAGGCGCGCGCAGATGTCGAGGCCCTGCTGCGAGCCGTTGACGACGACGATCTGATCGACCTCGCAGCGGACGCTACGCGACCGCCAGAGATAGCCTTGAAGCGCGGTCCGCAGCCGCAGCGCCCCGCAGGGATCGTCATAGGCCAGCCGCTCGGGCTTGCGCGCCATCGCAGCGGTCACGGCCTTTTTCCATGCCAGTACCGGGAAATCCGACGGCGCGAGCTCGCCATAGCGGAAGTTCGCGACCAGCCCGCGCGGCGGCTCGGACCAGCGCGGCGGGTCTTGAAGCAACCGGTTCCCGAAGGCCGACAGCCGCACCTTCCGCGCCGACGGCCGCGACACTACGCGCGTGCGTCCTCGCTCGACGACGGCGCGAGCCACGCGCGGTCGCGCGCCATGGCGTGTTTCGATGAAGCCTTCGGCGGCGAGCTGTTCGTAGGCGATCGTGACGGTCGAGCGCGCCACGCCCATCTCACCGGCCAGCGCGCGGGAGGACGGCAGCACCCCGTCGATCCCGTACACCCGTGCCATGATCTGATCCCGCAGGACTTCGTAGATCTGGCGCGCGCCCATGCGGTCGGCACGGGGCGCGGGATTGGTCTTCATCTGGATCATCCACATTCCGAACCGGCATTCGCCCGAGCGGACGATGTCGGAATGTGGTTCTAATCCCGTTCGCCGAGAGTTTCGTCATAAGCCTTGCCGTAGGGATGAAAATGCTCCCTGCGGCCCTGGTCCCACAGTGCCCTGAGGCCGGGCGCCGCGATGTCCCAATCCGGCCGGCACTTCATGCCGACTGCCCTGAGGTCCTGGCGGAGCTCTTCGACGGTTGGACGGCCGAAGAACCAGTAGCCGTTGTAGATCTTGTGAATGACGAGGCCGGGCTCGAGCACGATCACGTGCGGAATCATCGGATTGTGGACGGGGTCGGTGTATTCGGCGATGTCGAGATCCTTCTGAACGAGGCGCCGCGAATCCGAGAGAAAGGGCCAGTGCGCTCCGACGCCGCTGCGATATTCGCTGGTCTGGGTGATGTTGTCGGTCGTGATCGTGACCATCCGGCAATAGCCCACCTCCATCTCGCGATGGAGTTGCAGCAAGCCTTCGGCCTGGCGACGATCCTTGGGACAAAATCCGCCGCGGCCGAGCACGAGCACCATTGGATCGCCCGCCTGCAGTTCGGAGAGCTTCCGGTGCTTGCCGGTGTGGTCGCTGAGTTCGTAATCCGGGAAGGTTACTCCCGGCATCATGTCAGGTCGCATTGCGCTCTCCCATTTTACAGATCAACCACGACGTCGTTTCGGGGTCGTGAGCAGCAGATCAGGACATTGCCGTCCGCCGGCGGATCGAGCGGATCCGGCGCATAGTCAACCGTCCCCGCGATCAACCCGCTCTCGCAATTGTGGCAGACGCCGGTCCGGCACGACCAGCGCACGGGGACGTCGCACGCCTCGGCCAATTCCAGCAGGCTGGCATAGGATGGTCCCCAGCGGACATTGAGGCCACTCCGGGCGAACGAAACCATCGGGCCGGGGCCGGGGGCACCGATCGGCGGGTGCGCCCGCTTCTGCGGGGAGGACGCTATGCCGGGCGTCAAGGACGGTCCGGCGCCGAACAATTCGGTGTGGATGCGATCCGGTGCGACGCCCAACGTGGTGAGGCCAGCTTTCAGATCGTTCATGAAACCTGCCGGTCCGCACAGATAGAAATCGCCGTCACGCGGCACGCTCAGGGTCTGGAGCAGGCGTGCGTCGAGATGTCCGGCTGTGTCGAACGCCACATTGAGACGATCGTCCGGGTCAGGCGCGCTGTAGCAGACGTGGCTATGGTGACGAGAGAGCCCACCTAGCAATTCGCGCGCCTCGGCGGCGAACGCATGTTCGCGGCCATTGCGAGCGCCGTGCAGCCACCACACGTCCCGCGTCGTCGCTTCGGCGGCGAGCGCGTGAAGCATTGCGAGCAAAGGGGTGACGCCGATGCCGGCGCTCAACAGGATGACGGGGCGTGCATCTTGCCGGAGCGTGAAACTGCCGCGTGGCGCGCCTAGTTGCACGGCAGCGCCGGCCAGCAGCTCGTCGGCAATGTAACGGCTGGCGGCGCCGTGAACTTCGCGCTTGATGCTGACGCGATAGGACGCGGCATCGGCGCCGCTCGACAGCGAATAGCTGCGTGTCATCGCCTGCGCACCGGAGGGCTCGAGCTTGATGACGACGAATTGACCGGGCAGGGCGGCCGCCACGGGATGTCCGTCGGCGGGTTCGAGGATCAGCGACGTCACGTTGCCGCTTTCGGCGATCTTTCGCGCCACGCGAAAGGAGCGGAATCCGCGCCAGGCCGGAGCTGGGCTCGCCGCCGGCCCAAGCCCGGCGTTTCCCGCGGTTTTGTTGTCCTTCTGCTGCTCGAGCAGCGCCTCGAAAGAACGGCGCCAGCCGCGGCTCAGCGCGGGAATCCGCAGCGCGCGCTCCAGGCGTTCGCGCGGATGAGGCGGCAGGTAAAGCAGCGCATTGATCTCGAACACGCTCATGCGCTCGGGTCCCACAGCGATCTGTGTGATCTCGTCACCGGCTTCGACGTCGCCTTCCTCGATCACACGGAAATAAAATCCGGGCCGCCCGTGCCTGACGAGCAGCGCGGCCATGTCCGGCTCGTCCATGCGAATGCCGAGACGGTAGCAGGTGACGCGCGGCTGCGTCACTTCGAACACCGCGGAGCCGATCCTGTAGCGGTCTCCGATGCACACGTTGGTGTCGGCGAGGCCCTCGACCGTAAAGTTCTCGCCGAACTGGCCATGAACGAGGTTCGATCGACCCAGATGCTCCTGCCAGTACCGATAGGATTCATCCTGATAGACGAATACGGCACGATGTTCGCCGCCATGACCGGCCGTATCGCCCTGGCCGTCGCCATCGATGTTGAGCCGGCGCACCCTGCGCGGGCCTGTGACCTGTGCCTTCCAGATGCCGGTGTGGACGGTCCGACCCTGCCAAGCGACGTCGCGCGGCAGGCCGACATTGACCGAAAGCAGACGTCCCATTGCGTGTTCCCGATCTGGCTGCGCGGTTCTGCCGTCATCCTTGCATCCGGATGGGGTTTTTGGCTCGTTAGTCGTTGTTAGACGTTGCGAGCAAGCCTTGCCACCGGCGACGCTGAGGCCAATTTGAAATGCGTAACGTAAACGCAGTCGGTACAACGGGAGATCACGATGGATGATCAGGGCAAGCTGGCCGCGCTCCAGCGCCATTGGGATGCTTCGGATGCGAACGATTTCGAGGCCGAGCACGACATCTATCGCGAGGACGCGGTGCTCGACTATCCGCAGTCCGGCGAGCGCATCCGCGGTCGCAGGAAGATTCAAGAGAGCCGGTTCGTGCAGCCGAACAAGAAGCGCTTCACGGTTCGGCGGATCGTCGGCAGTAACGATCTCTGGGTGAGCGAATTCGTGCTGACCTATGACGGGGTGCCGTCTTACGTCGTGAGCATCATGGAATTCCGCGACGGCCTCGTGGCGCACGAGACTCAATATTTCGGCGACAGGTTCGAGCCGTCGCCCTCGCGGGCGCATCTTGTCGAGCGGGTGGGGTAGGCTGAGTGCTCCGCACTCCGCTGTCATTCCCCGCGCAGGCGGGGAATCCAGTACGCTGCGGCTTCTCGACAAACTACGGGCGTCTCGGAGTACTGGATCGCCCGCCTGCGCGGGCGATGACAGTAAAAGACATGATCGCAGGTGCGGAGCGCGCAGAACTGCTTAGCCAATGTGGCAACACGGAACCCGATGCGGCGGCTGGTCGCAGTCGCGTCGTCTTGATTCCGACAGCCCCATCTTTATGTGTGAAACGAACAAGAATCCGGGCCCCTCTGGCGAGGAAGTCGACGCTGTCGGCAAAACCTCGTGATGTCGGATGACCTGTCCCGCGCGAATGCGATGGATCGGCCGATCGTCGGGCCTTCTTGAGAGTCTCTCCGACCGAATCGTCCCCATCGCAGCTCCGTGCGGTCTTTCGCAAGATAAGGGAGCAACGATGTCCGACGCCAAGCATTCAAATCCGATCGAAATCGAGATCACCGAGCCGTCCAGCCTGAACGAGCAGGCTGCGGTGGCACTGGTGATCGTCGGCGCGCTGGTTGCCGTCGCCGACCGGCAAGTTTCGCCGGTCGAACGCGACGAGGTCGTCCGGTTCATCCGGGATCGCAAGCTGGCGCCGCATATCTCGGACGACCGGCTCTACGCGATGTTCGACGAGCTTGCTGAACGACTCGAGGAGCCGGATTTCGCCAATGTGGTGATCGAGAATTTGCGTCCGGTTTCAGACCTGCCGCTGTCGGCTCATTTGATGGAACTGTCGGAGCGCGTCGCGGCCGCGGACGAGGACGTGCATCCCCACGAAGTGCAGGCGATCAAGCTGTTGCGCCTGCTGACGCTGGTGCTGCCGCGCGCAAAGCAGGTGACGCCGGGTGCAGTGCGCGCCGAACACCGCATCGCCGCCGAGGAGTAAGCATGAGCGTAGTTTCGGACGAGGATAAGACAGGGACTGCGGGCGCTAGCGGCCAGATGGCTGGCGGCGACCCGCGCCTCGACAAGCTTGTCCGTCGCCTGCCGCCGCGCATGGGCGACACCGTCACCTATCTGCTCAAGCCATCCAGCCGCTGGGTGAGAATCCCTTCGGGTGCGCTGCTGATTGTCGGCGGCGTGCTCTCCTTCCTGCCGGTGCTCGGTGTCTGGATGCTACCGCTCGGCCTCGCTTTGCTCGCGGAAGACGTGCCCGCGCTGCGCTCCGCGCGCGCCAAGGTTCTGGATTGGGTCGAGCGGAAGAAGCCGCACTGGCTCGATCCGTCCGCACCGAAAAATGACCAATCATGACTGAATTCATCACCACCGAAGCGCTGACCGCGCTGCTTCAGGTCGTCCTGATCGACCTCGTGCTCGCCGGCGACAACGCCGTCGTCATCGGCCTTGCCGCAGCCGGCCTCCCGGCCGAGCAGCGCCGGCGCGCCATCGTCGTCGGCATCATCGCCGCCACCGCCCTGCGCATCGTCTTTGCCGGCGTCGCGACCCAGCTTCTGCAAGTGATCGGGCTATTGCTCGCCGGCGGCGTGCTGCTGCTCTGGGTGTGCTGGAAGATGTGGCGGGAGCTGCGCGAGCAGTCCGCGCATGCGAACGAGCTCGCGTTCAGCCATGGCGGCAGCAGCGCTGCGCCTGCGTCCCGAAAGACCTTCAGGCAGGCGGCGGTGCAGATCGTCGCCGCCGACGTCTCGATGTCGCTCGACAACGTGCTCGCGGTCGCGGGCGCTGCGCGCGAGCATCCCTACATCCTCGCTTTCGGCCTGCTATTGTCGGTCGCGTTGATGGGCGTCGCCGCCGATTTGCTCGGCCGCGTGCTCCAGAAGCAGCGCTGGATCGGCTATGTCGGCCTCGCCATCATCGTTTACGTCGCCTTCGAGATGATCTATCGCGGATCGCTCGAGCTCGCGCCTGTGATCGCGAGTCTCTGAGGCAACGCGCCTGTCCATCATCCGGAGTGATCAATGACGTCCGAACCCAAAGCACCTTCGGCGGATTCCGTGCCGGCGCCGCAAATCGGCCCGTTTGCCCAACTCATCTTTGGCTCGCGCTGGCTGCAGGTCCCGCTTTATGTCGGCCTCATCGTCGCGCAGGCCGTCTATGTGCTGCTGTTCCTGAAGGAGCTCTGGCACCTGGTCGTGCACTCGTTCGACGCCAGCGAGCAGCAGATCATGCTGGTCGTGCTCGGGCTGATCGACGTCGTGATGATCTCGAACCTGCTGGTGATGGTGATCGTCGGCGGTTACGAGACCTTCGTCTCGCGCCTGAACCTCAGCGGTCATCCGGACGAGCCGGAATGGCTCAGCCACGTCAATGCCAGCGTGCTCAAGATCAAGCTTGCGATGGCGATCATCGGCATCTCCTCGATCTCGCTGCTCAGGACCTTCATCGAGGCGGGCAATCTCGGCACGACGCGGAGCAATTTCACCGAGAGCGGCGTGATGTGGCAGGTGCTGATCCACCTGACCTTCATCATCTCCGCGATCGGCATCGCCTGGGTCGACCGCCTCGGCGATAGCGGCCAGCGCAAGGGAGCCGGCCACGGCTGAGCGTCAGACGTCGGCGTTTGATCAGGCGATCTGCGGATGCGCCGCGTTTTCCCGCCGCTCGCGCTCGCCCAATTCGCGCACCAGCTCCTGGAGGAAGGATTCCGTGTGGGCGGGCAGGGTGCGCTCGGCGCGAACGTAGATGCCGAGATCTGACCACACCGGACTGCCGGCGTTGTCGAGCGGCAGGAAGACGAGCCGGCTGTCGCGCGATAGTCGGTCGCTGCCGAGCTGGGTCTGGAAGGCGACGCCGACGCCGCGCGCGGCGAGTTCGCGCATCAGGTCGATCGAGTTGGCCTGGATGGCCGGCTCCGGCGTCTCGGACAGCTGCGCGATCAGCGGCTGCAGCAGATGGTAGATCGACAGCTCCGGCAGCGCATGGATGACGGGAAAGGCGAGACATTGGGTTAGCGTGACCGTCTTGCCGCGCGCCAGTGGATGATCGCACGCCACGATCGCGCCGAGGCGAAACCGTTTCAAGGCGACCTGGCGCAGATCCGGCGGATGGCGCAGCGCCATGGCGATGCCGATGTCGGCCTCGCCGCGGCTCAAGGCCTCCAGCACATCCGACGATCCCTTCACCTCGGTGGTGAAGCTGACGCGCCGGGCGCGGCCACGATGGGCGGCGATCAGGTCCGGCAGCACCGACTCCGTGAGCGACTCGATGCAGGCAATGCTGACAGTGCCGTGCCACGTCCCGGACAGGGACGCGACGTCCGAGCGGAAGCGGTCGAGGTCCTGGAGCACGTTCATGACGTGCCGGGCCAACATCTCCCCGACCGTCGTCAGCGTCAGGCCGCGCGCATTGCGCTCGAACAATGGTGACCCAACCTCTTGTTCAAGCTTGAGAATCTGGCGGCTTACGGCCGACGAGGCAACGTTCAGCATGCGCGCAGCGGCCCGGATCGAGCCGGTGCGGCGGACGGCGTGGAAGTACTGGATGGCTGGTGAGTGAAATCGCATGGGACCCCCGGCCGGACTATAGCCGTTGCCGAAACGGCATCAACGTGTACGAAATTCTGTGCTTTTCGAGTGCGCTCCTCCCACCTAGGTTCGCCGCCGGCTTGGCCGGTCCTGTCGGGCCGTCATGCCATGCGCAACGAGGCGCCAGGGGATCCCGGGTGGACGAGAACATTGTTTGCGAGGTCGCGCCGGACACGCGTCTGGTCGATCGCCGTCGCGCGGCGGCCTATGTCGGCGTGACCGCCGGACGCTTCGAGCAGCTGGTGCGCGACAGCGTCGTGCCACCGCCGGTCATGGTGGACAACAAGCGGCGCTGGCCGCTCGCGTTGCTCGACGTTGCGAAGGACGCGGTTGTCGCCAGCAGCATGCCGTGCCTGCCGCAGGTGATGGTCGAGATTGCGCAGGACGCGCGTCCCTGCGAACGGGCCCCCGCACCAGCCTCGCACGAACTGCCGGATAAAAACTGGTTCGAGCAGCGCGCGCGGTTCGTTCAGCGCGTGCGCCGGTCGCTGCTGTCGGGCAACGAGATACGGCTCTTGCGCGAGTTCAAGCTGCTCAGGCAGAACCAGATCAGCATGTTCGGCTATTACGGCAGTTTCGAAGCCCTGATGGTGCGCGGCTACATCGTCGAGCTCGCGCGAAAGCCGCCGTCGAGCCGTCCGCTGGTGACGTACCGGCTGACCGCGCAGGGCGAGCGGGTCACGTCGGCGCTCAAGGGCGAGCCGGCGATCTGACCGGCGCGGACAAGGCGATGGCATCCTCCGGCATCATCGCACGGCGTGCATCTCCAGAAATGCCTTCACGCCGGTGACGGTGCCCGTATCCGACGGCACATAACCGGGCAGGGTGGCGATGGCTGCGCGAAAATCGGCGCTGCGGATGATCTCCAGGATGCGCTGCATCGGCCCGGTGTCCAGGAACGCGCGCTTGCAGACGAAGAAATAATCCTCGGTCAGGAGCCGGATGAAATCGAGGCCGAAATGCCGGGCGGCGGCTTCGACGCCGAAGCTCGCATCAGCCATGCCGCTCGCGACATAGGCTGCGACCGCGGCGTGGGTGAATTCGATCTGCTGCGCGCCGTTGATCCTGCTCTCGTCGATGCCGTTTGCCGCAAGCAGTTGGTCGAACAGAAGCCGCGTGCCGGAATCGTGGTCGCGGTTGACGAAGCGGACTTTGGGTCCGGTGAGATCACCAAGCGAAGCAATGCGCAGCGGATTGCCGCGCGCGACCATCAATCCCATTTCGCGTGTGACGAAGCTGATGATGCGATCCTCGCGCGGATCGAGCCATTCGCGCGCAGCCTTGATGCCCTGGGCGCGCAGCGCGCCGTGCGGCAGATGCAGGCCGGAGAGATCGCAGGCGCCCTGCGCCAGCGAGACCAGCGAATGCTGGTTGCTGACATAGCGCAGATCGACGCCGATGCCGGGCTCGCGGTCGAGGAATTCGCGCAGTTTTGCGACCGCAAAACCGTGGCTGGCATGCACGCGGATCACCGACGGGCGCTGCTCGAGGAACGGCTTGATCTCGCTCGCCAGCTCCTGTGCCAGATTCTCAAGCTGAGGTCCGAGCCGGGCCTGCATGCGCTCGCCCGCCCACACCAGCCGCTCGCCGAACGGCGTGAGTTTCGAGCCCTTGCCGCGCTGGGTTTCCACCAGCGGCGTGCCGAAGAACTCCGACCATTGCTCGATCAGATTCCAGACATGGCGATAGGAGAGGTGCGCATCCTTGGCCGCGCTGGTGATCTTCCCGGTTCTCCTGATCTCGTTGAGGACGCCAAGCATGATGACGGCGGTGCGCGGATTGCCCTCCCGGCGAAACCGCCAGACGGCCTCGATCTCGATCTGAAGCATTGGTCCTCCCTATGAACTACATTTCATATGACCGCGGTCCATTTGCAATCCATATCATATTTACTCCCGTCCACAGGCGCCTGGTCTGGTATACCAGAACTGGAGGAATATGATGTCTGTTGCATATGACTTTGCACACTCGCCGGCCACCGAGTTCATGTCCCGGCCACAGCATCTGCTGATCGACGGTCGCCGCGTCCCGGCGAACTCCGGTCGCACATTCAAGTCGCTCAATCCGGCCACCGGGCAGGTCATCGCCATCGTCGCCGAAGGCAACGAGGCCGATGTCGATCATGCAGTAGCGGCCGCGCGCCGGACCTTCGAAGGCCCCTGGCGCACGATGCGGGCGTCCGAGCGCGGCCAGATCCTGCTACGCTGGGCAGACCTGCTCAAGGCTCACGCCGAGGAGATCATCGAACTCGAGTCGATCGATGCGGGCAAGCCGATCGCCGCGACATCGCGGCAGGATTTTCCGGCCGCCGTCGACACGCTGATCTACTATGCCGGTTGGGCCGACAAGATCAGCGGCGACGTCGTACCCGTGCGCGATGATGCCCTGACCTACACCGTGCGAGAGCCGGTCGGCGTGGTCGCGGCGATCGTGCCCTGGAATTTCCCGCTGATGATCGGGATGTGGAAGCTCGCGCCGGCGCTGGCCTGCGGCTGCACCATCGTGATGAAGCCGGCCGAGCTGACCTCGTTGTCGGCGCTACGCATCGCCGAGCTCGCGCTTGAAGCCGGCCTGCCGGCGGGCGTCTTCAACGTCGTCACTGGCCCCGGCCGCGTCGTCGGCGACGCGCTGGTCAATCATCCCGACGTCGACAAGGTCACCTTCACCGGCTCTCCCGGTGTCGGGCGGGGAATCATGAAGGGCGCCGCTAGCAACTTCAAGCGCGTCTCGCTCGAGCTCGGCGGCAAGTCGGCCAACGTCATTTTCGACGATGCCGATCTCGAAGCCGCATCGAAAGCTGCGGCTTCCGGCATCTTCTTCAATGCCGGCCAAGTCTGCTCGGCCGGCTCTCGCGTGCTGGTGCAGGAAAAAGCCTATGGCGAGGTCGTCGAGCGGCTGGCGGCACGCGCAAAGTCGCTCAGGATCGGCGACCCGCTCGACCGCAAGACGACGCTCGGCCCCGTCATATCCGAGAAGCAGATGAAGTCGGTCCTCGATTATGTCGAGATCGGCCGGAAGGAGGGCGCGACCCTCGTCACCGGTGGCGAGAAGGTCGGCGATCGCGGCTACTTCATCAGCCCCGCGGTGTTCGCGAATGTCGCGCACGAGATGCGGATCTCGCAGGAGGAGATCTTTGGCCCCGTCGTCAGCGTCATCAAGTTCAAGGATGAAGCCGACGCTTTGCGGATTGCCAACGGCACGGCTTACAGCCTCGCCGCCGGCGTCTGGAGCCGCGACATCGGCAAGCTGCAGCGCTTTGCCAAGCGGGCGCGCGCGGGCACGGTCTGGATGAACACCTATGGCTATACCGACGTGCGGCTGCCCTGGGGCGGCGAGCGCGACTCCGGCCTCGGCCGCGAGCACGGCACCGCCGCGCTCGACAATTTCACGGAGCCCAAGGCTGTCTGGATGAATCTGGCCGTTTGATACCTCCCGAGCGGCCAACCCTGGAGCCCGCCTGACCACCCGTGCAGGCGGGCTCTTTTTTCGGGATCGATAAGATTGTCTGCTTTCTGCTCAGCGGCGGCAAACCCTGCGGACAAGAACCATGCGGCCTTAAACCCCGGCTTTGGAACCGGCGTGCATCCTGCCTGCAACAGGGTGGGGCATCAGCATGTCAGTTCTCAGGGAGGTCGTCGTCGCAATCGCGGGAGTCTACGCACTTCTGTTCGCGTGCGACGCAATGTTCGGGGTCGGCGAGGCGCGCTTCGACGACGCCTATTACAGCGCCAGTTTTTACGCGCCGCGGCCTAAGGAGTTTCGTTTTGCGGGCGATACGCCGCCGGCCGTCCGCGTCAGCCAGGCCTTTGCGCAGTTCGCGCCGGGCGAAGCCAAGCCGAACAAGCGCTACTCGTCGCTGACGACGATCCTCCGGTAAGCGCCGTCTACTCTCCCTGGATCCATTCCGCGACGCCACGCCACAACGTGTCGCGGTGGTCGGGGCGGAAGAAGCCGAAATGGCCGATCGCCTTGGCGCCGACGTCGGACGGCTTCACGTTGAGCACCTCAGGCTTGATCGCGGTGAATCCGCTCGCAAGCAGCTCGACCGCGGGCCGCGTCGCCCAGGGATCGTCGGAGAAGCAGAGGGTGCGCAGCTCGCCCTTGAACTTGGCGAAATTCTCCAGCGCCGGCAGCTTTGAATCGAAGAGATAGCGGGGGCTCGAGACCCACTCGGCCCATTGCAGGAAGACGCCCTTGGGCAAATCCTCGCCGATGCCGGCCCAGCCCGGCGCGTAACCGAGCGCGTGCACGAGCGGCACGCCGACAAAATTCATGAAGGCGAAGACGCGGTATTTTTCCGGCGACGTCATCAGCCGCCAGGTCGCCGCCTGCGAGGCCACCAACGCGGCGCGCGAAATGTCCGTGTTGTTCGCGAGCAGCCCGAGCGCCTGGCCGCCGAAGGAATGCCCGACATAGGTCAAGGGCAGGGTATTGTAGCGCTCGCGCATCCAGTGCACTGCGGCGGTGACGTCGAGCGCGGCCCAGTCCGACATCGAGGCCTTGAAGCCGACCAGCGATTTCGGCCGGTTGTAGCCGACCATCGCCGGCAGCCGGGAGTCGCCGATGCCGCGATAGTCGTAGGTCAGGACCGCGCAGCCGCGATGGGCCAGATAGGAGGCAAAGCCACGATAGATTTTTCGCGGGACGGCGGTGGCGGAGTTGATCAAGACGGCATGGCGCTTGGTCCCGCGCGGCAGGAATAGGGTGCCGGTCAGCGCATATCCGTCAGTCGCCGGGAAGCTGATCTCGTCGATGAAACGTCGTCTAGTGCCACGTCCATGGGCCGAAGGTATCTTGCCAGTTTCCAAGCAGTTCCCAGCAAGTGCGAATTTGGCTTTCCCCGCAAGGCTTTGCAGTGCCAGACGGATTTACAACTGGCGGCCGGTGGCCACCCTGTGTATAAGGCGACCCTCGCAACCCACAGATCAGGTTGTGCTTTTTGCTTCACGGAGAGATTGCGATGTCCGAGCGGTGGACGCCCGAGTCCTGGCGCAGCAAGCCGGTGCTACAGGTGCCCGATTATCCCGACGCCAAGGCCCTGGCCGACGTCGAGGCGCAGCTTGCGACCTTTCCGCCGCTGGTGTTCGCGGGCGAGGCGCGCAATCTGAAGAAGGCGCTGGCGCGGGTCGCAGCCGGTGAGGCCTTCCTGCTGCAGGGCGGCGACTGCGCCGAGAGTTTTGCCGAGCACGGCGCCAACAACATCCGCGACTTCTTTCGCGTGCTGCTCCAGATGGCGGTGGTGCTGACTTATGCCGGCGCCGTCCCGGTGGTGAAGGTCGGGCGCGTTGCCGGCCAGTTCGCAAAACCCCGGTCCTCGTCGACCGAGAAGATCGACGGTGTCGAGCTGCCGAGCTATCGCGGCGACATCGTCAACGACATCGCCTTCACCAAGCAAGCGCGCATCCCCGATCCGCAGCGCCAGCTGATGGCCTATCGCCAGTCGGCCGCGACGCTGAACCTGCTGCGTGCATTCGCGACCGGCGGCTACGCCAATCTCGGCAGCGTGCATCAGTGGATGCTCGGCTTCCTCAAGGATAGTCCGCAGTCCCGTCGCTACAAGGAATTGGCCGACCGCATCTCCGATGCGCTCAATTTCATGCGCGCCTGCGGCCTCGATCTCGAGGCCCATCCCGAGCTGCGCGCCACTGATTTCTACACCAGCCACGAGGCCCTGCTGCTCGGCTACGAGCAGGCCATGACCCGGGTCGATTCCACCACCGGCGACTGGTACGCGACCTCGGGCCACATGATCTGGATCGGCGACCGCACCCGCCAGCTCGACCACGGCCATATCGAATATTTCCGCGGCATCAAGAATCCGATCGGGCTCAAATGCGGCCCGTCGCTCAAGCCCGACGAACTGCTGAAGCTGATCGACGTGCTCAATCCCGACAACGAACCGGGCCGGCTGACGCTGATCGGCCGCTTCGGTTCCGACAAGATCGGCGAGCATCTGCCGAACATGATCCGCGCCGTAAAGCGCGAGGGCAAAGTGGTGGTCTGGTCGTGCGATCCCATGCACGGCAACACCATCACCTCGACGTCGGGTTACAAGACGCGCCCCTTCGACCGCATCCTGTCCGAGGTGAAGTCGTTCTTCGCGATCCACGCCGCGGAAGGCACCCATGCCGGCGGCGTGCATCTGGAGATGACCGGCCAGGACGTCACCGAGTGCCTCGGCGGCGCCCGCGCGATCACTGACGAGGATCTCAACGACCGCTATCACACGGTCTGTGATCCCCGGCTCAATGCCGAGCAATCCATCGATATGGCTTTCCTGGTCGCAGAACTGCTCAAGCAGGAACGCGCCGGCAAGGTCAGGCCGATGCCGGTCGCAGCGGGGCTCTGAGACCTTGCTGCGAATCTGGAAGGCCACGATCAATTCCCGTAACGGTCTGGCCTTTGCGTTCCGCTCGGAGCAGGCCGTCCGCGAGGAAATCGTTGCGCTCCTCTTGTCGCTGCCGCTCGCGTGGTTCGTCGGCGCGACCGCGATGCGGGCGGTCGAGCTGATCTGCGCGGTCGCGTTCGTGCTGGTGGTCGAGCTGCTCAATACGGCGATCGAGAAGCTTGCCGACCGGCTGACCATGGATCACGACAAGCAGATCGGACGGGTCAAGGACATGGGCTCGGCCGCGGTCGGTGTCGCGCTGCTGATGGCCGGCGCGTTCTGGATCATCGCCATCATCGAGCGATTGGGATTTCTTTAAAGCGCGTATCGCGCTTTAAACTGTTTTTTCAGCATGATCTTTTCGGAAAACCGCTTCACTCTTTTCCGGATCATGCTCTGATCGGAGCGCCATGACCGAACGTCTCAACGCATTCGCGGTCACGCTCGCCCAGCTCAATCCGACCATGGGCGACATCGAGGGCAATGCCGCGAAAGCGCGCGCGGCGCGCGTGCAGGCAGCCGCCGACGGTGCCGATCTCGTGCTGTTTCCGGAATTGTTCATCGCCGGCTACCCGCCGGAAGATCTCGTGCAGAAGCCTTCCTTTCAGGCCGCCTGCCGCGCTGCGATCGAAGCGCTGGCGCGCGAGACCGCCGATGGCGGGCCGGCGATGCTGATCGGCACGCCCTGGGTCGAGGAGGGCAGGCTCTATAATGCCTGCGCGCTGCTCGATGGCGGCCGTATCGCTGGCCTGCGCTTCAAATGCAATCTACCGAATTACGGCGTGTTCGACGAGAAGCGGCTGTTTTCGCGCGGGCCTGCCGCCGGCCCCGTCACCGTGCGCGGCGTGCGCGTCGGTGTGCCGATCTGCGAGGACATCTGGCTTGAGGAGTCCGAGGACTACGAGAACGTGGTCGAGACGCTGGCCGAGACCGGCGCCGAGATCATCCTCGTGCCGAACGGCTCGCCTTACGCCCGCGACAAGGCCGACGTGCGCTTGTCGGTCGCGGTCGCGCGCGTCACCGAGAGCGGTCTGCCGCTGGTCTATCTCAACCAGGTTTGCGGCCAGGACGAGTTGGTGTTCGACGGCGCCTCCTTTGCGCTCAACGGCGACCTTTCGCTCGCAGCGCAATTGCCGGCGTTCGCGGAGAGCATCACCACACTGCACTTCACGAGAAGCGGCGACGATTGGCGTTGCACCGGGCCGATCGCCGCGCAGCCCGAGGCAGACTACGCCGACTACGCGGCCTGCGTGCTGGGCTTGCGCGACTACGTCGCCAAGAATGGCTTTCCCGGCGTGCTGCTCGGCATTTCCGGCGGCATCGACTCCGCGCTGTGCGCGGCGATCGCGGTCGATGCACTCGGTTCCGATCAGGTGCACGGCGTGATGCTGCCTTATCGCTACACCGCGGCAAGCTCGATTGCGGACGCCGGCGAGCTCGCCGGCCATCTCGGCATCCGCTACGAGGTGCTGCCGATCGCCGAAGCGGTGACCGGGTTCGAGACCATCCTGTCCGGCGTCTTCAAGAATCTGCCGCCCGATGTCACCGAGGAGAATCTCCAGGCCCGCACCCGCGGCACGCTGCTGATGGCGATCTCGAACAAGACCGGCCTGATGGTGGTGACCACAGGCAACAAGTCGGAGATGTCGGTCGGCTACGCCACGCTCTATGGCGACATGAACGGCGGCTTCAATCCGATCAAGGACATCTACAAGACACAGGTGTTTCGGCTGGCAAGCTTGCGTAATTCGTGGAAGCCCGAGGGGGCGCTGGGGCCGGCCGGTGAGGTGATCCCGCCCGACATCATCACGCGTCCGCCGACCGCGGAGCTGCGCGAGAACCAGACCGACCAGGATTCGTTGCCGGCTTACGACGCGCTTGATGCCATCCTGGAGCGTCTCATCGAGCGCGAAGAGCCGCTCGATATAATCATCGCCGCGGGCTTTGACCGCGAGACGGTCACCCGCATCGACCATCTCCTCAACGTCGCCGAATACAAGCGCCGCCAGGCCGCGCCCGGCGTCAAGGTCACAGCCAGGAATTTCGGCCGCGACCGCCGCTATCCCATCACCAACCGCTTTCGCGACAAAGGCGAGCAGCTCGGCGCTCCGGATGAGACGCTGGTCTCGCGTGGGAGCAAAGCCTCGATCGACGCGTTTGAGGGGTGAGGCTGGCGCTTGCGCTGCCGTTTCCGCAACCGAGATCGGCGTTATTGTGCCCTCGCCCCTTGCGGGAGAGGGCAGCTCCGCTGTCGAAGCGAACTCATTCGGGTGAGGGGTCTATCTCCGCGTACTCATGTGCACATGTGAGCGGATAGAACCCCTCATCCGGCGCTTCGCGCCACCTTCTCCCGCAAGGGGAGAAGGGAAGGGCTATTACTTCTGTTGTTGCGGCAGGAAGCTCGGGCCGACCGAACGGATCGGCTTGTTCTCGGAAGGCGTCGCAGGGGTGCCGGTGTCCGCCGGCGGCGTTGCTGCCGGGGCGCCAGCAGTCGTCGGTGCCGGAGCCGCACCCTTCTTGCCATTGGCGGCAGGCGTGCCCTTGTTGAGCTGCCGCTGCTGCATTTTCTTGGCGCTCTCCTCGGTGACGATGATGTCACCTTGCTGTTCGGCCGACGCCTTGTCGTCGGCCGATTTGAGCGCGTCCGCCCAGGTCTGGCCCGCGGCCTTGCAGGAGCAGGACGGGTTGAACTCGCTGCGGAATTTGAACGCGGTCGGCAGCGCCGTGTAGGGCTGGCCGCTGGTGGAGACCGCGGAGTTCATGTCTTCACCGGGATTGCGATGGGTGTAGAGCACGGCCTCGGCGGCCGGGCACAGCGCCTTGCAGGTCTTCTCGTCGTCGGGGAAGCGCGCCGGCACGGTCGCAAACGAGACCGGGAAGTAGGCGCCGTCGCAGGTGCGCACGCACACAGTGCGATAGGTGCCTGATTGCGGGCCGAGATCGGACGGCGGCACGCCTTGCGGATTATTGGGGTTGTTGCCGCCGAACAGATTGCTCAGGAAATTGCCGCCGCCTTGCGACTGCGCCGCATTGGCATATTGCGGGCCGCAATTGTTCTGCGCCAGCGCTGCCAGCACCGAGCGGCGCTGGTTGTCACGCTCGGGGCTAAAGCCGCCGGGGCCGCCGCCGCGCAGGCGTTCGAGATTGCCGGTGATCTGGTCCAGATTGGCGCGCATCTGCTGGATCTGGGTGTTGACCGGACCGCATTGCGCCGACTGGCCGCTGAACAGCGAGAAGAAGCCGGAGGAATCGCAACCCATGCGCTTGGCCTGCATGGTGACACGATCGAGCTCGGCCTGCTGCTTGGTCTGAGATTCCTGATAGCGGCGGATCTGGTCTTCGCGCGCGGGATCACCGCCGCCGCCACGATCGAGACCGGCGAGCTGACCTTCCAGGCGCGCGCACATCGGGTTGGGTCCGAGCCCGTTCTGGCCGGGCTGAGGCGGCGGTCCCGGCGGGCCGGCCTGTGCGAACGCGTTATTGGCGAGCGCAACCGTGCTGAAGAGCACGGCAGAGGCAAGGATCAAGCGAGCACGGGAGAGAGACATAAATTCAGGCATATCCGCCATTCTAGCGAGGTCACGGCCAGGCGTGATGTGGGGAGGCCGGAGCGCGCCCTCCCATAGCCGCTTCCTGCGGCATCGTCACGTCGTTTCAGAGGCCAGCGATTGGGCCTAAGGTACGCCAGTTCCGAGCGAATTCAGCGCTGGCAGGTGATTGCGACATATTCGTCGCAATGGCCATGGGAGCAGTTTGCGCCGGATTTGGGGACAGAGCCGGTAATTTCGTCGGGATCGACCCGGCGATAGGCCGAAGCCTGGGCAAAATCGCGTGACTGGCAGTAGGTGCGGGCGACCTGCGCGCCGCATTTGTCGCTCTTGGCCAGGCACTGATCGACGCCGTAGCCGTCCGCCTGGTTCGGGATGATGAAGACGCGGGTCTCCGCGAGAGCGCTGGACGCCGCAAGGATGGAGGCGCAGGACATGAGCGCGAGCAATGATCGCATGAAAACACCGGGGCAAAAAATGTGAACTGCCAGTTCCAGAATGGGCTCAAATGGTTAAGGAGATGAACCATCTGCGCGCGGCGGCTGCGCATTGCGGAGATAAGACGGCGTTTTCGCGGCTCTCTTGACGCGGGGCCGCCTCATAGCCCATATGTTCCGTCATGAACGGTCTCCTCGTCATTTGCGCCATTTGCCGCGAGATTACGAGCTAGCGATTCGCTGGCTGGAGCCGTCTTTTCTCAAAACCATTGAGAGCACTGGACGCCCGGCCAACAGCCGACGGGTATCCTTATGGAATTGCGCCTTTACGATACGCTGAGCCGGGAAAAGCGCACCTTCGTGCCGCTCGATGCCAAGAACGTCCGCATGTATGTCTGCGGACCGACGGTCTATGACTTCGCCCATATCGGCAATGCCCGGCCGGTGATCGTGTTCGACGTGCTGTTTCGGCTGCTGCGCCATCTCTACGGTGAGGCGCACGTCAAATATGTCCGCAACATCACCGACGTGGACGACAAGATCAACGACCGCGCCGCGCGGGATTTCCCCGGCCTGCCGCTGAACGAGGCGATCCGGAAAGTCACCGAGCAAACCGGCAAACAGTTTCACGCTGACGTCGACGCGCTCGGCGCGCTGCGGCCGAGCGTCGAGCCGCGCGCCACCGAGCATATCGGCGAGATGCGCGAGATCATCGAACGGCTGGTTGCCGGCGGCTTTGCCTATGTTGCCGAGGATCACGTGCTGTTCTCGCCGCAGGCGATGAACGCGGCCGATGCCGGGTTGCCGCGCTATGGCGCGCTGTCCAATCGTTCGCTGGACGAGATGGTTGCCGGCGCCCGCGTCGATGTCGCGCCCTACAAGAAAGGCAACACCGACTTCGTGCTGTGGAAGCCGTCCAAGCCCGGCGAGCCGTCATGGCCGTCACCCGCCGGCGTCGCCGCGCAGGGGCGCCCGGGCTGGCATGTCGAGTGCTCGGCCATGGCCTGGAAGCATCTCGGCGAGCACTTCGACATCCATGGCGGCGGCATCGATCTCGTGTTTCCGCATCACGAGAACGAGGTCGCGCAGACCTGCTGCGCCTTCCACCGGGAGCGCATGGCGAACTACTGGATGCACAACGGCTTCCTGCAGGTCGAGAGCGAGAAGATGTCGAAATCGCTAGGCAACTTCGTCACGATTCACGAGCTGCTCGCGGACTGGCCGGGCGAAGTGCTGCGCCTGAATATGCTCAAGACGCATTACCGCTCGCCGATCGACTGGACGATGAAGTCGCTGGAGGAGAGCGCCAGGACGCTCGACGATTGGTATCGGGGTGCGGCTGACGTCGCATCCGGCAAGCCCGCCCCCTCAGTGGTCGAGCCGCTGCTCGACGACCTCAACACGCCGCTGGCGATCGCGGCGCTGCATGGGCTGCGCGGCAGCGATGTTGGTGCCCTCGCGGGTTCGTTGCGTCTGCTCGGCTTTCTCTCCGAGAGTGCCGCGCAGTGGGAAGGACGCAAGCAGCAGGCGAGCGGCGTCGATGCCAAGGAAGTCGAGCGCCTGATCTCGGAGCGGACGGCGGCGCGTGCGCGCAAGGACTTTGCGGAGTCCGATCGTATCCGCGATCTGCTTGCCGCGATGGGCGTTGCGATCAAGGATTCCAAGGAAGGGACGACGTGGGAGGTCGCACGATGAAGCGACCCGATACGCCTTTTCCGCGGCACTGGTTCTATTACATCGCGCTGAAAATCCTGCTGCTCGGCGCTGCCGTGGCGCTGGCGCTGAAACTCTATGGGATGTGGTGAAGACGATGGCACAAGCACTCCCAAAGCCTGGCTTGCGGCCCTTTCTGCCGGAGGACGTGCCGGTTCTCGCCGCGATCTTCACCGCCAGCATCGAAGAGCTGACCGGCGAGGACTATAGCGAGGCCCAACAACAGGCCTGGATGGCGTCGGCGGAAGACGAAGAGTTCGGCAAGGGGCTCGCCTCCGACCTGACGCTGATCGCAACGCTGGAGGGGTCACCGGTGGGTTTTGCCTCGCTGCAGGGCAAGGATCATATCCGCATGCTCTATGTGCATCCGGCCGTGGCCGGGCAGGGCCTCGCGACCATGCTCGTCGATGCGCTGGAAAAGCTTGCGGGCGGCCGCGGCGCCGACAAGCTGACGGTCGATGCCAGCGACAACGCGCAGGGCTTTTTCGCCAAGCGCGGCTATGTCGCCATGCAGCGCAACAGCATCACTGTCAACGACGAATGGCTGGCCAACACCACCATGCAGAAGACGCTCGGCAGTGGACCCGCGTCGGGAGCGCTGCAATGAGCAAGGAGCGCCTCTATCTGTTCGACACCACGCTGCGCGACGGCGCGCAGACCAACGGCGTCGATTTCACGCTGACCGACAAGCAAATCATCGCCCAGATGCTCGATGAACTCGGCATCGACTATGTCGAGGGCGGCTATCCCGGCGCCAATCCGACCGACACCGAGTTCTTCGGCACCAAGCCGAAGTTTTCGCATGCGCGCTTCACCGCCTTCGGCATGACGCGGCGAGCGGGGCGCTCGGTTTCCAACGATCCCGGTGTGGCCGGGCTGCTAGAGGCCAAGGCCGACGTGATCTGCTTCGTGGCGAAGTCGTCGGCCTATCAGGTGCGCGTTGCCCTGGAGACGACGAAGGAGGAGAACCTCGCCTCGATCCGCGACAGCGTCGCAGCGGCGAAGGCTGCCGGCCGCGAGGTGATGCTCGACTGCGAACACTTCTTCGACGGTTACAAGGAGGATTCCGGTTTCGCGCTCGCCTGCGCGAAAGCTGCTTATGAAGCCGGCGCGCGCTGGGTGGTGCTGTGCGACACCAACGGCGGCACCATGCCCAACGAGGTCGAAGCGATCGTCGCCGAGGTGGCGAAGCACATCCCCGGCGATCATCTCGGCATTCACGCCCATAACGACACCGAGCAGGCGGTGGCGAATTCGCTCGCCGCGGTGCGCGCCGGCGCGCGGCAGATCCAGGGCACGCTGAACGGCCTCGGCGAGCGCTGCGGCAACGCCAATCTCTGCTCGCTGATTCCGACCTTGAAGCTGAAGGCCGAGTTTGCCGACGCCTTCGAGATCGGCGTCACGGCGGAGAAGCTCGCGACCCTGGTCAAGGTGTCGCGCACGCTCGACGACATGCTCAATCGCGTGCCCAACCGGCATGCGGCCTATGTCGGCGAGAGCGCGTTCGTCACCAAGACCGGCATCCATGCCTCCGCCGTGCTGAAGGATCCGCAGACCTACGAGCACGTGTTGCCGGAGCTGGTCGGCAATCATCGCAAGGTGCTGGTGTCCGATCAGGCCGGCCGCTCCAATGTCATTGCCGAGCTCGACCGCGCCGGTATCGCCTACGAGAAGAGCGATCCGAAACTGTCGCGGCTGGTCGAGGAGTTGAAGGAGCGCGAGGCGCAAGGCTACGCCTATGAATCCGCCAACGCCTCGTTCGAGCTGCTGGCGCGGCGCACGCTCGGCAAGGTGCCGCATTATTTCGAGGTCGAGCAGTTCGACGTCAATGTCGAGCAGCGCTACAATTCGCATGGCGAGCGCGTCACCGTGGCGCTGGCGGTGGTCAAGGTCGACGTCGCCGGCGAGCATCTGATCTCGGCGGCCGAAGGCAACGGTCCCGTCAACGCGCTCGACGTCGCGCTGCGCAAGGATCTCGGCAAGTACCAGAAATATATCGAAGGCCTGACGCTGATCGACTATCGCGTGCGTATCCTCAACGGCGGCACCGGCGCGGTCACGCGCGTCCTGATCGAGAGCGAGGACGAGAACGGCGACAGCTGGACCACGGTCGGGGTGTCCCCCAACATCATCGACGCCTCGTTCCAGGCGCTGATGGATTCGGTGATCTACAAGCTGGTGAAGTCGGGCGCGCCGGCGTAGGGCGGCGGTGCCACAAACGGGATGACGAGCAGGAGAGGGGGCGCGACCCATGATCGATCACATCTCCGTCGGCGTCAGCGATCTCCAACGCTCGGCGACATTTTACGAGGCAACACTCGCCGCGCTCGGTCTCGCTCGCCTCGTCACGCGGCCGCGGACGATCGGCTTCGGCAAGGCCTATCCCGAATTCTGGATCAATCTGCGCGAGGGCATGCCGCACGTGCCGCCGGAGAGCGGCGTCCATATCTGCCTGCGGGCAAAGACGACCGTCGAGGTCGATGCATTTCACGCCGCAGCGCTGTCGGCCGGCGGCGCATCCGACGGCGCGCCGGGTATCCGCCCGCACGATCGCGTGCGTTATTACGCAGCCTTCGTTGTCGACCCCGATGGTAACCGGATCGAGGCGGTGACGTTTCCTGCGGACTAGAGCTTGCGCGCCATTTCCGGTGCGAGCTGCTTTTCCGCATCTTCGATCTGCGCTGCAGCCGATTTCAGCTTCGGCAAAATCTCTTCGATCCGATCGGCCTTGAGGATGTCGACCGAAAGGCCGGCGCGGATGAACTCGGTCTGGCGCATGTGCGACAGCAGCGAGAACAGCGGCTCCCAGAAATTATCGATGTTGGCCAGCAGCACCGGCTTGGCGTGACGTCCGAGCTGCTTCCAGGTCAATTGCTCGACCAACTCCTCCAGCGTGCCGACGCCGCCCGGCAGCGCCACGAAGGCGTCGGAGCGTTCGAACATCAGTCGCTTGCGCTCGTGCATGTCGGGGGTGACGATCATCTCCTGCACGCGCGTCAGCGCGTTTTCCCGCATCCGCAGGAAATCGGGGATGATGCCGGTGACAGTGCCGCCGTGATCGAGGACGGAGGTCGCCACCGAGCCCATCAGGCCGAGCGAGCCGCCGCCATAGACGAGGCGGATGTTGTTCTCGGCGAGCGCCTTGCCGAACGCCTTGGCGCCTTCGGTGAAACGGGGATTGGTTCCTGGGCCGGAGCCGCAATAGACACAGACGGTTTTGATCGTGCTCATTGGTGCCATGATGCATTGCAGCGAAGAGGCGTCAAGCCCAATCGGTGATTCGGAGCTTCCGGAAATCTACCGGTAAACGACGACGAACAATCCAAGATTCGCCATCTGGCGGGGTGCATGGGCATCGGTAAGGCTCTATATGACAAACGAAAATCCTTAATGGCAACGCAGCCCGCATTCGACGGGCTTTTCAGGCTTCTTGATGGACCAAGCTCAATCGCCCGCCGGCGCCAACGTTCCTGATCCCGCCGGGGGGCCGCTGGAGCGGGCCACGCTGATGGGCACGCTGGCGCATCTGTGGCCCTATATCTGGCCGGGCGACCGTTTCGACCTGAAGATGCGCGTGGTCTGGTCGATGGTGCTGCTGCTCGCCGCCAAGCTGATCACGCTGACGGTTCCTTTCAGCTTCAAATGGGCGACCGACGCGCTGACCGGCGCCAACAGTGCGCCAGTTCAGGCCGACAATTGGCACCTCTGGGTGATCGCCTCGCCGCTGCTGCTGACCGCCAGCTACGGTGTGATGCGCATCGTGATGGCGGTGCTGACGCAATGGCGCGACGGCATTTTCGCGCGCGTTGCCATGCACGCGGTGCGCAAGCTCGCCACCATCACTTTCATCCACATGCACGAGTTGTCACTGCGCTTCCACCTGGAGCGCAAGACCGGCGGCCTGACGCGCGTGCTCGAGCGCGGCCGCGAGGGCATCGAGGTCATCGTGCGCATGGTGATCCTGCAGCTGATCCCGACCATCGTCGAGGTCTCGCTGCTGATGGCCGTGCTGCTGTGGCAGTTCGATTGGCGCTACGTGCTTGCGACCCTCGTCACTGTCGCGGTCTACATGTACTACACCTACATCGCGACCGAGTGGCGGATCGGCATCCGCCGCAAGATGAACGATGCCGACACCGAGGCGAACACCAAGGCGATCGACTCGCTGCTCAACTACGAGACCGTCAAATATTTCAGCGCCGAGGCCCGTGAGTCACAGCGCTACGACCGGTCGGTCGCGCGTTACGAGGAGTCGAGCGTCCAGGCCTATACTTCGCTGGCCGTGCTCAACACCGGGCAGGCCGTGATCTTCACGCTGGGGCTGACCGCGACCATGCTGATGTGCGCGATCGGCGTGCGCAACGGCACCAACACGGTCGGCGATTTCGTGCTGGTCAACGCGATGATGATCCAGCTCTACCAGCCCTTGAACTTCATGGGCATGGTTTATCGCGAGATCAAGCAGGCGATCATCGACATCGAGAAGATGTTCAACGTGCTGGGGCGCGAGGCCGAGATCAAGGATGCGCCGGGCGCGAAGCCACTGGTGGTCTCCGCGGGCAATGTGCGTTTCGAGGATGTGCGCTTTGCCTATGAGCCGTCCCGTCCGATCCTCAAGGGCATCAGCTTCGAGGTGCCGGCCGGCAAGACGGTCGCGATCGTCGGCCCGTCAGGTGCGGGCAAGTCGACCATCTCGCGGCTTCTGTTTCGCCTCTACGACATCTCGGGCGGCAAGATCCTGATCGACGGCCAGGACATTCGCGAAGTCACGCAGGCGAGCTTGCGCGCGTCCATCGGCATGGTGCCGCAGGACACCGTGCTGTTCAACGACACCATCCGCTACAACATCCGCTACGGGCGTTGGGACGCCAGCGATGCCGAGGTCGAGCAGGCAGCGCAGCTGGCGCAGATCGATCATTTCATCCGCATGGCGCCGAAAGGCTACGAGACCCAGGTCGGCGAGCGCGGCCTGAAACTGTCCGGCGGCGAAAAACAACGGGTTGCGATCGCGCGCACCGTGTTGAAGGCGCCACCGATCCTGGTGCTGGACGAGGCGACCTCCGCGCTTGACACCCACACTGAGCACGAAATCCAGGGTGCGCTCGAGCGCGTGGCGAAGAACCGCACTTCGCTGGTGATCGCCCATCGGCTCTCGACCATCGTCGGCGCCGACGAGATCATCGTGCTGGACCAGGGCCGCATCGCCGAGCGCGGCACCCACGCGAAACTGCTTGGGGAGGGGGGACTTTACGCCAGCATGTGGAACAGGCAGCGCGAGGCCGAGGCGGCGCGCGAGAAACTGGCGAGGATGGCCGATTCCGGCGAGGCGCCCAACCGGGAGCCACCGCCGGTCGCCGATGTCCTGACGGCGCCTGCGGCGGCGGAGTGACCTTGTCTCCGGTCCCAACTCTGGCCTAAACAACACCACCGCGCGGGACGACCTGCGCCATCAACCCTGAGCGGCAGATAGCGATGTCCATTCTCGATTCGATCCAGCGTCAGATCCCGCCGATCCACAAGGAGGGATATCCCTTCATCGGCGGCTTTGCGCTGGCAAGCCTCCTCCTGTTCTGGCTGTGGTCGCCGTTGGGGTGGATCGGCACCATCCTGACCGTATGGTGCGCGCTGTTCTTCCGCGACCCCGTGCGCGTGACCCCCGTGCGCGAGGGGCTCGTGGTGTCGCCCGCCGACGGCCGCGTCTCGATGATCACTATGGCGCTGCCGCCGGCCGAGCTCGGCCTCGGCGATCGGCCGCTGCCGCGCGTCTCGGTGTTCATGAGTGTGTTCAACTGCCATGTGAACCGCAGCCCGATCGCGGGCCGGGTGGACCGTATCGCCTACCGGCCCGGCCTGTTCATCAATGCCGAGCTGGACAAGGCGAGCGAGGACAATGAGCGCAACTCGCTGGTGATCACGACGCCGACGGCGCGGATCGGCGTGATCCAGATCGCGGGTCTGGTCGCCAAGCGCATCGTCTGCTTCGTCAAAGAGGGGCAGGCAATCGGCGCCGGTGAGCGCTTCGGTCTGATCCGATTCGGCTCGCGGCTCGACGTCTATCTGCCGCTGGGCACGAAGGCGCTGGTCTCGGAAGGCCAGACCGCGATCGCCGGCGAGACGATTCTGGCGGATCTTGCCGGAGACGACCCGAGCCGCGCCTACCGTGCCAATTAACCAATAAGTCGGTCCTGAGGGGCCTTCCGCCGCAATGGCGGAGGGGAACGCGGCTTGCTATATCTCGCCCCAAGGTGAGGACGAGCCATGACGCCTTATGACTTCAAAGATCCTGATGTGCGCCGCCGGCGGTTCCGCCCGATCCCGGTGCGCATGCTGGTGCCCAACGTCATCACGCTGCTGGCGATCTGCGCCGGCCTGACCTCGATCCGGCTCTCGATCGAGGGGCGGATGTCGCTCGCGGTCTACGCCATCGTGTTCGCGGCGGCACTCGACGGCATCGACGGCCGCATCGCGCGCATGATCAAGGGGCAGTCCAAGTTCGGCGCCGAGCTCGACAGCCTCGCCGACTTCGTCAATTTCGGCGTGGCGCCCGGCCTGATGCTGTATTTCTGGCAGCTGCACGAGCTCGGCAATGCCGGCTGGATCGCCGCCATGGTGTTTGCGATCTCCGGTGGCCTCCGCCTGGCGCGCTTTAATGCCACCATGGACGATCCCAACAAGCCGGCCTTTGCCGCCAACTTCTTCACCGGCGTGCCGGCGCCGGCCGGCGCGATCACGGTGCTGCTGCCGATCTATGTCGCGTTCCTCGATCTCGGCCGGCTGCCTGCGGCGGTGACGGCTGCGTATACGCTGCTGATCGCCTTCCTGATGGTGTCGCGCCTGCCGGTGTTCTCCGGCAAGACCAAGCGCATGCGCGTGCCGCCCGAGCTGGTGCTGCCGGCGTTCGTCGCGGTGGTCGTGTTCATCGCGATCCTGATCGCCTATCCCTGGCACGTGCTGTCCATCGGAACGGTGCTGTATCTGCTCGCTTTGCCGCTCGGCTACAAATCCTATCGCGACCAGGCGCGCGCGATGGAAGCCACCGCGCCGGCTGGAGGCGAGGTCTCCTCGCCGCCTTCGGCGCCGACGCTGGCAAACCTGTCGGAGCCGCCGCGCGAAGACGACCGGCCCGACCGGCTGCACTGAACGGCAAGCGCCAAGCAGCCAAGGCACTGAACAGCGAGACTTGGATATCTGCCATGAGGCGCCCTGAGTTGGGTTGAGGCCCGATCTCGGCTATATCGCCCGGTGCAGGCGGCACCGCACCAACAGCGGCCGCCAATCTGGGAGAGAACGCTGTGACGAATACTGCGACCGGGCCGCTGCCCGCTTCCGTCCTCGAAGCGCTGGGCCGCTATGACACGCCGACGATCTGCAATGCCATGGAGATCGTGGCGCCCGAGCGCCGGCTGATCGGCTACACCACCAAACCACTGGTCTGCCCATTTCCCGATCTGCCCCCGATCGTCGGCTATGCCCGCACGGTCGCGATCCGCTCGGTGCTGAAAAATTCACTACCGCCGGAAGAGCAGTCCAAGCGCCGCATCGCATATTACGAATATGTCGGTACCGGCCACGGTCCGCGCATCTCGGTGATCCAGGACATCGACGGTCCCGACGTCGGCTACGGTGCGTTTTGGGGCGAGGTGCAGAGCAACGTGCACAAGGCGCTCGGCTGCCTCGGCGTCATCACCGACGGTTCGATCCGCGACATTCCGCAATGGGCGCCGGGCTTCCAGGCGCTGGCCGGCTCGATCGGCCCGTCGCATGCGTGGGTGCATGCCGAGAGCTTTGGCGGCGAAGTGCGCGTCGCCGGCATGACCGTGAAGTCGGACGATCTGATCCATGCCGACCAGCACGGCGCCGTCGTAATTCCGCACGATATTGCCGCAAAGCTGCCCGAGGCCGCCGAACTCTGTGGCCGCCGCGAGACGCCGATCCTCGAGATCGCCCGCAGCCCCGACTTCTCGTTGGAGAAGTTGAAGGCTGCGCTGAAGCGCTCGGCGGAGATTCACTAACGGCGGGACCGCGATGATCTACGGTTGCGACGCCGCTCGCAGGCTGCCCTGTTCCGTCAGGAACAAGGCGGCCTGATCCGGCTCGCCGAGCACCGCGGCAGCGCATCCGATCAAGGTGAAGCCGCCGGCAAAATCCCACAGGGTGATATCTTCCGCATTGTCCGGCATGTGGATCAGGTGCGCTGCGATCCCGGCGAGGGCCGCCTCGGCAAAGAGCAGCACGCTGAACGCCGGCAGGACGAGCCCGGGTTCGAGCATGTGGAGCGCCAGCACTGCGGGAAGCGCGGTGAGAAGACTGAACAGCGTCACCATTGCGATGCCTTCCGCCATGAGGTGCCGGCCGGGTCCAGAATACCAATTGATCGGTCGCCCCCGATGTGGCGCAGGGCCGCAGCCGAAGGGATCGCGTGCACGGGTGACGGGTGCGCGCGACACCGTATGGTTAGCAAAATGTTGAGATCCGTGTCGGCAGTCGGCAAAAGCCGGCGCCTTTCAGCGCGCTGCGGCCGCCAGGCGCGCCGGCTCAACTTAACCTTTACGCGTCTTTAATCGCGGCTCACTAGGGTTTCCGATGCGGTTCGGGGTTGGGCCGCGCCATCGGCCAGGACGGCCGTTGTTGCGTTCGCGTTGGAGTCTCCCATGGATATCATGACGAGCATCGGGCTCGTGGCGGGCATTGTCGTCATCGCGACGATGATGCTGCTGGGCGGCGATCTCCACATGTTCGTTTCCGAGCATGCGATGATCATCATCTTCGGCGGCTCGACGGCCGCGACCATGATCCGCTTTCCGCTCTCGACGCTGATCCACGGCCTACCGCTCGGCGCCAAGTTTGCCTTCACTATGAGCCGTCTGTCGGCGCACGATCTGGTCGACGAACTCGCCCGCATCGCCGAGATCGCCCGCAAGCAAGGGCCGGTGGGTTTGGAAAAGGTCGAGACCGACGAGCCGTTCCTCGCCAAGGGCATCCGCTACGTCGCCGACGGCTACGACCTGGACTTCATTCGCGACAATCTCGAGCGCGACCGCGATAATTTTTTGATGCATCTGGATGAAGGCAGCAAGATCTACCGCGCCATCGGCGACTGCGCCCCGGCCTTCGGCATGGTCGGCACGCTGATCGGCATGGTGCAGATGTTCGCCAACATGACCGACCCGTCAAAGCTCGGCCCGTTCATGGCGACCGCGCTGCTCGCGACTCTCTACGGCGCGCTGGTCGCCAACCTGTTTTGTACCCCGATCGCCGACAAGCTGCATGGAAAGCTCCTGGACGAAGAGACCAACCGCACGCTGATCATCGACGGCATCCTGATGATCCGCGACTCCAAGAGCCCCACGTTGGTCCGCGAAATGCTGCTGGCCTATCTGCCCGAGAAGCACCGCCACGCTGAAGGCGAGCCGGTGCCGGCCTGAGGCCGCGCGCCGGGATTTGAGATATGGCCAAGAAGAAGCGCGGCGATTCACACGGAGGCGGTCACGGCTGGTTCGTGACCTTCGCCGATCTGATGGGCCTGATGATGAGCTTCTTCGTGATGCTCGTCGCGTTCTCGACCCAGGATGCCAACAAGCTGAAGGTCGTCGCAGGCTCCATGCGCGACGCCTTCGGTGTCCAGACCGAAGCGCGCTATTCCGGCATCGTCGAGTCCGACGGGCTGCCGACCCGCCCTCGGCTGAAGAACGTCGATCACATTCAGCCCGAGGACTCTTCCAACACGCCGACGCCGGACCAGGAGGATCGTGACCGCACGTCGGGCGCGAAGATCAAGGTCGACCGCAATTTTGCGCTGGCGGCGGCCTCGCTGCGCCAAGCGTTGCAGGACATGCCGGAATTGACCGAGATGTCGAAGCACATCATGTTCGAGGAGACCAAGCAGGGCCTCAACCTCGAGATCGTGGACCAGGACGGTCGCTCGATGTTCGCCGACGGCTCCAAAGTCCCCTATGACCGCACCCGCCGCCTGATCGAGAAGCTCGCTGTCCCGCTCAAGGCGACGCCGCTGCGCGTCTCCATCGCCGGCCACACCGCGGCTGGATTCGTGCCGACCCGCAGCGACTACGGCGCCTTCGATCTGTCGGCCGACCGCGCCAATGCCGTGCGTCAGATCCTCGAACGCGAGGGCCTGCCGGCCGCCCATGTCTTCGCCGTCGCCGGCAAGGCGGATACCCAGCCGCTGTTTCCGGACGATCCCTCGCTCGCGGCCAACCGGCGGGTGACCATCACCCTGATGCGCGAAGATCCGCCGCTGCCGCCGAATCTGAAGCCGTAGGGCGCATTCGAGCGAAGTGGACCCTGTTTCGCGCGAAGAAGCGCGACAAAACAAGGATGTAGAGCCAATTCCCGTTCAATCGGGGACTGAAGGCTCAGGGCTCTTGTGCCACCATCTTACCTGAGGCATGTCGTCGCGTGGGCAACGACCGTTGCTGCGCCGTCACAGCATCTGGCCCGGTGCCTGCTATGGTGATGTGCCGATTGACAGGGGCGCCGGAACCGTCAAAAGGCGCCGGATCAATTCTCGGGCAGAAGCGTTCCAGTTTCATATGACGGCGAGCATCACATCGACCGAAGCTCCGGACGGGCCGGTCACCTCGGGTTTCTGGGGCCTGACGCTCGGGAGCATCGGCGTCGTCTTCGGCGACATCGGCACGTCGCCGCTCTACGCATTCCACGAGGCCGTCAGGGGCGCGGCCCATGGCCAGCCGGTCTCGCGGGTCATGGTGCTCGGCGTGCTCTCGCTGATCCTTTGGGCGCTGCTGATCGTCGTCACCGCCAAATACGTGCTGCTGCTGCTGCGCGCCGACAACAACGGGGAGGGCGGCACGCTTTCCCTCATGGCGCTCGGCCAGCGCGCGCTCGGGCGGCGGAGCTGGTTCCTGATGGCGCTCGGCGTCGTCGGCGCCTCCATGTTCATCGGCGATTCCATGATCACGCCGGCGATCTCGGTGTTGTCGGCGGTCGAGGGTCTGAAGCTCGCAACGCCCGCCTTCGAGCACTATGTCGTTCCCCTGACCGTTCTCATCCTGACGCTGCTGTTCGCGGTCCAGAGCAAGGGGACGGCACTGGTCGCCTCAGCCTTCGGGCCGGTGATGGTCGTCTGGTTCACCGTTCTTGCCGTGCTGGGTGCCGTTCACATCGCCGACGATCCGTCGGTGCTGGCAGCGATCAATCCCTATTACGCCCTGCAATTCCTGCTGTCGCACGGCACGATCGGCCTGGTGACACTGGGCGCGGTGTTCCTCGCGGTGACCGGCGGCGAGGCGCTCTACGCAGACCTCGGCCATTTCGGCCGCAAGCCGATCCAGTCGGCCTGGATGTTCTTCGTGCTGCCTGCGCTCCTGATCAACTATTTCGGGCAGGGCGCACTGGTGCTGTCGGATCCCAGCGCGATCGAACACTCCTTCTATCGCATGGTGCCCGAGCATTTCGTGCTGCCGCTGGTCGGACTTGCGACCGCGGCGACCGTGATCGCGAGCCAGGCGGTAATCACGGGGGCCTATTCCCTGGTCTATCAGGCAGTGCAGCTCGGCCTCCTGCCGCGCTTCGAGGTGCGCTTCACCTCGGAAACTCATGCCGGCCAGATCTATCTGCCGCGTGTAAACCGGCTGCTGCTGATCGGTGTGATGCTGCTGGTGCTGTTGTTCCACACCCCCAGCAATCTGGCTTCGGCCTACGGTATTGCGGTCTCCACCACCATGGTTGCTGACGGCATCATGGGCTTCATCGTGATCTGGAAATTGTGGAACTGGCGCGCGGCGACGGCCGCAGCGGTGATCCTGCCCTTCGTCGTGGTCGACATCAGCTTCTTCAGCGCGAATCTTCTGAAGCTGCTCGAAGGCGCCTGGGTGCCGCTGCTGTTCGGCGTGATCATGGCCGGGACAATCTGGACCTGGCGGCGAGGGTCCGGGATCCTGATCCAGAAAACGCGCCGCATCGAGGTGCCGCTGGACGATCTGATCCGGAGCCTGGAAAAGCGGCCGCCGCACATCGTCAAGGGCACCGCGGTGTTCCTGACCAGCGATCCCTCCTTCGTGCCGACCGCGCTGCTGCACAATCTCAAGCACAACAAGGTGCTACACGAGCACAACGTGGTCCTGACCATCGAGACCGCGCATACGCCGCGGGTCGATCTGTCGGAGCGGTTCCGGATGGAGAGGATCAGCGACAAGTTCTTCAAGGTCCGCCTGCGCTTCGGCTACATGGAGCAGCCGAACGTGCCCAAGGCACTCGCGATCGCGCGCAAGCAGGGCTGGCAATTCGACATCATGTCGACCTCATTCTTCGTGTCGCGGCGCTCGCTGAAGGCGTCGGCGCAGTCCGGCATGCCGCTTTGGCAGGACCATTTGTTCATCGCGCTGAGCCGGTCCGCCAACGACGCCACCGACTATTTCCAAATTCCCACCGGACGCGTGGTTGAAGTCGGAACCCAGGTCACCATCTAAACGGTGGCCGGCCCAGCCATGCAAATGTGCATGGCTAAGCCCCAAAATCTGGCTAGGCTATGCCGGCAGCGCAGGCCTATAAGCCCCGCGCCCTTCTGCCGTTGTGCAGTGAAGCATTTTTAGAGGCCACCAGGCTCTCCCATGACAAGTGATATCGCGATTTCCGCCCCGGAAACGGCGGCGGCCAATGGGCATGGCGATGCCCACACCACTGCCGGCTTCGGTGCGCTGACACTCGGCAGCATCGGCGTCGTCTACGGTGACATCGGCACCAGCCCGCTCTACGCGTTCCGCGAGGCGGTCATGGCGGCTTCCGGCGCGGAGGGGGTGCCGACGCCGGCGGCCGTGCTCGGCGTGCTCTCCCTGATCCTGTGGGCGCTCATCGTCGTTGTGACGCTCAAATACGTCGTGATCCTGCTCCGTGCCGACAACAACGGCGAGGGCGGCACGTTGGCGCTGATGGCGCTGGCCCAGCGCGCAGTCGGCACCCGCGGAACAACCATCGTCCTGCTCGGCATCATTTCCGGAGCCCTGTTCTACGGCGACGCCGTGATCACGCCGGCGCTCTCGGTGCTGTCGGCGCTCGAAGGCATGAAGGACGTCACCCTGCACTTCGAGCCCTACATCGTGCCGCTGACCGTGATCACCCTGGTCGGTCTGTTTGCCGTGCAGTCCCGTGGCACCGCTCGCGTCGCCGCCTTCTTCGGCCCGATCATGTGCGTCTGGTTCGCGGTGATCGCGATCGCGGCGATCCACCCGATCATCCAGCAGCCGCAGGTGCTGTTCGCGCTGAACCCGCTCTACGCCGTGTCCTTCATGATCCACCACGGCATCATCGGCTTCGTGACGCTCGGCGCGGTGTTCCTGGCGGTCACCGGTGCCGAGGCGCTCTATGCCGACCTCGGCCATTTCGGCAAGCGGCCGATCCAGACCGCCTGGCTGTTCATCGTGGTGCCGTCGCTGGCATTGAACTATCTGGGGCAGGGCGCCCTCGTGCTCGGCGACCCCGGCGCGATCGTGAGCCCGTTCTTCCAGCTCTTTCCGCAAGGTTTTTTCCGCGGCTGCATGGTGGTGCTGGCCACCGCCGCAACGGTTATCGCGAGCCAGGCGGTCATCACCGGTGCCTATTCGCTGACGCGTCAGGCGATCCAGCTCGGTCTGTTGCCGCGGTTTGAAATTCGCCATACGTCCGAAGCCCATTCCGGCCAGATCTTCATCCCGCGCATCAACCAGCTCCTGCTCGTCGCAGTGGTCCTGCTGGTGCTCTTATTCCGCTCCTCCAGCGCGCTGGCCTCGGCCTACGGCATCTCCGTCACCGGGACCATGGTGGTTACGGCGATGATGGGCTTCGTGGTGATCTGGAAGGTATGGCGGTGGTCGCCGTTCACGGCTGCCGCCCTGATCGCGCCGTTCCTGTTTCTCGACCTCACCTTCCTGGCCGCCAATCTGCTCAAGGTGTTCGAGGGCGGCTGGGTGCCGCTGGCGCTCGGCGCGCTCATGATCATCCTGATGTACACGTGGCGGCGCGGCAGCCGGCTGCTGTTCGAGAAGTCGCGCAAGCTCGAATTCCCGCTCGCCGACCTGGTGGCCATGCTGGAGAAGCGGCCGCCGCAGCGCGTGCCCGGCACCGCGGTGTTCCTGACCAGCGATCCCCTCAGCGCGCCGACCGCGCTGATGCATAGTCTGAAGCACTACAAGGTGCTGCACGAGAAGAACGTCATTCTCACCATCGAGACCGCGCAGACCCCGCGCATCGATCCGGCCGAGCGGGTGAAGCTGGAACAGATCTCGCCGACCTTCTCCAAGGTGACGCTGAAGTTCGGCTTCATGGAATCGCCCAACGTGCCGAAGGCGCTGGCGATCGCCCGCAAGCTCGGCTGGCAGTTCGACATCATGTCGACCTCGTTCTTCCTGTCGCGGAGGGCGCTCAAGCCGGCCGCCCATTCCGGCATGCCGCGCTGGCAGGACCGGCTGTTCATCTCGCTCAGCCGTTCCGCCAACGACGCCACCGATTATTTCCAGATCCCCTCCGGCCGCGTCGTCGAGGTCGGCACCCAGGTGACGATCTAGCTCCGCAGCTGTCATCGCCCGGCTGGACCGGGCGATCCAGTACCCAGAAACAGTGCGTGGATACGGGCAGGCCGCGGCGTACCGGATTCCCCGCTTTCGCGGGGAATGACACTGAGCTAGCGGTGAGGTGTGAAGCAGGAGCTTCAGGCATCGTGAAGGTCGCGCTTCAAGTCGCTGCGATTTAGCTTTAACTTGCGCAAGGCAGCTCAAGCCTTTGTAGCGCTTGATTTTCGCGGGCCGAGAGGCGAGGTTGCCGGCCGCCGGGATCGCCCCGGCAGCGGCCCGCGACGTTGGAGGATGATGTGGCAAATCAAGTACAGGATCTGACCCCGGACGAGGTCTCCAAGGGTGTTGCGGAAGGGCGCTATCTCCTCGTCGACGTGCGCGAGCCGAACGAGGTCGAGGCCGAGGCTTATCCCTACGGCGTGGTCGTGCCGCTCTCGACCTTCGATCCCAAAGCGATCCCCGATCCGGAGGGTAAGGAGGTCGTGTTCGCCTGCCGCTCGGGCAAGCGTTCGGTGACGGCCTCACTGGCGGCGCAGGCCGCGGGCCTGCCTTACGACAAACATCTGGCCGGCGGCATGCTGGGCTGGAAGGCGGCGGGTCTTCCCAGCAAGGTCGGCGGCTGACCCCGCCGATGTCAAAGAGCTCGTCCCTCAACAAGGTCTTCGCAGACCTTCCTGTCACCATCTTCGAGGCGATGTCGCAGGCCGCGCGCGACAATGCCGCCATCAATCTTGGGCAGGGCTTTCCCGACGATCCCGGGCCCGAGGACATCCGCCGCGCCGCGGCCGAGGCCTCGCTGAACGGCTACAACCAGTACCCGTCGATGATGGGCCTGCCGGAACTCCGTCAGGCGATCGCGACCCATTACGGCCACTGGCACGGCCTCGAGCTCGATCCGATGAGCGAGGTGATGGTGACCTCCGGCGGCACCGAGGCCCTGACCTCGGCCATCCTCGCCGTGGTCCAGCCCGGTGACGAGGTGGTGTGCTTCCAGCCGGTGTACGATTCCTATCTGCCGATTATCCGCCAGGCCGGCGGCATTCCGCGCCTGGTCCGGCTCGAGCCGCCGCATTGGCGGCTGAATGAGGACATGCTGAAAAGTGTCTTCAATTCAAAGACCAAGGCGGTGCTTTTCAACAACCCCCTGAATCCGTCCGCGGTGGTGTTTCCGCGGGAGGACCTCGAGCTGCTGGCGCGCTACTGCCAGGAGTTCGACGTCATCGCGATCTGCGACGAGGTCTGGGAGCACGTCACTTTCGACGAGCACAAGCACATCCCGCTGATCACCATTCCCGGCATGCGCGACCGCACCATCAAGGTCGGCTCGGCCGGCAAGATCTTCTCGTTGACAGGCTGGAAGATCGGCTTCGTGTGCGCCGCGCCGCCGTTGCTGCGCGTTGCCGCCAAGGTGCACCAGTTCCTGACCTTCACCACCGCGCCGAACCTCCAGGCCGCCGTCGCCTACGGCCTCGGCAAGCCCGACGAGTATTTCCTGTCGATGCGCAAGGACCTGACGCGGAGCAGGGACCGCCTCGCCAAGGGCCTGGAGAGCCTCGGCTTCCCCGTGCTGAAGTCGCAGGGCACCTACTTCCTCACCGTCGACCTGTCCCCGCTCGGGCTGAACGAGAGCGACACCGAGTTCTGCTGGCGGATCGTGAAGGACTACAAGGTCGCGGCTATCCCGGTCTCGGCCTTCTACGAGCAGGACCCTGTGACCTCGGTGGTGCGCTTCTGCTTTGCCAAGAAGGACGAGACGCTCGACACCGCACTGGAGCGACTGTCGGACGCGGTGCGCGGGCGCAAGAGGTAGGGAGATGACCAACGTCAGCCGCTGTGGTTTTGGCCTTGCGATCGCCGCCGCGCTGACGTTGCTCTCCGCTCCTGCCGGGGCCGAGGAGCGGGTCGTCAACTTCTACAATTGGTCGAACTACGTGGCGCCCGACGTTCTCGAGGCCTTCACCAGGGAGACCGGCATCAAGGTGGTCTACGACACGTTTGACGCCAACGAGACGCTGGAGACGCGCCTGATGGCCGGCAAATCCGGCTATGACGTCGTGGTGCCCACCGCCTATTTCCTCCAGCGCCAGATCAAGGCCAACATCTTCCAGAAGCTCGACAAGTCGAAGCTGCCGAACCTGGCCAATGCCTGGCGGGTGGTAACCGAACGTCTCGCGATCTATGACCCCGGCAACGTCTACGCCGTCAATTACATGTGGGGCACGACAGGCATCGGCTACAACGTCGCAAAGCTGAAGCAGATTCTCGGAGCGGATGCCAAGATTGACAGCTGGGACGTCGTGTTCAAGCCGGAGAACCTCGCGAAATTCAAAGACTGCGGCGTCCACATGCTGGATTCCGCCGACGACATCTTTCCGGCGGCGTTGAACTATCTCGGGCTTGATCCGAACTCGACCAAGCAGGCCGACCTCGAAAAGGCCGCCGATGTCGTCACCAAGGTGCGGCCCTCCGTGCGCAAGTTTCATTCGTCCGAATATCTGAGCGCGCTCGCCACCGGCGAGATCTGCTTCGTGGTCGGCTGGTCCGGCGACATCATGCAGGCCCGCGCCCGCGCTGCCGAAGCCAAAAGCGGCATCGAGATCGGCTACGCCATCCCGAAGGAGGGCGCGCAGATGTTCTTCGATAATCTCGCGATCCCCGCGGATGCCAGGAACGTCAGCGAAGCCTACGAGCTGATCAACTATCTCTACCGTCCGGACGTGGCCGCCAGGAATACGGACTTCCTGTCCTACGCCAATGGCAACCTCGCCAGCCAGAAACTGGTCGATCCGAAAATCTTGAGCGACAAGAACATCTATCCGGACGAGGCGACGCTCGCAAAGCTGTTCGTCATCACGGCGCGTGAGCCCGCGACCCAGCGGGTCATCAATAGGCTTTGGACCAGGGTGAAGACGGGGCGGTAAGCACTACTGTCCGCTACCGCCACCTTCGGTGCAGCCACAGCCACTGCTCCGGATGCTCGCGGACCCAGCCTTCCACCACGCTCGTGATCGCCTGCGTGGTGCCCTGGATGTCGATCTTGCCGTCGGCGTCGCGCACCGGGTGGACCTCTTCGGTGATCTCGGCGGTGAAGCGGCCGCCGGGCAGGCGGATGACGCGGACGCCGTGGATCGGGCATTCGACCTGTCGTAACAGGCGCGCCAGCATCGGATTGGCGCGGGTCTTGCGGCCGAAGAAGGTGACCTCGACTCCGCCGGTCAGATACTGGTCGATCAGCATCGCGACGTGCTTGCCGTCCTTGAGCGCCTGGGCAAGCCGCAGCGGCGCGTCGCGCCCCGCCGGGATCAGCGTGCCCATGTTGACCTGTCGCATCTCCTGGATGATGCGGTCGGCGGAGGCGATATTCGGGCGGCGGTAGAGGATCGCTGCATCGAGCCCGTGTGCGACCGCGGCGAGCGCCGGTAATTCCCAATTGGCCAAATGCGCGGCGAAGATCAACGCCGGCTTGCCGTCGTCGCGGATTTGATCGAACAGCTCGATGCTGCGGCTGGGCAGTTCGATCCGACTGTTTTCTGGATGATCGCGGTCGTAATCCCAGACCTGGTCCATATGGGCGAATTCGGCGCCGACGCGACCGAGATTGTCCCAGACGCCCATCAGGATGGCTTCGATTTCCTCGGGCGACTTGTCCGGAAACGCCGCGGTGAGATTGGCGCGGCCGATGCGGTGCTCGCGCAGGCGCGGGCCGATCAGTTTGGTGACGCGTGCGAAAAAGTCCGAGGTCTTGGCTGGATCGAAATAACGCGTGGTGCGCAACATGCCGACGGTGGCAGCGCCGATCAGCCCTCCACCGATCGACTTTGCCGTCTGCCGCGCGCGGGCCTTCGTCGTCGCCGGAAGCAGCGCCATGCGTCCGGTCAGGCCGGTTCGCGGGTCAGGATCAGCGAGGCGTTCTGGCCGCCGAAGCCGAACGAGTTCGACATCACCGCGGTGACGCGGGCATCGCGTGCCTTGTTGCCGACGACGTCGAACAGGATCGTGGGATCCGGATTGTCGTAGTTGATCGTCGGCGGGATACGCTGATGCTCCAGCGTCAGCAGCGAGAAGATCGCCTCGACCGCGCCCGCGGCCGAGATGGTGTGGCCGACCATCGACTTGTTGGAGGTGACCGGAATCTTCGAGACGAGCTCGCCGAACACGGCCGATGTCGTATTGTACTCCATCTTGTCGTTCTCGGGCGTCGCGGTGCCGTGCGCGTTGATGTGGTCGATCTGGTCGGGCGTCATGCCGGCATCGGCCAGCGTCTTGTTCATGCAGCCGATGATCGGCTTGCCGTCGGGCGAGGAGCGGGTGCGATGGAAGGAATCGGTGAGCTCGCCGCAGCCGGCGATTACGCCGAGTATTTTTGCGCCGCGCGCGGTGGCGGCTTCATAGCTTTCGAGCACCAGCGCACCGGCGCCTTCGGCCATGACAAAACCGTCGCGGTTCTTGGAGAAGGGACGGGAGGCCGCCTGCGGCGGGTCGTTCTGGGTCGAAAGCGCCGAGAGCAGCGAGAAGCGCACCAGCGCCTCCGGATTCACGGTGCCGTCGGTCGCCACGCACAGCGCGGCATCGGTCTCGCCGCGGCGGATCGCCTCGACGCCGAGCTGAATCGAGGTCGCGCCCGAAGCGCAGGCCGTCGACAACGAGATCGGCGAGCCCTTGGTGCCGAAGGTCTCGGCGAGGTAGGCCGCGACCGAACCGAACATGAAGCGGTGGTGATAGGCGCTGTACTTGCCGCCACCGGAGATGCGCAGCAGATCGTCGTAATTGAAGTCGGGTTTGCCGACGGCGCGGCCGAGTTCGCGGCGCTGCGGCCATTCGACTTCGACCGGTGCGACCGCAAGAAAGAGAGGCCCAGGGAAATCCGCCTTGGCGCCGATCCCGGCCTGGTCCAGCGCTTCCTGCGTCACCAGTTCGGCCATCCGTTCGGACAGGCCGGTGGAGGAGAACGGATCGACGCTGACGAAATCCACCGTGCCGGCCATCGTGGTTTTCAGGCCGTCGACCGGAAAGCGCGTGATGGTTCGGATGCCGGATTCGCCGGCGACGAGCTTCGCCCAATTGTCGGTCTTGCCGTTGCCGAGCGAGGTCATGATGCCCATGCCGGTGACGACGACGACGGGACGCCCGAGTTTGTCGCGTGGTGCAGTCATGTCGATCCCCGCTTGAGCTGGAGCATGATCCGAAAAAGCGTGATGCGGTTTTCCGAGAAGATCATACCCAAACAATAACCTGCCAAAGCGTAACGCGCTTTAGCTTACTGCCTCGACCAGCGCCATGCCTTCGCCGCGCCAGTGTCCGGCCCCCACCACCACAATCTGGGTGGGCGCTCCCTGCATTTCAATCTCGGTGCCCGTGGAATCGTTCGGCGGAAACAGCGCGCCGCGAGAGATCGACAGCGCGGCGAGCGCGATGCCGAGCGGGAATTGCGTCTCCATGGTGTGGCCGAACATCGTGCCGGTCGAGCGCACCGGGAACTCGGCGTGGCCCTTCAGGAAGGCGCGCTCTTCTGATGTCGCAGGCTCCGCGCCGGTCGCGCCGGATATGATCGCGCCCTTGCCGTCGCGCTTCGGCAACTTTGCCCAAAGCTTCTCCAGCGTCGCGGCCATGTCGCCGGGGGTCTTACGACGGGCAAGGTCGGCAACGACGCTCGACAGCTTTGCGAATGGTTTTGCGCCGCGCGCTTCCGCATGGGCCTTCGATTCCAGCACCAAGAACGCGCCAGCCGAGCCGAGCGCGAAGCCGGCGTGGTCCTTGCGCGCCCACACGGGGGCGAACTTGTCCTTCAGATTGAAGTCGCCGAATTCGTAGAGGACCATCAGGTCCTTGCGCTCGCCATTGTGCGAGCCGCCGATCAGCGCGATGTCGCTCTCGCCGGAGGCGATGCGCGACAATGCAATGCGGGCGGCATCGGCGCCGGCAACCTCTTCACCCATGAAGGTGCGCGAGGTGCCGCCAATGCCGTGCACGATGGCGATGTTTCCGGCGAGCAGGTTGGAGAGCTGGGCCAGGAACAGCGTCGGCCTGAGATCGCTCATCAGCCGCTCATTGAGGAAGCCGGGCGCGTTGGCGCCCTTGGCCTCGGCCGTGAGCACGCCGGTGTCGACGTTGAGATCGCGTTCACCGCCGCCGGCGGCGACCACCATGTCGATCTTCGACAGGATGTCCTTGTTGCCCTTGATCCCGGCGGAGTCGAGCGCAAGCCCGGCCGCATAGGTGCCGATGCGCTGCCAGGCTTCCATCTGGCGCTGGTCGCCCTTCTTGGGGATCTGGCTGTCGAAGGTGACAGGCATCAGGGGGTGCACGATGTAGGGTGCAAAGCCCTTCTCGTCGACATTGATGCGCTTCTCCTGAAGCGCGGCCCAGTTGGCGTCCAGGCCCTCGCCGAGCGAGGTGGCCAGGCCAATGCCGGTGATCCAGACTTCCGTCTGGGCAGGCTTCGAAGGAGTCTCGGTCATGGCGATACGGCCTGTTGCGGAAAGCCGACGCGTTTGGCGACCGCGTCCATGTGGGCGCGCATATCCGCATGGGGAAAGGGAATCTGCGTGAAGGTCAGCGTCGAATTCGCGCGCAGCTTGCCGCCGACCTTAATCTTGGCTTCGGTCACGGCGTAGCCCGAGCCCTGATGGGCCAGGCTCGCCTCGATGCTCATGAGATCGCCGGGGAAGACCGAGCCGCGGACCTTGGCCTCCTTGACGGCAGCCAGGATCGGCATGCGCTCGAATTTGAGCACGCCAAGTTGAAGCCAGCCCGAGGCCTGCGCCATCGATTCGATCAGGAGCACGCCGGGCATCAGGGGATAGCCCGGGAAGTGCCCTTCGAAGATGGTGCTCTCCATCGGGACCTGAGCCTCGACAACAATCGTCTTCGCGTCGACGTTGAGGTCGACGACGCGATCTATCATGTGGAAGTATTCGAGTTGCATGACCGCGCGCTTAAGCGCTCGCGCCCTTGGCCGCAACCAGTTCGTCGATGCGGGCGCACAGGTTTTTCAGCACGAAATACTGCTCGGTGGTCGCTTTGCCGTCGTTGACCTCCTGAGTCCACTTTTCCAGCGGCAGCTTGATACCGAACTGCTTGTCGATCGCGAACGCGATGTCCAGGAAATCGAGGCTGTCGATGCCGAGGTCATCGATGGCATGGCTATCCGGCGTGATCGTGTCGCGCGGGATGTCGCAGGTTTCAGCGATGATCGTAGCGACCTGATCGAATGTGGAGGACATCACTAAGCCTTTGATATATTGCAGATGTTTGTCAGATTTTCCAGAGTGGAACGATGGGTGGGCATCGCGCCCCGATGACGCCCTCAACCCCCCTCTGGCCGGGTCGAAAGCCCGTATATCGGAGCGCCGCCCTGAGTTCAATGGAGCCGGACGGGTGTGGGGGACCGGGCTGGGGACGCCCCGGCTGAGCCGTTTCGGCCGAAGGAGCGCCAGCGGGCCTACCAGACGTCTTGCTTACCAGATGTCCTGCCTAGATGTGCGGCGTCGTGATCTTGACGCAGTCGCGGCGGCCCATCAGCACGCAATCCTGGGTCCGGCGCAGGTCGGCGATGCTCACCGCGAGCCAGATCCCGATCGCGGTCAGTGCGATGGTGAAGGCCAGCGCCGCGATATTGGCGAGCATGCGATGGCGGAAATCGTCCGGTTCGGTGCGGGGCTCCTCGTAGCGCGACAGGTCGAGCCGCTCGGGCGCGACGCGCAATTGCTGCACGCTAGCGTTGCCGCGGTGGGCCGTCGGGGAAGGCGAGGTGCGCGGCCTGAACTGGAGCACCCGGTGCTCGTCATCCGAGCTTATGGGCCGCTGGGTTGTCATGGTGCAGGGATCACTCCGAAGCAGCGATTTTTAGATAGCATACGTAGTGAACGCGTTGCAGAAAATTTTCTCAACGCGCACGTGCATTGCGCGTTCGCACTATCCTGCAGGACTGCGAACGAAGGACCGTGGAACCGTGGTCGTTCCGGGCCTGCAGAGGGTGCGATGCAATAATATCCACCGAGCCGAATGCATTTGCCGGCGCGGTGCCCATGACATAGTCCAGGGAACCTGACCACGCAGCTGCAACCATGTTAGGGGCCTTTCGACCATGACCAATACGCGCGAACCGAGAGTGCATCCGGTGTCGATCCTGTCGCTGCGGCCGACGCAGATGACGGTCGGGATGCGCGAGGTCAAGGAGAAGCGCAAGCGCTGGCGCGAGCACGACAAGAAGAAGCAGGCCGATCTGCTCGGCAAGCATATGATCCCCGTCGTGCACGGCCCCGACGAGCGCTATTACGTGATCGACCATCATCATCTCGGTCGCGCGCTGCACGACGAGGGCGTCAAGGAGGTGCTGGTCACCATTGTCGGCGACCTCAGGATGGTGGAGCCCGAAGCGTTCTGGGGCGTGATGGACAACAAGCGCTGGGTTTACCCCTACGACGCCAAGGGCGAACGGCGACCATTCCGCGATTTGCCCAAATCCGTCGTCGACCTCAAGGACGATCCCTTCCGGAGCCTTGCCGGCGAGCTGCGCCGCATGGGCGGCTTCGCCAAGGACACCACGCCGTTCTCCGAATTCCTGTGGGCCGACTATCTGCGTCGAAAGCTGTCGCGCAAGACTGTGGATGCCAATTTCGACAAGGCGCTCGAGAAGGCGATGTCCTCAGCCAAGAGCAAGGATGCGATCTATCTGCCCGGCTGGTGTGGGCCAGCGGAGGATGATTAGGCGCAACGCTCGCAGCAGCAGGCATGCGGCTCCGCAAACTGGATCTGATCACAGCCTCTTGAGCGAAACCATCTTCCGTCCGCACGAAGCAGTGCTGAAACCAAGCCGTGCCATCTGTTGGAATTGTCGAGCTCACACAGGAGGCCGAAATGCGCCGTCTGATTTTCGCCGTTGCCCTGCTCGTGGTCGCTTCAGCCGGGATCTCGGCATCGTTTGCCGCAGTTCACCATGCCAAGACGTTGACGTTTTCCGAGCGCTTTGCCCCGGCGCTCGAGTTGATGGCGCAGCGCTAGGACAGGTTCACGCCAGTTCAACCAGCAGCGTCGCGATCGATTTTGCGCAACCGCACAAAGGCGGCCCAGGCCCGCGGATAATCCTTGTCCGCGGGATCAATCGTAAGTAGCGCGCGGCATGCTTCCTTGATCTCCTCAGGCGAAGGACGCTTGGCCGGAACGCCAGATGATTTGGCCTTCTCCCAGCGAGCCTCGATATCTGTTGCGAAAGCCAGGGCCTCGGCGCTCGTCCGCTTCTGCGCCGATTTCGCCAGCGGATGGTCCGAGGGGAAACTTGGCCATGCAGCCGGCGGCTGATCGACACGCCACGTCAGTTCATCTGCTTGTCGCGCCTCCACGCCCGAACCTGAATGCTGTGCTGCTGGCGCCCATCCTGCCCCTGCCGAGGCTGGCGAACCCGATGAGCCGGCTGATCTCCGCGGGACCGCCGAACCTGGCGCGACCGCCGCTGTCTGTCCGGCCAGCTGGCCAAGCTGTTGTTCCATCGTTCCGCCGCTGGACTTGGGGATGACTTTTTCGATGGTCTTGATCATCGACAGCGCGCCTGGCGATATCAGCGTGTTCTGGTCGGCAATTTTGTCGTCGGCCGCGCCTGGGCAGGGCTTGTAAGCAGAGCGCTGCGACGTCATCCGGCCGTCGTCGTCGATACGGGCAAAATCGATCGAGACAGTGTAAACGAACGCGGCCTCGACATACTGCCTCTCCTTGTCCATCGCTTTTACGGAGCCGCATACGTATCTTGCCTGGTCTGCATCGATCGTTCGCAGGCCGTTGAAGTGAGCTGAATTCGGCGCAACGAGGACGCGTAAGACGGCAGCCCGCGCCTTGCCGTGCTCCGATTCGAACATGCTCCATATCTCGTTCGCGTTGATGATCTCCGGCTGATAGTTCCATGCGTATCCGGCCGCGAAGAATGTCGTGCCAATACAGGTCGCGATAACAAATGCCCGCACGTTCATGAGAAGCCCCCCAACAGGCACGGCTCATCCGCGTCTCCGGGGACGGAAACTGCGCAAGTTGTGCCAAGGCGTTTGTGCTAGTTGAGGGTGAGATTCTTAATTAAACGTGTGCGATTGCGAAAACACAGAGTTCCCGTCAAGCGGGAACTCATCCGCTGCATTGTGGCGATGCGTTCCTTCCGCGCTCGCGGCGGTCGGTCATTTCTTCGGCAGCCGTCCCATCAGATAGAATTCGTCGTTCGGCCGCATGCCGGTGAAATTCGCCAGCCGGTTCGACAGTGCGAAGAAGGCGGAGATTGCGGCGATGTCCCAGATGTCGTCGTCGCTGAAGCCATGCGGCGCGAGCGCAGTGAAATCGTCCTCGGAAATCCGCTGCGCATCGGCCGAGACCTTCATCGCGAAGTCGAGCATCGCCTTTTGCCGCGGCGTGATGTCGGCCTTGCGGTAGTTCGTGGCGATCTGGTCGGCGATCAGCGGGTTCTTGGCACGGATACGCAGGATCGCGCCATGCGCGATCACGCAATACTGGCACTGATTGGCTGCCGAGGTCGCGACCACGATCATCTCGCGTTCGGCTTTGCTGAGGCCGCCGTCCTTCTCCATCAGTGCGTCGTGGTAGGCGAAGAAGGCGCGGAACTCGTCCGGGCGGTAGGCCAGCGTCAAAAACACGTTCGGCACGAAGCCGCTCTTCTCCTGGACGGCGAGGAGACGCGTGCGGATGTCGTCAGGGAGCGCATCGAGGGCGGGAGCGGCGAAGCGTTGCACAGGCTTTGTCATGGGCATGGATTCCGGCTTGGGGCCGGCAACCTTAGTCGATGCGGGTGCCATGCTCAACGTGACGCCAGGCTCGCAATGCCGGCGCTGGAAAACAAGCGTCGCTTTACCGCAGCGGCTTTTTCAGCAGCGAGAAGCGGTCCGGATCCAACCCCATCGACGGTTGCAGCATCGGGGCTTCGATGCTGGAGAGCGTCTTCGCGGGCGGCGCCGAGAACACCGGATCGTTCGGCACGTCGCGCTGCGAGGTGGCACCGCGCCAGCGCTCGAGCACGGCGCCGACGAAATGCATGTCGTGACCGGAGGTGACGGAGGGCACGCTGCTGATGGTGGCTTCGCCGCGCGGCAATTGATGCGGCGGCACCTCCTTGAAGCGCAGCCGCGTCGGCAGCGCGACACCTTCGCCGAATGCCAGCACTTCTCGGGTGCCGAGCGAGGGCACGAACGAAAGCAGGTTCGCGGCCGCATCCGACACCGCGGCGCGCAGCAGCGCCTGGTCGCGCTCGTTGGCAAGGCGCATCGTGAACAGCGTGTTGCACTGGGAGATGATGGTGGCGTCGAGCTCGGCCGGACGCTGGGTGATGAGGCCGAGATAGACGCCGTATTTGCGGCCTTCCTTGGCGATGCGCGACACCGCCTTGCGGGTCGGCCCGAAGCCGACATTGCGATCGGCCGAGGCGTAGCGGTGAGCCTCCTCACAGACGAACAGCATCGGCGAAACGCCATCGCTCCACAAGCCGAAGTCGAAGGCCATGCGGCAGAGCACCGAGACGACGGAATCGATGACCTCGGCCGGGAAGCCGGCGAGCTGCATCACCGTCATCGGTTTGCCGTTGGCCGGAAGGCGGAACAGATGACTGATCACCTCTGCCATGGTGTCACCGCCGACATTGGCGTTGTCGAACATGAAGGCGTAGCGCGGGTCGTTGCGGACCGCCTCGATGCGGGAGATCAGCTTGTGATAGATGATGCGCGAGGAGCGGTTCTCGAGCTTGCCCATGCGCTCGTCGATCAGCGACATCAGATCGACCAGGCGATAGGGCACCGGCGTATCGACGGTGTAGCCGATCTGCTTGGGATCGATGCGCTTCAGGCCGATGCGGTCGGCGTTCTGGTACTGGGTGTAGACGCCCTTGGCGAGCGGAATGACCTCGGCGAGGACGTCGAGCTCCTCAGGCACGCCGGCGCGGCCGCCGAACAGCACGTCGACGATTTCCTCGAAATTGAACAGCCAGAACGGCAGTTTCAGATTGCGCGGGTTGAGCACCAGCGCGCGGTCGCCGAAGCAGCGGCCATATTCGTTGTGCACATCGAGCAGGAAGATGCGCAGGTTCGGGCGTGCCTTGAGGATCTCGTTGAGCAACAGCGACACACCGGTCGATTTGCCGACGCCGGTCGATCCCAGCACTGCAAAGTGCTTGGAGAGCATTTCCTCGATGTCGACATAGGCGACGACGGAGCTGTCCTGCTGAAGGAAGCCGACATTGATCTGGTCGGAACCGGTGGGCGCGTAGATCGTGCGCAGCTCCTGGCTCGTGATCAGGTCGACCGAATCGCCGATGGTCGGATAGTTGGTGACGCCGCGCTGGAATTTGGCCTTGCCGGTCGCGTTGAGGATTTCGCCCAGCAGGTCGACCGAGGCAATGGCGATCAAATTGTCGTTGCTCGAGAGGTTCTCGCAGGACACCTCGGTGATCATGGCGACGATGACCGAGCTGGCGCAGCGGATACTGACGAAGCGGCCGACGGTGGCCCGAACTTCCGAGACCGGCATCCGGCTTTCAGCCAGCAGCCCGACCCGGGCGAGCGATCCGCGAACCGAAATCACGCGTCCAAATGATGTCACAATGAATGAACCTGGCAAGAGCAACGGGTTGTCCGGACTATGCACGGCCGTCGCTGGATAAACGGTTAAGCGGCAGGCGCCGGCGCTTCGTTAAATCCGCGACAATTCAGGTGCGAGGATTGTTCCCAATACATACTCCCTGGCAGTAGCGGCGGAAAATGCTGCTTTTTCCCGGCCGACGGGCGAGAGTGCTTAAGAGAGATTTTACCATTCGGGCAGTCGGTCCGCGGTTCCGGGACGGGTTGGTCATCCCGGATGGCCCGTCATCCGTTCCGGGCGGCGATGTTTGATTTGTTGACGGGACCTAATCATTTGTACATTGGTACAAATAAACCGGCGGCCTTGTGCCGCCCACCGGCGCGTGAGTGGATTGCAGCCTGTGCCAGATCGCGGGATCCGGTCCAGCGGATCGCAAGCCACATCTTGGAGGACACCATGCAGCCCGAACCGATCCTCGATCTCGCTCATCTCGGCCACATGGAGCTGTTGACACCCAAGCCGGACGAGAGCCTGAAATTCTTCGTCGACGTGATGGGTATGACCGTCAGCGGACAAAAGGGCGAGTCGGTCTATTTGCGCGGCTGGGACGATTACGAGCGCTATTCGCTCAAACTGACGGCGTCGAAGACATCGGGCATGGAGCACATGGCGTTACGTGCGCGCAGCCAGCAGGCGCTGGAGCGTCGCGTCGCGGCGCTGAAAGGGTCCGGCTTCGACATCGGCTGGATCGACGGCGACATGGGGCAGGGGCCGACCTTCCGCTGCCGCGATCCCGATGGACACATCGTCGAGCTCTACTACGAGACCGAATGGTATCAGGCGCCGCCCGAGCTGAAGCCCGCACTGAAGAACCAGGCGCAGCGCTTTCCCGCGCGCGGCGTCAATGTCCGCCGCCTCGATCACCTCAATTGCCTCGCCGTGGACATCAAGGCCAACCGGGAGTTCTTCGAGAACTATCTCGGCTGCCGGCTCACCGAGCAGATCGTGCTCAACGACGGCCGCGAAGCGGCGATGTGGCTGACCATGTCGAACAAGAGCTACGATTTCGCCTATTCGCTTGATCATTCCGGCACGCCCGGCCGCTTCCACCACGTCACCTACGCCCTCGACAGCCGCGAGGAGATCCTGCGCGCCGCCGACATCTTCCTGGAGAACGGCATCCACATCGAGACCGGCCCGCATAAGCACGCGATCCAGCAGACCTTCTTCCTCTATGTCTACGAGCCCGGCGGCAACCGCGTCGAAGTCGCCAATGCCGGCGCGCGCCTCATCCTTGCGCCCGACTGGAAGCCGATCGTGTGGACGGAAGAGGAACGCAAGAAGGGGCAGGCGTGGGGCCTCAAGACGATCGAATCGTTTCACACGCACGGCACGCCGCCGGTGCAGCACAAGAAGTAGCGCTCAGCTCGCGGCGGCTCTCACCCGCGCAATCGTCTCCTTCACACCGATCCATGCTGGCCTGTCCGGTGCGAACTGCTTGCGCAGGAAGGTGACCAGTTCCTCGACCTGCGCATCGCTCATGCTGTTCTTGAAGGCCGGCATATAGCCAAGATCGCTCGACACCGGCTCGGCGATGCCGTGCAGGATGATTTGCACGAGATTGTCCGATGTGGCGCTGTGCAGGTTGCTGTTGAGGGCGAGCGAGGGGCGGCTGCCGAACAGCGCCAGGCCGCCGACCTCGTGGCAGACGGCGCAGGCGCCCTGATAGAGGCGCGCGCCGGTTGAGGACGCCATCGTGACTTGCGTTGAAGCTTCTAGCTTCAGAGCGATCGCATCCTGCGCTTTCCTATCGGTCGCGGTGCCATTGAACGAGTTGAGATAGACGGCCATGGCGCGGATGTCCTGGTCGGGCAGGGCCGCCAGATCCCTGACGATCGGCGCCATCGGCCCAGCGGCGACGCCATGATATCGCGAGTGGCCCGTGCGCAAATAGGCGAAAAGCTCGTCTTCGTTCCACGGGATCGGCGCTTGCGACAGCGACGTCAGCGGCGGCGCCTCCCAGCCCTCGGCAAAACCGCCGGCGAGATAGGCGTCACGCTGCTCGGCGCCGAGCGTGTTGCGCGGCGAATGGCAGGCGGTGCAATGGCCGAGACCTTCGACGAGATAAGCGCCTCGATTCCAGACCTCGGATTTGGTGGGATCAGGCTTGAACTCTCGCGTCTGGTGGAACAGCGCGTTCCATCCGGCAAGTAGCGGGCGGAGATTGAACGGAAAGGCGAGCGTATTCGCAGGCTGCGTCGCGCGCACCGCAGGCTGTGCCATTAGATAGGCATAAAGCGCCTGCATGTCGGCATCGCCAGTCTTCGAAAAGTGCGTGTAGGGGAAGGCGGGATAGAGTTGCCGTCCGTCGCGATGCAGCCCGTCGCGCATCGCGCGCTCGAATGCGGGATAGGACCAGGCGCCGATGCCGGTCTCGACGTCGGGCGTGATGTTGGTCGCGTAGATCGTGCCGAACGGCGTCTCCAGCGCGCGGCCACCGGCGTTGAGCGCACCGCCGATCATGGTGTGGCACTCCGCGCAATTGCCGAGTGCGGCCAGTTGTTGCCCGCGCGCGATCGTCGCTGCGGAATAGACCGATGGGTCTGGCCGCGCGATCGGTGCGATGGCGCGGCCGGGCAAAACAGCCGCACCGATGCCAATCGCCGCGGTGCAGACGGCCGCGACCGTCGCGAAGATGCCGGCGCGTTTGGCGAATGGATTCTCCCAGATACGGGATGGTTGTGGCGCAGCGGGAGCGGGCAGCGCCTGCGGCGTGGCCGGCCCGCCGCTGTGCAATCCATTCAGGATGCGCTCGGGCGTGAACGGCGGCTCGCGAAATCGCACGCCGGTGGCATCGAAGATCGCGTTCGCAATCGCAGCCGCACTCGGGACCGAGGCGGATTCGCCGACGCCGAGCGGCGGCTGGTCCGGCCGCGGCAGCAACAACACGTCGATCTTGGGCACGTCAGGGAAGGGGATGATCGGATAGGCGCCCCATTCCCGCGCCGCGACTGCGCCGCGCTCGAACGAGACCTCCTCCATCAGTGCGCGGCTGGTTGACTGGATGACGTTGCCATGGATCTGGTGGCGCACACCGTCCGGGTTGATCATCAATCCGGAGTCCTGCCCAGCAACCACGCGCGTCACGCTGACCTCGCCGGTCGACTTGTTCACGGCAACGTCGGTGACCCAGGCCGACCAAGCCGCGCCATAGCCGGGGAATTTGCTGTGGACGTAGAGCGCATAGGCAAAGCCGCGCCCATGCACGATCTCGCCGTCTTTCTCTTCGCGCACCGGCCGCGGCGTCCAGCCCGCCCGCTCGGCGACCGCATGGACGAGATCGACCGCGCGCTGGTCCTTCAGGTAACGCAGGCGATATTCGATCGGATCGACGCCGGCCTCGGTTGCGGCCTCGTCGATATAGGATTCATGCGCAAAGGTGTTGGGCAGGGCCGAGACGCCGCGAAACCAGGACGCGCGCACGATCGGCGCCATGTCGTGGGCTACGACGCGCATGTGGCCGTAATCGTAAGGCGGGATCGCGGTGCGGTCGCCCATCTGGAGGACGTCCGGCCTCGGCGATATCCGTCCCGTCAGCAACAGCGCCAACGTCGGCGCGGCATTCGACGGATAGCGCGTAGCGAGATCGTAGGCAGCGACGTCGCCCGCCGCATCCAGACCGCCATTGACGTCGATGAGCTGCGCGGCGCCTTTGGGCTCCCAGGCGTGTTCCTGCTCGCGCGTCAGCTGTACGCGCACGGGCCGGCCGACCGCGCGCGAGAGCAACAAAGCGTCCGCGGTGACATCGTCGGCGCAGTTGCGGCCGTAGCATCCGGCGGCCTCCAACCTGATGACCTCGATCTCGCTCTCGGGACGCTCGATCAGCAGTGACAGGTCTGCGCGCAGCACGTGCGGGTTCTGCGTGCCCGACCAGACACGGATGTTGCCGTCCTGGAAGTCGGCGACCGCGCAGGACGGGCCGATCGAGGCATGCATCTGATATGGCCAGACGTAAGTGCGCCGCATCGGCTTGGCCGCACCGGCAATGGCAGCATCGACGTCGCCCTTGTCGATCAGCGTGCGCGGCGTCGATGGATTGGCGCGCAGCGCGGTCTCGACGTCGGCGAGATCGGTCAGATCCGGCGTCGGTCGCCAGCTCACCGCAAGCTGCTCCGCCGCGCGGATCGCGTTCTCCTCGCGCTCCGCGACGATTCCGACGAAATCGCCGATGCGTACGACGGCCATGATGCCGGGAATGTCGCGCACCGAGGATTCATCGACCGAAATCAGGCTGGTGCCGACGAACGGGCCGGCGTCGACGCCGGCATAGGGCGGACGCACCACGCGGCCGTGCAGCATGCCCGGCATACGGATGTCGTGCACGAACGTCAGCTCGCCCGTGGCCTTGGCGGGCAGGTCGACGCGTGGCATCGATTGGCCGACAATGGCGTAATCGCCGACCGGCTTGACGGCGACGTCGTCGGCAAGCTCGAGACGAATGGTCTCTCCGCCGATCAACTCGCCATAGCTGACGCTGCGATTGTCGTGCCCGCGCACGAGGCCGTCTTCGATCCTGAGATCGGCTGCCGGCAGCTCCAGGCGCTCGGCCGCACGTGCGATCAGGAAGTGACGCGCCTGCGCGGCGGCTTTGCGCAGGGGAACGGCAGTGATCTGAATGGTCTCGCTTGCGATCGTGGCGCCCTGGTTCGGCACCGTTGCGGTGTCGCCGAGCACCACGACGAGGCGGGCAAAGGAGACGTCGAGCTCTTCAGCCACGATCTGGCCAAGCGCCGTGCGGATGCCGGTGCCGAGATCGACATGACCATTGTAGGCTGTGACCGAACCGTCCGCGGTGATGCGGACGAAGGTCTCGGATGTGCACTCGTCCACCGTGCGGACGACGACGAGCGAGCCGGATTGCAGCTCAGCTCCGTTCGGATGCGGGGAGGCCATCAATCACCGGCCTCGGCAAGCTGACCAGACGCACGCATCACGGCGCGCAGGATTTCGATATGCGTGCCGCAGCGACAGAGATTGTAGCGCAGCGCCGCCAGCGCCTCCTGTTCGGTGGGCTGAGGGTTGATCGCAAGCAGCGCCTTGGTCGTCATGATCATGCCGTTGAGGCAATAGCCGCATTGCGCGGCCTGCTCGTCGATGAAGGCCTGCTGCACCACATCCGGCTCGGCGCGGGTGCCGAGCCCCTCGAGCGTCACGATGTCGCGGCCGGCGCAGCCACTGATCGGAATGACGCAGGAGCGCGCCGCAGCGCCACCGATCAGGACAGTGCAGGTGCCGCATTCACCGAGGCCGCAACCGTATTTCGGACCGTTGAGCGCGAGATCGTTGCGCAGCACGTAGAGCAGCGGCGTGTCTCGCGCCGCAGTGATCTCGTGGATTCTGCCGTTCACGGTGATGCGGATCGGTGTCTGCGTCATCCTCGTTCCCAAGTCGAGTCGTTGAGCGCCGCGGCCAAGGCTTCGCGAATTCCAAGTCCGCGCAAAATCTACGTTGCGACGATACCGTTTGTACACAAACGTGCAAGCCAGACATGCCGCAGTGCAGCGCGAGTGCCTTCTTTGTGGACAGGGCGGATAGGCAAATGAGGTTTTATGCGGCAGGCGTATGTTTTGCGCCGCACCGCCGCTTGACAGTCATCGGGAGGGCGCGCAACATCGTTCGTGTACAAATGATAACTGCACTGTCGGCTGGCTTTGACATGGTGACTGAACCTACGAGCGCCGCCATCGACAAGATCCGCTGCGATGCGTGTCCGGTGATGTGCTACATCAAGCCGGGCGCGGCGGGCGCCTGCGACCGCTATGCCAATCACGAGGGCAAGCTCGTCCGCGTCGATCCGCATGTGATCCTGGAGCGCACCGTGTCGCATGGCGGCAAGCTCGTTCCGTTCAGCCGCACCGAAGATTGGGACGGCAAGATCGTCCACGAGCCTTCCACCTTTGTAACGGCGATCGGCGCGGGGACCACCTATCCCGACTACAAGCCGGCGCCGTTCATCGTCTCGGCGGAGGTCGATGGCGTCGACATGGTGACTGTCGTCACCGAGGGCATCTTCTCGTACTGCGGCATCAAGGTGAAGATCGACACCGACCGTTATCTCGGGCCGGAGACGGCGACCGTCCGTGCACAAGGCGAGGCGGTCGGTCATGTCACCACCAGCGAATACGGTTCGCAGATGCTGTCGCTCGGCGGCGTGCACCATCTGACCGGCGGCTCCAAGAAGGAAGGCCGCGTCACCTGCGACACGCTGATGGACCTCGCAAATTGCAAGGCGGTCGAACTCACCATCGACGGAGGCGCGAGCGTGGTGGTGCAGGCCGGCCAGCCGCCGATCGTCAACGGCATGAAAGAAGAGCGCATGCGCGTCGGCTGCGGCTCGGCGACCATCGGCATGTTCGCCAAGCAATGGCACGGCAAGGTCGACGAGGTCGTCGTGGTCGACGACCATATCACCGGCGTGCTCTCGGAGCACCAGGCCGGCAAGCTGCTCGACATCGCCGATACCGGCATCAAGATGAATGGGCGCCGCTCGACGCCCGGCCGCTATTTCCAGGTCGCCGATCCCGGCACGGGTTGGGGCGGCACCAATATCTCCGATCCGCTCGCAATCCTGGGACCGTTCGACGCGAAGGAGGCCAAGCCTGGCCTCTCGATGCTGATGGTCTCCACGACGGGCGAGCATTCGTCCTATTACGTGCTCGACGAAGCCTTGAAGCCGGTCGAGACCGAGATGCCGGAGGACCTCAAGTTTTCGGTCGAGCGCATTCAGGAGAATTGCGAACCGGCGCTGTGTACGGTGCTGTTCATGGCGGGCGCCGGTGGTTCCTTGCGGGCGGGCGTGACCGACAATCCGGTGCGGCTGACGCGCTCGGTGAAGGACGCGCTGACGCGCGTCACCAGTGGCGGCGCGCCGGTCTATGTCTGGCCGGGCGGCGGCATCACCTACATGGTCGACGTGACGCAGATGCCGGCGGGGGCATTCGGTTACGTGCCGACGCCCGCGCTGGTGGCGCCGATCGAATTCACGATGAAGCTGTCGGACTATGCGGCGCTCGGCGGGCACATGGATTATGTGAAGCCGCTCGCCGAAGTTCAGGGCGGCGACGATGTCCGCCAATTGCCCTGGCAGAACCCGATCCCGGGACCCCGGGCATGACAAGGCTCCCGCAAATCGCGTTGCTGTCTGACGGCCGGCGGCTGCATTTGCAGGATGGACCGATTGACCTGATCGTCGAGGCGAGGGGGGCGGCCGACGCAGTGCGCGAGGCCTATAAGGCTGCGGCCGAACGGTTCACCGGGCTTCTCGACGAGCTCTGCGCGGAACTGCCGGAACTGCGGACCGCTGTCGAGGAGCGGACCTCGTTGAGAGGCGTTGTGGCGCGTCGCATGCACGCCGCGGTGGCGCCCTATGCCGGTGATGGCTTCATCACGCCGATGGCCGCTGTGGCCGGCAGCGTGGCGGAGGAGGTGTTGGGCGCAATGCTGAACGCTGCGGCGCTCGATCGGGCCTATGTCAACAATGGCGGAGACATTGCCCTGCATCTCGGCGAGGGCGAGCATTTTTCGGTCGGCCTGATGGACCGGCCCGATCGCGACGGCGTGATGCGGACAATCAGGGTGGACGCCGATGATCCCGTGCGTGGCATTGCGACCAGCGGACGGCACGGCCGCAGCTTTTCCCTCGGGATTGCCGATGCGGTGACCGTGCTGGCCGGAACGGCGTCGCAAGCCGACGCGGCCGCGACGATCGTTGCGAACGCCGTCGATCTGCCGGGGCATCCCGCCATCATCCGAAAACCTGCGAACGAACTTCAGCCCGACAGCGATCTTGGCGCGCGGCTCGTGACCCGCAACGTTGGTGGATTGTCGCAGAACGAGATCACCACCGCGCTCGAATCTGGCGCGGAATGTGCACGGCAATTATTCGATCGCGGATTGATCGAGGGTGCCGTGTTGCAGCTTTGTGGTGATATGATTGTCATCGGGACCAAGGATATTGAACGGCAACGATCGCGCCCGCTTGTACAAGAGAACGCGGTCCATGCCTGAACTGGGAAGCGGTTTGAGGAAACAATCATGAGCGCGATCATCCGCAAGATCGTCACCGTCGTCGAAGAGACGCAGATGGAGATGGGCCGCCAGGTCTCACCGCCGACGCGGCGTGCGGCGGCGATCGCCGTGATCGAGAATCCGTTTGCTGGAAAGTATGTCGAGGATCTCTCGCCGCTGATCGCGATTGGCGAGGAGCTCGGCGAGCTGCTCTCGAAGCGCGCGGTGGCGGCGCTCGGCATCGACGGGTCCAAGGCGCAGAGCTATGGCAAGGCCGCGGCCGTCGGCGAGAATGGCGAGCTGGAGCATGCAGCCGCCATCCTTCACCCGAAAATGGGCGCGCCGGTGCGTAAAGTGCTGGGCAAAGGCGCTGCGCTGATCCCGTCGTCGAAGAAGCGCAGTGGACCCGGCACGACGCTGGACGTTCCGCTGGGCCACAAGGATGCAGCCTTCGTGCGCAGTCATTTCGATGGCATGGAAGTGCAGATCAACGACGCGCCGCGCGCCAACGAGATCATGGTCGCGGTCGCCGTCACCGACAGTGGCCGTCCTTTGCCGCGCGTCGGCGGGCTGACCGTTGCGGAGATCAAGGGCGAAGACGGACTGCGTTAATCTTTTCAGAAAGTGGAGGTTGGGATGCGAGCAAAGAACTATTTTGTCGGGGCGGCGTTCGCGCTGTTGGCAAGCGGCATGGCTCATTCGGCCCTTGCGCAGGACATCAAGATCGGCGAGATCAACAGCTACTCGCTGCTGCCGGCGTTCACTGAGCCCTATCGCAAGGGCTGGCAGCTCGCGGTCGAAGAGATCAATGCGGCCGGCGGCATCAACGGCAAGAAGCTCATCGTCGTCTCCAAGGACGATGGTGGCAAGCCGGCAGATGCGCAGACCGCGGCCAACGAGCTGGTGTCGAGCGAGGGCGTGGCGATGCTGACGGGTACGTTCCTGTCGAACATCGGTCTTGCGGTCAGCGACTTCGCCAACCAGAAGAAGGTGTTCTTTCTGGCGGCCGAGCCTCTGACGGACGCCATCACCTGGTCGAAAGGCAACAAGTACACGTTCCGACTGCGTCCTTCGAACTACATGCAGGCCGCGATGCTGGTGGAAGCGGCCAGCAAGCTGCCCGCAAAGCGCTGGGCGACGATCGCGCCGAACTATGAATACGGCCAGTCCGCGGTCGCGGTGTTCAAGAAGCTGATGTCGGAGAAGCGGCCCGACATCCAGTGGGTCGATGAGCAGTGGCCGCCGCAGGGCAAGATCGACGCCGGTCCGGTAGTGCAGGCGGTTGCCGCGGCCAATCCCGAAGCGATCCTCAACGTCACCTTCGGCGCCGATCTCGTCAAGCTCGTGCGCGAAGGCAACACCCGCGGCCTGTTCAAGGGACGCGAGGTCGTCTCCTTCCTCACCGGTGAGCCGGAATATCTCGATCCACTCAAGGAGGAGACACCCGAGGGTTGGATCGTCACCGGCTATCCCTGGTACTCGATCAAGACGCCCGAGCACGACGCGTTCCTGAAGGCCTATCAGGCCAAGTACAACGACTATCCGCGCCTCGGCTCGATCGTTGGCTACCAGACCATCAAGTCGGCGGCGGCGATCCTGGCGAAGGCCAATTCGACCGATCCGGAGAAGCTGATCACTGCGGCGGAAGGACTTTCGATGCCGTCGCCGCTGGGCGAGATCACCTTCCGCAAGATCGATCACCAGTCGACGCTCGGTGCCTATGTCGGCAAGACCGCGCTGAAGGAAGGTAAGGGCGTGATGGTGGACTCGTCTTACAAGAAGGGCGCGGACTATCTACCAAGCGATGCCGAAGTCGAGAAGCTGCGTCCGAAGGATTGATCCAAAGTGAGACCGGGGCCTCGTGGTTCGAGACGCGCGGCGCAGCCGCGCTCCTCACCATGAGGGTCCCGGACCTCATCCTGAGGAGGCGCGTAGCGCCGTCTCGAAGGATGAAGCCTAATATTGCGACTTACGCTTAACCCGGACCGCAGATGGCCTTTTACGTCGTACAGTTTCTGACCGGTCTCGCCAGCGCAGCGTCGCTTTTCCTGGTGGCGTCGGGCCTGTCGATCATCTTTGGCGTGACGCGGATCGTGAATTTTGCGCATGGCGCCTTTTACATGATCGGCGCCTATGTCGCCTTCACGCTGACGGAGCGCCTGTCAGGTGCATTCGGCTTCTGGGGCGGCATCGTGGTGGCGGCGTTCGCGGTGGCGCTGATCGGCGTCATCGTCGAGATGGTGCTGCTCCGGCGCATCTATCACGCGCCCGAGCTGTTCCAGCTGCTTGCGACCTTCGGCCTGACCTTGATGGTCGAGGACCTCGTCGTCCTGATCTGGGGCCCAGACGATCTCGTGGGGCGCCGTGCGCCCGGCTTCAAGGGGGCGATCGACTTCTTCGGCCAGAACATTCCGAGCTATGATCTGTTTCTGATCGTGCTCGGACCGGTCGTGCTCGGCATTCTCTGGCTCTTGTTCCAGCGCACGCGCTGGGGCGTTCTGGTGCGCGCAGCGACGCAGGACCGCGACATGGTCGCGGCGCTGGGCGTCAATCAGAAATGGTTGTTCACGAGCGTGTTTGCGGTCGGCGTTTTCCTCGCCGCTCTCGGCGGTGCGCTCCAGATCCCACGCGATGCCGTGCATCATGCGATGGATTTGCGCATCATCGTCGAGGTCTTCGTCGTCGTGGTGATCGGAGGCCTCGGTAGCATCATCGGCGCTTTCGTCGCGGCTGTGCTGGTCTCCGAGCTCAACGCCTTCGGCATCCTGATCTTTCCAAAAATTTCTATCATCCTGGTCTTCCTGGTGATGGCGGTGGTGCTGATCGTGCGGCCCTGGGGCTTGTTCGGCAGGCCCGAGGCGCCGGCCCGCAAGACGCCGGGTCTCACCGTCAATCCCTGGCGACCGCTGACGTCGAATGAGCGGTTGGCTGCGTTTGCAGCGCTCGTCGTTGCGGCGACACTACCGCTGTTCGCCGGCAATTATGCACTGACCGTCGGCTCGGAGATCGCGATCTCAGTGATCTTCGCCGTCAGCCTGCACTTCCTGATGTCGGTCGGCGGGCTCGCGTCCTTTGGTCACGCCGCCTATTTCGGCCTCGGCGCTTACGGCGTCGCTTTCCTCGCCAAGATGGCCGGACTGCCGATGATCGTCTGCCTGTTGCTCGGTCCGCTGCTCGGCTGCATGGGCGCTGCCGTGTTCGGCTTCTTCGCGGTGCAGCTCTCCGGCGTCTATTTTGCGATGCTGACGCTCGCCTTCGCGCAGATCGTCTGGTCGATCGCGTTCCAGTGGGTGAGCGTCACCGGTGGCGACAACGGCATCCTGGGCGTCTGGCCCTCGAGCTGGGCGGCGAGCCCATCGCATTTCTATTGGCTGTCGCTCGGTGTTGCGGCGCTCGTGACGATCGCTTTGCGGGCCATGGTGTTCTCGCCGTTCGGCTATGCGCTGAGGGCGACGCGCGACTCGCTGCTGCGCAGCGAAGCGGTCGGCATCAACACCAAGCGTATCCAGTGGACCGCCTTCGTGATCGCGGGCACGACCGCGGGCATTGGCGGCGCGCTGTTCGCCTACCTCAAGGGCAGCGTCTTTCCGGACAATCTCGGCATCTCGCTCTCGGTCGACGCCCTTGTCATGGTGCTGCTCGGCGGCGTCGAGACGGTGTCGGGCGCGGTGATCGGCGCCATCGTCTACAAGGCCTTGAACATCTGGCTGGTCAGTCAGACCGACCTGTCAAAACTCGTGCTCGGCGGTTTCATCGTTCTGATCGTCGTCGTCTTCCCCAAGGGCATCGTCGGCATGCTGGAGATGCTAGCGCAGCGCCGCAGGAAGACATCGCCGCCGGGGTCACCCTTGCTTGCCAAGCCGATCGAGTCCGCCGAATGAGCGTCGCGCCCCCACTTCTCGCGGTCGAAGGACTGACCAAATCCTATGGCGGCGTCCATGCCGTGCGCGGCGTCTCGTTCTCGCTGCGCGCCGGTGAAATCCTGGCGCTGATCGGACCGAACGGCGCGGGCAAGAGCACCTGTTTCGACATGCTCAATGGCCAGAACAAGCCTGATACCGGCCACGTCCGCCTGCTCGGCGAGGACACAACCGGCAGGAAGCCGCGCGAGATCTGGCGGATGGGCGTGGGGCGCACTTTCCAGATCACCGCGACTTTCGCGACCATGACGGTGCGCGAGAACGTGCAGGTCGCGCTGATTTCGCACGGCAAGCAATTGTACAATCTTTGGGGCTCGGCGCCGAACTTCGACCGCGGCGAAGCCGGGCGACTGCTCGAGCTGGTCGGCATGGGCGGCTATGCGGATCGCCCCTGTGGCGAGCTTGCCTACGGCGACCTCAAGCGGCTTGAGCTCGCCGTCGCGCTCGCCAACCAGCCAAAGCTGCTGCTGATGGACGAGCCGACCGCCGGCATGGCGCCGCGCGAGCGCGTCGATTTGATGCGGCTGACCGCGCAGATCGCTCGGGAAAAATCGATCGGCGTTCTCTTCACCGAGCACGACATGGACGTGGTGTTCGAGCACGCCGACCGCATCATCGTGCTCAACCGCGGCACGCTGATCGCCGAGGGCTCGCCGGCCGAGGTCCGGGGCAATCCGCAGGTGCAGGCGGTCTACCTCGGCGAGGGCCTCCTCTACGATGCCGGGCCTCGCGAGGGAGCATCGGCATGAAGCTCACGGTGCAGGACCTCAATAGTCATTACGGCCCGGCCCATATCCTGTTCGACATCGGCTTCGAAGTCGGCGAGGGGGAAGTCGTGGCATTGCTCGGCCGCAATGGCGCCGGCAAGTCGACGACGTTTCGCTCGATCGTCGGGCTCGTCGCGCAGCGCTCAGGACGGATCATGTTCGAAGGCAAGGATGTCTCGGCGCGTCCGACACATGAGATCGTGCGGGATGGGCTTGGTTACGTGCCGGAGGAGCGGCGTATCTTCACCGATTTGACGGTGGAAGAGAATCTCGAGGTCGGCCGCCAGCCGAAGCGCCCGAACGCGCCGCACTGGACTCGCGACAAGCTGTTTTCGCTGTTCCCTAACCTCGGCGAGATGAAAAATCGCCCGGGCGGCCGCATGAGCGGCGGCGAGCAGCAGATGCTCACCATCGCGCGCACGCTGATGGGCAATCCATCGCTGGTGCTGCTGGATGAGCCCTCGGAAGGCCTGTCGCCGAAAATCGTGGAGCAGATGGTCGAGGCCATCCTGACCATGAAGAAGGAGGGCGTCAGCATCGTCGTCTCCGAGCAGAATCTGCATTTTGCGCGGCTGATCTCCGATCGCGCCTATATCATCGAGCGCGGCCGCATCTGCTTCGGCGGCACCATGGCCGAGCTCGACGCGCGTCCGGATATCCGCGACGCGCATCTGTCGTTGTGAAGGCAAAGGGCAAGGGCATCGAGCGGATGGCGAGAAGCGTCGCGGCGAAGAAAAGCGTCAAACCGGCAAAGCCGCCTTATGTGCTCGACGAGCAGGTCGGCTTCATCCTTCGCCAGGTCTGGCAGCGCCACAGCGCGATCTTCTCTCGCGAGATCGGCACCAACATTACGCCGACGCAATGGGCGGCGCTGTCGAAGCTCGCCGAGGCCGGGCCATGCTCGCAGAACCAGCTCGGGCGCCTGACGGCGATGGACGTGGCGACCATCAAGGGCGTGATCGATCGGTTGACGGCGCGCGGCCTCACCGAGACCAGCCAGGATCCGGAGGATGGACGGCGGCTTCTGGTCAGCCTGACGCGCGCGGGCCAGCAATTGGCGGAAAAGGTCGCGCCGAATGCGCTTGCGATCACACGAGAGACGCTGGCGCCGCTCGAGGCAAAGGAGCGCGAGATGCTGATGGCGCTGTTGAACAAGCTGCGGTGAGGCGCGACTAACCTCGGTGAAGGTCTTGTCGAGGTTTTTGACATGAGAGCGGCGACCCGGTTTGCTATGGCTCTGAGCATGAGTGTGATGCTGGCGGGCCAGTCTGCTCCCGCCCTGGCGGCGCAAGCCTATGAGGGGTTCTGGGCGTCAACCAAAAAGGATTGCCGCGACGAGGACAGCGCCAACCGCATGAGCATCGAGGGCGGCAACCGTCTCTATTGGTACGAGACCCGGTGCCGCGCCAGCGAGATCACTGCCGACGGGAAGCTCGCCTGGAAAATGAAGCTCGCCTGCGAAGGCGAGGGTGAGAAGTATCGCTCCAGTCCCCGGGTTTCCATTGCCGCGGACGGCAAGCTGGTGATGGACAACAGCCCGGTCGGGCCGGGCAAGCGCCAGACCTATGTGCGTTGTGAGATAGCGAAACCGCGGTGATCCTGCTACGTCTTCCCCGGCCATTTTGCGCGATAGCGGATTTCGCTGCCATCGGCGAGCCGCCGCCACGTTCCGAACTCCGGCGTATGCGGAGCCGAGGCCGTCAATCCGATCGGGTAGATTCGGCTGGGCTGTCCCTGGATGTTGACGGCGAGTTGCCGGTGCGAGGTTCGGAACGCCAGTTCGACTTCGCCTGCGATGACGGGCTGATCGCCGTCACTATGGAAGCCAGCTGCGTTCAATTCGCCCGGCATGGTGTTGAGGTCCGTCTGCAATTCGATGGTGATATCTTGCGGTGATTTCGGCACTGTTGCGCCGGCCGGAAGGCGAACCTCGAAGACGAGCAGAGGAGTGGCGCCGTTTCGGTTGAGCCAGGGCGTGGCCGTCATGTACGCGACGCCCAGGTAGGTGGCGGCGGCGGCCACGCAAAGCAGGACCACGACACCAAGCGATTTCAGGCTGTTGCGCGCGAGACCGCTATTGCCTGCATCCGTGCCGGAACGCGTCACCAGCCAGCTGGCAAGCACCACGCCAGCGATCGCTCCGATGGGTGAGTAGACGAACAGTGCCAACAGGCCAGACGTGATCGGGTCCGCCCGGTTGCCCAGATCGAGCACTGAAAACAGCACAAAGGTCGCGACATAACCTCCGACCGCACCGGCTACACCGGCGGCAATCCGCGACGAATTCTTCATGTCTCCCTCGGCGTTCCAGCAATGAACTGCCTGCGTTAGACGCAGCAGGCCGACGACTTGTTCAATGCTGTCAAGGGAGCACGGGAGCGGCGAGCCGCTCCGGCTGCGTCACTTCGCCACCACCTCGGGCACCCTGCCGGCCGGCGGGGTGTTGCGGCTGCGCTGGGTGCGCACGATACCGTCAATGATGGTCATGCCGATGCCGGGGAGGTCGCCGAGTTGGACGCTGTCCAAAATGTTCTTGCCGGCCGAGTGCTGCGCCTTGTCCATGATGACGAAATCGGCCGAGCGGCCCACTTCGATCAGGCCGCAATCCAATTCGCGCATCCGCGCCGTGTTGCCGGTGGCCAGGCAAAACGCGACCTCGGCCGGGAGGTCGCCAAGCGAGGACAGCATCGACACCATGCGGAGAATGCCGAGCGGCTGCACGCCGGAGCCGGCCGGCGCATCGGTGCCGAGGATGACGCGGTGCAGATCGCCCATCTCGCGCGCAATGCGCAACGTGAACAGCGCCGAGCGCTCGTTGCCATTGTGAACGAGCTCGAGGCCGCGCTTGCAGCCCTCGCAGATGCAGCGGATCTGGTCGTCGGGAAGCGCGGTGTGACCGCCATTGATGTGGCCAACCACGTCGGTGTCTGCCTCAAGCACCACATCCTTGTCGATCAATCCGGAGCCGGGGATCGAAGGACCGCCGGTGTGGATCGTGCTCTGGATGCCATATTTGCGGGCCCAGCCGACCATTTTTCGCGCCGTGGGGCCGTCCTTGACGCCGCCCAGGCCGACTTCGCCGAGCAGCTTGACGCCGGCTGCGGCCAACTCCTTGAAGTCCTCCTCCACCATCTCGCACTCGATCACAGGCGCGCCGGCGTGAACCTTCACGCCGCCAGGCCGCAGATTCCAGAATGCACGCTGCGCGAAGATGGCCATCGCCTTCAACCCCACGACGTCGCGCGGGCGGCCGGGCATATGCACCTCGCCGGCGGAAATCATCGTGGTGACGCCGCCATGCAAATTGCTGTCGATCCAGCCGATCTGGTTCTGGCGCGGCGTCCAGTCGCCCGCAACAGGATGGACATGGCTGTCGATCAGGCCGGGCGCCACCGTGGTGCCGTTGGCCTCGACGATGGTGGTCGCGCCTTCGGTGTTGAGGTCCTTGAAGCGGCCGATCGCGGTGATCTTGCCGTTCTCGGCGACGATGGTGTCGCCGTCCAGGATCGGCTTTTCCAGCGCGCCGGACAGGATCAGGCCGATATTGCGGATCACGAGCTTCGAGGGTCCGGTGGCCTGGGGTGCGTCATGCGCCATGGAATGGGTCCTTGTCCTTAACTGCAACGCTTCCGATCTTGGGCAGCCTTGACCGCGGGATCAAGCCGGATTATTCATTAGTATACAAATGATCGTATACAAACGACGCATAGCTGCCGCCTTGAAAACCGCCACGACGCGCCACGGAAGGGTGAGATGAGCAATTTCAATCAGGAAGCCGTTTTGAGCGTCCACCACTGGACCGACACGCTGTTCTCCTTCAAGACCACCCGCAGCCCGACCTTCCGCTTCCGCAACGGCGAATTCACCATGATCGGGCTCAAGGTCGGCGAGAAGCCGCTGCTGCGGGCCTACAGCGTCGCCAGCGCCAATTACGAGGACACGCTGGAGTTCTTCTCGATCAAGGTCGCGGACGGCCCGCTCACCTCACGGCTCCAGCATCTAAAGGAAGGCGACGAGATCATCGTCAGCCGCAAGGCCACCGGCACGCTGGTGATCGACAATCTGGAAGACGGCCGCAACCTCTACCTCATCGGCACCGGTACGGGCCTTGCGCCGTTCCTGAGCGTGATCAAGGACCCCGAAACCTACGAGCGGTTCGAGAAGGTCGTGCTGCTGCACGGTTGCCGACACGTGAAGGAGCTCGCCTATGGCGAGATGATCACCGAGACGCTGCCCAAGGACGAGCTGATCGGCGAGTACATCCGCAACCAGCTGATCTACTATCCGACCGTGACGCGCGATCCCTTCCGCAATCGCGGGCGCATCACCGATCTCATCACCTCGGGCAAGCTGTTTTCCGACATCGGCCTGCCGGCACTGGAAGCCGCCCACGATCGCGTCATGATCTGCGGCAGCCCGGCGCTGGTGGCGGATACCCGCGTGCTCCTCGGCGAGCGGGGTCTTGTCGAGGGCAATCACGGCGAGCCGGCCCAATTCGTGGTCGAAAAGGCCTTCGCCGAGCGCTGAGCCCGGAACCCCCGCGCAAGAAGACCGTATTTTCGCCGCCGCGCGCCCGTTGCGGCGTCGATTCGGCACGCGATACACTGTGGGAACGAATCAGCGGAGTTCCCACATGGTTGCGGACAGCGACAGCAATATCGCCTGGCACCGGGTTCAGTTGAAGAAGAACCGCGCCGAGTTGAAGGCGCTCGAAACCGCGCGCTTCACGATGGGCGAGATCGCGTCTTCGAAGCGGAACGGCCAGACCCAGAAGGCGCTCGGGGAACTCAGGCGCAAGATCGTGCAATCCGAGCGCGTGATCGCCGATCACGACAAGCGCACGCGCCGTCCGCTCACCACCGACCTGCGAAGCCTCAGCAACGGCAGCTGGAGCAATTGGGACGCCTACACCAACCAGCAGCAGCGCAAGATCGGCCCGCGTTCGCCGGGGCGGGGGTAGACTCGACTCTCACGCCTGCACCGAAGCCGAAGCGGAGGTTCCGTATCCCTTGCGCGGGCGGCGTCGTGCACCATCTTGGTGAGACCCCGTCAACCGCTTCGGTGATCACATGGCACCACGCCTCGATTTCACCAGCGAGGCCTTCTTTCGCGATCCGCCCAAGGCGATCGCAACGTTGCGCATGTCCGGTCCTGTGGTCGCGGCGCGATTTCCTCTCGTCGGCGATGTTTGGATCACCACGACCCATGAGGCCACCGCGCAGGTCCTGAAGGACGGCACCGATTTCACGCTGCGCAAGGAGGATGGGGACGTCGCGGGTTTGCGCTGGTGGATGCCGAACTACGTCAGAACCATCGCCAACAACATGCTGACAATGGACGAGCCTGACCACACAAGGCTGCGCAGCATTGTTGACGAGGCCTTCCGCCGCCGCGCGATCGTCGCGATGGAGCCGCGCATCCGCGCCATCGCGGACGGTCTCGCCGACGAGCTGTTCCTAGCAGGAAGCCCGGCCGATCTCGTCCAGCGCTATGCGCGCATCCTGCCGCTCGCGGTGATCTCCGAGCTGCTCGGATTGCCGTTGGCCGATCGCCCCCGCTTCGTCGCCTGGGCCAATACGATGTCCTCACTTACGAACGTCGCCAGCTTCTTCCGCATGCTGTTCGCGTTCCGCAAGATGCGAGCCTACCTCGAACGGCAGCTGCAGATTGCCCGCGTGCGGGGCGGCGAAGGCCTGATCGCGGAGCTGGTTCAGGTCGAGCGCGAGGGCGGCCAGATCACGCCGGGCGAAATGGTGTCGATGGTGTTCCTACTGCTCGCGGCCGGCTCCGAGACCACCACGCATCTCATCAGCGGTTCTGTCTACGAGCTCCTCAGAAATCCCGGCGTCCGCGACTGGCTGGCACAGGACTGGAGCCGCGTCGGGCTTGCGGTGGAGGAATTCCTGCGCTTCGTGTCGCCGGTGCAGTTCTCCAAGCCCCGCTATGTGAGGCGGGATATCGAGCTCGCGGGCGTGCGTCTCAAGAAGGGCGATCGCGTCATGGTGATGCTCGCCGCCGCGAACATGGACCCGGCGATGCATGAGCGCCCCGAGAGCCTCGATCCCGCGCGCAAGCCGAACCGTCACATGTCCTTCGGAACGGGCATCCATTTCTGCCTCGGCCATCAACTCGCGCGCATCGAGGCAGCGTGTGCCCTGGAAGCGTTGTTTGTGCGATGGCCGCGGCTTGGCTTTGCTGTGGACGTGTCTCAGATCCACTGGCGCAAGCGACCGGGCATGCGAGCGATCGCGAACCTCCCTGTCGTGCCCGACGGCCACGCAGCACAGGCGACAGCATCAGCTGGATCGATGTTGATTCGTTCCCAGCCAGTGGCCTGCTGAGACTTACACCTTGCGGAAAATTTCTCTGCACTCGTCGGTAGGAACGGCATGCCGTTGCTCTAGTTGTTTTTGCGACATCGAAAGCCGCGACGAGTTCCTCCGGTCGATGTCGCAGATCAACAACAGGAGACAGCATCATGACCGGCAAGATGCCACCTGTTCCCACCGAGAATCAAAGTCCGAAGGGAACCGGCGACAGCAAGCAAGTGTCCTCGACTGCCCCGCGCGGCCAGCAACGTGCGCAAAATCCGGACCAGCAAGGGCAGCAGGGCAACATCAAGCAGAACACCACCAACCAAGGCTATCAGCAAGATCGCTGAGGAGCGGACCCTCATGTCGACATCCACCAAGACACCGAACAGCATCCGTCAGGGCGGACCAGGCGCATCGCATGAGAATGCGAAGGCACCGCTCGAAGTGAAGAAGCCACCGGCGGACGACCCGCAGCGCAACCACAGCCGCGTCTCCGGCGGAGGTGGCGAGCACGATTCACACCACAGGCATGACGAGGCCGGAAAAGGCGGAGGCAGGTGAGGCATGACCAACAAGCAACCCAAACTCTACGCACCGACGGAAAAGGATCTGCAAAATAACCCCATGATCGGCGGATCGAAGGGCGCAACGATGGCCGGTATCTCGCCTGAGGACCTCGAGGACGCCTTGGGCGAGAACACGATCGAAGGCGACGTCGAGAACGACGTGAACGCCGCTGGCGGCATCGACAAGGACATCGCACGCAGTGGCACGCACCGAAGAGGCCGATAGCTCCGGAGGACGAGCATGCAAGGCAAGAAGACCCACGAGCAACAGGTTCGCATCCTCGAGCGCAAGCCGGATGTTCCAGACGCGCGAGAGCTTGAGCGCGCCCTCGGCCACAATCCGGAGAATACGGCCGTTCACCGGGCGCGACCTGAGGCGCGACAGAGTGAATTCCCGGTGAGCCGAGGCGGCCTCAACCAGGAAAGCGATCACAACAAGCACAATGATTCCGGCCAAAGCGGACACAAGCCGCCGAAACCGACGCCGGCACAGCAGAAGCATTGAGCTGCACGGGCGATCAAAGCAAGAGGAGAAAAAGATGCCAGGTGGTCGTGGCAGCAAGACGCATTTCAGATCGGGCATGCACGGCAAGGGCGACGGCAGCGGCGCCATGACGGACGTGCCCAAGGAGAAGATCGGCGACAACATGGTGCTGTCAAACCGCGACAAGGCGCAGCACTCGGACATTCGCGGCATGGACGGCAAGGCGATCCAGACCGAACAATATCAGGACCACTCGGCCAACCGGCTCGACGAGGAGCCGGGCACCGACGAGACCTGAGAGCGCCGTTCCTTCCCGCTGAACTCGCGGACCGGCTTTCAGCCGGTCTGCTTTTTTGTCGACCCGAGATCACGCTCCCAGCCGAACACGGAACGGCCGTCGAGATCGGGCGAGGCCGCACGCTCTCCGGCGATATAGGATTCGACGGATGGCCCATGCGCGGTGCGCTCCAGCCGCCGCGCCTGGTCGTCGAGGCGCTTGATGGCTTGCATCTCTTCCTCGCGCCCGAGCTTTGCGTTCTGAATCGCCCCCTTCAGCACGCGAATGGTTTCGTCATAGACCTTGAGTGGAACAGGGTAGGGATGCCGGTCCTTGCCGCCGTGGGCAAGCGAGAAGCGCGCGGGATCGTTGAAGCGGTAGGGCGCGCCGTGCACGACTTCGGCGACCATCGCCAGCGAACGAACGGTGCGAGCGCCAACGCCGGGAGTCAGCAGCAGCTCCGGAAAGTCGACCGGGCCGCGCTCGGCCGCAGCAGCGAGTGTGCCGTGCAGGCGGCGCGCAAACACGTCCTTCGGCCGCACGTCGTGATGCCCGGGCATGATCAGGTGCGGCAGCGTCGCCTGTGCGGGCGCGGGCGCAGTTCCGGTGAGCCGCTCGAATTCGGAAAGGATACGATCCGGGCCGAGATCGCTCAGAAGCTCGAGCTGCGCGGTGCGCGAGATCTCGGCGCGATGGTCGGTGAGGTTGACGATCTCGCCTTGCCGCGGCCCGTCGATCGCGCTGTGCGGTGCGTCGACAAAACTCTTCAGCGCCTCGGAATGCCAGTGATAGCGGCGGGCCTGCCGCTTGTCGCCGTTCATGCCTTGCTGCACCACGGTCCATTTGGCGTCGGCGGTGACGAAGAAGCCGTGCAGGTAAAGGTCAAAGCCGTCCTGGACCGCGGCGCTGTCAACCTTCGCCACGAGGCGACTCGCACGCGTGAGCTTTGCGCCGTCGAAGCCGATTCGGTCGCCGAGCTGCATCAGCTCGTCCGGGGTCTTGCGCGAGTGCTGGCCACGCCCGCCGCAGACGTAGATTCCGAGCTCGTCCTGGAGCGGTCCCAGCCCGCGCTTCAGCGCGCCAATCACCGACGTCGTGATGCCGGAGGAGTGCCAATCCATCCCCATGACGGCGCCGAACGACTGGAACCAGAACGGGTGCGAGAGCCGCTGGAGGAATGCATCGCGTCCGTAGTGATGCACGATCGCCTGTGTGACGATCGCGCCGAGCGACGACATGCGGGTCGCCAGCCAGGGTGGAACCCGGCCGGTGTGAAGGGGAAGATCGGCGCTGCCGGTCCGTCGAGTCATGATTGACCACAAATAGCGCAGTTCGGCGATGATTGCACCAGAGGGATGCTGCATTGCACCGAGCGGGGGAGCGAACGACGCTGCAACGCGTTGAACGCAAGCGCGGATGCAATGCGGGGACATTAATGGATTGGCAGACCCTTTTGGCCGACATCGACAGGATGTTCGGGTGGATCCCGTCGTGGTTCGTCGGCCTCACTCTAGTCTTGGGCGCGATCCTGATCGCCCTGTCGATCTATCGCCTTTCGGTTTGGCTGTTCAACCGCGCCTTCGGAACCCGCCTCCCGCTCGTGAGCGTGTTCATCGCCCGCACCGCGGGCCCAACTCAGCTGGCCCTCAGTCTTGCCGCCGTAGCGTTGGTGCTGCCGCTCGCGCCGCTGGACGACGCCTTCCGCACGCCGCTGACGCGCCTGTTCGTCGTCGCCTTCATTGCGCTGATCGGCTGGATCTCGATCCGGATCGTGGATATGAGCGCGGCACGGTATCTCCAGAACTTTCGCGACGTCACCGAGAATTTTGTCGCGCGCAAGCACGTCACCCAGGTCCGCGTCTTCAAGCGCGTCACCGATATCATCATCGTCATCATCACGGTGTCGACCGCGCTGATGACATTCGACTCGGTCAGGCAATACGGCGTCAGCCTGTTCGCCTCCGCCGGTGCCGCCGGTATCATCGTTGGTCTTGCCGCCCGGCCGCTGCTGAGCAATCTGATCGCGGGCATGCAGATCGCAATCACCCAGCCGATCCGCATCGAGGATGCCGTCATCATCGAGAACGAGTGGGGCTGGGTCGAGGACATCGCCGCGACCTATGTGGTGATCCGGCTGTGGGACTGGCGCCGCATGGTGGTGCCGCTGTCTTATTTCATCGAAAAGCCATTCCAGAACTGGACCCGCGACACTGCGTCCCTGATCGGCGTGATTGCGTTTCATGTCGATTATCGTGCCGACGTGCCGCGGATCCGGCGCTGGCTGGAAGAAGCAGTGAAGGAGTCCAAGCTCTGGGACGGCGAGGTGGTCAATCTCCAGGTCGTTGACGCGGATGCTCGCACCATCGAGCTCCGCGCCCTCGTCAGCGCCAGGAACGCGCCGCAGTCCTGGGACCTGCGCTGCGAGATGAGGGAGAAGCTCATCGCCTTCATCCGGGACGAGATGCCGGAAGCGCTGCCGCGCGAGCGCGCGATCCTGATCCCGTCGGGAGGAGGCGACGATGACGCCGATTTCGTGCGGCGTCCCGCGCCGCCGGAGAAGATGCGGGCGAGCGCACGCAATTGACCTACTTGCGCGTCGGCCTTCGTGGCGCCGCGCAAGCCTGCCTGGCGCTGGATCGTGTCCAGCGCGCTGGTCCTCATGCGAAGCACCTCACTGCGCGCGGATGTCGGCGGCCTTCAGCACCGGCTCCCATTTGGTCGCCTCGGCATGCATGTAGGCGCCGAAATCCCTCGACGATGAGCCGACCGGGGCCGCGCCGATCTTGCCGAGCGTCGACAGTACGTTCGGGTCCTGCAACGCCGCCTTCAGATCGGTTTCGAGCTTCGCCACGATATCCGGCGGCATTTTTGCCGGGCCAAGAACGCCCCACCAGACGGAGACGTCGTAACCCGGCACACTCGACTCCGCGACGGTCGGAACATTGGGCAGCGCCTTGGAGCGTTCGGCCGAGGTCACCGCGAGCGCGCGCACCGCGCCGCCTTCGATCTGGCTGATGGCCTCCGCAAGCGGATTGATGCTGAGCGGGATGTCGCCGGCGATCACGGCAGTCAGCGCGGGGGCGCCGCCCTTGTAGGGGATCGCGACGATCTTGGTGCCGGACATGTATTTCAGCAGCTCACCGGCAAGGTGCGCCGAGGTGCCGTTGCCGGACATGCCGTAGGAGAGCTTATCCGGCTCCTTCTTCGCCGCGATGAGGAGATCACTGAGCGTCTTATAGGGGCTGTCCTTGGCCACGACGATCGCGAGCGGGGAGGAGGCGACTTCGCTGATCGCGGTGAAATCCTTGAACGTGTCATAGGGCACGCTCGGATAGATGAACTGGTTGAGTGGATGGCCGCTCGCGACGAGGATCAGCGTGTAGCCGTCGGGCGCGGCCTGCGTCAGCGCTTGGGACGCGACGATTCCGCCGGCGCCGGGACGATTGTCGATCACCGGCTGCTGGCCCCAAGTCCCGGCCAGCGCCTGAGCCAAGGTGCGCGCGAGCACGTCGACGGCGCCGCCGGCCGCATAAGGCACCAGGATGTGGACCGGCTTGCTCGGATATTTGTCGGCCTGTGCGGCGGTCCCCGCGAGCAGCAGACCGGCGCCCACCATCAGACCGCTGATGGTCTTGTTGAAACCCAGCATTTCCCAGCACTCCTTTGCACCCAGCGGCGGTCTCTCGGCCTTTCCGGGTGTCATCCATGGTTTTTGTTGACGAGACCTGATCTTTTGTACGATAGTACAAATCACATGATCCGCAACCCCGCCAGCAAGGAAACGGCCCGCAAGCCGAACATGCGCGAGGCGATCCTCGCCGCGGCCGAGGAGCTGTTCGCCACCAACGGCTTCAACGCCGTGTCGGTGCGCGATATCGCACAGGCCGCCGGCGCCAATCCCGGCAGCGTCACCTATCATTTCAAGACCAAGGACGGCCTGCTGCTGGAGATCTACCGGCGCCATTGCGGGCCAATGAATTTGCGCCGTTCCGAGCTGCTCGCGGCCGCCAAGCGCGTGCGCGATCTCCAGGACCGGCTCGAAGCGGTGGTGCGGGCCTATGTCGTGCCGGCCTTCACCTCGGGCAGTGATCTTGCCGGGGGCGGGGCGCGGTTCACGCGGCTGCGCGCGGTGATGTCCGCGGAGGGCAATGAAGTCGCGCGAAAGATCATCGCACAGACTTTTGACGACACCAGCCACGCCTTCATCGATGCTGTTCACGAAAGCCTGCCCCACGTTCCGCGCACCGATATCGTCTGGCGCAGCCACTTCCTGCTTGGCGCACTCTATTATTCGCTGGTGACGCCGGATCGCGTCTCGCGCCTGTCGCGCGGCGAGGCCGACGGCAGCGATGCCGCAAGTGCCATCGAGCAATTGGTGCAAGCCACCGTGGCCGCGTTCCAGGCGCCGGCGCTGGATCAGGCGCCAGCACGGCGACGGCCGGTCGTCAGCAGCAAGACTTGAAGACACGATCTGGTTCGGCGGTTTATCCGATGGCAATGATGTACACGCCGACCATTCCGCCGCCCAACCCGAACACGCGCACGCCGAAGTTCAGACTGCCGAACCTGTCTTGCGATGCGCATTGCCACATCTTCGGGCCCGGCGCGAAATACCCTTACGCGCCGGAGCGTTCCTACACGCCGCCGGATGCGCCGCTCGAGGATTTCCGCGCGCTGCATGCCAAGCTCGGCGTTGGACGTGCCGTCATCGTCAATGCGAGTGTGCATGGCACCGACAACACGGTGGCGCTTGACGCCATCGCGCAGAGCAACGGGGCCTATCGCGCGGTTGCCAATATCGACGACACCATCACCGAGCGCGAGCTTCGCGTGCTGCATGAGGGCGGCTTCCGCGGCTGCCGCTTCAATTTCGTCCGCCATCTCGGCGGGGTCCCGGACAAGCAGGTGTTCGACCGCATCGTCGCGCTGGTCGCACCGCTCGGCTGGCATATTGATCTGCATTTCGATGCGATCGACCTGCCTGAACATGCCGACACGCTGATAAGGCTGCCGCTGAGCTACACCATCGACCATATGGGACGGGTGAAGGCGTCCGAAGGGCTCGACCAGCTGCCGTTCAAGATCCTGGTCGAGCTGATGCAGCGCGACGAGAAATGCTGGGTCAAGATCTGCGGCTCGGAGCGGGTGTCATCGGCCGGTCCGCCGTTCACCGACGCCGTGCCGTTCGCGCGAAAAATTGTCGAGACGGCGCCCGACCGCGTCATCTGGGGCACCGATTGGCCGCATCCCAATGTCAAGGCGATGCCGAACGACGGCGATCTCGTCGACCTAATCCCGCTGTTCGCGCCGGAGCCGGAGTATCAGCAGAAGATCCTCGTCGATAATCCAGCGCGGCTGTTCGAGTTCGGCCAATGACGGCGCTAGCGATCGACAAGCCGCGCGGCCGCGCCTGGTGGAAGGAGCTCTGGATCCAGGTGCTCATCGCCATGGCGGCCGGAATCGCGCTTGGGATCGTCAATCCCGAGGGGGGCGCCAGGATGCAGCCGCTTGGCGACGCCTTCATCAAGGCGATCCGGATGCTGATCGCGCCGATCATCTTCTGCACGGTCGTCCATGGCATCGCGCATATGGCCGATATGGCCCGTGTCGGGCGCGTCGCCGTCAAGGCGATCGTCTATTTCGAGATCATGACCACGATCGCGCTGATCATCGGTCTCATTGCGGTGAACTTGCTCAAGCCCGGCGTCGGCATGAACATCGATCCCGCCAGCATCAATGCCAGCGCGATCGAGCCCTATGTCAAGCAGTCGGGCGTGATCGGCTTTGTGCCGTTCCTGATAAACATTGTGCCCGCGACGTTCGTCGGCGCCTTTGCCGAGGGCAACATCCTCCAGGTGCTCTTCATCGCCGTACTGTGCGGATTTGCGCTGGTGCAGCTCGGCGAGCGCGCCGCGCCGCTGGTCCATCTCATCGACATCGCCGCCAAGATGGTATTCACCATCGTCGGATTCGTGATGTGGGCTGCGCCGATCGGCGCCTTCGGCGCCATCGCCTTCACGGTCGGCAAGTTCGGCGTCGACTCGCTGGCCTCGCTGGGCAAGCTCCTCGGCGGCTTTTATCTCACCTGCGTGATCTTCATCATCGTGGCGCTCGGCCCGGTCGCGCGTCTGTGTGGCTTCTCGCTGCTCAAGCTGATCCGCTACATCTGGGAAGAGCTCTTGATCTGCATCGCCACGACATCGTCCGAGACGGTGCTGCCGCGGATGCTAACCAAGCTGGAGCAGGCCGGCTGCGAGCGCAGCGTCGTTGGGCTGGTGATCCCGACCGGCTATTCCTTCAATCTCGACGGCACCTGCCTCTACCTTGCCGCCGCCTCGGTGTTCCTGGCACAGGCGACCAACACGCCGTTTGGGCTCGCCGAGCAGATCGAGCTGCTTCTGATCCTGCTCGTGACCTCCAAGGGCGCGGCGGGAATCGCGGGCGCCGCCTTCGTCGTGCTGGCGGCAACGTTGTCCGCCACCGGCAGCATTCCGGTGACGAGCGTGGCGCTCGTGCTCGGCATCCACCGCCTGATGTCGCAGGGGCTGACGCCAACTAATCTGATCGGGAACGCGGTCGCGACGATCGCGATTGCCAAATGGGAAGGCGCACTCGATGCCGACCGCCTGAGGCGCGTGCTCGACGGCGAGGAATCCGCTGTCGCGACTCGATGAACCGATGACGTTGACGAACGATAGAGGGGAGTTTGTCCCATGAAAACAGGTCTCGTGATCACGGCCCATCCGGGCGATTTCGTCTGGCGCGCCGGCGGCGCCATCGCGCTGCATGCGAAGAAGGGCTACCGCATGAAGATCGTCTGCTTGTCTTTCGGCGAGCGCGGCGAGAGCCAGTTCGCCTGGAAGGAGAAGGGTGCGACGCTGGAATCGGTCAAGGCCGGCCGCAAGGACGAGGCGGAGCGGGCGGCCAAGCTGCTCGGCGCCGAGATCGAGTTCTTCGATTGCGGCGACTATCCGCTGAAGCTCGCCGAGGCCCATTTCGACCGCATGGTCGACATCTACCGCGAGCTCAATCCGCGCTTCGTGCTGACGCACGCGCTGGAGGATCCCTATAATTTCGACCATCCGAACGCGGCGCATTTCGCGCAGGAAACCCGCGTGGTCGCGCAGGCGATGGGCCACAAGCCCGGCGCGCAGTACAAATATTCGGCCCCGCCGGTGTTTTTGTTCGAGCCGCACCAGCCGGAGCAATGCAACTACAAGCCGGACCTGCTCCTCAAGATCGACGAGGTCTGGAAGGAGAAGTACGAGGCGTTCCAGATCCTCGCCGCGCAGAAGCACCTGTGGGGATATTACGAGCGCGTCGCGCTCAACCGCGGCATCCAGGGCAGCCGCAACACCGGCGTGTCCATGACCTATGGCGAGGCCTATCAGCGGCTGTTTCCGACGGTTGCGGAGGAGCTGGCATGAAGCCGGTCGTCGTTCGCAACATCAAGCGTGCCGATCCCGCTGGGATGGCGGAGTACGGCGTCTCGACCGTGCACGAGGCCTATGATCGGCTCGGACTGATGAAGCCGTATCTGCGGCCGGTCTGGGCCGGCGCGGCGATCGCCGGCCCCGCCGTCACCGTGCTGGCGCAGCCCGGCGACAACTGGATGATTCATGTCGCGGTCGAGCAGTGCACGAAGGGCGACATCCTCGTCGTGGGCTGCACCACCGACAACACCGACGGCATGTTCGGCGAGCTGCTCGCAACCTCGCTGCAGGCGCGCGGCGTGCAGGGATTGATCATCGATGCCGGCTGCCGCGACATCAGGGCACTGCACGAGATGAACTTTCCGGTGTGGTCGCGCGCGGTCTCGGCCAAGGGCACGGTGAAGGCGACGCTCGGCTCGGTCAATGTCCCCGTGGTCTGCGCCGGCGTCAACGTCGATCCCGGCGACATCATCGTGGCCGATGACGACGGCGTCGTGGCGGTGCCGAAGCGCTACGCGGCCGAGGTCGCCGAGAAGGCGAGGAAGCGCAACGCGGACGAAGGCGGCAAACGCAAGCGGCTGGCTTCGGGCGAGCTGGGCCTCGACATGTACAGCATGCGCGAGGCCTTGGCGAAGGCCGGGCTCGTCTATGTCGACAATCCCGAGGACGTCTAAAACAATCAGCGGAGTGGGCCGATGGATCGTCTCAAGCTGAAGGCCGTGCTCGGCAGTCACCCCCATGTCCAGGCGGTGAAGAGCGGCGAGCTCCGCTCCAACCGCTTCGACCTCGACTTCATCGAATACACGCCGACCAACACTGCGTTCAAACCGATGGTGCGCGAGCAAGCGTTCGACGTCTGCGAGATGGCGATCGTCACCTATCTGATGGCAAAGGCGCAAGGCAAGCCCTTGGTGCTGCTGCCTGCCACAATGCTCGGCCGCTTCCAGCATTCCTACGCGCTCTATAGTCCTGCGCAGGGAACCCTCGGGCCGTCCGATCTCGAAGGCAAGCGCGTCGGCATCCGTTCGTTCACGACTACGACCGGCGCCTGGATCAGGGGCATCCTCGCCAACGACTACGGCGTCAACCTCGACAAGATCCGCTGGGTCACGTTCGAAGACCCGCATGTCGCCGAATATGTCGACACCACCGAGCGCGCGCCGAAGCACAAGAAGATACTTCAGATGCTGCTCGACGGCGAGCTCGACGTCGTCCTTGGTGAGGCCTCGAACGATCCCAAGCTGAGGCCGCTGTTCCCCGATCCGGCCGCGGAAGCCGCCATATGGTACGCGCGCCGCGGCGTCGTGCCGGTCAACCATCTCGTGGTCGTGACCGAGCAGCTAGCGAAATCGCGTCCTGACGTAGTTTCGGGCATTTATGATCTCCTCAAGCAAAATAAGGCGCAGGCGGGGCCTGCGGCAACGCCGGACCTGGTTCCGTTCGGAATCGAAGCGAACAGAAGGTCGCTGGAGTTGATCGTCGACTACGCGTTCCAGCAGGCGCTGATCCCGCGCCGCTATGCGGTTGAGGACCTGTTCGACGCAACAACGCGAGGACTGAACTGATGGCGGGCGATCCCAAGCGATGGCAGGTCGGGCTGGTCGGTTATGGCGAGGTCGGCAGGATTCTGGCCGAGGATTTGCGCCAGCAGGACATCAAGGTCACAGCCTTTGACATCAAGCTCGCGGGCGAGCAGGGTGGTTCGCTGCACGAGCATGCTGAAAAAGTCGGTGTGGGGCTCGCAGCCTCGCACGCCGAGCTGACCGCCAAGTCCGATTTCATCATCTCCGCGGTCACCGCGAGCCAGGCCGTGCCGGTGGCAAAGGCCTGCGCGGCCGCGATCAATCAGGGCACCTGGTTCCTGGATTTCAATTCGGCGTCTCCCGCCGCCAAGCAGCGCGCTGCCGCGCTGATTGATGGCGCCGCCGGACGTTATGTCGAGGGCGCGGTTATGACGTCGGTGCCGCCTTATCGCATCAAGGTGCCGCTGCTGCTCGGCGGTCCCGGGGCCAGGGAGCTGGAGCCGCTTTTGAACGCGATGGGTTTTGCGGCCAAGGTTGCGAGCGACAAGCTCGGTGTTTCATCGGCGGTGAAGATGTGTCGCAGCATCATGATCAAGGGGCTGGAGGCCATGGTCATCGAAAGCTTCACCACCGCGCGCGCCCATGGCGTCGAGGATGCGGTGCTGGCTTCACTGGCGGAAACCTTTCCCACGATCGATTGGGAGAAGCAGGGTGCTTATTGCTTCCAGCGTGTGATCGAGCATGGCCGCCGCCGCGCCGAGGAAGTACGCGAGGTCGCCGAGACCGTGCGTGAAGCGGGGCTGACGCCGTGGTCCGCGCAGGGCACCGCCGAGCGGCAGGCCTGGGTGGCGGACCTCGCCGACGAGGGCCTGTTCGGAACGAAGGGTACCAAGGAGTTCGCTCGCAACGCTGACTGGCGCATCGAGGCGGACCGAATCCTGGCGAAGATCAATCGCGAGAAATAGGGCGGCTCTTGCTCAGGATTTTACGGTGCAACAGCCCGTGAGCTCGTCGCGGACGTGTTCGATCAACGCCATCAGGTCTTCGGACTTGCGGGCCAGCCGATCGTTCGCGACTTGGGTTCGGAATTCCGCGCGGATCACCCGAATGCACTTGTCGGCGGTGTCGAGCGTCAGGAGCATGCGCGTCAAGTCATCTTGGGTCCGGATGCTCACCAGATCGAGGTTTGACAGGACATGCCCGATGCCGTCGAGCCGTTTTATAGCGGCCTCGCCGGGCGTTCTCGCTCGAATGGCGTGATGGTCGATGCTGCTGAATGCGCTGAACATGTCGATGCTTCCCCGTTGAATGCAGACTTCAGTGCAGGTTCTGCTTTCAACGGCACCGCGGGACTGGCAATATGCTCAGCTATCGGCAATCAGCGCGGATCGACTATCCGGTATTCTACCGGATTCGGAACATGAGAACGATCGACGGTAACATCTAACGGAAAAAACGCGGCAATTCGCCCCGCTTCAATGCAGATATGCGTCCAGAGCGGCTCAGGAGCCGGGGCGGAACACAGTGGGCCGTTGCCGCGCAAAAGTCTGCCGGCAGCTCTTGAAGCCCATTACGACATCCGGCAGCTCGGCGACGGCGAAGCGGCTGTCTTGCGTATCGAGCACGATGAGATCGGCGGGGTTTCCGACCTTGATGCCGTAATCCCCAAGGTTCATCAGCCGCGCCGGCAGCTCGGTCACGAGATCAAGGCAGGTATCGAAGTCGTTCACCGAGGCATGCGCGACGTTGGCGTAGAAATTCGCCATTCGCAGCAGTGAGGCATCGCCGAACGGCGTGAAGGGATTGAGCACGTTGTTGGTCGCGATCGAGCACAGCACGCCGTCGGCGGCGAGCTTGTGGGCGAGCGTCAGCCCGCGTGGCGCGTTGTGGGTCGCTTCCCGCCCCATCAGGTACAGATCGGTTGCCGGCAGCACGGTGACGGCAACGCCAGCCTTGGCCAGCTGCGCGGTGGCGGCCCTCAGCCGCTCCGGTGGCAGTGCGGAGAGTTTCGTGGCGTGGCCGATTGCCACGCGCCCCCCATATTTGCGCCGCTCGGTCTGCCGGCAGACCTCGTCGAGGTGCCACCAGGAGGGATCGAGATCGAAATCGAGATGGAGATCGACGTCCAGGTCGAACGCCTCGGCGAGGTCGAAGATGCGTGCGAGATGGGCGTTCGGGTCGGTGTCCGTGTAGGGGCAGCCGCCGATCACCTCCCCACCATCGCGCAGCGCCTGGATCAGAAGGTCCTCGCTGCCGGGATCGTTGGTGAGGCCTTCCTGCGGAAAGACACAGAGCGACAGGTCGATCGCCCAGGCATAGTCACGCTTCAGCGCCTTCACCGCCTCGAAGCCGCGCAATCCGATGCGGGGATCGATCTCGACGTGGGTTCGCATGCGCGTGGTGCCGTGGACGATAGCACGTTCGAGTACCCGGGCGCCGCGCGCGTAGACGTCCTCGACCGAGAAACCCTTCTTCATCTCGGAGACGGCGCGGATCGCTTCGGAGACGCTGCCGTGATCATGCCCGCAGCGGCCGAGCAGGCAGGCCTTGTCGAGATGGATGTGGCTGTCGACGAAGCCGGGCAGGGCGAGGCGTCCGCCGACATCGACTTCGGCAGCCTCGCAAGCGAGCGTCGGTTCGATGGCGGTGATCCGGCCGCGCGTGACGCCGATGTCCATCGGGTCGGCGGCACCACGCAGCAAGGCGTTGCGAAAGATAAGGTCAAAGGCGGATTGGGCGGTCATGGCTCTTGCGGAAGGAATTTAGTGCATTCGGCCGCGTTTGGCGGCTCCAGATTGTCGGCAGTGTAGCGACGGAAATGTTCAAAATATATGCACGTATTCCCCGAGAGCGGCGTTAGTATTCCGCAAGCCCTGGAGAATGAGCCATGTCCGCTGCCGCAAAAGCCGAAGCCGGTCCGTCGTCCGACGCCGAGATCGTGGAAGCCTATCTCACGGCGTCGATGATCCCCGATCCGGACGCCGCGGCTGCCTATATGGCGCCGGGCACGGTGATCACCTTTACCGGTGGGCGCGAGTTCGATCATCCGCGCGGCCCGACCGCTTTCAACGCCAAGCGCTACCGCTGGGTCAAGAAGAAGATGGACCGTTTCGACGTCTGCCCCGGCGACGGCGAGACCGTGGTCTATAGCGTCGGCACGCTCTACGGCGAATGGATGGATGGGTCCGCGTTCGAGGGCAACCGCTATGTCGACCGCTTCGTGGTGCGGAATGGCCAGATCACCAAGATGGACGTCTGGAACGACAGCGCCGAGCGGATCCTGGTCCAGCGCGGCATCGACGCGTAACAGCCATCCTGGCGCTTGAGCGCCCCGACTCCAGGGGGACAAAAGGCCGGTCCACCATATCGCAAGCCGCGATACCTGATAGATGCAAGCTCGTGTGGCGGCTGCCGCGCGCCTGCGCTATCAACGGTGCGATTGCTGCGCCCGGGCATGGGGGCGCAAGCCTCCTCGAGGAGTTCCCGATGCGTTTACCCACCGTTGTCCTGGCCCTCACATGCCTTGCAACTGCCGCCTCCGCCGAAGACCTGTCGGGTACGCTTCAGAAGGTCAAAGAGACCAAGAAGATCACGCTGGGCTACCAGGAGGCCTCGGTCCCGTTCAGCTATCTCGACGGCAACCAGAAGCCGGTCGGCTTTGCCATGGATATCTGCCTCAGGATCGTGGATGCCGTGAAGAAGCAGCTCGGTATGCCCGACATCGCCGTCGACACCCTCGCCGTGACGTCGTCGAACCGGATTCCGCTAATGGTCAACGGGACGCTCGACCTGCATTGCTCGGCGACCACCAACAATGCCGATCGCCAGAAGCAGGTCGCCTTCACCAACACGCACTTCCTCAGCGCAACGCGATTTGCGGCCAAGAAAGCCGCAAAGATCAACACCATCGACGATCTCAAGGGCAGAGCGGTGACGGCGGTGGCCGGCTCGGTCAACCTGACACAGCTCGCCAAGGTCAACACCGAGCGCAATCTGGGCATCAATGTGATGCCGGCCAAGGACCAGGCCGAAGCCTTCCTGCTGCTGGAAACCGATCGCGCCCAGGCCTACGCGCTCGACGACGTGCAGCTCGCGGTGGCGATCGCGCGCTCGAAGGAACCACAGCTCTTCATGATCAGTGAGGAGACGTTCTCGAAGCCCGAGCCTTACGGGATCATGTTGCGGCGAGAGGACGCTCCATTCAAGGCGCTCGCCGATCGCGCGACTGCGGAGCTGTACGCCAGCCAGGAGATCGAGGTCCTCTACAAGAAGTGGCTGGAATCGCCGACTCCGCCGAACGGCCTCAACTACAACGTCCCGATGTCGGGCGCCTTGCGCAACGCCTTCAAGAAGCCGAGCTCCAGCTTCGATCCCGATGTGTACGTGGTGAATTGAGTGAGGGCGCCACGGCGCTGGTTGTAATCGGGCTGCGTGTCAGCGTGCCCTCGCCCCTTGCGGGAGAGGGCAGCTCCGCTGGTTGATGCAGACTCACTGGGGTGAGGGGTTTGTCTCCGCGGAAGCAGACCCCTCATCCGGCGCTTCGCGCCACCTTCTCCCGCAAGGGGAGAAGGAAAGAGAGCGAGCCGCACGAGCGGAATGCTTCGTCCTACGCATTCGAATATTTCTTCAGCTCGAACCGCGCGATCTGGTTCCTGTGCACCTCGTCCGGCCCATCCGCAAGCCGCAGCAAGCGCGCGGTCGCATAGGCCTGGGTTAATCCGAAATCGTTCGACGTGCCGCCGCCGCCGTGGGCCTGGATCGCCCAGTCGATGATCTGGCAGGCCATGTTGGGCACGGCGACCTTGATCATCGCGATCTCCGCTTTCGCCACCTTGTTGCCGACGGTGTCCATCGCGTAGGCGGCGTTGAGCGTCAGCAGCCGCGCCTGCTCGATCATGATCCGGGCTTCTGCAATGCGTTCCTGCGTCACCGTCTGCTCGGAGACCGGCTTGCCGAAGGCGATGCGGCTGCGCACCCTCCGGCACATCTTCTCCAGCGTGCGCTCGGAGAGCCCGATCAGCCGCATGCAATGGTGGATGCGCCCCGGGCCGAGGCGTCCCTGCGCGATCTCGAAGCCGCGGCCCTCGCCGAGCAGCATGTTCTCTTTGGGCACGCGCACATCGGTGAAGACGACCTCAGAGGCACGGTCGGGCACACCATAGAAGCCGAACACGGGCAGGGGGCGCTTGACCTCGACGCCCGCAGTGTCCATCGGCACCAGGATCATGGATTGCTGCTTGTGGCGGTCAGCATTGTCGGGATCGGTCTTGCCCATGAAGATGCAGATCTTGCAGCGCGGGTCGGTCGCATTGGTGGTGTACCATTTGCGGCCGTTGATGACGTAATGGTCGCCCTCGCGAACGATCGAGCTTTCGATGTTGGTCGCATCGGATGAGGCGACGGCAGGCTCGGTCATGGCGAAGCAGGAGCGGATTTCGCCTGCGAGCAGCGGCTTCAGCCAGCGCTCCTTGTCCTCCTTCGTGCCATAGCGCTCCAGCACCTCCATGTTGCCCGTGTCGGGCGCCGAACAGTTGAAGACTTCGGGTGCGAGATGCGAGCGGCCCATGACCTCGCAGAGCGGGGCATATTCGAGATTGGTCAGGCCGGCACCGTGGCCGGAGTCCGGCAGGAACAGATTCCAGAGGCCTTCGGCGCGCGCCAGCGGCTTCAGCTCCTCGACGACCGGATAGACTTCCAGGGACCCAGCTCCTCCGCCTCGCGATAAAAGCGCTCCTCATTAGGATAGATGTGCCGATCCATGAAACTGTCGAGCTTGCGCTTGAGCTCGACGACTTTGGGGGACATCGGGTAGAGCATCTTTGGCCTCCTCGATCGATGGGCGGGGCGATGCGCGGTCGGCTCAAGCGACGCGATACTCTCTGAATTTCTCGCGCAGGGCCGATTTGAGCACCTTGCCGGTGCCGGTCATCGGGAATTCGTCCAGAAATTCGACGGCGTCAGGCATCCACCAGCTCGCGATTTTCGGACGCATGTGGTCGAGCAACGTCTTGCCGTCGACGGTCGCGCCCTTTTTGCGGACGACGAGGAGCAGCGGCCGCTCCTGCCATTTCTCATGGTTGATCGCGACCACGGCGGCTTGCAGCACATCGGGGTGAGACAAGGCCACGTCCTCGAGTTGGATCGAGGAGATCCATTCGCCGCCGGACTTGATCACGTCCTTGGAGCGGTCGGTCAGCGTGACGTGGCCCTGGGGGTCGATTACGGCCATGTCGCCGGTGATCAGCCAGCCGTCGCGGTCGAGGCCTTCGTCGAGTTTCATGTAGCCGGACGCAACCCACGGTCCCCGCGCGCGCAGATGGCCGACGCTCTTGCCGTCACGCGGCAGCTCGTTGCCGCCGTCGTCGACGATGCGCAAGGCGGTGCCGAAACAGGCGCGGCCGGACACCTGGCGGCGGTCGAACTTCTCCTTGTCCTCAAGATGCTCGGAGCCCGGCCGCAAGCCCGGCATCGAGCAGCCCAAGGCTTCGGTCATGCCCCAGGCCTGGACGTAGTCGATGTCATACTCGCGCTTGAGCCTCTCGACCATCGCGCGCGGGGGTGCCGAGCCCGACGACAATGTTGCACGAAGTGTCGAGAACCTGTTGCCGGTCCGCCCGAGCCAGTCGAGCAGGATCAGCCAGAAGCTCGGTACGCCCGCCGACAGCGTCACCTTCTCGCCTTCGAGCAGTTCATAAAGCTTGTCGGGCTCGTAATTGCGACCGGGCAGCACCAGCTTCGAGCCGGTATAGGGCGCGGTGAACGGCATGTTCCAGCCGTTACCGTGGAACAGCGGCGCCATCGGCATCATCACCTCGCGCACGCCTTCCAGGTGCCCGGGCAGGAAGTCGAAATTGCAGGAGACCATGGTCTGCAGGATCGCGGCGCGGTGCGAATAGATCACGCCCTTCGGATTGCCCGTCGTGCCGGAGGTGTAGCAGATGGTGGACGCCGATTTTTCGTCGAACTCCGGCCAGGCGAAGCCGGCGTCGTTCTCGTTCTCCAGCAGCTCCTCGTAGCAATGCACGTTGGCAAGCTTGGTCTGCGGCATCCGCTCGCGCGAGCACATCACGACATAGGCTTCGATCGATGTGAGCTGCGGCGCGATCGCCTCCACGATCGGCAGCGTGGCACGGTCGATGAACAGCAGCCGGTCCTCGGCATGATTGACGATGTAGACGAGTTGTTCGGGAAACAGCCGCGGGTTGATGGTGTGCAGCACATATCCCATGCCCGGCGCGGCGTAGAACATCTCGAAATGCCGGTGCGTATTCCAGGCCAGCGTGCCGACGCGGTCACCGGACATCATGCCGAGCCTCTTGAGCGCCAACGCCATGCGCTTGATGCGCGGATGGGCGTCGGCATAGGTATAGCGATGGATGTCGCCTTCGATCTCGCGAGCGACGACCTCAGCCTCGCCGTGATAGTCGGCGGCATACTGGATCAGGCCGCTGATCAGGAGCGGCATATCCATCATCAATCCCTGCATCGTCTCCTCCGGACCGCCATGTCGCTGCATGACGTACGCTTGTGATGTGCGCTTGAGGTTAGCGGAACGCCACGCGACGTTCACGCAAAAAGCGAGAGACGCGATTGCATGCGTCACTTTTTCAGGGCTAAGTGATGCGAGCTGCCGGCGAAGCAGTGTCCGCCGGGGGAGGAAACGGATGACAGCGGAAAGACACAAGACCGGTGCAGCCGGCGAATCTACAATCGACATTGCCGCACTCCGTGCGCGCTATCGCGACGAGCGCGATCGCCGCCTGCGCGCTGAAGGCAAGGCGCAATATGTCGAAGTGACCGGCGAGTTCGGGCGCTATCTCGACGATCCCTGGGCCAATTCCGGATTTGCCCGCGAGGCCGTCAGCGAACAGACCGAGGTGCTGATCGTGGGCGGCGGCTTCGGCGGCCTTCTGTGCGGCGCGCGACTGCGCGAAGCTGGCATCGATGATTTCCGGGTCGTGGAAAAGGCAGCCGATTTCGGCGGCACCTGGTACTGGAATCGCTACCCTGGCGCGGCCTGCGATACCGAGAGCTACATCTACCTGCCGTTGCTGGAAGAGACCGGCTACATGCCGGTGCGCAAATATGCGCGAGCCCCCGAGATCTACGAGCATTCGCGCCGCGTCGGCCGTCATTTCGGCCTCTATGAGCGCGCGCTGTTTCAGACCGTCATCACCCACATGGAATGGCGGGAGCAGGAGGCACGCTGGCTGGTCGAGACAGATCGCGGTGATTGCATCCGCGCGCGCTTCGTCATCCTTGCTGGCGGCCCGCTGAGCCGTCCGAAGCTGCCGGGCATTCCCGGTATCGAAAGCTTCAAGGGACACAGCTTCCACACCAGCCGCTGGGATTACGCCTACACCGGCGGCACGGCCGAAGGTGATCTTAGTGGTCTTGGCGACAAACGCGTCGGTATCATCGGCACCGGGGCCACCGCCGTGCAATGTGTGCCGCATCTCGGCCGCTCGGCCAAGGAGCTCTACGTCTTCCAGCGTACGCCGTCGGCGATCGGCGTGCGCGACGACCGCCCGACGGATCAGAGCTGGGCGCAGGGGCTCAGGCCCGGCTGGCAGCGCGAACGCATGGACAATTTCACCGCCGTGATCTCGGGCGAGCCATTCGAACAGGATCTGGTGCAGGACGGCTGGACCGGCCTGCTCGGCGAGATCCTGCTGGCGCCGCGCCGCCAGCCGCAGCCGGTGACTTCGATCGAGGAGGCGCTCAAGGTCATCGAGCAGGCCGATTATCGCAAGATGGAAGAGATCCGAGCGCGCGTCGATGCGATCGTCAAGGATGAGGCGACGGCTTCGGCGTTGAAACCCTGGTACAAGGCATTCTGCAAACGGCCGTGTTTCCACGACGAATATCTCGACACCTTCAATCGTCCCAACGTGCATCTCGTCGACACCAGGGGACAGGGCGTCGAGCGCATCACCGAGAACGCGGTCGTGGTCGACGGCAGGGCTTATGAGCTCGACTGCCTGATCTATGCCAGCGGCTTCGAGGTCGGCACCGACTACGCCCGCCGCATGGGCTTTGAGGTCTACGGCCGTGACGGCGTGAGCCTGTCGGCGCGCTGGCGCGATGGCGTCAAGACGCTGCACGGCTTCTACAGTCGCGGCTTCCCGAATTGCTTCCTGATCGTCATGGTGCAGGCCGGCCAGAGCGCCAACTTCCCGCACATCATCGACGAGCAGTCGCAGCACATCGCCTATGTGATAGCCGAGGCGCGCAAGCGCAAAGCCCGGACGCTGGAGCCGACGCTCGATGCCGAGAACGCCTGGGTCGAGGAGGTGGTCAAAGCTGCGCTCGGCCGCCAGACCTATCTCGCCGAATGCACGCCCGGCTATTACAACAATGAAGGCGTGTTCGATCCGATCGCGGCGAGAAACAGCCAGTATTGGCGCGGGCCGGTGGCATTCCTGCGGCTGCTGGACAAGTGGCGCCAGGAGGGCAATTTGGATGGACTGGAACTGTCGTATGATCACGCCATGGAGTCGGCGCCTTCGTCCGGGTAAGCTCGGGCATTGGATCACCCAGGGAGAGGACGTCGGACATGATCAGGGGCAGAACTGTAGCTGCGGCGGTTTTTGGGGCGATGACGCTGCTCGGCTGCCTGGCGCCCGCCGCCCACGCCGCGCAATGCGGCAGTTCGTCGGCCGGCTTCGAGGCCTGGAAGCGCGAGTTCAGCGCGGAGGCGCAGGGCAAGGGCGTCGGCCAGACTGCGCTCTCGGCGCTAATGCAGACCAATTACGCCAGTGCCACCATCGCGGCCGACCGTGGCCAGCGCAGCTTCTCGCTGACGCTCGACCAATTCCTCGCCAAGCGCGGCGCCACCACCATCGTTGCCAAGGGTCGCCAGCTCAAGCAGTCGCAAGCCGCCTTGTTCACCTCGATCCAGCAGCGCTATGGCGTCCCGCCGGGGCCGCTGATCGCGATCTGGGGCATGGAGACCGGGTTCGGCAGCCAGCGCGGCAACCAGAACATGCTCTCTTCGATCGCGACGCTCGCCTATGACTGCCGCCGTCCCGAATTCTTCACTGAGCAGCTCTATGCGGCGCTGAAGCTGATCGATCGCGGCACGCTGTCGGGGGCAACCCGCGGCTCGATGCACGGCGAAGTCGGTCAGACCCAGTTCATGCCCAAGAACATCCTGGCCTACGGCACCGGCAATCTCGAAGTTGCCGGCAATGCGCTGAACTCGACGGCGAATTTCCTCAAGGCCCATGGCTGGCGTGCAGGAGCGGGTTACCAGCCGGGCGAGCCGAATTTCGCTGCCATTGAAGCCTGGAATGCCGCCGGCGTTTATCAGAAAGCGATCGCCCTGATGGGACGGCAGATCGACGAGGGCGGAGGTACGGCCGCCTCGCGCTGACAGAGCCGCGTTTCGAAGGGGCTCAAGCTTCTTGGTTTTGGCGCGTTTGCTTTATGCGAACCGGCATCCACTTCGCTTGAGAACGCTCCTGCTCAGCAAGGCGTGATGCGCCGGCAAGAGAAAGTTGTTGCCAACTGGAACCGACGGCACGAGGTTTGCTTTGATCGAACAGGGCTGGGCATGAGGAGACTCAACATGGCAACCCAGATCGTGATGGACCAGACTGGCGACACGCGCCACGAGTTTGATCCTGGCAATGCCGAAGCGCTGGCGCGAGCCGAGCGGCGCTTTCGGGAGCTGACCGGAGCGGGCTTCACCGCCGCGCTGCGAACCGGACCTGGCGAAGTCACCCGGATCCGATCGTTTGACCCGACCGCGCAGGAAACGCTGTTCTATCCCCGCCTGGTTGGCGGTTGATCTGAGCTGCTCATGATCGCGGCAGTTTGGCTCCGTGGGCCGGCGCGTGCGCGTCTGCATGCGCTCCGCGAACTCTATCGGCGCTTCTTCGGCGAGAACACGCCGGATGCTCGCGGTCGCCGGCTCCTGGCCGAATGGCTGTCACCGGCGCAGCGCGCCCAATTCGAGCAGCACCGGTATTTCGATGTCGTCGGCGGCGATACCGGCAAGACCTATCGCATCCATTATGGCACCGCCGCCAACGTCCATGAGATCGACGAGGCCGGAAATGCGACGATGGGGTGGTGCTTCGTCCCGTCAGGCTTTCTCGTTCCCGGCGACGTGATGCTCGCACAGAAGATCGCGCTCGAAACCGACGAAAGGGGAGCTCTCGCGCTCGCCAACAGGTTTCCGCCAGCGACGCATTCGGAGCACTTCTACCGGCGGCCGTTCTAGGGCGTGGGCTATCAGTAATGGGTGGAGCGATAGGCATCCACCGCGTGCGCTGCAAAGACGCCGACGCTGCAAAGCGCGAGCAAGGCCGAGATCAGCTCGATCATAGTTCGTCCTCCTGCGGCGGCAGGGCGACGAGGTGCTGACAGCAGGAATAATCCCAGATCAGGTTGAGGAAGAATTGCATGGTGGCCGTCCCTGTATGCTTTTGACAACGAGATAACCGACCATCTGTTTCAGGCGTGTTTCGTCGCATCTGGAAACGGGTTTCTTGGGGAACCCCGGGCTGGTTTGTGCGCTGCGGAGCCGCTACATCCCGCTCTTGCTCAATCCCATTAGCCGCGGGGCGGCGCATCACATTGCGAGGCGAAATCATGGCGCAGGTCGAGTGGTTCGACGATCTCACCATTGGAATGCAGTTCAAATCCCCCGAAGTTCACGTCACCGAGGCCGACATCAAGCGGTTCGCGGCCGAGTTCGATCCGCAGCCGATGCATCTCGACCACGAAGCCGCCAAGCAGACCCTGTTCAGGGGTCTCGCTGCCTCGGGATGGCACACCGCCGCGATTGCCATGAGCCTCGCGATCCAGACCCGTCCCTTCGGCCCGCATCCGCTGATCGGTGCCGGCGTCGACGGGCTGCGCTGGACCATCCCGGTGCGGCCCGGCGACCGCCTGCATCTGGTCGGGGAGGTCATGAGCCTGACGCCATCGAAGTCGAAGCCGCAGGGCATCGCACTGGTGAAATGGACGATGTTCAATCAGAACGGCGAGGAGGTTTACACCTTCACCCCGATCGCGATCGTGCCGCGGCGAACCGCCTGAAGCCCTTGCGGGTCACCGGCAGAGGTGGTCATCTCAGTCCGGGGAACACGCTGGAGGCTGACATGAAACGATATCTTCTCGCCGCCGGGCTCCTGGCAGGCGCCTTGAGCGCAGTCGCTTTGACCGCAGGACCGGTGCAGGCGCAACAATCCAAGGTCGGCGACTGGACCATCGAAAAGCGTATGCAGGACGCGCATTGCAATGCGAGCCGCGGCTACAAGGACAAGGAAGACGAGAACCGGGACTACGTCATCGTCATCACCTATTCCGAGAAGGCGATCGTGATCGTGATGATCTATGACGGTTGGGAGTGGGACAAGGTCGGCGAGATCCTCCGGGCCGATGTCGGCACCGACGACGCCGATATCATGAAGAAGGCGAAGTGGGAGGTCATGGACAAAACTACCGTGCGCGGCATCTTCGAATACGAGCAGTCCATGATGGACCGGCTGTCCAAGGCCAAGCGTCTCTCGCTCGATTTCGAGGACGATGACGACGACAGCATCGAGATGCAGGTGCCGCGTGCCGGTGAAGCGCTGGCGGCATTGAAATTCTGCGAGGAGAATCGCAAGTAAACTGCCGGAGCCGAATGCGAGGCCGGCGGGATCGGTGGCGACAGGGTTCTGCGGTGCGCGCGCTGCCTGACGCATCGCACGCGTGACTCATCGCACACAGTCCGCGCGCTGTTCGCATTTATCCTAGTCTTTGGCGAAAACGTCCAAGCCGCATCCTGCGGTTGACGTTACGCAAGGACGATGTTCGATATTCCAGCATTTCGTTGCAACGTTTTCTCCCAGTCGAAGGCGGCCATTGAACGGCCCGTCTCCTTCGCCAGTCCCCGGATCGCGATCTTTCTCGCACGCCCGAGCCATACGCAGATTGCGTCGTCCGGCCGATGACAATCCTCCACGCAAATCGATTCTCGTCCCTTGTCGGCGAGATCTACGACGCCGCGGTCGATCCCGCACTGCGCAGCGGGGTGCTGGAACAGGTTTCGCATTTCGTCGGCGGATGTGCCGCGACCATCCTGTCCAGGGACAGAGCCAGGCTCTCGATCGAGATCCACGAGCATTTTGGCACCGAATCCCGCTTCCGCCAGCTTTATCGCGACCGATATGTGGAGCTGGACCCTCTACTCGATCGCCATTTTACGCTCGCGGCGGAGCAGACGATCGGCGTAGCCGACATCATGCCTCAGGCGGATTTTCTGGCAACGAGCTTCTATCGCGAGTGGGTGGAACCGCAAGGAGCGATAGACCTTGCAACCGTTGCCCTCGAGAAGTCGGACACGCGCACCACAATCCTGCAGGTGTTGCGCCACCGGTCGCGCGGAATGGTTGACGAGCCGATGCGTGAGCGCATGCGGCTGCTGGCTCCGCACCTTCAGCGCTCCAGGATCATGGGCCGACAGATCAGGGCACGCTCGCATACCGTGGACGACCTTGCCGAGGTCTTGGATGGGCTGAGCACGGCGATCTGCCTGCTCGACGCAGATGGCCGCGTCGTGCATGCCAACGCAGCATGCCGCGGGCTGTTCGCCGATGCCAGCCTGCTCGCAATGGTCGGCGACCGGATCGTGGCCCGCAACACCCAGACTGATAAAATATTCCGCGGCCTGTGCGAAATCGATTCAGGCAGCGAAACTCATTCCGCTGCCCGCCGCCAGATCGAGCTTGCGACATCAGTTGATGGACAGCACTATCTGCTCCACGCCTTTCCCTTGAAGCGCTATCGCACTCCATCGCGAGATGCTGCAGCCACGGTGCTGTTCGTTCAGAAGGCATCGGCGGCGACATGGCTCGCGGCTGATGCGATTGCGGCGGCCTTCAGGCTGACACCGTCCGAACTGCGTGTTTTAATGGCCATTATCGAGATTGGCGGTGTCCCCGACATTGCGGCAAAGCTCGGCATCGCCGAGACAACGGTGAAGACGCATCTCGGGCGCCTGTTCGAGAAGACCGGCGCCGGCAGGCAGGCCGACTTAGTCAAGATCGCCACCGGCTTTGCCGTTCCATTCGCGCATCGAACGAATGGCGGTGACGACGCCGTGTGATCCATTTCACAAGGCTCGCCGATACGTGCCGCGATCTCAATGCATTGTGATGAGCCCAGCTCCCGTGTCCTCCGAATGCAGGACGCGAGTCATTTGATACTTTCGTATATCGCGATCCAGAAAAGTGAAGAGCAGCAAGCGCCACGAAGAGATGCGACGACGGCGTCAAACGCGAGTGTGAGGAAACGACAGCGCACGGCCGGACCTGCTCGTCGGTTGGAGGATTGCAGTGAGCCAGTTTGATTTTTCCATTATTAATGTTTCGACGAACGAAATTCCCGAAAACGAGCGTATCCCGCTGCTTCGCGATTTCTACTGCCGCGGGGTGTTGAAGGCGGAGGTCGAGGCGAGAGAAGGAAAGCCGGCTACGGCGAGCTTCACGTCCCACGTCTTGCCGGAAGCCAAATTGCTGATCGGAGGATTGTGCGGAGCGCGCGTCAGTCGCACCAAACACCTGGTTGCCGATGGCGACGACAGCCTGGCCCTGATCGTGAATCGATCTGGCGTACTTGGAATATCCGAGCGGGGACACGATCTGAGCCTTCGTGCAGGGGAGGCGGTCCTGACCAGCGCGGAGGACGTCACGACGTTCGAGCGATTGTCGCTGGGTAGCTGCTTCTCCCTACGCGTGCCGAGACGCGTGCTGGCGCCGATGATCGTGGATGTCGATGACGCCGTAATGCGTGTCATGCCAGAGAGCTCGACAGGACTTCGATTGCTGGTCAACTATGCGGAGACACTGGTGCGGGAGAAGGCGTTCGCGACGCCAAATTTGCGCCAGCTCGGGGTCGGGCATCTGCACGATCTTCTGGCAATCGTTCTCGGTGCCACCAACGAGCCCCGGGAGCTGGCCGGGCGGCGCGGCGTGAAGGCGGCACGGCTGCAGAAGGCCAAAGTCTCCATCGCCAACAATTGCTGGCGGCAGGACCTGTCGGTGGCCACAGTCGCCCAGGAGCTCGGCGTGACGCCGCCTTATCTCCAGCGCCTGTTCGAGGCCGGCGGCAAGACGTTCTCGTCCTTCGTGATCGAACAACGCGTCAAGCGCGCCCATCGCATGTTGCGGGAACCCGGATACGCCGAGCGGACGGTCAGCTCGATCGCCTACGATGTCGGCTTCGGCGATCTCTCCTATTTTAACCGCTGCTTCCGTCGAACTTATGGCGCCACGCCCAGTGACGTCAGGAGCGGCGAAATGTCGTGACCGCGCACGACTGAGTTTCAAGTCAAATGCCGCTTGGAGACGGCAGGGGCGGGCGTGCGCCGCCCCCAGTTGGAGTGTTGCATGCGCCGTTTTTTCTTTGATCTTATGATCGGCAATATCGTGAAGATCGATCCGGGCGGCATGGTGTTCGAATGCCCCGAAGCGACATTCGTGGTGGCCAACGAGATGGCAAGCCACCTGTTCGTCTGGCGCGACGATTTGCGCGACCGCGATGCCTGCATCCGGGTCAGAAACGCCGACGGGCGCGAGATCTATCGCGCCGCGGTCTGGTCGGAGAATCTGGAGAAGGTCGGCTGGGACGAGATGTGAGCATCCCGGTGCGGTATCGCGACTCTGCATCAGTAGCACCCGAAACGAATATCCGCTCGTTACCGGCCGACGCCTCATCCGATCGGAGGATGCCGCATGCTGTGGTTGTGGTATGCTTGGTGATATTGATCACCCAGGCCATTTATAGCCATGCACGGACCACGGAAACTGCCCGACCTGGTCGAGGCCATCTACGATGCCGGGCTCGATCCCTCGCTGTGGAATAACGTCGTCACCGGCATCCGCGACTTCGTCGGCGGCCAGGCCTGCGGGCTGTTTTCCAAGGACTCGATCAGCAAATTCGGCGTCACGCACTATTATTGCGGGGCGGACCCGCACTACATCCGGCTCTATTCCGAGACGCATTCGAAGTTCGATCCGCTGACGGTCCTGCCGCCGCATGGCCAGATCGTCAGCATCCCGGATCTCGTCAATTTCGATGAATATCGGCGAGGACGCTTTTACCAGGAATGGATGCGGCCGCAGGGTTGCAGCGATGCGGCTAACGTCGTGCTCGAGAATTCGAATGCGAGCTGCCCCGTGATGATGACGGTGCTGTCGGGCCGCCGGATGGTGGATCCGGTGATGAAGCAGCGCCTCTCGCTGATCTTGCCGCACGCCAGCCGAGCGTTGCTGATCAACCGCGCCATGACCTCGCAACTGACGCTGGCGACGGCGTTGGCGGAGGTCCTGGACAATTTGGCCTGTGGCATCTTCCTGCTCGATGGCTTCTGCCGGGTGGTGCACGCGAATTCCGCAGGGCACGCCTTGCTTGCGGCCGACGATCTGGTTCGGTCCGTTGCCGGGCAATTGGTGACCAGCAGTGCGGAGGCCAATCAGACACTGTGGGAAGCGTTCGCGACCCGCCATGAAATTGCGCTGCTTGCCGCAAAGGGGCACGCGTTTTCGCTGCTTTCGCCTTCGGGCGAGCGCTACGTCGCGCACATCCTGCCGCTGTCGTCCGTCCTGCGGGACGGCAGCGAGCGGGTGGTCGATGCCGTCGGTGCGCTGCTGCTGTGTAAGGTATCGCTCGGCGGACAGTCCTATGGCGAATTGATCGCGCGGACATTCGACCTTACGCCGGCCGAGCTGCGCGTGTTCCTGTCGATCGTCGAGGTTGGCGGCGTCCCGGAGACGGCGGTCGCGCTTGGTATCGCGGAAACGACGGCGAAGACGCATCTGCATCGCGTGTTCGCCAAGACGGGCGTTTCGCGTCAGGCCGATCTCGTTAAGCTCGCGGCAGGATTCTCCAATCCGCTTGTGAATTAGACTGTTGAATTTTGCCTTCACGATTGAACCTTTCGCTCCCGCGAAAGACTCACGGAAGCCGCCAGGCATGAAGAACATTTCGCCATCTCCATGTGTCACCATTGGCTCTTCCGATGCCCCGACCTCCAAAACCGTCCGAGTTGATCGAGACTATCTATGACGCGGGTCTCCACCCGGAGTTGTGGAGCGAGGTCGTTGTCAAACTCAATGCCTTCATTGGCAGCCAAGCCTGTGGTCTGATTTCGAAGGACCCGGTCAGCAAATCAGGCGCGACGCATTATTATTGCGGGGTCGATCCGTACTACATTCAGCTCTATGCGGAGACCTACTCCCGATACGACCCGCTTGCTCGGCTTCCGCGCTATGGCGAGGTGCGCAATATCCCTGATCTCGTGGATTTCGACGAATACCGCCGCGGCCGCTTCTACCAGGAATGGCTGCGCCCCCAGGGCTGCGTCGACGTCGCCAACGTGGTGCTGGAGCAGTCGAAGTCGCCGTGTCCGATGCTAATGACCGTGATCCCGGGCAGGGAGATGCTCGGCGCGGAACAGCGGGCGCGAATGCAGTTCCTGGCTCCGCATGCGAGCCGGGCGCTGTTGATCAACCGGGCGATCGAGCGGAAGCAGCAGCGCGCGGTCGCGCTTGCCGACGTCGTGGACCGACTGAATGCCGGTGTCATCCTGCTCGATTCGACCTGTCATATCATCCACAGCAATCCGGCCGCGGCGATGATCCTAGACGTCGACGATGTCCTGCGGTCTGTCTCGGGCAGGTTGGTGGCAAGATCTTCCGCTGCTAATTCAGCCTTGCGCGATATTTTCCGTGACACCAGCGAGGTCGCGTTGGCGGCATCTTCGGGACGGAAAATTCCGTTGATGTCGCATGACGGTTCCTACTACGTCGCGCAAATCATCGCGCTGCCATCATTGCTGCGCGACGGGGTGGCCGAGCGCAGTTCGGCAGTGGGAGCCCTGTTCATCTGGAAAGCGGAACTCGACGGCCGCTCGTGTGCCGGGCTCATTGACCGCACCTTCGAGCTCACGCCTGCCGAACTGAGGGTCTTGCAGTCAATCGTCGATGTCGGCGGCGTGCCGGAGACGGCGGTTGCGCTCGGTATCGCCGAGACGACGGTGAAGACGCATCTGCATCGCGTGTTCGCCAAGACCGGCGTTTCTCGTCAGGCCGATCTCGTCAAGCTCGCAGCTGGATTTTCCAATCCGCTCGTGCACTGAGACGCGTTCAAAAACGCAGGCGAGTCGCCGTAGCTCGCAATAGGTTCAATCACAAGCATCATTAGAAAGTTATCGCACGTCGTTCGATCGAATGACGCGATTTTCCGCGTTGTCTTCTACTAGACGTCACACGATCTGTCGTTCGACCTACCAGACATTTTTGTGAAGCAACTCACTGCGAGCGGAAACGAATTCCGTCAATCTCTCGTGCAGGTTGAGAGGAGATTGTCATGCGGACGGCGTCACCAGTTCTGACAGGAAGATTCCGCGATATCGTCGCCCGCATGGGCGCGGTACTCCGCGCGCAGCGGGAAATCGACGCGGAGCGCGTGTTGCGGCGCTATCGCCACCTGCTGGACCAGCCGCACGAAGCGCCGTGTTTGAATGAAATTATTCCCGTTTCCCGTGAAGAGGATATCTTTGAAAATGCCAACGGAGTTGATCCGCGCGAGCGCACGAGCGACCACCCCAAATTCGAACGTGCGTAACGCCAGCATCGTCGCAATCGCGCTGACGGCAGCGCTCGTCGCTCTCGAACTGGTCGGCCTCGCGATGCTGGAGCGATCTCATGCTTACGCGCAGCCGTCGGTTCCACTCGTGCCGGCCGTTTTCACCGAGAGCGCCGATGTCCCCGTCTCGCAAATTCCCTACGATTGATCGGAGGGCAAATTGTGCCTGATGTCACGACTCTGATGCTGCTCAGCGTTGCCGTGTTCGCCGGCGCCTTTGTCTCCGGACTCTCGGGATTTGCCTTTTCCGCGGTAGCGGGCGCCATCCTGCTCCGGGTGTTTCAGCCGCTCGAAGCCGTACCGCTGATGATGGCGTGCAGCATCGGCGTGCAGGCCACCAATCTGTGGTCGCTTCGGCGCAATATCCGCTGGGAAGGCAGTCTGCTGCTGATCGTCGGCGGCTTGATCGGCGTTCCCATCGCGGTGTCGCTGCTCCAGAGCACCGATACGCATCTGCTCCGGCGCGGCTTCGGCATTATCGTTGCGCTCTATGCGGCCTACATGCTGCTGCGGCCGACGCTGGTGACGGCCGGCGAGGCGGTCGGGCGGCACTGGGTCGCGTTGATCGGGTTCGGTGGAGGACTGGTCGGCGGACTGACCGCGATGCCGGGCGCGATCCCGACGATCTGGTGCGACATGCGCGGCATGCCCAAGAGCGAGCAGCGCGGCCTGGTGCAGCCGTTCATCGCCGCGATGCAGCTGTTCGCGATCGCGCTGCTGTTCGGACATCAGGATCTGTCGTCAAAGGTCTTCGTCGATCTCGCGGTTAGCCTGCCGGCGCTGTTCGCAGGCTCCGCGCTGGGCGTGATCGCGTTCCACAGGGTCAACGAGACGGTCTTTCGCAAGACCGTGCTCGTTTTGTTGTTGCTGTCGGGGATTTCCCTGATCTAGTGCCCGACGGGTTGCACCGGCGCCGCGCTGGTGTCGCTGCCGTGATGCGTCAGCGGCTTCATGCCAGTGACGGTCCGCAGCAGCACATAGAACACCGGCGTCAGGAACAGGCCGAATACGGTGACGCCGATCATGCCGGAGAACACGGCGACGCCCATGGCGCGCCGCATCTCCGAGCCGGCCCCGGTCGAGAGCACCAGCGGCAGCACGCCCATGATGAACGCCATCGACGTCATCAGGATCGGGCGCAACCGCAGCCGGCTCGCCTCGATTGCGGCCCGGATCGGGGTGCGGCCTGCGAATTCGAGCTCGCGCGCGAATTCGACGATCAGGATCGCGTTCTTGGCCGAGAGTCCCACCAGCACGATCAAGCCGATCTGGGTGAAGACGTTGTTGTCGCCCTTGGAGATCCAGACACCGAACATAGCAGCCAGCAGACCCATCGGCACGATCATGATGATCGAGAGCGGCAAGGTCAGGCTCTCATAGAGCGCGGCCAGCACCAGGAACACCAGGAGGATCGCCAGCGGAAACACCCACAGTCCGGAATTGCCGGCGATGAACTCCTGATAGGTCAGGTCGGTCCATTCGAAGGCAAAGCCGGGCGGCAGCGTCTCCGCCGCGATCCGCGTCGCGACCTCCTGCGCCTGTCCCGAGGAGAAGCCGGGAGCAGCCGCCGCGTTGATATCGGAGGACAGGAAGCCGTTGTAGCGGATCGCCCGCTCGGGTCCCGCGCTCTGGCGAACGCTCAAGAGCGCCGAGAGCGGCACCATGTCGCCCGAGGACGAGCGCACCTTCAACTGCCGGATGTCGTCGGCGCGGGCGCGGAACGGCGCGTCGGCCTGCACCCGGACCGAATAGGTGCGGCCAAACTTGTTGAAGTCGTTGACGTAGTAGGAGCCCAGGTAAATCTGCAGCGTGTTGAACACCTCCGTCACGGGCACGCCCAATTGGAGCGCCTTGGTGCGGTCGATGTCGGCGAACAGCTGGGGCACGTTGACCTGGAAGCTCGAGAACACGCCGGCGATCTCCGGCGCCTTCTGCATCGCCGCCATGAACGCCTTGGTCGCCTCGTTCAGCGCCTCATAGCCGAGACCGGCACGGTCCTCGATCTGCAGCTTGAAGCCGCCGATGGTGCCAAGGCCGTTGACCGGCGGCGGCGGGAACATGGCGATGAAGGCTTCCTGGATGCCGGCATATTTCTTGTTCAGCTCGGCCGCCAGCGCGGGGCCGCTGAGAGAAGGATCCTTGCGCTCGTCGAACGGCTTGAGCGTGGAGAACACGATGCCGGCATTGGAGGAGTTGGTGAAGCCGGCGATCGACAGGCCCGGAAAGGCGACCGAACTCTCGACACCTGGCTGGGTCAGCGCGATGTCGCTCATCTTGCGGATCACCTCTTCAGTGCGATCGAGCGCTGCGCCGTCGGGCAGCCGCGAGAAACCGACCAGATACTGTTTGTCCTGGCCCGGCACGAAGCCGCTCGGCACCTGCTGGAACAGAAGCGCGGTCACGCCGACCAACACCACATACAGTCCCATCACTGCGGCCTTGCCTGATATCACCTTGGTGACGGTGCCGCTGTAATTCTCCGACGAGCGTGTGAACACCTTGTTGAAGCCACGGAAGAACCAGCCAAGGCCCTTTTCCATGATGATCGTCAGCCGGTCCTTCGGCTCATTGTGTCCCTTGAGCAGCAGCGCCGACAACGCAGGCGACAGCGTCAGCGAATTGATGGCGGAGATCACGGTCGAGATCGCGATCGTCAGCGCGAACTGCTTGTAGAACTGCCCGGTGAGGCCGGAGATGAAGGCGAGCGGCACGAACACCGCGATCAGCACCATCGCAATCGCGATGATCGGCCCCGACACTTCGCGCATCGCCTGGTAGGTGGCGTCGCGCGGCGACAGCCCTCCCTCGATGTTGCGTTCGACGTTCTCGACTACGACGATGGCGTCGTCGACGACGATGCCGATTGCGAGCACGAGCCCGAACAGGCTGAGCGCGTTGATCGAGAAGCCGAACACGTGCATGACCGCGAATGTGCCGACGATCGACACGGGCACCGCCAGCAGCGGAATGATCGAGGCGCGCCAGGTCTGCAGGAACAGGATCACCACCAGCACCACCAGCGCGATCGCCTCCAGCAGCGTGTGAATGACGGCCTCGATCGAGGAGCGCACGAACTGGGTGGGATCGTAAACGATCTGGTAGGACACGCCTTCCGGCATATTCTTCTTGATCTCGGCCATGGTGGCACGGACATGATCGGAGATCTCCAGCGCGTTGGAGCCGGGCGCCTGGAAGATCGGAATCGCCACTGCCTGCTTGTTGTCGAGTAGCGAGCGCAGGCCGTATTCGGACGCGCCGAGCTCGATGCGGGCGACGTCGCGCAAGCGCACGACTTCGCCACGCGTACCGGTCTTGACCACGATGTCGCCGAATTGCTCTTCGTTCGCAAGCCGCCCTTCCGCGTTGACGGACAGCTGCAGGTCGATGCCCTTGACATTCGGGGAGGAGCCGACCACGCCGGCAGCGGCCTCGACGTTCTGCGCCTGGATCGCCTTGACGATGTCGCTTGCGGTGAGCCCGTGTTCGGCAGCCTTCTGCGGATCGACCCAGACCCGCATCGAATAGTCGCCGGCGCCATAGAGCTGGACGTCGCCGACGCCGTCGATCCGTGCAAGACGGTCCTTGACATTGAGCACGGCGTAATTGCGCAAATACGTCATGTCGTAGCGGCCGGTGGGCGACAACAGATGCACGACCATAGTGAGGTCGGGCGACGACTTCTTGGTGATGATGCCGAGCTGCCGCACCACGGCGGGCAGGCGCGGCTCGGCCTGCTGCACACGGTTCTGCACCAGCTGCGTCGCCTTGTCAGGATCGGTGCCGAGCCGGAATGTCACCGTCAGCGTCATCGCGCCATCGGTGGTCGCCTGGCTTGACATGTACAGCATGCCTTCGACGCCGTTGATCTGCTCTTCGATGGGAGTCGCCACCGTCTCGGCGATCACCTTGGGATTGGCCCCGGGATAGGTCGCGCGCACGAGGACGGAGGGCGGCACGACATCGGGATATTCCGAGATCGGCATCGCGAACAGCGAGATCAGGCCGGCGAGGAAGATCAGGACCGAGAGCACACCGGCAAAAATCGGACGATCGATGAAGAACTTCGAGAGATTCATGGCTTTGCCCCTGCGCGAGAGACGACCCTCCCGCCATTCCCGGGCGCGGGAAAAGCCCGCAAATCCGGAAATCCAGAAGTGATGTCTTGGTAGTTCAACAAATTCGACATTCCGGCTCGCGCTGCCCGCGCGCTCCGGAAGCGGAGAATGCTAGCGTTGCACCACGTCCTGTTTGCTGTGGTTGGAGGCCTGCTGCGGCCCGCGCGCGCCCATCGACGCGATCTCCGTCTTGAGCAGGGCGCCGGGACGCACGCGCTGGAGGCCGTTGACGATAATGCGATCGCCGGTCTTCAGTCCCGTCGTCACGATACGCAACCCGTCGACCGAGCCGCCGAGGGTGATCGGCCGGTAGACCGCGCGGCTGTCGTCGCCGACCGCCATCACGAACTTCTTGTCCTGGTCGGTACCGATCGCGCGCTCGTCGATCATGACCAGCGATTGCTGCTTGGGCTGGCCCATGCGCACGCGGGCGAACTGGCCGGGGATGAGACGCCCGTCCTCGTTTCTGAACACCGCGCGGACACGGATGGTGCCGCTCTGGCCGTTGACCTGGTTGTCGATGAGCTGGATGTGGCCCTTGGCCGAGAGGCCGCCTGAGGTCGTCATCTCCACCGGGATCTGGTCCAAATTGCCGCGCTTGCCGGAGACATCTGCGATCGAGTTCAGCGCCCGCAGCACCACCTCCTCATCCGCATCGAACGACGCGTAGATCGGATTGACCGAGACCAGCGAGGTCAGCACGGGGGAGGCGGTACCGGCGGCGACGAGATTGCCGACGGTGATTTCGATCTTGCCGACGCGGCCGTCCACGGGTGCACGTACCTCGGTGTAGTCGAGATTAAGCTTTGCGGTCTGGAGCGTCGCCTCGGCTGCCTTCACGTTGGCGATGGCCTCGCGGTTGGCGTTGTCGCGCTGGTCGTAGTCGCGCCGCGTCACCACGGCGTTGCCGACCAGCTGCGCGCCGCGCTCAAGTTCATTCTGCGTGAACACGACGCGCGCTTTCGCAGCTTCGAGCTGGGCCGCGGCCTTGTCGACCTCGGCTGCGTAGGGCGCCGGGTCGATCTTGAACAGGATGTCACCAGCCTTCACCAGCGCGCCTTCGATGAAGTTGGCCGACAGGATCGCGCCGGCCACGCGCGGGCGAAGCTCGACGCGTTGAATGGCCTCGAGCCGACCGGAGAAATCGTCCCACAGCACGGTCTGCTTTGGTTCGATCAGCGCGACCGTGACAGGGACGGCTTGCTCGGCCGCGGCGGTCGCGGTCGCCTGCGCGGCACGAAAGTAATGGCCGGTCGCGATCGAGCCGGCTACGGCGAGAGCGCCCACGATGGCGACGCCGCTCAGAAGGCGGCGGACATGGCCGGGGCGAGTGGTATTGTGGGAGGGGGGCATTTGCGCTCCATATATGTAGTGTTCACTACAGATGTGGAGCTGGATACCGCAGCGCAAGATACTTATGTACCATTCGCTAAGAAAATTGTAGCCGCTTACCGCAAGTATTGGCAAGTGGAACAGAAAATAAAGCGAGAACAAAGAGATAGGATCCGACGTTAGGGTCAGGGACGACGCCGATTTCGAGGAGAACAGGCAAATGGGCATGGGACGCCCCCGCGAATTCGACGCCGAAACGGCGTTGGATCAGGCGATGGAAGTGTTTTGGCGCCATGGCTATGAGGGTGCCACGATCGCTCAGTTGACCGAAGCCATGGGGATCAATCCGCCCAGCCTCTATGCCTGTTTCGGCAACAAGGAAGGGCTGCTGAAGGCCGCGCTCGACCGCTATACCAAACTGCGCACCGTCTGGATGGACGAGGTCGTGGCGGCACCCACCGCCCGCGACGTCGCCGAACGGATGCTGATGGGCATCGCCGACAAGCAGACCGATCCCGCCAACCCGCCCGGTTGCCTGCTCGTGCAGGGCGGCATTGCATGCGGCACCGGATCAGAAAGCGTCCCCTTCGAACTCGCCGCTCGGCGCGCCCAGAACGAGGACCAGCTTCGCGATCGTTTTGTTCGCGCCAAGGCCGAAGGCGATCTCAAGCCGACCTCGGATCCCGCGGCACTCGCGCGCTACGTTTCGGCCGTCTCGGTCGGCATGGGCGTGATGGCGTCCTCAGGCTCCGACCGCGAGGCATTGCAGCAGGTCGCGAGCGTGGCGGTGCAGGCGGTCGAGGCGCAGTCGACTGCAAGAACATGACGAGCGTTGTCGTCTTCGCCTCTATCATCTCACCGATTGCGTGGCAGACAGCGACGGCGGCGGGACGAAGCCGCCGAACGCGCGTTCGATCAGTCCGGCGAGCGCAATCGGTGTGCGGTCCTCGAGATAAGGCCCGATGATCTGGACGCCGATCGGCAGGCCCGATGGAGTGCGCTCGATCGGAACGGCCGTTGCAGGCAGTCCGCAGGTCGAAGCGGGGTCTGCCCAGATGAAGCACGCATCGGCATAGGGATAGAGCTGTCCATCGATATCGAGTTGCCGCGCGTCGAACGGCTCGGACTGGTCCTGGGGAAAGGCCGGTACGGCGGCGGCCGGGTAGATTACTGCGTCGAACTCGCGGAACAGCTCCTGCCATCGTTGTTGCAGCCGCAGGCGCGCCGCGTCGGTCGCCAGCCATTCGCGATGGACCATCGCCCAGCCGCGCGCGCGCTCGGCCTGCAGGCTGCGGTCGTCGGGCGAGAGTTCTGCGGCAACTCCTTGCGCCTCTGCGAGGGCGGCCGGTGTCAGGCGTGGACTTCGCGCTGCGTTCAACAGCTTCATGTAAAGGCGGGCGGATTCGGCGAGATCGGGCAGAGACGCACTCGAGCGCGCGACGCGTGCGCCTGATCGTTCGAGCCGTTCCGACAACCGCCCGATGGCGGAACGCACGGCATCGCCTGTCGGCATCAACGGATGCGTATCGATCACGAGAATCCTGAAACCCCTGAGCTGGTCGTGTCGTGAGGCCGGCAACGCAAGACGATAGCCGATCCCGTCGCGCGTCTCGTCGGGGCCGGCGATCACGTCGAGCGCGAGTGCGAGATCCGAGGCAGTGCGCGTCATTGGTCCAACGACGGCGAGATCACCCTGGCCGGCAACGGGCGGTGCCGGCGGAAGGCTGTATCCGCGTAGCGGGACGAGGCCGAGGCTCGGCTTGTGTCCGAACACACCGCAGAAATGCGCGGGCACCCGGATCGAGCCGCCAATATCCGAGCCGATCGACAGCGGTCCGAATCCCGCAGCCAGCGCCGCTCCTGATCCGCCTGAAGAGCCGCCGGGCGATCGGCCGAGATCCCACGGATTGTTCGTCGTACCGTAGATGTCATTGTAGCTCTGGAAATCTCTGAGGCCGATCGGGATATTGGTCTTGCCGATGATGACAGCACCCGCCGCCTTCAACCGCGAGACGACAAGGGCGTCCTCCGCGGGTTGGAAATCTTTGAAATGCGGAAAGCCCCACGTCGTCGGCAGGCCGGCGACGTTGAACGGTTCTTTCAACGTCACGGGGATGCCGAGCAATGGCTGCCGCTCGCCGCGACCAAGTGCGGTATCGGCGGCGCGCGCGGCGTCTCGTGCGCGATCGAAATCGCGAACGATGACGGCATTGATCTGCCCGTCCAGCGCCTCGATGCGCGCGATCGTATGCTCGATCAACTCGGACGCAGAAAGCTTGCGCGCGTGCAGGGCGCTCAGCAATGTGCTGATCGAGCCGTAGTCCCAGTCAGTGGCGGTCAATCCGGGCGGCATCACGATCTCCATTGTCTTGCATCGCCGCGTCGATGTCGCTCGGCTGCAAATCGATCCGAGTATCGAGCATGCAATTTGGCGGATGGTATGAGGAGGCCACGCAACGGGAACCAGATCTGTCCGCCGGTCGGGGGCCGGAGGCGGCGCCTGGCCATCAGATCGCGGGATACCCACTGCTTGCCGCGGTCTATGCGCGATCGAGGGCTCTGTACGGGCTGCTACTCACGTGGCATTGGGGGCGGCGAAGCCTGGATACTGACGACCATGTTCGCCCTGACATTCCTTGGGACCTCCGCCAGCGTTCCGTCGGCGGAGCGCAACCATCCGGCTCTCCTGGTGGAGGCCACGGGCAAGCGCGTCCTCATCGATTGCGGCGAGGGCACGCAGCGCCAGTTGCTGCGCAGCGGCGCGGGCTTTCGACGGCTTGACCGCATTCTGCTGACGCATGCCCATCTCGATCACGTGCTCGGTATCCCCGGTCTCTTCTCGACGCTGGGGTTGCGTCAGCAATCGGACGCGATGACCGTCTATGGAGGCCAGGGCACGCTCGACATCGTCATCCGCATGCTTGCCGGCCTGTGGGGCGCGGGCAGGGCGCCGATCCCGGTGGAGTTCGCACCGCTGACCGAAGGACAGGTTATCGACGCCGGCGACTTCACCATCGATTGCTTTCCGGTTCGTCACCGCGACACCGACAGCTTTGGTTTTTGCTTCCAGAGTCCGGCACGCCGCCATCTTGAGCGGGAGCGCCTCGCCGAGCTCGGTGTTCCCGATGGGCCGCTGCGCGGAGAACTGGCCGCGGCACGACCAGTCGTGATCGCCGGCCGCACGATCTATCCCGAAGACGTCATGGGGCCGCCGAGCGGCGGCAGGAAGATTGTGGTCATCGGCGACACCGAAACCACTGACGGGCTGTCCAGGCATGTCGCCGACGCCGATCTGCTGGTGATCGAGGCGACCTTCCTCGATCGCGACGCCGCGACCGCCCGGGACTATGGTCATCTCACCGCGCGCGAGGCGGCTTCATTTGCCGCCGCGAACAACGTCAGGCAACTCGTGCTGAATCACATGTCGGGGCGTTATCGCGACGAAGAGATTCTGGCCGAAGCGACAGCGATTTTTCCAAACACGCGGATCGCCGCCGACTTCGATCGCGTCGTGATTTAGCGGCACCGCTCAAAGAGAGCGCAATCTCTGACGGTCTGTTTGTGAGCTGCTTAACCTGCGGTGGCTGGGGAACTAGGATTCGAACCTAGACAAACAGAGTCAGAGTCTGTTGTGCTACCGTTACACCATTCCCCAACGGAATAGCCGAACAAATTCAATGACTTGTTGATTTGTCCGGCTGTGGCCGATGGCACTTATCGCGCAAATCACGGCTCAAGCGTGGAGGGTTTCTACCCGCTCGGCTGTGGGCTGGCAAGCGCTGCGACGCAGGGATGTTTTGCGGTCCACATGGGACGTGCGGGCCGCGGCATCGTGGGCTCCGGCGGAGCGCCGCGGCGGTGCGCGACCGTTTGCCTCATCCGAAAATCACGTTTCCGGGTCGGATCGTCACGCACCGCATCGTCCTTCGGACACACAACCCAAGGAGATCCGTGATGCCCTATGTCGATGGTTTCGTGCTGGCCGTGCCGAAGGACAACATCGAGGCTTACAGGGCGCTGGCGAAAACGGCCTGCGCGATCTGGATGGAGCACGGTGCGCTCGATTATGTCGAATGCATCGGCGACGACGTGCCCTACGGCGAGCTGACTTCGTTTCCGCGCGCGGTGATGGCGAAGGAGGACGAGATCGTGGTGTTCGCCTGGATCGTCTATCGCGACCGGGAGACTCGCGACACCGTCAACAAGAAGGTGATGGCGGACCCGCGGCTGAAGTTGGATGGTATGCCGTTCGACGGCAAGCGCATGATCTACGGCGGCTTCACGACGCTGCTGCGGGCGAGCGACGTGATGGGGTAACGGCGCTGACCCGGCCCACACGTCGGTGCTTGTCCATGCAGCGTCGTGGCAAGCCGTTTTACTTGCCGGTACGGGGCCAGCATGCCATCCTCTCATCGCCAGGCATAAACAACCGGAAGCGGGCGCTTAGCCGAGCTTCCAAAAAAACTGGTTGGGGAAACCCTTGGGAGGTTTGATTTCATGAGATTGAAGCACGTCACCGGGCTGCTTTGCGCGGCCGCGATGTCCCTTGCGCTCGCTTCAGCCGCGCAGGCCCAGGACAAGGTCGTCAAGATCGGCGCGATCCTGCCGATGTCCGGCGGCACCGCCTCGATCGGGGCGCACGCCAAGGCGGCGCTCGAGGTCGCAATGGACATCATCAACAACGCTCATCCCGAGCTCGGCACTCTGCCGCTGGCCAAGAACGCAGGCCTTGCGGGCCTCGGCGGCGCCAAGATCGAGATCGTGTTCGCCGACAACCAGGGCAACCCGGCGACAGGCCAGAACCAGGCGCTGCGCCTGATCACGGAAGACAAGGTAGCCGCCGTGTTCGGCTCGTATCAGTCCGGCGTCACGCTGACCTCGAGCGCCATCGCCGAAAAATACGGCATTCCCTTTCTGAACTCCGAGTCGGTCGCCGCCAATCTCACCGAGCGCGGCTTCAAATGGTTCTTCCGCACCACGCCGATCGCCACCGACTTCGCCAAGGCCTATGTCGATTTCCTCGCCGACATCAAGGCGCAGGGCGCCAAGACCGATGCAATCGCGCTGGTTCACGACAACACCGAATACGGCACCTCGGTCGCCAACACGATCAGCGCCGCCTTCAAGGAGAAGGGGCAGGCCATCGCAGTTGACGTCGCTTATCCCGTCAACGCGACCGACGTGCAGGGACAGGTGCTCCAGCTCAAGGACAAGAAGCCCGACGTGATCATCATGATCAGCTACACGTCGGATGCGATCCTGTTCGCCAAGACCATGCAGTCGCTCGACTACAAGCCGGCCGTGCTTTTGGCCGACGACGCAGGCTATTCCGATCCCTCCTTCATCAAGGCGGTCGGAAAGATATCGCAAGGCGTCTTCAACCGTTCGTCATGGTCGGTAGGGCCGACCGGCTCACCATCGGCCATTATCGCCGACATGTACAAGAAGAAGAGCGGCGAGGAGATGGACGACACCGTTGGCCGTCAGATGCAGGGCTTCTTCGTGCTGGCCGACGCGATCGACCGCGCCGGCTCAACCGACCCGGCGAAGATCCAGGCCGCGTTGAAGGCGACCGATCTGAAGCCCGAGCAATTGATGATGGGCTACAAGGGCGTGAAGTTTGACGACAAGGGCCAGAATATCCTCGCCTCCGGGCTCATCATCCAGCTCCAGGACGGCGAGAACTACACCGCGGTGTGGCCGAAGGCTAACGCTGCGAAGGCGCCGGTGCTGCCCTACAAGGGTTGGTGAGATTTGAAGGCGGGGCTGCGCGCCCCGCCATTCCCGAAATGATTTGATCAGAGCAACGCTGGCTCATGTCCTTTGTCCTCGTGCAGGTGATCGTCGGCGGACTTCTGCTTGGCGCTGTCTATGCCCTGTTTTCCTCAGGCCTCACGCTGGTGTGGGGCATGATGAACATCGTCAATTTCGCGCATGGCGATTTCGTCATGCTCGGCATGTACGTCGCCTATGTCGTCTACACGCTGTTGGGAGGAGGGCCGATCCTCGGCGCGCCGCTGGCAACGCTGGTGCTCGCGACCGTCGGTGTCGTGGTCTATTTCGCCCTGATCCGCGATATCATGAAGGGACCGATGCTGGCGCAGATCCTCGGCACGTTCGGGCTTGCGCTATTGCTGCGTTATTCCGTGTTCTGGTGGTTCGGGGCCAACTTCCTGTCGATGCCTCCGAACATCGTGGGCGGCACCTATGCGTTCGCGGGCCTGCGCATCGAGGCCTCGCGGCTGCTTGCCGGCGTGGTTGCGCTGCTCGTTACCCTCGGGCTGCATCTGCTGCTGACGCGGACCTCGCTCGGCTCGAAGATGCTGGCGGTGGCGGAGGATCAAACCGCGGCCCAGCTCATGGGCATCCGTCCCGACACCATGCAGGCGATCGCCTGGGCGATTGCGGCCGGTGCCACCGGGCTTGCCGGCGCGCTGATTGCGAACTTCTTCTACATCGTGCCGACCGTCGGCGAGACGCTCGGCATTGTCGCCTTCGTCACGGTGTCGCTCGGCGGTTTTGGCAGTGTGCCGGGCGCCCTCGTCGCGGGCCTGCTGATCGGCGTGATCGAGTCACTGTCGGGCTATCTGATCGGCGCGATCTACAAGGACATCGTCGTCTATGTCCTGTTCCTGCTCTTCCTCTGGTTCCGGCCGCAGGGCCTGATGGGCAAGACCTGATGAGAAAGCTGTGATGCGGCGCTTGATCTGGCTCTCGGCCGTCGCAGCGTTCGCGATCTGCTATCCGCTGCTGCTGTCCTCGCCGTTCCAGCAGCGTCTGGGCGCGCTGGTGCTGCTCTATGCGATTGCAGCGTCTGCGTGGAATATCGCCGGCGGCTATGCCGGCCAGGTCTCGGTCGGCCACGTCGTGTTCTTCGGCTGCGGTGCTTATGCCGCGATGGGATCCTACGCAAAGTTCGGCCTGTCGCCCCTGTTCGGCATCCCTGGCGGGATCGTGCTCGCTGTGGGCCTGGCCGCGATCATCGGCGTGCCGACGCTGCGGTTGTCGGGCCATTATTTCAGCATGGCGACCATCGCGGTCGCCGAGACGATGCGGCTGATCGTGACCAACACCGACTGGCTGGGTGCGGCCGTCGGGCTCTCCGGGCCGACCGTGCCGCGCAACATCTTCGATCTCTCGTTCCTGTCGTCGTTGCCGTATTATTATCTCTTCCTCGCAATCCTCGTGATCACGCTGTTGATCACCTGGTGGATGACCAGCAGCCGCATGGGATTTTACCTGCGCGCGATCAAGGACTCCGAGCGCGCGGCGCGCTCGCTCGGCGCACCCGCCAGCCGCACCAAGCTCTACGCCTACATGCTGAGTGCGGCGCTGACGAGCGTCGCCGGCGCGCTCTATGCCATGATGTTCGGCTTCGTCGATCCCGAGTCCGGGTTCGGCATCCTGATTTCGGTGAAAATCCTGATCATGGCCGCGCTGGGCGGGGCAGGGCTGTTGTTCGGGCCCCTGGTCGGTGCCGCGATCCTGGTGCCGCTGGAGGAGATCTCGAACAGCTGGCTCGGCGGCAAGGGCGCCGGGCTCACCTTCGTGCTCTATGGCGCGATCATTGTGGTGATCGCGCGTTTCCAGCCTGGCGGTCTACTCAGCCTGTTCACTCGGCGCAGCAAGCCGACGAAGGACACGGGAGCTGGCCATGCTCCTTGAGGCACGCGAAATTACAAAGGCGTTCGGCAGCTTCAAGGCGGTGGACGATGCCTCCGTGACCTTGGAGCAAGGCGACATCCTCGGCCTGATCGGCCCGAATGGTGCGGGCAAGTCCACCTTCTTCAATTGCCTGACTGGCGATCTCAAGACCACCTCGGGCCGTGTTCTGTTCGAGGGGCGCGACATCACCGACTTCACGCCGGAGCTGCGCGCCGGGCTTGGGCTCGCCCGTACCTTCCAGGTGCCGCAGACCTTTGAGGGCATGACGGTGCTGGAGAACGTCATGATCGGCGCGTTCCTGCGCACCTCGCATCGCAAGGACGCCGAGACCAAAGCGCGCGCGGTGCTTGAGCGCGTCGGCATGATCAGGCTTGCGGATGCGCCGGCGCGTTCGCTCGGCACGCCGGGCCGCAAGCGGCTGGAGATCGCGCGAGCGCTGGCGACCGAGCCGAAGGTGCTTCTGCTGGACGAAGCCATGGCCGGCCTCAACGCCCATGAGGTGAGGCTCGCCATCGACCTCGTGCGCGACATTCACCGTTCCGGCATCACCCTCGTGATCGTCGAGCACATCATGGAAGTGATCATGTCGCTCGCCAGCCGCGTGATGGTGTTCCACCAAGGCAAAGAGATCGCCCGCGGCTCGCCGCGCGAGGTCACATCCAACCCGGCGGTGATCGAGGCCTATCTCGGCAAGCGCGCAGCGAAGGCAGCCGCCGGCCACACGCCGGTCGAACTGATGGGCGGGCCGGACCTATGAACGGGCCGTTGCTGCGGATCGAGCACCTCGAGGTGCGCTACGGCGATCTCATCGGCGTGTCCGACGTCTCGCTGGAGGTTCCCGAAGGCAGCGTGGTCGCGCTACTCGGCTCCAATGGCGGCGGCAAGACCACGACGCTGAACGCCATCGCCGGCCTCATTCCGGTGCATTCCGGATCGATGCGCTTTCGCGGCGAGGACATCGCCGGCGAGAAGGCGTTTGCGATCGTGCGCAAGGGGCTGGCGCTGTCGCCGGAAGGCTGGCGCCTGTTCGTGCAGCAGAGCGTCGAGAACAACCTCATGCTTGGCGCTACGCCGTTGCACGACAAGTCGCGCCAGGCCACGCTGCTCGAACGTGTCTACGAGATCTTTCCGCGCCTCAAGGAACGCCGCAACCAGCGTGCCGGCACCATGTCCGGTGGCGAACGGCAGATGCTCGCGGTCGGGCGCGCGCTGATGAGCGACCCGAAGCTGTTGATGTTGGATGAACCTTCGCTCGGTCTCGCGCCGGCGGTGGTCGAGTCCATGTACGAGACCTTCGGCCGCCTGCATCGCGAGGGCCTGACCATTCTGCTCGCCGAGCAGTCGATCGAGCTCGCACTGGAGGTCTCGGATTTCGCCACGGTGCTCCAGGTCGGCAAGAGCGTGCTATCAGGCACGGCGGCGGCGCTCGCGGAGGATCCGCAGGTGCAGAAGGCTTATCTGGGCGTGGACTGACCGATTTCCGCCTGGAGGCGCCCGGTATCGGGGGCGTTGGGCTGCAGTATGGATATGCAACAGTAACGGCGAGGCGTCGCTACTTGATCTTGTCGTAGGCCGCCGCGAAATCGCCGAGCGGCATCGGGATCGCGATCGTTTCCTTCGCCATGTTCTGGAAGGAGACCTTGAGCTGCTTGCCCGACCGCAAAGTCGCAAGCAGGTCCGGCGCGATCGGCGAGGAGGCGTAGCAGCCGCGGTTCTCGCAGGTCTGGATCTGGAGATCGACCGTCTTGCCCTCGTCAACCTGGAGCTTGGCGCCGATGGGAAGGTTGAGGCCAAGCGGCAATTGCAGCAGCGCCACCGGTGTGCGGGTGTCGGGCGCGATGCGGATGTTGATCAGAACGATGGTCTGGCCGGTCTTGGTCAGCACCGCGTTCTGCTCCATCGCGCATTCGAGCGGTGCGTCGCGGCTGACGCTGGTGCAGCGCACGACCCAGCCGGGCTGCTGCGCCGCAGCGCCGTCAGCCTGCGGCTGCGTCGGAGCCGGTGCGGGCTGTGCCGCCGGGGCAGACGGAGCTGCGTTCTTCTTGGCGCCTTGCTGGGCATGCGCGGCACCCGCCGACACCAGGAGAGCGGCTGCTAAGGCGACAAGTCTGGATTGCAAGGGCATGGCAAGACCGCGTTGACGTGAACCGAAGGCCTCGCTGTAACGTCGTGAGGCGCGCGGTGCAAGCTGCTACTCGGCAGCTTCCTTAACGGTGCCGTGCTCGACCGTCTCGTCGCCTTCGCCGCCACCCTTGCGGCCCCAGCCCGAGAACCAGTTGTTGAGCTCGTCGAGATAGAGATAGACGACCGGGGTGGTGAACAGCGTCAGCGCCTGGCTGACGATCAGACCGCCGACCATGGCGTAGCCGAGCGGCTGGCGAATCTCGGCGCCGGTGCCGTGGCCGAGCATCAGCGGCACGCCGCCGAGCAGGGCAGCCATCGTCGTCATCATGATCGGACGGAAGCGCAACAGCGCTGCCTGCCGGATCGATTCCGCCGGCGTCTTGTGCTCGTCGCGCTCCGCGGCGATGGCGAAGTCCACCATCATGATGCCGTTCTTCTTCACGATGCCGATCAGCAGAATGACTCCAATCAAAGCAATGAGGCTGAACTCGAAGCCCGCCGCCATCAGGATCGCGAGCGCGCCGACGCCGGCCGAGGGCAGAGTCGACAGAATCGTGATCGGATGGATGTAGCTCTCGTAGAGGATGCCGAGGATCAGATAGACCACGACCAGCGCGGCGAGGATGAGGAGCGGCACGGTGCCGAGCGACTGCTGGAACGCCTGTGCCGTGCCCTGGAAGCTCGAATTGAGCGTCGGCGGCGCGCCGAGGTCCGCCATCGCCTTCTGCACGGCCTCCGTAGCCTGGCCGAGCGCGACGCCCTGGGCGAGGTTGAAGCTGATCGTGATCGCCGGGAACTGGCCCTGGTGGCTGATCGAGAGCGGGCGAACCGGATCGGTGCTCCAGGTCGCGAAGGTCGACAGCGGCACCTGGTCGCCGGTTAGCGGAGACTTCAGGTAGAGCTTGTTCAGGCTCTCGAGGCTGCCCTGCATCTCCGGCAGGATCTCGAGAATCACCTTGTAGGTGTTGAGCTGGGTGAAATACTGCGTGACTTGGCGCTGTCCGAAGGCGTCGTACAGCGTGTCGTCGATCAGCTGCGGCTGGATGCCGTAACGCGCAGCCGTATCGCGGTTGATCTTGAGCTGAACCGTGGTGCCCTGGGTCTGCTGGTCGGTCGCGACGTCGCGCAGTTGCGGCAAGGTCTGCATCTTGGCGAGAATCTTCGGCGCCCAGTCATTGAGCTCGGCGAGATCGGCGTCCTGCAGGGTGAACTCGAACTGCGTACGCGTCGGCCGGCCGCCGAGCCGGACGTCCTGGGCCGCCTGCATGTAGAGGCGGGCGCCGGACACCTTCTCGAGCTTGGGACGCAGCCGCGCGATGATCTGCTGCGCCGAGGCATTGCGGACGCTGAGCGGCTTCAGCGTGATGAACATGTTGCCGTTGTTGCCGGCGCGGCCACTGCCGCCGATGTTCATCGCGATCGTTGCGACGTCGGGGTCGTCCATTACGATTTTGCCGAGCTCGACCTGGCGGCGCTGCATCTCCGCGAACGAGATGTCCTGGGAGGCTTCCGAGGTCGCCGTGATCAGGCCGACGTCCTGTTGCGGGAAGAAGCCTTTCGGGATCAGCACGAACAGATAGACCGACAGGGCAAGGGTGGCGAAGAAGATCGTGAGCGTGGTGCGGCGCCAGCTCAGGGCATGGTCGAGCACCCATTCGTAGCCGCGCAACATTGCATCGAAGCCGCGCTCGCTCCATTGGTAGAACTTGCCGTGGGTGACCTCGCCATGGGCGCGCAGGAAGCGCGAGGCCATCATCGGCGTCAGGGTCAGCGACACGAACATCGAGACGAAGATTGTCATCGCCAGCACGACGGCGAATTCGCGGAACAGGCGTCCGATGATGCCGCCCATCAGCAGCAGTGGAATCAGCACTGCGACCAGCGAGATGCTGATCGACACGATGGTGAAGCCGATTTCCTTGGAGCCCTTGAAGGCCGCCGCCATCGGCGATTCGCCTTCTTCGATGTAGCGCGTGATGTTCTCGAGCATCACGATAGCGTCGTCGACGACGAATCCGACCGCGATGGTGAGCGCCATCAGCGATAGATTGTCGAGCGAATAGCCGACGACCCACATCAAGGCGCACGCGCCCAGCAGCGCCAGCGGCACTGTGATTGTGGGAATGACAGTCGCCCAAAAACTGCGCAGGAAAATGAAGATGACCATGACCACCAGCGCTATGGTCAGCAGCAGCGTGAACTGGACGTCCTCGACCGCGGCGCGGATCGTCGTGGTGCGGTCGCTGATGAGCTCGATCTTGATCGCGGGCGGGATCGCGGCGACGAGGCGAGGCAGGGTGGCCTTGATCCGGTCGACGGTTTCGATAACGTTGGCGCCCGGCTGCTTGAAGATCACCAGGAACACGCCGCGCTTGCCGTTGGCCCAGGCCGCCTGCTTGGCGTCCTCGGCGCCGCTGACCGCTTGGCCGACATCGCGGATTCGCAAGGGACCGCCATTGCGATAAGCGATGATGACGTCGTTCCAGTCCTTGGCCTGCGTGAGCTGGTCGTTGGCGTAGATCGTGTAGGCGCGCTTCGGGCCGTCGATGTTGCCCTTGGGGCTGTCGACCGTGGTGATCGCGATCTGGCTGCGCACGTCCTCCATCGACAGGCCCTTGGCGACGAGTTTGGCCGGGTCGATCTGGATGCGGATAGACGGTTTCTGCTGGCCCCCGATGAAGACCTGCGCGACGCCGGAGAGCTGGCTGATCTGCTGGGCGAGCTGGGCGTCGACCGCGTCGCTGACGCTGGTCAGCGGCAATGTGTCTGAGGTTGCCGACAGCAGCAGGATCGGCGCGTCGGCCGGGTTGACCTTGCGGTAGGTCGGCGGCGACGGCAGGTTCTTCGGCAGCTGACCGCTCGCGGCGTTGATGGCGCCCTGCACGTCGTTGGCGGCGCCGTCGATGCTGCGGTTGAGGTCGAACTGGATGGTGATCGACGCGGTGCCCAGATAGCTCGTCGAGGTCATCTGGGCGATGCCCGGGATCTGGGCGAATTGCCGTTCGAGCGGCTGGGCCACCGACGAAGCCATGGTCTCTGGGCTGCCGCCCGGCAGATTGGCTGTGATCTGGATGGTCGGGAAGTCTACCTGCGGCAGTGGCGCGACCGGCAGCAGGGGATAGGCGACGAGACCGACGAAGAGAATGCCGGCCATCAGCAGCGAGGTGCCGATGGGATAACGGATGAAAGGTGCCGAAATCCCGCCCGCGTTCATTCCTGTCGGACCTTGTTCTGGGCCGGATCCGTACTCGCCACGGCCGTGGAGACGAGGCTCCCGGGCTGGACCTTGAATTGGCCGCCGGTGATCACTTGCTGCCCGGGCGTCAGCCCTTCGTCGACGACGGAACGTCCGTCGATGCTGTAGCTGACCTTGATCTTGTGCACCTCGGCCTTGTTGTCCTGATTGACAGAATAGGCGTAGAGGCCGTTGGTGGAGTGCTGGACCGCATCATCCGGGACAACGGTCGCATCCTTGAGGGTGCGCACCAGCAGGCGCGTTGACACCGACTGCCCGGGCCACAGCGCGTGGTCCTTGTTGTCGAACACCGCCTTGAGCCGGATCGTGCCGCTGCTGGTGTCGACCTGGTTGTTGATGACCGCGAGTTTGCCCTCGGCCAGCGTCTTCTTGCCGTCGGTGGTGAAGGCGATCACCCTGAGCGCGCCGGCCTTCTGGCCCTCGCTGATATAGGGCAGCTGATCCTCTGGCGCGGTGAAGATCACCGAGATCGGCTCGACCTGCGAGATCGTGACGATGCCGGTCTGCGTCGAGGCGTTGACGATGTTGCCGATGTCGACCTGGCGCAGGCCCGCGACGCCGGTGATCGGCGCCTTGACCTGGGTGTAGTCGAGCTGGGTCTGCGCGTTGGAGATCGCAGCATCATCGGCGGCGATCTGTGCGGTGAGCTGGGCGACCGTGGAGCGCTGGGTGTCGACCCGCTGGGCGGTGGCGAATTCGCCGAGCTTCATGGCGCGCTGGAGCTCGAGATTGGCGTTGGCCAGATTTGCCTCGTCCTGGGCCTTCTTGGCCTTGGCCTGGTCGAGCGTGGCTTGATAGGGACGGGGATCGATCGAGGCGAGAAGCTGGCCCTCCTTGACGATCTGGCCTTCGGTGAAGGCGATCTTGTCGATCTGGCCATCCACCCTGGTCCGGACTTGGACGGTGTTGAAGCCCGCAACCGTGCCCAGACCGGTCAGGTAAACCGGAAAGTCCACCTTCTGAACTGGCGAAACGCTCACGGGGACGGCGGACGGGCGCTGCGGCCCCTTTTGTGCGGTCTGGGTTTTTCCGGCGTCGGGCGAGCCGAATTTCTGCCAACCATAGTAACCTGCGGAGGCCACGGCCGCGATGATCAGAATCCAGAGGATCGGCCGGGACTTTTTCATATCGTCTCGTGTCGGCTCTTATGCCCTAAGCTACGAATTATGAGGCAATCATAGGGTTCCAGGAGGCTTGTATAATACACGCCAAGTTCCAGTGTAAACAGCACTATCGGTTGAGAATCCTAAACAATTGGAAAGCTTTGCACGGGTTAGGCAGCTCCGTGTCACTACGGTGTGCCGTGCTGCATTCCCCCCTCAGGAACGATCAGCGTGCAAAGTTTGTGCAATGCTCGAAAGCGGTGTGCTCTGGACTGAGCGGCGCCGCGCCTAGGCCGCAAGGCGACGGCTGGCAGGAACGGTTCTAATCGTGCGGAGCTCGTTTCGGTTGTCAGGGAAATCGGCATCGGTCATATCGACGCGCCACAACGGGAGCGCAGCATGGACGAACTGAACGGCAAGCTGATCGCGTGTCAGATCCTGATCACGGGACTGATCGCACGCGTCGCCAACGAGCAGCGTGATCCCTTGCGCTTTCTCACCGAGTTCCGCGACGAGATCAGAGCCGTCGTCAACGGCGTCAACATCGCAGGCATGGACAACAGCGACCGCGTGCGCGCGGTGGCGCGGAAGACCGTCGATGAATTGTTCTCGTTGATGAAGCCGCCAAGCAGCGATTGACCATGCGCCCGCGACCGCCGATTTAGCAGCATTTTCACGCGCTCTTTAGAACGACTCCAATCTCGATTTAGAACGATTTCAAACGGCAGTTTAGAATCGCTTTGATCTGGACTTATTCAAGCGTTCTCGCGGCTTACTCGCATTGACCCGCAATTTTGCGGCCGATACCAACACTCCAATCGCTCATCGAAGTGAATGGGCGAACTGGAATATGGGGCGTGTTTGGTAATGGGGCAGGTGGTCGCACCGAAGTCGTTGCGTTCGGTCGCAGCATTCGATGAAAAGTTCACGAGCGTTTCCGGCAAGAAGGTCTCCGCTGTCGCGGGCCTGATCGCAGCAGCATCGGTGTCGAGCGGCGCGGAGGCGCAGCAGTCGAACCTGCCGCCGGTGACGGTCGATGCGCCGGTCGCGCGTCCGCGCCCGGTGGCTTCGAAGCCGACGGCGGATCAGGTCCGCGCGCGCAATGCGCTTCGCCGCGCCGCGCAGCGGCAGCAGGCGGCGCAGCAGACCGCTCCCACCACGCCGTCCGGCGAGGTTGACCGCAATCCGTATTCGGATCCGGCGGCGCCATACAAGGTCGACCACGTCCAGGCCTCCGGCAAGTTTCCCGAGCCGATGCTGAACACGCCGAAGACCATCACCGTGCTCAGCAAGGAAGTTCTCGAGGACAAGAACGCCACGACGCTGAAGGAGATCGGGCGCTCCACCGCTGGCGTGACGCTGGGGTCGGGCGAGGGCGGCAACGCGTTTGGCGACCGCTTCTTCATCCGCGGCTTCGATGCGCGCAACGACGTCTTCATCGACGGTATCCGCGATCCCGCGGTCTCAATCCGCGAAAACTTCTTCACCGAGCAGATCGAGATCCTGCGGGGCCCCGCCTCGTCCTACGCCGGCCGCGGCACCGCTGGCGGTGCCATCAACATCGTCACCAAGCAGGCTGGCGACGTTAATTTCAAGCGGATGGATACCGAGTTCGGCACCGACAGAACCAAGCGCGTCACGCTCGACGTCAACCAGGTCGTCGATCCGACCTTCTCCGTGCGCGTGGGCGGGCTGTTCCAGGACGCCAACGTCGCCGGCCGCAACTATATCACCGACGATCGCTGGGGTTCTTTCATCTCGACCAAGTACACCCCGACCAACGACATCAAGATCACGACGAACTATGTCCACACCGATCTCAGCGGCTACCCGGATTTCGGCGTGCCCTTCTACAGGCAGGGCAATGTCCCCGTGACGTCGGCGGGCATTCCGCGCGGAAACTGGTACGGCTTTCTCAACCGCGACTTCCAGACGGCGCGGCAGGATTTCGGCACCGGCACGATCGAGTACAAGGTCAACGATGCCATCACGCTGACCAGCAAGGTGCGCGGCGAGCACTCGCTGCTGAATTATATCGGCACGCTGCCGCAGAACCCGATCACGACCAGCCCCAATCCGCTGCTCTGGACCACGACGGCCAGTGCGCAGAGCCGCTACCAGAATGTGGATGTATGGGCCAACCAGAACGAGGCCACATTCAAGCTCAACACCGGCGGGGTCAAGCACACCGCAGTGTTCGGCGTCGAATATGCCAACGAAAACATCTCGATCGACCGTTACACCGGCCTCTCGTCCGAACTGTTCGGCGGCGGCTCGACCAGCAACGGAGCGGTCACGGGGGTCAATCTCTACTCGCCGCAGTACACCTACATTCCCTTCAGCAACACGCCGTCGCTGGTTGGAAATCCGACGCGCTACGGTGTCAACACCAGCAGCGTCTACGTCATGGACACCGCGAACTGGCAGGACACCATCATTGTGAACGGCGGCGTGCGCTACGACGGCTACAGCCAGAGTTCGTCGACCAACGCGGCCTATTTGAAGCAGAATGCCGATCTCGTGAATTACAACGTCGGCGCGGTCTACAAGCCGATGTCGATCGGCAGCCTGTATGCAGCCTATGCGACCTCGGCCAATCCGTTCGGGTCGGAACTTGATGCGACCGCGACCGATTACGGTGGTGTTCCGCCCAACACGGCCGTTTTGCTCGGACCCGAGCGTAACAAGGCGATCGAACTCGGCACCAAATGGGAGCTCGCCGACCGTCACCTGTTGGTAACCGGTGCGCTGTTCCAGACGACGAAGGACAACGCGCGCGAGACCGTCAACAATCTGCTGACCTCGGGCGCTGCCTACAGGATCCAAGGCATCGACATCGAGGCCGAGGGCAAGCTCACCGACCGCTGGAGCATTTTTGGCGGTCTGGTGCTGATGCAGTCGAAGGTCACGCAGAGCGGCGTTGCCTCCAACATCGGTCTGCAGCTCGCCAACATTGCCCACCAGTCGTTCAGCATGCTGACCAAGTACAAGTTCGACGGCGGCTGGGAACTCGGCGGCCAGGCGGTGTACCGCTCGAAGGTCTATGGCGGCACGTTCGCGGCCAACACCAACGAGTTGCCGAGCTACTGGCGTTTCGACGCATTCCTCGAGAAGAAGATCGACCAGAACTGGACCATGAAGTTCTACGCCCAGAACCTGACGAACAAGCTCTATTACGACTCGTTCTATCGCAGTGCCGTGCCCTTCGTGGCGGTCGCGCCAGGGCGGGCATTCTACCTCGTGACGACAGCGAAGTTCTGATCATGCTGACGTGCCTTCCTGGCGTTCTGAGCAAGGATGATGTGGCGGATTTCCGCCGCATCATGGACGTCAGCGAATGGGAGGACGGGCGCTCCACCGCCGGCTCGCAGTCGGCGATGGTCAAGCGCAACGAGCAATTGGCGCCGGACAGCGAGGTCGCGCGCAAGCTCGGCAACCGCATCATTTCGGCGCTGACGTCGAACCCGCGCTTTATCGCGGCCGCGATCCCCCTCCAGATATTCCCGCCGCTGTTCAACCGCTATGCGGCCAGCAGCGGCCACCATTTCGGCCTGCACGTCGACAATGCGATCCGCGGAGACCGCCTGACCGGCCTTCGCATCCGCACAGACCTCTCGGTCACGCTGTTCCTGGCCGAGCCGGAGGAGTACGACGGTGGCGAACTTGTGATCGAGGACAGCTACGGTTCGCACGAAGTCAAGTTGCAAGCCGGGGACTGCGTGCTCTATCCCTCGACCAGCCTCCATCTCGTGACCCCGGTCACCAGGGGAACGCGGGTTGCGTCTTTCTTCTGGCTTCAGAGCATGATACGGGACGATCAAGCCCGGAGCATGATCTTTGACCTCGACACCGCGATACAGGCGCTGGTGGAACGGCTCGGGCGTGACGATCCCGAAACGGTCAAATTGACGGGTATCTATCACAACCTCATTCGCTACTGGGCCGAAGTATGAAGATCATGTCCTTCCAAGCAACCCTTGCCGCAGCTCTGGTGCTGGCGGCCGCCTGGCTTGCATCCCCTGTTTCTGCCCAGACACAAGCCGCGCCCGCGGCACCGGTCCAGTCGGCGGCTCAGCCGTCTGCGGTCGGCCCGGCCCCGGTTGTTGCTCCGCCTGCGGCGCCCCAAGCTGCCGCGCCTGCGGCTGCAAAGTCCGATACGGCAGCCGGCATTGCGCCCGCCATGAAAGAATTGTCGCCCTGGGTAATGTTCCAGTCGGCGGATATCATCGTGAAGGCGGTGATGATCGGGCTCGCCTTTGCGTCGCTCGTGACCTGGACGGTGTTGATCGCCAAGTCGATCGAATTGTCGATCGCCTCGACCAAGCTTCGCTCGGCGCTGAAGAAGATCGCGGAGGCGCGCTCGCTCGCGGAAGCGCAGATGGCGCTCGGCTCCAAAGCGGGGATCCTGCCGTCCTTCCTGGCGGCGGCGCTGCGGGAGGCGCGGATGTCGGCCGGCCTGTCCAGTGACACCGGCATCAAGGAGCGGGCGGCTTCGAGCTTCTCCGAGATCATGCGCGCGGAGGCGCGGCGCATCCGCGTCGGCATGGGTGTGCTCGCGACCATCGGCTCGACCTCGCCCTTCGTCGGCCTGTTCGGCACGGTGTGGGGCATCATGAACAGCTTCATCGGCATCTCGAAGTCGCAGACCACGAACCTCGCCGTCGTTGCGCCCGGTATCGCCGAGGCGCTGCTCGCCACCGCGATCGGTCTGGTCGCCGCCATTCCCGCCGTCATCATCTACAATTACTTCTCGCGCGTGACGAAGAGCTATCTCGAGCTCGTCAGCCGTGCCTCGGGCGCGGCGGGGCGGTTGCTCTCGCGCGATCTCGACCGCAGCCACGGCAGCGTGCATTCGCGCGCGGCGGAGTGAACCATGGGCGTTTCGCTCGCAGACAATGATGACGACGACGATTTCGGCGAAACGCATGAAATCAACGTCACGCCGTTCATCGACGTCATCCTGGTGCTGCTGATCATCTTCATGGTCGCAGCGCCGCTCTCCACCGTCGACCTGCCGATCGATCTGCCGACCTCGAGCGCGACGCCGCAGAAGAAGCCGGACAAGCCGACTTATCTCAGCATCAAGCCCGATTTGACGCTTGCCATCGGAGAGAACCCGGTCCACCGCGCCGAGTTGATCGGCACCCTCGACGGCCTGTCGGACATGAGCAAGGACAAGTATGTCTTCCTGCGCGCCGATCGCTCGGTGCCGTATGGCGAGTTGATGGGCGTCATGGAGCTGTTGCGCTCAGGTGGCTATTCGCGGGTGAAACTGGTTGCGCTGGAAGGCGCTCCGGGGGCGCCTGCGGCAGGCGCCCCTCAGCCTTAGAGGCCCGCTATGTCGGACGAGTCCAGACCAGCCCGGACGCTTTGGATTTTGGCAGCGGTGGCGGCCTTGGCGCTCCATCTGGGTGGTGCCGCGCTCGCGCTGGCGCACCTGCGGGCCGATGACGGCGACGATGGCCTCGGCGCGGCCGGCGCCGAGTTTGCGGTCGAGATAGCCTCGCCGAAGGCGCCTGACACCGACCTTCCGCCGGGACCGGATAGTGAAGCGATGCAGGAGCAGCAGGCACTTCCCGAGCAAAAGGCCGAGACCACGGAAACCGAGCTTCCAAAGGATCAGTCGCAACAGGTCGACGACCCCGATCGGGTCGTCACGGAAAACATCTCGAAGAAGCCGCAGGACGAGGATCCGAAGATTGCGGCGGTCGAAACGCCCGCTGCGGAGGCCTCGCCGAAGTCCGTTGCGACCGCGCGGCAGACGCTCGACGAGGACGCGCGCGAGGCCGAGAAGGCGCTGGCGCCCGTGCTGGGCATCGGCAAGGACATTCTAAAGCTCACGGCAGACTGGAATCGCAAGATTAGCGCGCACCTTACGGCCCACAAGGTCAATCCGGAGGGCAAGGAGCCCAACAATCAGAAGGTCAAGGTCAGCTTCGCGATCAACCGACGTGGCAACGTGCTTTCAGTCGACGTTGTCGAGTCGTCCGGGGATGCAGCTTACGATGCGGCCGCGATCTCGATTGTCCGCAAATCCGATCCCATCCCGCAGCCGCCTGCCAGCCTGACCGACGACCGGTTCGAGCGCACCGTCGACATTATCTTCACGCCGCCGGACGCAAGGAAAAAGAAGAAGACGGCTCAGCGCCAGTAGAGCCTGATCCCGACATAGACCACGACCAGGCAGGCGAAGATCAGGGCCACCGGGAGCGGCCGCTTCTGGGTTGCGCCCGCGGTCGCTGCCCGGAAGAAACTGGCCTTCTTCGGCTTCGGTTCGGGGCGGCGGAAAGCGGTAACATTGTCCGCCGCCGGTTCAGCCGCCCGGGGGCGGACGTCAGGTGGAGTTCCCGCGCCGCCCATCTCGGCATAGTAGGCCTTGTAGATGGCGCCGATGGTGGCCTCGGTAGCCTCACCCTCGTTCATCTGCGCCCGCAGGTTCTTGTAGCTCAGGAGGAACTCCTGCGCCTCCGGAGGCAGCGCGGACGACCCGTTGAGCTTGGCCATCATCTTCCAGGTGGCAAAATCGGCGCGAGCGCGGGTATCAGCGCGTCGCGCGATCAGCATATCGGCAGCTTTGACCAAGTCGGCCTCGAGCCCTTCGGCTTGTGTTCGGGTGTGCTGTTCAACTACGTATTGCCGGTCAGAATGAGAACAGCCTGAATCACATAACCGGTCAACGTTCGCAGTATTGCTGAAATAACATCAAGATTTAGACCGAACTGCGAGCCTGCCAGCGGTAGCAGGATCAGCAAGCCGATCAGAATCAGCATCCCGAACGGCTCGAGCCGCGCCAGCGGGAGGGCGAGCGGCCGGGGCAGCAGCCCTACCGCGACGCGCCCGCCGTCGAGCGGCGGGATCGGCATCATGTTGAACACCGCCAGCACCGCGTTGATCAGCAGTGCGTTCTTGAGATTGTCAAAGATCCATTGCGCCGAGTTCGCTGGGGCCCAGGGCAGGGCGTGCAGCGCAAGAGCTGCGGACAGCGCCAGCAGGATGTTGGTGGCGGGCCCGGCCAGCGCCACCCAGACCATGCCGAGTCTGGGGTCGTTGAGCTTGCGGAAATTCACCGGCACAGGCTTGGCATAGCCGAACAGGAATGGCGAATGCGCGAACAGCAGCATCGCCGGCAATATCAGCGTGCCGAACGGGTCGATGTGGCGGAGCGGGTTGAAGCTGACACGGCCGAGCTGCCATGCGGTATCATCACCGAGACGATGTGCGACGAAGGCGTGGGCAGCCTCGTGGAAGGTGATGGCGAGCACCAGCGGCAGCACCCACACCGAGAGGTCATACAAGGAAATGTTCACGGCTCGTCCGTCCCGGTTTGCCTGCGGTCTTGCAGCCGACCCAGCCAACCGGTGGTGCAGCAACGCGTCACCCCAACATAGGGTGGGCGGTCCCGAAATGCCACGCCGCAAATGATCGGCGAGACCAGCGGCCGTGACGTGGAGCCTTGGCGCCGGATGAGCTACGTCGGGATCGTCCCGTCATATCGGATCATGCCGTCCTCGATCGTCACCCAGCCCATCTTTTCGCTGACCCAGATGTGCTCGGTGGGCACAAACGCGTTGCGATCGTCGAAGGTCGCCAGCGCAACGCCAGCCAGCGTGCCGTTGCGCCGCCAGGCGAACAGGCGCGTGCCGCAGCGCCTGCAGAACACGCGGTCGATGTTCTCGGACGACGCATAGCGCTCGGTGTCGCCCTCGACAGTCAGTGCGCGCTGGTCGAATTGCGCGCGGGCGAAGTAGGGCGAGCCCATCGCCTTCTGACAGAGGCGGCAATGGCAGATGCGGACGTTGAGCGGCTCGCCCTCCGCCTTGAACCGCACCGCGCCGCACAGGCATCCGCCTTCTCGGATCATGGCTGCCTCAATAGGTTGCCCGCCCACCCGAGATGTCGAACACCGCGCCGGTCGAGAACGCGCAGTCCTCGGATGCGAGCCAGCTCACCATCGCGGCTAGCTCTTCCACCAGCACAAAGCGCGCTTTCGGGATTTTCGACAGCATGAAGTCGATATGCTGCTGCGTCATCTGGTCGAAGATCGCCGTCTTCGCAGCCGCGGGAGTCACCGCATTGACGAGAATGTCGTGTGCGGCCAATTCCTTGCCGAGCGACTTGGTCAGCGCGATCAGGCCGGCCTTGGACGCCGAATAATGCGAGGCGTTGGGATTGCCTTCCTTGCCGGCGATCGAGGCGATGTTGACGATGCGCCCGTACTTCTGCTTGAGCATCCAAGGCACGATCGCCTTGCAGACGATGAAAGGGCCGTCGAGGTTGATGCGCAGAACTTTCCGCCATTCCTCGAGATCGGTCTCCCAGACCGGCTTGTTGACGCCGGCGATGCCGGCATTGTTGACGAGGATGTCGATCTTGCCGAAGGCGGCCAGCGTCGCGTCGCGGGCCTGCTCGACGGCCGCGGTATCGGTGACGTCGACCTTGAAGACGCAGGTGTTGTCGCCGATTTCCTTTGCCGTCTTCTCGGCCAGGGCTGCATCAAAATCCCAGATCGCGACCTTGGCGCCGGAGGCGACGAAGCGCTGAACAATGGCGCGGCCAAAGCCCTGCGCGCCGCCGGTGACGATGGCGACACGGTTGTTGAGATCGATCTTGTTCATGCCGGGCCTCTGGCGTCAGAGCATGTAGCCGCCGTCGACCACGAGGTCGACACCGGTGGTGAAGGCGCTCTCGTCGCTGCCGAGATAGACCGCCATGGATGCGATCTCGTCGGCGGTGCCGAGCCGGCCCATCTTCTGGCGGGAGACGAACATCTCCTTGCCCTGCGGCCCTTGCGCTGCGGCACGGTCGAGCATCGAAGGCGTCTCGACGGTGCCCGGGCAGATGCTGTTGCAGCGGATGCCCTTGGTGATGAAGTCGAGCGCGACCGCGCGCGTAAGCAGCGACACCGCTGCCTTCGAGGCGCTGTAGACGTAACGGTTGGCCGGCGGCCGCAGCGCCGCGCAGGAGGAGATGTTGACGATGCTGCCGCCGCCGCCCGCGAGCATGTCCGGCAGGAAGGCCCTGATGGTCCGGTGCATCGACTTGACGTTGAGGTCGAACGAGAAATCAAAATCCTCTTCCGAACACTCCAGGATGGTGCCGTGGTGCACGAAGCCGGCCGCGTTGAGCAGGATGTCGACCTTGCCGACGCGCTTGGCGAAGGCGTTAACGTCGGCGGTGCTGCGCACGTCGAGCTTGGCGACCTCGGCGATGCCTTCCTTGGTCAGGCTCGCGATGCCGCTCTCGTTGATGTCGGTGGCGATGACGGTTGCGCCTTCACGCGCGAATGCAATGGCGCATGCGCGCCCGATGCCTGCCGCTGCAGCCGTGATGACGGCGCGCTTTCCCTTGAGGCGGTCTGCCATTTGTATTCTCCTCGATTTTCTCAGTGCCGTAGCCCGGATGAGCGCGCGAGCGCGATATCCGGGAGCGGATGTCCCGGGTGTCGCTCCGCTCACCCGGGCTACGTGTTCCTAACTCAGTGATTATCCCGCGCTACGCCAAATGTGCCGGCGACGTTCTGATAGCGCGTAGCGAGCTCCATGCAGGCACCGGTCGACTGCTGGCCGACGGTGTTGCGATAAAGCTCCTGCCACGGCGTCTGGTTCGGCGGATGCTTGAAGCCGCCATTCGCCGCCAGCTCGGCGTGGCGCTTCTTCACCTCGTCGTCGGAGATGAGAATGTTGGCACTGCCCTTGTTCAGATCGACGCGTACCTTGTCGCCGTTTCTGAGGATCGCGAGCCCGCCATTGGCGGCGGCTTCCGGCGAAGCATTGAGGATCGAAGGGGAGCCCGAGGTGCCCGACTGGCGGCCGTCGCCGATGCAGGGCAGGGACATGATGCCGCGCTTGATCAGCGCCGCAGGGGGCTGCATGTTCACGACCTCGGCGCCGCCGGGATAGCCGATCGGGCCGGTGCCGCGAATGAACAGCACGCAACGCTCGTCGATCTCGAGTGAGGGATCGTCGATCCGCTCGTGATAGTCCTCGGGACCCTCGAACACGATGGCGCGGCCCTCGAATGCATTGAGATCGGTCGGGTTGCTGAGGTAGCGATCGCGGAACTCCTTGGAGATCACGCTGGTCTTCATGATCGCGGAATCGAACAGATTGCCCTTCAGCACCAGGAAGCCGGCGTCCTTCACCAGCGGCTTGTCGTAAGACCAGATCACGTCGTTGTCGGGTTTTGGCGCATTGGCGCAGTTCTCGCCGATGCCGCGGCCGTTGACCGTGACCGCGTCCTCGTGGATGCGCTTGTGCTTCATCAGTTCGCGCACCACGGCCGGCACGCCGCCGGCGCGGTGGAATTCCTCGCCGAGATAGAAGCCGGCCGGCTGCATGTTCACCAGCAGCGGCACGTCGTGGCCGACCTTCTGCCAGTCGTCGATGGAGAGCTCGACGCCGATGTGGCGCGCCAGCGCGTTAATGTGGATCGGTGCGTTGGTCGAGCCGCCGATCGCCGAATTGATCACGATGCAGTTCTCGAACGCCTTGCGGGTCAGGATGTCCGAAGGCTTGAGGTCTTCCCAGACCATGTCGACGATGCGTTTTCCCGTCTCGTAGGCGATCTGGCCGCGCTCGCGATAGGGGGCGGGGATCGCCGCACAGCCCGGCAGCGAGAAGCCGAGCGCTTCCGCGAGCCCGTTCATGGTCGAAGCGGTGCCCATGGTGTTGCAATGGCCGACCGAGGGCGCCGATGACGCCACGATCTCCATGAATTCTTCATAGTCAATCTCGCCGGCGGCGAGGCGCTCGCGCGATTTCCAGACGATGGTGCCGGAGCCGGTGCGCTCGCCATTGTGCCAGCCGTTCAGCATCGGCCCGCCCGACAGCACGATCGCGGGCAGGTTGACGGTCGCCGCCGCCATCATGCAGGCCGGCGTGGTCTTGTCGCAGCCCGTGGTCAGCACCACGCCGTCGAGCGGATAGCCGTAGAGGATTTCGACGAGGCCGAGATAAGCGAGGTTGCGGTCGAGCGCCGCGGTCGGGCGCTTGCCGGTCTCCTGGATCGGATGGGTCGGGAATTCCATCGCAATGCCGCCGGCCTCGCGGATGCCTTCGCGGACGCGATGGGCAAGCTCGATATGGTGGCGGTTGCAGGGGGAGAGGTCGTTGCCGGTCTGCGCGATGCCGATGATCGGTTTGCCGGACTGGAGCTCGGCGCGGGTGAGACCGTAGTTCAAATAGCGCTCCATATAGAGCGCGGTCATGCCCGGATTATGCGGATTGTTGAACCATTCCTGCGAGCGGAGGTGGCGGCGAGCGCCGTTGCCGGCGGGGGCATGCCCATTGGTTGGTTTTTTTGTCATTGGTTTCTCCTGCAATGCAAACGCACTGGCGTCCGTTTTATGGTATCGGCTTGTGCGATGCCCAACGGCGCGAGCGACGATTTGCCTGCCCGCTGGCGGGTCGTTTCCTCACAAATCCGATACTAGTCATGGCCACTTGGTAACGCTACCATTTTGTTCGCAACACCCCCGCCTGAAACGGCTGGCCGGTTGTCGGAACGCCGGGCCGACGAGCTTTGCCGCTCGATCACCTTGAAGCCGAGATCGAGCACCGGCTGCTCCGGACGCCGTCCGTCGATCGCGTCGATCAGCATGCTGGCGGCCGTGTTGCCCATCTCGTAGCGGTTGGTGCGCACGCTCGTCAAAGTCGGGACGGCGGAGGCCATGAATTCGAGATCGTTGAAGCCTACGATCGCGATCTGTTCGGGGATCGCGATCTCGCGGCGCCTGCATTCGAACAGCACACCCAGCGCGAGGTCGTCATTGGCGCAGAACACCGCGTCCATGCCGGGCTCCCGCGCCAGGAGATCGGTGAACAGGGCGCCTCCGAGCGTTACCGAGGTCGGAGTCGCCGTGGTGACGACGAGGCGTTGGTCGAACAGTCCGGCGTCTTTCATGGCCGAGACGTATCCGTCGAGCCGGCGCTGCACCCGCGGATCCATCCGTGCGCCGACGAAACCGATCTTGCGGTGACCTTGCGCGAACAGATGCGCAACCGCCGCACGGGCTGCGTCATAGTGCGAAAAGCCGATCATCATGTCGATCGGATTGGGTCCGATCTCCATGATCTGCACGATCGGGCAGTCGGCGGCATCGAGCATTGCGCGCGATTCCGTGGTCTGGTCGATGCCGGTGACGATCAGCCCGGCCGGCTTCTGCGCAAGAAACAGCCGCAGCAGCTTCTCCTCCTGGAGAATACTGTAGCGTGTGTTGGACAACTGGATCGAGTAACGGCTGTTTTCGGAGGCGTCGTAGATGCCGCGTAGCACGTCGGAGAACACGTTATTGGTCAGCGACGGAATCAAGACACCGATCACCTCGGTGCGCTGCGAGGCCAACGCGCGCGCCGCCAGGTTCGGTACATAGCCGAGCTCCCTGGCTGCGCTCTCGACCCGGGTCCGTTTGGCGAGCGACAGCGCCTCGGGATTGCGGAAGAAGCGGGACGCTGTGATCGGGCTGACGCCGGCGAGCTCGGCGACTTCCGCCAGCCGGATTTTGCCTGACTTGGTGCGGTTTCGACCCATTTGCTGCTCTTAACACACTCAATGTCGCAAACAAAGGAACGTTGACAGCGCTACCAGCACGGACTAACCAAAGACAAATTGCCAAAACCGCACAAACTGCCGACAATGTCGCCCGCTAAGGTTGGGCTTCGCTCGGTGAAGTCTGAAAAACAAGACGGTCGCGGCGCGAGATGCGTCGTGGACTTTCGAGGAGGGAGCTAGATGTCGTCTGTGCAAATCCGCGACGTGCGGAAATCGTTCGGCAATTTTGAAGTCCTGCACGGCGTTTCGATTCCGATCGAGGACGGCCAGTTCGTTGTCCTGGTTGGCCCCTCCGGCTGCGGCAAGTCGACGCTTCTGCGCATGCTCGCCGGTCTCGAGAACATCACCTCAGGCACGATCTCGATCGGCGACCGCGTCGTCAACAATGTCCAGCCCAAGGAGCGGGACATTGCGATGGTGTTCCAGAACTACGCGCTCTATCCGCACATGACGGTCGGCGAGAACATGGGCTTCTCGATGAAGCTGCGGGGCGAGAGCACCGAAGAGATCAACAAGCGCGTCAAGCGCGCCGCCGAGATCCTGGCACTGTCGCCGCTGCTCGAACGCTATCCGCGCCAGCTCTCCGGCGGCCAGCGCCAGCGCGTCGCCATGGGCCGCGCCATCGTGCGCGATCCGCAGGTGTTCCTGTTCGACGAGCCCTTGTCGAACCTCGACGCCAAGCTGCGCGTCGCGATGCGCACCGAGATCAAGGAGCTGCACCAGCGGCTGAAGACCACGACGGTCTACGTCACCCACGATCAGATCGAGGCCATGACCATGGCCGATAAAATCGTGGTCATGCATGACGGCATCGTCGAGCAGATGGGTACGCCGCTCGAGCTCTACGACAAGCCCGAGAACCAGTTCGTCGCCGGCTTTATCGGCTCGCCGTCCATGAACTTCCTGAAGGGTCATGTGCGGGTCAACGGCGTTGCGACCTTCGAGGGGCCGAATGGCGTCAAGCTGCCGCTCAGGAACGCGCCGGCGGCGTCCGACGGGCGTCCTGTCGTTTACGGCGTGCGTCCCGAGCATTTCACCATCGCTGACGACGGCGCCGATGCCGAGATCGTTGTGGTCGAGCCGACCGGCTCGGAAACGCAGGTGTTTGCGAAGCTCGGTGGTGAGCAGGTCGTCGCGGTCTTTCGCGAACGTCACCAGTTCAACCCGGGCGACAAGGTCAAGCTGAAGCCCGATCCTTCCGTGATTCATCTGTTCGACGAGGCGACGGGCAAACGCGTATAGCGACGCCAAAGAACTGCCAAGCAGAACTGCCCCAATACAAGACGACCCAATACAAATATAAAATTTAGGGAGAGAACGATGAGCGATTTCGACAGGCGAAGTGTGCTTAAAGTCGGTCTGGGCGGCGCGGCGCTGCTGGCCGGCCCGGGCATTGTCCCGGTACGCGCGGCGGAGTGGACCAACACGCCCGAGCCGAACGCTTCCATCCGCGTCTTGCGCTGGAAGCAGTTCATTCAGGCCGAGTTCGACAAATTCGCCGAGCAGACCAAGGCGTTCTCCGAGAAGACCGGCGTCAAGATCAAGCTCGAGGCCGAGAGCTGGGAGGACATCCGCCCCAAAGCCGCGGTCGCCGCCAATGTCGGCGCCGGTCCCGACCTGATCATCGGAACGCTCGATGATCCCCACAAATTCCCGGAAAAGCTGATCGACATGACTGACGTCGCCGACTATCTCGGCGCGCAGTATGGCGGCTGGTACCCGGTTGCCGAACGCTACGGCAAGAAGGGCAACAGCTGGATCGCCATTCCGCAGGGCGCGACCGGCGGCTGCCTGAACTATCGCGTTAGCCACGTGAAGGCCGCCGGCTTCGATGAATTTCCCAAGGACACTGCCGGCTTCCTCAAGCTCTGCCAGGCGCTGAAGAAGAACAACACGCCGGCCGGGTTCGCACTCGGCCACGCCACGGGTGACGCCAACGGCTGGTGCCAGTGGGCGCTGTGGGCCTTCGGCGGCAAAGTCGTCAATGAAAAGAACGAGGTCGTGATCGACTCGCCCGAGACGATCGCCGCGCTCGAATACGTCAAGCAGCTCTACGAGACCTTCATCCCCGGCGTGCTGTCGTGGAACGACTCGAACAACAACAAGGCGTTCCTCAACGGCGAGCTCAGCCTGACGCTGAACGGCATCTCGATCTGGACCGTCGGAAAGAACTCGACCGATCCGAAGCAGCAGGAGATCGCCAAGGACATGAACCACGCGCCGATGCCGATCGGTCCGGTCGGCGTGTCGACCGAGCAGCAGAACGTGCTGGTTTATTACGGCTACAAGCACTCGAAGTATCCGAAGGCGGTCAAGGAATACATCAAGTTCATGATGGACAAGGCGAACTACGACGCCTGGGAGGTCTCCTCCAACGGCTACGTGTCGCCGCCGCTTCCGGCCTACAACGACAACCCGGTGTGGACGTCGGATCCGAAGATCACGCCGTATCGCGACTGCCTGAAGCGCTGCCGCGACAACGGCTATGCCGGCGATCTCGGCTATGCCTCGGCCGCGGTGATGGGCGACTTCGTCGTCGTCGACATGTTCGCCGAGGCGGCGTCGGGCTCGGTGACGCCGAAGGCGGCAGCCGCACGCGCAGCCGAGCGCGCCAAGCGCTACTATCAGGTCTGATCAGCTCCAATCTACGCGGCGTCCGGTTCGCCGGACGCCGCGACTTTTCGTCGAGGGGAATCCGACATGGCAGTTATGGCCGAGTCCACTGTCGCGCAGGCCAAGCGCAGCAGCTTGTGGACCAGAGCATTCGAGAGCCGGCATTTCCTCGGCGCGATGTTCATGGTGCCGGCAATCGCCATCCTCATCCTGTTTCTGGCTTACCCGCTGGCGCTGGGCTTCTGGCTCGGCATGACCGACACCAAGATCGGCGGCGCCGGGCGCTACATCGGCTTCCAGAATTTCGTCTCGCTGGCGAAGGACTCAGTGTTCTGGCTTTCGGTGTTCAACACCATCTTCTACACGGTCGCCGCCAGCGCGGTGAAATTCGCCATCGGCCTTTACCTGGCGCTGCTGCTCAACGAGCGGCTGCCGATGAAGTCGATGATCCGGGCGATCGTGCTGTTGCCCTTCGTCGTGCCCACGGTGCTCTCTGCGATCGCGTTCTGGTGGATTTATGACAGCCAGTTCTCGATCATCTCCTGGGTGTTGATCAAGGCCGGCCTGATCACGCGCTATATCGATTTCCTTGGCGATCCCTGGAATGCGCGCTGGTCGGTCGTCGCCGCCAATATCTGGCGCGGCGTTCCTTTCGTGGCGATCACGCTGCTGGCGGGATTACAGACCATCTCGCCCTCGCTCTATGAGGCCGCCAATCTCGACGGCGCCACCAATCTGCAGCGCTTCCGCCACATCACGCTGCCGATGCTGTCGCCGATCATCGCGGTCGTGATGACGTTCTCGGTGCTGATGACCTTCACCGACTTTCAGCTCATCTACACCATCACGCGGGGTGGGCCGATCAACTCCACCCATCTGATGGCGACGCTGTCGTTCCAGCGCGCTATCACCGGCGGCAATCTGGGTGAAGGCGCGGCGATCTCGAACGCGATGATTCCGTTCCTGGTCGCGGCGATCCTGCTCAGCTTTTTCGGGCTTCAGCGCTCCCGCTGGCAGCAAGGCGGGAGGGACTGACCATGACCACAGCGGACGACCAAAGCGTCGGAATGGACTACCTCGAGAGCTTCCCGCGGAAGTTTTTTCGGGTCTACCTTCCGCTCGGCCTGATCATCTTCTTCCTGCTGTTCCCGTTCTACTGGATGGCGGTCGCGACGTTCAAGCCGGACGCGGAGATGTACGACTACGAAAAGTACAATCCGTTCTGGATCGTGCATCCGACGCTGGAGCACATCAAGAAGCTGTTCTTCGACACCGACTATCCGCTCTGGATGTGGAACACCGTGATCGTCTCGGTGTCCTCGACCTTCATCTCCCTGTTCGCCAGCGTCTGCGCCGCCTATGCGATCGAACGCCTTCGCTACAAGGGCTCGCGCTATGTCGGCCTTGCGATCTTCCTCGGCTATCTGGTGCCGCCCTCCATTCTGTTCATTCCGCTGGCGGCGATCGTGTTTCAGCTCGGGCTGTTCGACGGCAATTTGGCGCTGATCCTGACCTATCCGACCTTCCTGATCCCGTTCTGCACCTGGCTCCTGATGGGCTATTTCCGCACCATCCCCTATGAGCTGGAGGAGTGTGCGCTGATCGACGGGGCGACGCGGCTGCAGATTCTGATGAAGATCACGTTGCCGCTTTCGCTGCCGGGCGTGATCTCGGCGGGCATCTTCGCCTTCACGTTGTCCTGGAACGAGTTCATTTACGCGCTGACCTTCATCTCCTCGTCCGAAAACAAGACGATCCCCGTCGGCGCGATCACCGAGCTCGTCAATGGCGACGTCTACCACTGGGGGGCGCTGATGGCGGCGGCTCTGACCGGCTCGGTTCCCGTAGTTATCCTTTATTCCTTCTTCGTGGAGTATTATGTGTCGGCGATGACCGGCGCCGTGAAGGAATGATCGCGGGGCCTGCCTCGAGAGCGCGCCAGGACGAATCGCCGAAATCGGCGCGTTCCGGCCAATAAAAGGAGTAGGCTCTTGCACATTCTGGTTCTGGGCGCCGCCGGCATGGTCGGCCGCAAATTGTGCGAACGGTTGTCGCGCGACGGCCGGCTCGGCAAGAGCGACATCACCAAGCTGACCATGCATGACGTGGTCGAGCCGAAGGCGCCGGAAAGAGCCGGGTTTGCCGTCGAGACCGTGTCGAGCGATTTCGCCGTGCCGGGTGCGGCCGAAAAGCTGATCGCCGGCCGTCCGGACGTGATCTTTCATCTCGCCGCGATCGTCTCGGGCGAAGCCGAGCTCGATTTCGACAAGGGCTACCGCATCAATCTCGACGGCACGCGAATGCTGCTCGATGCCGTCAGGCTTGCAGGCGGCGGCTACAAGCCGCGCGTGGTCTTCACGTCCTCGATCGCGGTGTTCGGCGCGCCGTTCCCCGATGCGATCGGCGACGAGTTCTTCCACACGCCGCTTCTGAGCTACGGTGCGCAGAAGGCGATCGGCGAATTACTGCTGGCCGACTATTCCCGCCGCGGCTTCCTCGATGGCATCGGCATCCGCCTGCCGACCATCTGCATCAGGCCCGGCCTGCCCAACAAGGCGGCATCGGGCTTCTTCTCCAACATCCTGCGCGAGCCGCTGGCCGGCAAGGAAGCGGTTCTTCCCGTGTCCGAGGACGTCCGCCACTGGCATGCCACGCCGCGCTCCGCCGTCGGCTTCCTGCTGCATGCCGGCACCATGGACCTCGCCGCGGTGGGGCCGCGCCGTAATTTGACCATGCCGGGCCTGTCGGCGACGGTTGGCGAGCAGATCGCTGCGCTGAAGCGCGTCGCCGGCGACAAGGTCGCCGCCCGCATCAAGCGGGAGCCCGATCCCTTTATCGTCGGCATCGTCGGCGGCTGGCCGCGCAACTTCAATGCAAAGCGGTCGCTCGAGCTCGGCTTCACCACTGCCGAGAAGACTTTCGACGACATCATCCGCATTCACATCGAAGACGAGCTCGGCGGCAATTTCGTCGCCTGATCTCTGACTGAGCGGGTAAAGTGATGGCGAGCGTTGCTTGCATCGGCGAATGCATGGTCGAGCTCCGGCAGGCCCAGGGTGGACAATCCGCCGGACCTTCCAGCGGGCAGGGCGGGGGCCTCTACTCGCGTGGATTCGGCGGCGACACCCTCAACACGGCCGTTTACCTCGCGCGGCTCGAGGTCAAGGTCGATTATTTCACCGCGCTTGGCGACGATGCCCTGAGCGATGAGATGATCGCGGCCTGGACTGCGGAGGGCGTCGGCACGAGGCGCGTCGCGCGGCTGCCCGGCAAGCTGCCCGGCCTCTACATGATCCAGCTGGATACGAAGGGCGAGCGCCAGTTTTTCCACTGGCGCGACAGTGCGGCGGCGCGCCAGCTGATGAATCTGCCGGAGACGGACGATCTCCTCAACTCGCTGATGAGCTACGACATCGTCTATCTCTCTGCGATCACGCTCTCGATCTACGACACGGCTGGGCGCGAGCGCCTGCTCGCGGCGATCAAGCGCGCGCGTCTGCTTGGCACCCGCTTCGTGTTCGACACCAATTTTCGCGCGCGGGGATGGCCGGATCGTGAGGTCGCGCGCGAGGTGTTTTCAGCGGCCTTCGCGGCAGCCGACATCGTGCTGACCTCGACCGAGGATCTGCTCGCTCTCTATCCCGGCGAAAGCCACGAGCAGTTGATGGCGCGCATCCCAAGCCCCGAGCTGGTGTTCCGGCTCGCCGAGCCGGTCAGCCTGCTGCGCTTTCCCGGGGGGCCCTACGAGGTCCGCGCAGAGCCCATGACCAAGCCCGTGGTCGACACCACCGCGGCCGGCGACAGCTTTGCGGCGGCCTATATCGCGGCACGGCTCGCCGGTTCCGACCCGGTCGAGGCCGCCCAGGCCGGGCACCGCCTCGCCAGCCTCGTCATCTGCTATTCCGGCGCCATCATTCCGGGTTATGCCATGCCGCCGAAGAAACGGCATCGGCCGGCGACCACGCGTCAAGCGACCAAGTGAAACGAAAGCCAAGATGACCACGACTGCCCAACAGAACCACCTCGCCGCGCTGTTCAAGGCCGCGACTGTCATTCCCGTCCTCACCATCGAGCGTATCCAGGATGCGGTGCCGCTGGCGCGTGCGCTGGTGGCCGGCGGCGTCCGCACGCTGGAGGTGACCATGCGTACCCCTGTTGCGATCGAGGCGGCGAGGGCGATGATGGCCGAGGTGCCCGAGGCGGTGGTCGGCATCGGCACGATTCTCAATCCGGCCGACTTTACCCGTGTCGAGAAGCTCGGCGTTGCGTTCGGCATCAGCCCGGGCTTGACCCCGGACCTCTTGAAGGCCGCCACCCATAGCTCCTTGCCGTTTGCGCCGGGTATCGCCACGGCCTCCGAGCTGATGATGGCGCTGTCCTACGGCTTCGACATTGCAAAATTTTTCCCGGCCGAGCAGGCCGGCGGCATCAAGGGGCTGCGCTCGCTGGGTGGGCCGTTCCCGAACGTGCGGTTCTGCCCGACCGGCGGGGTCGGCGAGGCCAATGCGGCAACCTGGCTCGCGGAGCCCAATGTGGTCGCGGTCGGCGGTTCCTGGCTGTGCCCGACGGCGGAGATCAGGGCCGGGAACTGGGCCGGCATAACTGCCATCTGCCAGCGCACCCTCGAGGCCCTTAAACCCGCGTGAAGTCTTGCCATCCCTGAGCTAAGACTTAGGTCAGCAAGAGAGCGCCAGGGAGAATGACCATGACCGCCAGCATCGTCGGATGGGCGCATACGCCGTTCGGCAAGTTCGACACCGAGACCGTGGAAAGCCTTGTGGTGAAGGTCGCCAATGAGGCGCTGGCGGATGCCGGCATTTCGGCCGGCGATGTCGACGAGATCGTGCTCGGCCATTTCAACGCCGGCTTCTCGCCCCAGGATTTTACCGCCTCGCTGGTGCTCCAGGCCGACCCGAAGCTGCGCTTCAAGCCGGCGACCCGGGTCGAGAACGCCTGCGCCACCGGCTCCGCCGCCGTCCATCAGGGCGTGCGCGCGATCGCGGCCGGCGCGGCCAGGATTGTCCTCGTTGTCGGCGTCGAACAGATGACGCGCACGCCGGGGCCCGAGATCGGCAAGAACCTGCTCAAGGCGTCCTATCTGCCCGAGGACGGCGACACCGTCGGCGGCTTCGCCGGCGTGTTCGGCAAGATTGCCAGCTCCTATTTCCAGAAATACGGCGACCAGTCCGATGCACTGGCGCTGATCGCAGCCAAGAACCACAAGAACGGCGTCGCCAATCCCTTCGCCCAGATGCGCAAGGACTTTGGCTTCGAGTTCTGCCGCGCCGAGAGCGAGAAGAACCCCTACGTTGCCGGCCCCCTGAAGCGCACCGACTGCTCGCTGGTCTCGGACGGTGCCGCTGCCCTGGTGCTGGCCGACGCGGAAACCGCCAAGGGCATGAGCAAGTCGATCGGCTTCCGCGCCACCGCGCACGCCCAGGATTTTCTGCCGATGTCCAAGCGCGACATCCTCCAGTTCGAGGGCTGCACGGTCGCCTGGCAGCGCGCGCTGGAGAAGGCGGGTGTTGCGCTCGGCGATCTCTCCTTCGTCGAGACCCATGACTGCTTCACCGTCGCCGAACTGATCGAGTACGAAGCGATGGGCCTGACGCCGAGGGGGCAGGGTGCCCGCGCCATCAAGGAAGGCTGGACGCTCAAGGACGGCAAGCTGCCGGTCAATCCGTCCGGCGGCCTGAAGGCCAAGGGCCATCCGATCGGCGCCACCGGCGTCTCCATGCACGTGATGACCGCGATGCAGCTCGCCGGCCAAGCGCCCGAGGGAATGCAGCTCAAAAATGCAAAGCTCGGCGGCATCTTCAACATGGGCGGTGCGGCGGTCGCCAACTACGTCTCCGTGCTGGAGCCGCTGAAGTAAGGCTGCATGGTGGGCAAGGCGCGAAGCGCCGTGCCCACCTTCTTATCTTGCGCTAGATCATGGTGGGCTCCCCCGGGGCCCTTAAAGCTCATGATCGATTTGCAGGGGATGCATCATGAGCAATGACTACGAAGATTCGCTGTCGATGGACGCACTCAACGATCGCATCGCGATTCTCGAGGACAATATCCGCCAGCTCATCGAGCAGGCCGCGGCCGCCTCGGGTGAGCAGAGCGAGTCGCGGATCGCGGACCGCATCAACCAGCAGAATGAGGAGCTCGACCGTCTCCTCAAGGTGCGCGAATCCCGTCAGAAGAAATAGCGGCCCTTTCGCCGCCGATGCATACGGCCATACGCCGGCCGCCCTTGCGCACGCGCCGCCGCTGCCGTTAGCTGGACCGAAATCGCGGGGCTCATCTGAGCCCGCGCAATCGGGAGCGAACGATGGGGCCGCTGAAGGGCATCAAGGTCGTCGACATGACCACCGTGCTGATGGGTCCCTATGCGACCCAGATGCTCGGCGACTACGGCGCAGACGTCATCAAGGTGGAGTCTCTGGACGGCGACGTCACGCGCCTGATCGGCCCGATGAGGCACGCCGGCATGGGCCCGGTGTTCCTGAACACCAACCGCAGCAAACGCTCGATCTGCCTCGACCTGAAGAAGCCCGCCGGCCGCGAGGCCGTGCTGCGCTTGCTGAAAGACGCCGACGTTCTCGTCTACAACGTCCGCCCGCAGGCTATGGCGCGGCTTCAACTCGGCTATGACGTTGTTGCCAAGATCAATCCGCGTCTGGTCTATGCCGGCGTGTTCGGCTTCGGCCAGGACGGGCCGTATGCTGCAAAACCCGCCTATGACGATCTGATCCAGGGTGCCACCGCGCTGCCGGCCTTGATGGCGCAGACCGGTGACGGTGTGCCGCGCTATGTGCCGAACGCACTGGTCGATCGCATTGTAGGCTTGACTGCCGTGGGCGCGATCTGCGCCAGCCTCGTGCACCGCGACCGCTCCGGACGCGGACAGCGCGTCGACATCCCGATGTTCGAGACCATGGCCGGCTTTGTCATGGGCGACCACATGGGCGGGCTCACCTACGAGCCCCCGCTCGACAAGGGCGGTTACGCCCGCCACCTCTCGCGCGACCGCCGGCCCTATAAGACATCAGACGGCTATCTCAGCGTCATCGTCTACAACGACAAGCAGTGGGAGAACTTCTTCAAGGCGACGGGACGCGACGATCTGCGCGCCGACGCGATGTTCGCGACATTCGCCGGCCGCGCCGCCAATATCGACGTCGTCTATGCCGAACTCGCGCGCATCTTCGAGACGCGCAGCACCGCGGAATGGATCGACCTGCTGACCAGAGCGGACGTACCTGTGATGCCGATGCACGACCTCGCGTCGATGCTGCACGACGAGCATCTGGAGGCGACCAACTTCTTTCCGGTGGTGAACCACCCAACCGAAGGGCCGATCCGGAGTATGAGGGTGACGGCAACCTGGTCCGAGACCGAAGCCGAACCGGTGCGGCTTGCGCCGCAGCTCAACGAGCACGGCGCGGAAATCCTGCGTGAGATCGGCTATTCCGCCGACGAGATCGACGCCATGGTCCGCGATGGCGTCACCCGTTCGCCGCCCCGGAATGACGATGCACTGGTGCGCCCATGAGCTTCATCACCGGCGTCGGTCTCACGCCTTTCGGCAAGCACGAAGACTCGTCCTCGCTGGAGCTGATGAGCAAGGCCGCGCAGGCTGCGCTCGACGATGCCGGGCTCAAGCGTGCCGAGATCGACGGCATCCTCTGCGGCTACTCCACCGTCTCGCCGCACATCATGTTGGCGACCGTTTTTGCCGAGCATTTTGGCATCCGCCCCAGTTACGCCCATGCCGTCCAGGTCGGTGGCGCGACCGGGCTCGCGATGACCATGCTCGCCCATCATCTCGTCGAAGCGGGCGTCGCCCGCAATGTGCTCGTCGTGGCCGGCGAGAACCGCCTCACTGGACAGAGCCGCGACGCCTCGATCCAGGCGCTGGCGCAGGTCGGCCATCCCGACTACGAACTGCCGCTCGGCCCGACCATCCCCGCCTATTACGGCCTCGTCGCTAACAGATACATGCACGAATACGGCGTGACGGAAGAAGACCTCGCCGAATTCGCGGTGCTGATGCGCACCCACGCCTGCACTCATCCTGGTGCGCAATTCCAGGATCCCATCGAGGTCGCTGACGTCATGGCCTCGAAGCCGGTGGCGATGCCGCTGAAGCTGCTCGATTGCTGCCCGGTGTCCGACGGCGGTGCCGCCTTCGTCGTCAGCCGCGAGCGGACCGGAGAGGCCGGCGTGCGCATTCGCGGGTGTGCCCAGGCTCATACCCATCAGCACGTCACTGCAGCGCCCGCCCTGAGCGAACTCGGCGCCGAGATCTCCGTCGCCCGCGCCAGGGAGGCCACCGGCCTCGCGATTTCCGACGTGCGCTACGCGGCGATCTACGACAGCTTTACGATCACGCTCGCGATGCTGCTGGAAGATCTTGGCCTTGCTGGCCGGGGCGAGGCAGCCGCGCGCGTGCGCGCCGGCCATTTCAGCCGCAATGGAGCGATGCCGCTGAACACCCATGGCGGCCTGCTCAGCTACGGTCATTGCGGCGTCGGTGGCGCCATGGCGCATCTGGTGGAAACGCATCTCCTGATGACGGGGCGGGCGGCGAATCGTCAGGTGCGCGACGCCTCGATCGCGCTGCTGCACGGCGATGGCGGCGTGCTGTCGTCCCACGTCAGCATGTTCCTGGAGCGGGTGCGATGAGCGAGCGTCTAGCCGACTGGACCAAGGGCGAACAGGCCGTCATTTATCAGACCTGCACCGCATGCGGCCATGTGCAGTATATTCGTCGCGCCTTCTGCGCGGCCTGCGGCGCGTCCGATCCGCGCGAGCAGTGCGCCAGCGGCAAGGGCAGGGTCTACGCGACGTCGCTGGTCTGCCGCGCCGCCACGCCCGAGACGCGCGCGTACGTGCCCTACAACATCCTGCTGGTCGATTGCGCCGACGGTTTTCGCATGATGGCGCATGGTGAGAATGATCTCGCCATCGGCGATGAGGTCAGTGCGAGCTTCAAACTGTTCGCCGGCAAGCTGGTGCCGTTCTTCGCCAAAGACAGATAGTGAAATTTAGATGCTCCAATGTGGCCCGGATGGAGCGGAGCGAAATCCGGGTTTTCGCCTCACCGATAGACTTTCCCGGATTGCGCGCTCCATCCGGGCTACTGCGGCAACGCGAGCGGTGGGATCCGTCATTCGGGGGCGGTCCTGAGAGACCGAGCCTGGAACGGGAATTCTGGGCCTGGCCTGTGCGAGGGCCACCCCGGAATGACGAAAGCTCTCACCCGACTCTTAACTAGCGCCCGTAGAACAGGATGCTGGCGATGACGAGCATCGCCATCACCGCTAGCATATGCGCGAACGCTTCCGAGGCCGCCCCCTTGGTGGCTTCCTTCATTCCATTTTCTCCCTAGACTTGGGCGTGACTCATCGATGCGCGGTTAGCGCCCAACGGCCAACTGTTTTTACTCGGAACACCCCTTGCGAGTATCCGCCGCGATCAAGTCCCCACGCGGCGAATATCGACTGTGCCAAGGTCGTTCAGCAATGCGGCGGCATTTTGACTCGATGTTGTTGCTCCTGCGGACGCGCAAGAATACAGTTTCGTGGAAATTTCGCCGCTAACGACAAAAAGCATCAAAGGCTTAGGGAAAAACTTCAGGAAAATCATGGCCCGCATCAACTACAGCGACCCGTCCAAGGCATCCGACCGCACCCGGGAGATCCTCGACAAGAACCGCAATGCCAACATCTTCCGGATGATGTCGCATTCGCCGAGCTATTTCGAGCAGTACTGCCGGCTCGGCGGCGCCATCCGCCACAAGGGCGAGCTCGATCCGATCGTGCGCGAACTCGCGATCACCCGCACCGGCATTTTGTGCGAGGCGCCGTATGAGATCGTCGCGCACAAGCGCATCGGCAAGAATGTCGGCGTCACCGACGAGCAGAACGAGGCGCTCGAGAACTGGCAGGCCGCGAACTGTTTCAATGAAGTGGAGCGCGCCGCGCTCGCCTTCACCGACGAGATCGTCAAGCTGAACAAGCCGACGGATGCGACCTTCAAGGCGATCTCGTCGAAGCTGACGCCGGCCGCACTGGTTGAACTGCAGCTCTCGGTCGGATTCTACATCATGACGTCAAAGTTTCTGGAGACCTTCGAGATTGACCTTCAGCCGGTCACCGAAGTGGTCGGCTGATCGAGCAATTGCTGTGAGGGATGCTCATGACGATCGATGAATATGCCGCCTGGGCTGCAACGATTGCGAAAGTCGATGAGCGTCCGTCGAACGAACGGCTGTCCTATCTCGGGCTCGGCCTCGCCGGCGAGTCCGGCGAAGTCGCCGACCATATCAAGAAGCTGCTCCGCGATGACTGGCTCGACCAGGCGGGCCTCGTCGAAGAGCTCGGCGATGTCATCTATTACTGGGCCTGCCTCTGCGTGGCGACCGGCCAGCAGCCATCGGAGCTGCTCAAGACCAGTGCCGCCAAGATCAAGCGGCGGATCAGCGAGGCGGCGAGCCGCTAGGCCGCTCAGGTGGAGGTCAAGATATCCACTTTGGCGTTGGCGACGATCAGGCGCTCGGCCAGAAGCTGCGCAAGATTGCGCATGATGCGTTCGCTGGCGTGCGGGTGCTGCTTGCGGAAGCGCTCGAACGCTTTCAGAGGCGCCTCGAACGCGGTCGCAGCCATATCCGCGAACACGTCCGCGGAGCGGGTGGTCTCGATCAGGGCCATCTCGCCGAACGCCATGCCGGCGGTGAGTGTTGCGAGCCGCACTCCGTCGGGCAGGGTGACATGCACCGCGCCGCTGCGCAGGAAGAACAGGGAATCGGCTGCGGCGCCAGTGGTGAGGATTTTCGCGCCAGACTGATAGATCCGGATCGTGCAGATCGAGGCGAGGTCGGTCAGCTCTTCCGCGCTGAGGCCTGCGAGCAGCGGCTGCTCGGAAAGCTCGGTGGTCTCGTGAAAATCGATCGAGCCGCCATAGCGGTAGACGATCTGGTCTTCGGCCCATTCGATCGCGGTGTCGAGCACATAGAAGTCGCGGACGTTCTTCAGCTCCGCGGTCCACTCCCGCAGGCTGTCCCATTCTTTGGAGGCGCGCCTGACGCCTGACAGGACGACGGTCACATTCAGCGCCGCCAGCTCCTCGAACGCTTCAGCCACCAGCCGCGCCCCGGCGCGTGTGGTGGAGGTGACGCGGTGGAGATCGAAAATCACGAATTGCGGCCGCGGCCGGCCCGCAAGCCGGCGTGAGACATAGTCGACCGCCGACAGCGACAGCGTGCCGACCAGCTCGATGATCCGCACCTCCTGCTCGTGGGCTGCGAGAATATCGCGCTCCTGCGGGCGGCGCACGCGCCGCGACGGGCTCTTGCCGATGTCGTAATCGGCGATGACGGCGTTGCGTGCGTCGTCGCTGCGGTTGAGCATATGCAGATCGTAATGCGAGGACAGCGCCTCGCAGACCTTGATGCCGCGCACGCTGTTGCCGTGCTTGTCGAGCCTTGGCGAATAGCTGCCGAGCCCGAGGCGGGCGGGGAGTGCGGCGAGAATTCCGCCGCCGACGCCACTCTTGGCGGGGATGCCGATCCGGTAGATCCATTCGCCGGCATAGTCGTACATGCCCGACGACGTCATCACCGACAGCGTGCGCGAGATCGCGTAAGGCGTCAGCACCTGCTCGCCGGTAACCGGGTTGACGCCACGGTTGGCGAGCGTTGCCGCCATCACGGCGATGTCGCGCGCGGTGACCAGCACCGCGCATTGCCGGAAATAGACGTCGAGTACGGCCGCGACATTGTCCGAGATCACCGCATTGGTCTTGAGGAGATAGCCGATGGCGCGGTTGCGGTCGCCGGTCTGGCTTTCGGAAGCGTAGACGGCCTCGTCGACGGCGAGGTCGCGGCCGGCAAAACGACTGAGCGCGAGGCGAATTTGCTCGAAGGCGTCCGGACCCTTGCTGTCGTGGATCAGCCCGGTGCAGGCGATCGCGCCGGCATTGACCATCGGGTTGAATGGATGATTCTCCGAGTTGAGCCGGATCGAGTTGAAAGGATCGCCGGAGGGCTCGACGCCGATTGCGCTCTCCACCCTGTTTGCGCCGAGCAGGTCCAGCGCCAGCGCGAACACGAACGGCTTTGACATCGACTGGATGGTGAAGGGCGCCCTGGAGTCGCCGACCTCGTAGACATGACCGTCCAGGGTCGCGAGGCTGATGCCGAAACAGGCAGGATCGGCCTTGCCGAGCTCGGGAATGTAGTCGGCGACCGCGCCCGAGGTCTCTGCCGAGAATTCGTTGAGGCAATTGTCCAGAAACCGCAGCAAAGGCGGCTTCGAGCGGGTCCAGGCGGTGGCGAGAGGCGAAAGCGGTTTCATTGCCTCTCTTTGTGCAACGCAATCAGGGCACGCGCAACCCGTCCGGCACCACGGTCTGCCGCCGGACCAGCAGCAGGGCGAGCAAAACCGTGGGGATCAGGATGGCGAGGCCGAGCAGCGTCACCTGCATCTGCGACAGCGGCATGATGCCGCCGCCGGGGGTGGCCACCACGAAACCGCCGATCACCAGCAGCACGCGGATCGGCCACTCCAGCGCACCGGCGCCGCGGAGATCGCCGACGAAGGGCTGGTAGCCCTGGATGCCGCCGCAGATGAACAGCGTGCCGAACGCCGCGAGCGCCATCAAGCCGAGACCGGCGAGATAGGGGCTCGGCCCCTGCAGCACCAGCGCGGGATTGAGCACGAAGAAGAACGGGATGAAATAGATGATGCTGCCGACCCACATCGATTCCCAGCCCGTCTTCATCGCCGGCGAGCCGGCAATACCTGCCGCTGCGAATGATGCAATCGCGACCGGCGGGGTGATCGACGACAGCATGCCCCAGTAGAAAATGAACATGTGCACGGCCATCTTGTTCAGCCCGAGTTTCTCCAGCGCGGGTGCGACCAGGATGGCGAGGAAGATGTAGCAGGCCGTCGTGGTCAGGCCGAGCCCGAGAATCAGGCTAGTCAGGGCGCACATGCCGAGCAGCAGGAACGGATTGTCGCCGGCGATATGCAGCAGGTCGCTGGCGAGGCTCGACACCACGCCGGTCATCGAGAAGGCGCCGATCAGCAGGCCGCACCCGGCGAGGATGCCGACAAGCTCGACGAAGGTGCGGCCGTTGACCTCGAGGAATTTGCCGATGGTCGCGACAGTCCAGCGCGTGTCCTTCGAGAACAGCTGGTTGAGCACAAGAAGCAATGCGGTGGCGTAGAATGGCGCATGGCTCTCGCGCTTGAAGTAGAGCAGCATCACGATCAGAAGGGCGATGACGAAGACGTAGTACCAGCCATCCTTGATCGTATCCATGACCCGCGGCAGCTCCGCGCGCGGAATGCCCTTCAGCCCGTGTCGTGCGGCGTAGGAATCGACCTGCATGAACAGGCCGATATAATAGAGCGCGGCGGGAATGACGGCCGCGATCGCGACATCGGCGTAGCTGACATTGAGGAACTGCGCGATTACGAAGGCGGTCGCGCCCATCACCGGCGGCGCCAGCACCGCGCCGGTCGAGGCACAAGCCTCGATCGCGCCCGCATAGGAGGCGCGAAAGCCGCTCTTCTTCATCACCGGAATGGTCATGGTGCCGGCGGTCAGCACGTTGGAGATGATCGAGCCTGACATCATGCCGAGCAGGCCGCTGGCGAAGATGCACACCTTGGCCGCGCCGCCGCGGAACGTGCCACACAGCGCGAAGGCGAGATTGATGAAGAACTTTCCGGCGCCGGTCATCATCAACGCGGTGCCGAACACCAGGAAGCCGATCACGGTGTCGGCAAACGCCTGGATGGGAATGCCGAGCAGGCTCTCGCCCGACAGCACGTGATAGGCGGTCGCCTGCTCCAGCGTCGACTGCGTGCCGCGGAACGGCCCGAGCCAGCTGGATTCCGCGAACAGCGGATAGACGGTGAAGGGAAGCACGCTCAGTAGCAGGCTCCAGCCGCCGGTGCGGCGCAGCGCCTCCATCAACATCACCCACATCACGAGACCGGCTGCGATCACGCTGTTCGGCGCGCCGCCGAATTCCCAGCCGGCCTCGGCGGCCTTGCGGACGTTCGACATCAACAGCAGCGCGGCGGCAAAGGTCACGACGAAGCAGAGAAGGTCATACCAGGGAATGCGATCGAGCGGCGCGCGCGGGGTCCCCGGGAAGATCAGGAACGTGAACGGCAGCATCAGGGCGATCAGGAGGTAGAAGTATTCCGTGTTGAGCTGGGTGTAGCCGACGAAGAAGCGCAGCGAGAATTGCTGGTTGATGCAGAGCAGGATGGTCGCGGCGGTCGCGAGGACGAGTAGCCAGCGCCAGGCGCCACGCAAGCTTCGCACGCGCGTAACTTCCGCTTCCTGCATGTTGGCGGCGGCGCCATGCGGATCGTCGAACACGATCCGCTTGGCCTCGTCCTGGGAGGGGGTGGAGACTGAAGCAGACGACATGATCGACCCCGGGCGTGGACAATTAACGCTGTGAACTAATCCTCGAACCCGTTCGGCATGTCGGCCTTCGCAAGCGCCGCGGCACGCGCCTTCATCCAGGCGTCGAGGAACGCCTTATCATCCGCAGGCGGATTGGATTTTCCGTAGTCGGTCCACGCGGCGCCAAGCACCTCTTGCCGCTTGATCAGTCCGTTGTTGTGCGCCTCCTGTGCGTCGTTCCATTGCCCGGCCTCCTTCAAAGCCTTCACCGCGCCGGGATGCACCGGCACCACCCAGTTCTTGGTCTGGCGATCGGCCGCAAGCCCGCCGGCGCCGGGCGCGGAGTCCTTGTAGGAATCGTAGTTCACGATCATCGCCTTGGTGATCGCATAGACCTGCTCGGGGGCTTGCGAGGCGTAGGCGACGAAGATCGGATAGGGATAGTTGCCGAGCTCGATCGGCTTGTCCGGCGAGATACCGGCGCCGCAGGTCGCGGTCTGCGGGAAGAAGAACGAGCCGACCTTCTGCATCCGTGCCCAACCTTCCTTGTCCTTGGCGGGCAGCGGCGGCCAGACCAGCCCGCGCGGCGAAGTATCGGCTTCCTTGGCGGGACCGGTGATGGTGGTGCCGAAGGCCGCATCGGTGTCGTTGTTGATCAAGCCCTTCCACATCGCGCCGTAGCTTGCGAACTCGACGATCTTGACGTCCTTCTGCGTCAGGCCGGCGAAGGCGAGCACCGCGAGCGAGTTCTGGTTCAGTGCCGGCGAGCCGACGACGAAGCCGACGCGCTTTCCCTTGAGGTCCTTCAGCTCCTTCACCCCCGTATCCGCGGCCACGCCGAGCGAACCGCAATTGCAATCAACGCTCGAGAGCAGGATCTGGAGCGGCTGCGGGCCCCATTCCCTGGAGCCGAACTCGAACACGCCCTCCTGCGCGAAATATGTCCCCGATCCCATCGCCGCGGAGACCGCGCGCTTGGCGCGCAGCGGCGCCAGACGCGCGACATCGTTGCCTGCGGGGAGCACGCGCACGTCGGTCGAGTATTTGTCCTTCATCATCTTGCCGACGCCGACCGCGATGTTGAAGCCGGCGGTACCGGTGTCATAGGCGGTGAACGTCAATGTTGCCGGCAGCTTGATGTCGTCGGCGAATGCATAGCGTGTAGACACAAAAGAAAGGCCTGCCACCACGGCAGGCGCGAGCATGATCAGCCCACGACGCATGTTTCCCTCCAATGATCCTCGCGTTTGCCGCGACGATTTCTTTCTTTGTTTGAAACAGGTTTTGTTTGAGAGATCATGTCATCGCGGTCAGGCGATGGCAACGCCGTACCGCGAACGCAGCAATGAGGCTGACAGAATGTCGCGGAAAACGACGGAGAATGCAGTCAGCTTGCGACGATTGCGATCGCCTGTCCTTCGGTAACGACGTCGTCGAGCTTCACCAGAAGCGATGTGATCTCGCCGCTCACAGGCGAAAGCACCGGTATCTCCATCTTCATCGCTTCGACCACCACAATCTCATCGCCATCTGCAACGGTTCCTCCAACTTGCACGGGAGTTGCGCAGACGCGTCCGGCGATCTCCGTGACGATCTTAATTTCTGGCATGCCATCGCCTTTTTGTTGTGGTCGCAAAATGCCTGAGGTAGTTTCTTCTGCAAGCGGAATTTAATTCCGCACAGCGGAACAAGCGGTAGGGATCATGGGACGACGTTCGGAGCGGTTGAGTAGACAAGGTGCGCTCGCTGGCGAAGCCGGTGAGGGTGATGTCATCCAGGTGGTGTCGCGCGCGTTCGACGTGTTGCGGTGCTTCGAAGGCCACGAGGCCAGGCTTGGCAATCTCGAAATTTCAAATCGCTGCGGCCTGCCGCGCTCCACGGTGTCGCGGTTGACGCACACGCTGACGCGGATGGGGCAACTGGTTTATCTGCCGCGCGATCAGAAATATCGCATCGGGCCGAGCGCGGTGGCGATGAGCGCCTCGATGATGAAGGGCGCGCAGCTGCGCAGCATGATCCGCCAGCGGCTCCAGGAAGTCGCCGAGCAACTGCCGGGCACCGTCGGCTTCGTGGTCCCCGATCGCTTCCATCTGGTCTATCTCCAGTTCGCGCGTTCGGCCTCGGCACTCGGGCTGCACGAGGGCACCGGCAGCCGCATCTCGATGGCCTCGACCGCTGCAGGCGCAGCCTACACCGCGGCATTGGCGCCCGAGGTCGGCGATGCCTTCATCGCGGACATGGAGCGGGAAGCTCCCGAGGCTGCGAAAATCCTGCGGCCCCGCATCGAGGCCAACCGGCAGTCGCTGCATGAGCGCGGCTATGTCGTGGCCTGCGGCCTGTGGAGCCCGCATATCAACGGGCTCGCGGTGCCGATCTGGTCGCCGCAATACCAGACCTTCGTCGTCATCACGATCGGTCTTCTGTCGGCGATGTACGACGAAGAGCGCCTGCATGCCGAAGTCGCGCCGCTGATGCTCGCGCTCGGCCGTTCGCTCGGCAGCCTGATGGAGGGCGCGGAAGGCGACGTCTTCAACGCCCGCATCCCGCGTAAACCGGTCGCCATGGCCGTGCACAACAATAACAAGCCGATCAATTCGGAGGGAGTGAATGAACTGGAAGCCGGAACTCGACGAGCTCGCCCGGCGCGAAGCCTTCGCGCGGGAGATGGGCGGCGTTGACAAGGTCAAGCGTCAGCATGACCAGGGCCGACTGACTGTTCGGGAGCGTATCGACAGACTGACCGACAAGGGCAGCTTTCACGAGATCGGCGCCGTCTCCGGCGTCGGTGAATACGATTCCAACGGCGAGTTGCAGAAATTGACGCCGGCGAACTGCGTGTTCGGCCGCGCGCGCATCGAAGGCCGCACCGTCGTCGTGGTCGGCGACGATTTCACCGTGCGCGGCGGCTCGGCGGACGCGTCCATCTCCGCAAAACCGCTGATGGCGGAGGAGATGGCGCATGATCTCCGCCTGCCCATCGTCCGCATCATCGAAGGCTCCGGCGGCGGCGGCTCGGTCAAGACTATCGAGACCAAGGGCGCGGCGAACTTGCCGGGCGGCATCGGCGGCACACGCTGGTATCGCTTCACCACCGACAATTTGTCGCGCGTGCCCGTGGTCGCGCTCGGCCTCGGCTCGGTCGCAGGGCTCGGTGCCGCGCGTCTTGCCGCCAGCCACTATTCCATCATGACCCGGAAGTCCGCGATGTTCGTCGCAGGTCCGCCGGTGGTGAAGGCGCTGGGGCAGGACCTCTCGAAGGAAGAGCTCGGAGGCGCCGACATCCAGACCCGCGCCGGCGCGGTCGATCATGCCGTCGACACGGAGGAGGACGCCTTCGCCTGTGCGCGGCGATTCCTGTCCTATCTGCCGTCGTCGGTTTACGAGCTGCCGCCGACCTTGCCCTGCACCGACAATCCGGAGCGTACCGAAGAGACGCTGATGAGCGCGGTGCCACGCAACCGCAAGCAGGTCTACAAGATACGGCCGATCGTCGAACAGGTCGTGGACAAGGGCTCGTTCTTCGAGGTCGCCAAGAATTTCGGCAAGCCGATCATTGTCGGCCTCGCGCGGCTCGAGGGCAGGGCGGTGATGGTGCTCGCCAGCGACAGCTTTCACTATGGCGGCTCCTGGACGGCGGATGCCTGCCAGAAGGTCGTGCGCTGGGTCGACTTCGCCGAGACCTTCCATCTGCCGATCGTCTATCTCATGGACTGCCCCGGCTTCATGATCGGGCTCGATGCGGAGAAGGCGGGCACCATCCGCCATGGCGTTCGCGCTATGGCCGCGGTCAACCAGGCCACGGTGCCCTGGTGCACGGTGATCCTGCGCAACGCCTTCGGCGTCGCCGGCGTGGTGCATCAGCCCGCCGACCGCTTCTCGATCCGCTACGCCTGGCCGTCGGCCTATTGGGGCTCGCTCCCGCTCGAAGGCGGCATCGAAGCCGCCTACCGCGCGGACATCGACGCGGCCGAGGACAAGGCGGAGAAACTGAAAGAGATCGAGGACCGCCTCAACAAGCTGCGCTCGCCGTTCCGCTCCGCCGAAAAATTCTGGGTGGAGGAGATCATCGATCCCAGGAAGACGCGGTCGCTGCTGTGCGAGTTCGCGCGGCTGTCGGAGCCATTGCGAAAGCCAGGGCCGCCGGGGAATTTTTCGATCAGGCCGTAGCTTCAGCCGTCACTGCGAGCAGCTGTTGCCGATCTCAGCCTAATTGCAGTTCGGCAAAATTGATCTATCGCAACACGTCGCGTCCGATTGTCTGCAAGCGTCTCGTTTGAAACGAGGGAGAGACGTCATGACAAATGCGGGTAACGCGCTGCTTTGGACGGCCATATTTTTCTGCCTGTCGTTCGCTTCGATTTTTGTAGTCTGGTTTGCCGAGCGGTTGCGCGCGGGCTTCGTGAGGAAGCCGTAAAGCCTCCTCGGTTCGCTCCCTCGTCACCTGCTGACCGGACGGCGGATGCCAGCCGCCGGGCGGTGCCCTTGGCGTCGACGGCCTTGTGCTCGCGCTTTGCGCGGCAGCGATGACGTGACCTCAAAACAATAACGCGCTACGCTTCCCGGGCAAGAACAAGAGGAAGCGCCAATCGTGTATGACTTCATTATCGTGGGCGGCGGCTCGGCGGGGTCCGTGCTGGCCCACCGGCTCTCCGCGAGGAGCGCCAACAAGGTCCTGCTCTGCGAGGCCGGACAGGACACACCGCCCGGAGACGAGCCGGCCGAGATCAAGGACAGCTATCCGGGTACGGCCTATTTCGATCCGCGCTTCCACTGGACCGAGCTCAAGGTCACGACCCAGATCGTCAGCCACAACAATCCGGATGAAGGGCGCGCACCCCTGCGCAAATACGAGCAGGCTCGCGTGCTCGGCGGCGGCTCCTCGATCAACGGCCAGATGGCCAACCGCGGCGCGCCGACCGATTACGACGAATGGGAAGCGCGCGGCGCTGCGGGGTGGAGCTGGAATGATGTGCTGCCCTTCTTCAAGAAGGTCGAGCGCGACCTCGATTTCGACGGTCCCTACCACGGCAAGGACGGCCGCATCCCGGTCCGCCGAATCCCCAGGGAGCACTGGACGCGGCATTCGCAGGCGTTCGCGCAGGCCTTCCAGCAGGCCGGACATCAGTTCCTGCCGGACCAGAATGGCGAGTTCGTCGACGGGTTTTTCCCGGTGACGCACTCGAACCAGGCCGAGCAACGCGTCTCGGCTGCCATGGGCTATCTCGATCGCGACACGCGCAAGCGCGCCAACCTCACGATCTCCACCAACACGCAAGTCAGGGAATTGCTGTTCGAAGGCACGCGGTGCGTCGGGGTGAAGGCGGTGGTCGACGGGCGGGAGCAGGAATTCCGCGCCCGCGAGATCATTCTCTCCAGCGGCGCCATCCATTCGCCGGCGCATCTGTTGCGCGCCGGCATCGGCCCGGTCGGTCACCTCAGGGATATGGGCATTCCCGTGTTGATGGGGCTGCAGGGCGTCGGCCAACGCCTGATGGATCATCCCTCGATCTCGCTGTCGTCCTTTGTCCGCCGCGGCGCGCGGATGAACGAGCACACCAGGCGCCACATGCAGCTTGGCCTGCGTTACTCGTCCGGGCTCGAAGGCGTACCGAAAGGCGACATGTTCGTCGTGCTGCTCAGCAAATCGGCCTGGCACGCCGTCGGTGAGCAAATCGGATCGCTCCTGACATTCGTCAACAAGACCTATTCGGAGACCGGACAGGTCAAGCTTGCCTCGCGCGACCCGGCAGTCGAGCCGATCGTCGAATTCAACCTGTTGTCCGACCGGCGCGACCTTGATCGCCTGATGAGCGGTTTCCGCAAGATGGCGGCCGTGCAGATGAGCGACGTGGTCAGGGCCGTGACGGACAAGCCGTTCCCGGCCTCCTATACCGACCGTGTGCGCAAGATCGGCGTGGTCAACACCAAGAATCGGATTCTGACCAAGATCGCCGCGGCCCTGATGGACGGGCCGGCGGCGCTGCGCCACTACATGATCGACAATTTCGTGGTCGAGGGCTTCACCTTCGACGACGTCATCAACGATGACGAGGCGCTGGAAGCCTTCGTGCGCAAGGCCACGATCGGCGTGTGGCACGCCTCCTGCTCGTGCCGCATGGGCCGGACCGATGATCCGATGGCGGTGGTCGATCCAGAGGGGCGCGTCAAGGGCGTGCAGGGCCTGCGCGTCGTCGATGCCTCGATCTTCCCGGTGGTGCCGTGCGCCAACACCAATTTTCCGGTCCTGATGTCGGCGGAGAAGATCGCGGCCGCGATGATGCAGTGAGCCGGCGCGGCTTTTCGGGCTGGCGAACCGCCTTGTCGACGCTGACCGTCCAGGACCGCTAGTGATACCGCAAAAGCTGAAATGGTGGGCGAGAACGGTTCCGGGGCCGACGGTCTGGCGGACATGCGTGCTTAGGCGGAACTTGGAACCCGGCTTCGGCGTTCTTTGCCAGATTTCGCCTTACGACTGAGACGGGCCGCTGACCGCGCGTCCCATCTCGGGGCCGGAGCGCACTGTCGGCGATGGAGCTTCACGGGGGTTCAATGATCAATTCATCAAGCCGGGCGCAAACCAGCGATCCCGGAGAGTTGCCTAGGATTTCGACCGGCAGTGACGGTCTCGACGATATCCTCTACGGCGGGCTCGATCCCAATCGCATGTACCTCTACGAGGGCCGGCCCGGCTCGGGCAAGACCACGATGGCGCTGCAATTCCTTCTCGAGGGCGCCCGTTGCGGTGAACGCGTGCTCTATATCTCCTTGTCGGAGACCAAGCGTGAGCTGACGCTGGTTGCACAGCGGCACGGCTGGTCGCTGGAAGGGGTCGACATCTTCGAACTGGTGCCGCCCGAGACGACGCTCGATCCGGAGCGCGAGCTCACCGTCTTTCACCCCGCCGAAATGGAGCTGAGCGAAACCACGGGCCTGATATTCAAGGAGGTCGAACGGATCAATCCCGCGCGCGTGGTGCTGGACAGCCTGTCCGAGCTCCGCCTCCTTGCGCAGAACCCGCTGCGGTACCGGCGCCAGGTTCTGGCCCTGAAGCACTTTTTCACCAACCGCAACTGCACGGTCATCCTCCTCGACGATCTCTCGTCCTCCCAGGACGACCTGCAACTCCATTCGATCGCGCATGGCGTCGTGATGCTCGAACAGCTCGCCATTGATTATGGGGCAGAGCGCCGGCGGCTTCGCGTGATTAAGATGCGCGGCATTCGATTTCGCGGCGGTTTCCACGATTTCACGATCGAAGCGGGAGGGGTGCGGATATTCCCCCGTCTGGTGGCGGCGGAACATCACACCTCGTTTATCGGTGAATTGACGCCCAGCGGCAATGCACAACTCGACCAGCTCCTGGGAGGAGGGCTCGAGCGCGGCACCAGTGCGCTGCTCTTGGGCGCCGCCGGTGTCGGCAAGTCGTCTCTCGCGCTGACCTATGCGATCGCGGCGGCAGATCGCGGTGAGCATGCGGTGTTCTTTGCCTTCGATGAAGGTCGCGGTACAGTGGAGGCCCGGGCTCGAACGCTGGGCCTGCCGCTTGAAAGCCATCTGCAATCGGGACTCATCCGATTTAAACAGATCGATCCCGCCGAAATGTCCCCCGGCGAATTCGCCGCCAATGTGCGCAACAGCGTCGAAAAGGACAACGCCCGAATTGTTGTCATCGACAGTCTGAACGGCTACCTCAACGCAATGCCGGATGAGCGATTTCTCATCCTCCAGATGCACGAGCTCCTGAGCTATCTCGGGCAGAAAGGCGTGCTGACCGTCCTGATCCTCGCTCAGCACGGGCTGGTCGGTCCGATGGAAACGGCTCTCGATATCAGCTATTTGAGCGATGCCGTGCTCATGCTGCGCTATTTCGAGGTCGGCGGAACGGTGCGGCGCGCCCTCTCGGTCGTGAAGAAGCGCAGCGGCAATCATGAAAATTCCATCCGCGAGTTTCGTCTTGGCAGTGCCGGCATTACGGTCGGTCCTCCGCTGACCGGATTCAGCGGCATCTTTTCCGGGAATCCGCGTTACTCGGGCACGGAGATACCGGAGGGGCTGTCGGAATGAGCGCCGACCGCGATCATTGCGTCCTCGTGTTTGCTCCGATTGGCCGCGATGGACCGGCATCGGTCGAGCTTCTCCGCAGTTCGAATCTCGTGGCAATCAATTGTCGAGGTCTGCCTGAACTGGTCAACGAGATGTCGGCTGGCGTGGGCGCGGTGCTTCTCGCCGAGGAGGGCTTGTTCGGAAAGGATACCCAGCCGCTGGCACATTGGATCGAGCGGCAGCCGCCCTGGTCCGACCTGCCCTTTGTCATTCTTACCAGCCACCGGGAGCAGCCGGCGGTGGTTGCCTGGCGCCGCAGCATCGTCGATACACTCCGCAACGTTTCGCTGCTCGAGCGCCCGGTTCAGCCGATCACGCTGACGAGCGCAATTCAATCCGCAATGCGGGCCCGCCGGCGGCAATATGAGATTCGGACCTTGCTGCAGGCGCGCGAGCGGACGGCCCAGGAGCTCGAGAAGCTCGTGGTCGAGCGCACCCGTGCCCTCGAGGAGGCCAACAAGCATCTGCGGGCCGAAATGGAAGAGCGCGCCCGCGTCGAGGAGACCCTTCGTCAGGCCCAGAAGATCGAGGCCATTGGGCAATTGACCGGCGGAGTAGCTCACGATTTCAATAATCTGCTGATGGTGATCTCCGGTGGATTGGACATGCTCGACCGACAGACCGATCCTGATCGGCGGCGTCGGCTGTTGGAAGGAATGGTTCAGGCGGCGCAGCGTGGTGCGGGCCTGACCAGGCAGCTTCTGGCTTTTTCACGGCGGCAGAAGCTCCGGCCCGAGGCCGTCGACATCCCCGCGCAGATCGGCGGCATGCGCGAATTGCTCGATCGGAGCCTGAGAGGCGACGTTCACGTCGAGTTCGATTTTCCGGAGGGGCTTTGGCCGGTTGAGGTCGATCCGGGAGAGCTCGAACTGGTCATTCTCAATCTGGCGGTCAACGCCCGCGATGCGATGCCGAACGGCGGTACGATCGTTGTCCGTGGCGAGAACCTGGCCGGCCTGAACGAGAACGAGATCGCGGGCGATTACGTTCGCCTATCCGTGGTCGACAGGGGTGTTGGAATGAGCCCCGAGATCCTGGCGCGGGTCTTCGAACCGTTCTTCACGACCAAGGATGTGGGGAAAGGCTCGGGCCTGGGGCTTGCTCAGGTCCACGGATTTGCGACGCAATCACGCGGGATGGTTCGAATAAAATCGATCGTCGACGAGGGCACCAGCATCGAGCTCTATTTGCCGCGATCCAGGAATATCCCTTCGGGTGAACGGCACCTCATCGACCTGAACAGGGCTCGGCCCAAGAAGGCCAATCAGGGCCGAATCCTCCTCGTCGAAGACGACGACGAGGTCGCCGCGCTCGTCAGCGAGATGCTTGCGCAGCTCGGTTACCAGGTCACGCGCGCGGCCAGCGCTGCGGCGGCTCTCGGTGCCCTAGCGGACGGCCGCTCCGTCGATCTGGTGTTTTCCGATATCATGATGCCGGGCGGCATGAACGGTGTCGAACTCGCGCGCGAGATCAGAAGAAGGCGAAGCGACATTCCGGTCCTGCTGACGAGCGGATACGCCGAAGCCGCGGTTCACGACGCCGAGCAGGCTGGGATCCGGATCCTGTCGAAACCCTACCACATCGACGAGCTCGCCGCAGCGCTCGGCGCTGCAAAATCGGACTTTGCGATAGCCACAGGAGCGGGGTTGGCGACGACTCGGGGCTGACCAAGCGCGCAACAATCACTGCCCGGGTTTATGGCTCGAGGGGCACCCTGCGCAATTGCGCGCTCGGGCCGGTCGACGCCCGTCGCTGAGCGGCGCGTGCACATGCGATCGCATTTCGGTTGCGACGACACGCGTTCGTTCTCTGCGAATATCTATCTCCGCCGCTACGTCTGGGCTATGAGGACTGCAGAAATCGGCCCGCTAATGAAGCCACTTTTGGCCGTTCTTTTAGCCGATTTCAGCCAAACTGTTATTGGTTTCTCATTGCCGGGGCAGGGATCTTCAATTTGGAGCCCTGCAATGTTCAAGGCGGTTCTTTCTGCGTGTCTCTTGGTTGCCCTCAGCTCCGTCGCTTCCGAAGCACGGACTTATCGCATTCATCAAGTACCTGAATGCAACGTCACGATGCCCTGCGACTTCTCATATGCGCAACCGCGCCGTGAGCGGACTTCCCGGTCCCCACTGAATCCCAGGTCCTCGCTACAAGCCTATCGCGCGACGCAATTGACAGTGACCGACGCGGGCGGCGCCCCGACGACGAGCATCTCCAGCGCCCGCATCGTCGGCAGTCGTCCGGCAGGGTGTCCTTCCTCCTTCTGCGGCTGCGGCGCGGCTCTGCGCGTGTTCGGCCGTATCGTGCCGGAATTGAATCTTGCGGCCAATTGGCTGCGCTTCCCGCGGACATCACCCGCACCGGGAATGGTCGCAGCGCGACGTGGACATGTATTCGTCCTCGAGCAGCATTTGGAAGGGGACACCTGGATGGCGTACGACGCCAACTCGGGCGGACACGCGACGCGAATGCATGCGCGTTCATTGCGTGGCTATACGATCGTCAACCCGCGCGGGGGGTCCCTCGCCTGAGCGGCCAGCCGACATAATTGCGACGCATGAACATCCGCAAGGCGTCTGTTGACGGTTACGGCAGGTTCGCCTTGCTGATTTTCGATCTGCGACGGCTGGTCGCGCTTTATTTCAGGTACGTCTTCCGCAATCGAGCGGCACCCCGAACCCGGACGACCCGCCTCGTGTCGGGCGGATCGGTGACGCCGCATTTTACGGCGTCACCGGCACCATCAGATACTAAGCCATCGCCGCTTGCGGCTTCGGCTTCGGTTGTCGCGACAGCGTCAGCACGATCAGCGAGGCGAACACGCAGAGCGCGCCGGCGATGAAGAAGGCGGGCAGGTAGCTCTGATAGACCGTCCGCGAGAGACCGGCGCCGAAGGCAGCGGTGCCCGCGCCGAGCTGGTGGCCTGCAAAGATCCAGCCGAACACCAGATTGGCGCGCTCAGGTCCGAATTTCTGCGCGGTCAGGCGCACCGTGGGCGGCACAGTTGCAATCCAGTCGAGCCCGTAGAACATCGCGAAGATCGAGAGCCCATAGAACGAGAAATCGCTGAAGGGGAGGAAGATCAGCGAGAGCCCGCGCAGGCCGTAATACCAGAACAGCAAATAGCGGTTGTCGTAGCGGTCCGAAAGCCATCCCGACATGATGGTGCCGAAGAAGTCGAAGATGCCCATTGCAGCCAGCAAGCCCGCGGCCTGCACCTGCGGGATGCCGAAATCGAGGCACATCGGAATCAGATGCACCTGCACGAGGCCGTTTGTGGATGCGCCGCAGACGAAGAACGTCGCAAACAGGACCCAGAACGCGCTGCTCTTCGAGGCCTCGCGCAGCGTGCCGAGTGCGACGCCGGTGATCGAGCCATGGCTGATGGGCGGCGCTGGCAGGGGTGTGGTGCCTTCGTCGCCGAACGGGCGCAGGCCCAAATCGCTCGGACGGTCGCGCATCGCGAGCAGGACCGCGAGGGCGGAAACACCAAGTGCGATGCAGACGAAGCCGAGCGCAAGCCGCCAGCCGAAGCGTTCGGTGAGGCTTGCCAGCAGCGGCAGGAACACGAGCTGACCGGTGGCGACGCTCGCGGTCATGATGCCGACGACGAGGCCGCGCCGCGCCGCGAACCAGCGCGTCGCGATGGTAGCGCCCAGCACCAGCGCGGTCATGCCGGTGCCGATCCCGATCACGACGCCCCACAGCGCGACGAGCTGCCAGACCTCCGTCATGCCGAGCGAGAGCACCAGCGCCGAGACCACGATGAGCTGCGCGGTCAGCGTGACATTTCGCAGGCCGTAGCGGTTGAGCAGGGCCGCCGCGAACGGCGCCATCAGCCCGAACAGGATGAAGCGAATCGACAACGCCGACGAGATCTCCGCCGTGCTCCAGCCGAATTCCTTCTGAAGCGGAACAATGAAAACGCCGGGCGCGCCGACCGTGCCGGCGCTGATCAGCGCGGTGAGGAAGGTCACGCCGACCATCACCCAGCCGTAGTGGATATTGCGGCGGCCGAGTGTTGCCGCGAGCCAGTTCGAGATCATTGGGCCTCAATCTTGATGGGCAGGCGAGAGCCTGCGCAAGTTTTCAGAATGGCACGGGACGCGTCTGTCGGAAATGACGGAGTTCCCTCATTTCCGGACGTTCTCGTCAGTGCGTCAGGCGCTCTACCGCGATCGCAGTAGCTTCGCCGCCGCCGATGCAGAGCGCGGCGACGCCACGCTTGAGGTTTCGCGCCTCGAGCGCATGCAGCAGCGTCACGATCAGCCGTGCGCCGGTGGCGCCGATGGGATGGCCGAGCGCGCAGGCGCCGCCGTTGATGTTGAGCTTGTCGCGGGGAATGCCGAGATCGCGCTGGGCCGCCATCGCCACCACGGCGAAGGCTTCGTTGATCTCGAACAGATCGACATCGCCGGCATTCCAGCCGACTTTGTCCAAGAGCTTGCGGATCGCCGGGATCGGGGCCGTAGTGAACCATTGCGGCTCCTGGCTGTGGGTGGTGTGGCCTTTGATCACGGCGAGAGCCGGCAGGCCGCTGCGATCGGCGAGCGAGCGCTTCGTCAGAACCAGCGCAGCGGCGCCGTCGGCGTTGGCGGAGGAGGCCGCCGGCGTGATGGTGCCGTTGGCGCGGAACGCCGGCTTCAGCCCGGGGATCTTTGCGGGATCGACCTTGAGCGGATGTTCGTCATTGGCGACGATGCGGGGGCCGGCCTTCTCACTCAGCGTGATCGGCGCGATCTCGGCCTTGAACGCACCGCCCTCGACCGCCTTGCGTGCGCGGCTGAGCGTTTCCATCGCAAAGGCGTCCTGGTCCTTGCGGGTGAACTGATAGGCTTCTGCGGTGGCCTCGCCGAAATCGCCCATGGAGCGGCCGGTCTCGTAGGCGTCTTCGAGGCCGTCCATCATCATATGGTCGATGATGCGATCATGGCCGGCGCGATAGCCGCCACGCGCCTTGGCGAGCAGATACGGCGCGTTGCTCATGCTTTCCATGCCGCCGGAGACGACGATCTCGGCCGAGCCGGCGCAAATGATGTCGTGCGCCAGCATGGTCGCTTTCATGCCGGAGCCGCAGACCTTGTTGACAGTAGTCGCGCCGGTGGCATCGGGTAGGCCGGCGGCCCGCGCCGCCTGGCGCGCGGGGGCCTGGCCCTGGCCGGCGGGAAGGACGCAGCCCATGAAAACCTCGTCGATTTTCTCCGGCGCAAGCTTGGCACGCTCCAGTGCCGCGCCGATCACGTGCGATCCGAGCTTGTGCGCGGCCAGCGGCGAAAGCTCGCCCATGAAGCGGCCGAGCGGTGTCCGGACGGCGGAGACGATGACGACGGGATCGGCGGCTTCGGCCATGGGTGAGACTCCGTGAGATGCCAACTATGTAAGATTACGGTCATCATATGATGCGGCGCAAAAAATGCAACTGCGCGGGGCATGAGAAATTGTCGTAGGTCGGATGAGATTTGCTCGTTCGATCGGACGAGGTGGAGAGCGCCTACCGCTTCCGATTCACAAACGCGCCCATCAGCCGCGTCGGCTCGTCCGTCAGGAACGACTCGCCGAAGACTTTGACGCTCAAATTTACCGACTCGGTCAGCGGCAGCTCCTCCCATTGCCGCAGCAATGCCTTCTGCGACCGCAGCGCCTCGGGGCCGCATTCGAGCAGGGCCTTCACGAGGTGCTCGACCTCGGCATCGAGCCCACCCTCCGGCGCGACCTTGTCGACCAACCCCCAGGCCAGCGCCGTCGGCGCGTCGATGTTCTCAGCGGTCATCACCAGCCAGCGCGCGCGGGCCCACCCGATCAGGCGCGGCAGCAGCGCGGCATGGATCACCGAGGGAATGCCGACCCGCACCTCCGGCATGCCGAAATGCGCATCACGGGCGGCGATCCGGAAATCGCAGGCCGCGGCGACTTCGAGCCCGCCGCCGAGGCACCAGCCGGGCATGCGCGCGATCATAGGGGCCGGGAAGGCGCGCACGGCCTCGCAGAGGTCGCGCAGGCGGCTGATGAAGGCCTCGGCGGACTTCTGGTCGAGCTTGGCCATCTCCTTGATGTCGGCGCCGCCGATCATGCTCTTCTCGCTCTGGCCGCGCAGCACCACGACCCGGATGCTGCGGTCGGACGAGAGCTGCTGCAGGCCTTCGCGCACCGCATCGGTGACGGGCGAGCTCAAAATGTTCAGCGAGCCGGCATTGCAGATCGCGACATGAACGACGCCGCGCGCATCGCGCGTCACCCCGCAGTGGTTGTTGAGCATTTCCATGAGAGGATCTCTGAGCTTCGTAGACGTGCGAATACGCCGGTCAGGTCACACTTCCGGGCCGAAACGCATTGCTTGTCAAGCCGGCGGGGAGGGAGTTGCCAGCGCTAAGTCCGCAGCATAGTATGATGAAAATCATACAAAAGAGGCCGCGATGACCGACATCGATCAACTCGACCTGTTTTCGCCTGCGGGCCGGCGCGAGCGGGTGGTTGAATGGCAGGTGCCTGCGCCGGTTGCGAAAGTGGCGATGGGCCTGTCAGGCATGGATGCGATGCTGGGCATCCGCGACGGAAGGCTGCCGCCGCCACCCTTTGCCAAGCTGATCGGCTTCATCATGGCCGTGGTCGAGCCGGGCCGGATCGTCATGGAACTCGAGCCGCGCGAGGATCTCGAAAACACCATAGGCCTCCTGCACGGGGCCACAGCCGCCGCGCTGCTCGACACCGCCATGGGGTGTGCGATCTCGACCCGGCTGGAGCCCGGGCAGGGCTCCGTCACCCTCGATCTGAAAATGACCTTCCTGCGTCCGCTCTCGGTCCGGTCCGGGTTGATCTCCGCCGAAGGCAAGGTGATCAAGCTGGGACGCCAGGCCAGCTACGCCGAGGGATTTGTCCGCGACGGTAAGGGGGCGCTTGCGGTGCACGCAACGGCGACCTTTTCCATGATCGGCAACAATTTTACCGGGAATTAATGCGCCGTCCGGCCGATATCCGTGTTATTAGATGACCCCCGACATCCAATGAGATCCGCATGCGCTATTCCCGGGAACACAAGCAGGAAACCCACGACCGCATCGTGAAGAAGGCTTCCGTGCGGCTGCGCGAAAAGGGCGCCCACGGCATCGGTGTCGCCGACCTCATGAAGGAAGCGGGCCTGACCCATGGCGGCTTCTACGCCCATTTCGATTCCCGCGAGGCGCTGGTGATCGAGGCGTTTGGCTACGCTATGGATCGCTCGATGGAGCACTGGCGCAAGCAATCCGATCAGGTCACGCCGGAGAAGCAGCTCAGTCAGATCGTTGAGACCTATCTCTCCGCGGTGCATCGCGACAACCCCGGTCACGGCTGCTCGATCCCCGCGCTCGGCGCCGAGATCGCCCGAGAGAGCCCGAAGACGCGAAAGGCCTTTGCCGGCAAGCTCGAGGAGATGATCGAGATGATCACGGACTTCATCCCGAATCTGCCGCGCAAGGCCGCGCGCAAGCAGGCGATCGCGACGCTGGCGACCATGGCCGGCACCATGTTGCTCGCGCGCATTGCCGGCTCGAGCGAGCTGTCGGATGAGGTGCTGAAGACGGGCAAGGACAGCGCGCTGGACGGCGCGCGGCGTGAGCCGAAGGCTGCGGCGGCGAAAAAGGCGAAGCAGAGCTAGGCTTCAGAGCCCCGCAAACAACGCCCGCTCGCGCTCCACAATCTCGGAAATATAATCCGCCACCGCGCGGATGCGTGCGAGGTCCTTGCTGTCAGCGTGCATCAGCATCCAGAAGGTGCGGGTGATCGAGACCTCTTCCGCCAGCACCGCAATCAGCTGCGGATAGTCGGCCGCCATGAAGTGTGGCAGCACGGCGATACCGAAGCCGGCGAGCGTGGCGTTGAGTTGCGCGATTAGATTGGCGCTGCGCAAGCGTGCGGAGATCTTCGGCGACACCTGCGGCAGATAGTCGAGCTCGGGCGTGAACAAGAGCTCCTCGATATAGCCGACAAAGCGATGCTGCGGCAGCACCTCGCGCGAGGTGATTTTCGGGAAGCGTTCGAGATAGGCGGGCGCGGCATAAAGTCCGAGGCGGTAGTCGAGCAGTTTGCGGCCGACGATGCGGCCTTCCTTCGGCATGGTCAGGCTGATGGCGATATCGGCCTCGCGCTTGGAGAGGCTGAACAGCCGCGCGGTGGCCACCAGTTGCAGGTCGAGATCGGGATACCGGTCGGCGAACTGAGCGAGCCGGGGCGCCAGGAAGGCGGTGCCAAATCCGTCTGGCGCGCCGATCCGCACCGTGCCGGTCAGCCGCGCCACGGAGCCACCGACCTGCTCCTGGTTGGCGACGATGGTCGATTCCATCGCTTCCGCGCTGTCGGCGACGCGCTGGCCGGCCTCTGTCAGCAGGTAGCCGGTCTTGCGCCGGTCAAACAGCTTGGCCGAGAGGTGCTTCTCCAGCCGGTCGACGCGGCGGATCACGGTGGCATGGTCGACGCCGAGCTGTTTTGCCGCAGCCGAAACCGAGCCGCCCCGCACGATGGACAGCACGAAGCGGAAGTCGTCCCAGTCGATAGCGCCTTGATCCAGCATTTTCGCACATCTATGGTGCATTATCTCAGACTTGAATCCTATAAAATGCAGGTCGATAGGATTTGTCAAAGTGTTCAAGCTCGCCTCAAGGAGACCATTCCATGCGTTCAGTCGGACATTTCATTGGTGGCAAGGAGGTCAAGGGCACCTCGGGCCGCACCGCCGACGTTTTCGAGCCGATGACCGGTGACGTTCAGGCCAAGGTGGCGCTGGCGTCCAAGGCCGAGGTTCGCGCCGCCGTGGAAAACGCCCGCGCCGCGCAGCCGGAATGGGCCGCGACCAACCCGCAGCGCCGCGCTCGCGTCATGATGAAGTTCGTCGAGCTGGTGCAGCGCGACTACGACAAGCTGGCCGAACTGCTTGCCCGCGAGCATGGCAAGACCGTTCCTGACGCCAAGGGTGACATCCAGCGCGGCCTCGAGGTCGCGGAGTTCGCCTGCGGCATTCCGCATCTGATGAAGGGCGAGTACACCGAAGGCGCCGGCCCCGGCATCGACATCTATTCGATGCGCCAGGCGCTCGGCGTCGTCGCCGGCATCACGCCGTTCAATTTCCCGGCGATGATTCCGATGTGGAAGTTCGCTCCTGCGATTGCCTGCGGCAACGCCTTCATCCTGAAGCCGTCGGAGCGCGATCCCGGCGTGCCGATGATGCTTGCCGAACTGATGATCGAGGCGGGCCTGCCGCCCGGCATCCTCAATGTCGTCAACGGCGACAAGGAAGCGGTCGACGCCATCCTCGACGATCCCGACATCAAGGCCGTCGGCTTCGTCGGCTCCACCCCGATCGCGCAATACATCTACGAGCGCGCCGCCCAGACCGGCAAGCGCTGCCAATGTTTTGGCGGCGCCAAGAACCACGCCATCATCATGCCGGATGCCGACATGGACCAGGCAGTCGACGCACTGATCGGCGCCGGCTACGGTTCGGCCGGCGAACGCTGCATGGCCGTGTCAGTCGCGGTTCCGGTCGGCAAGGCCACTGCCGACCGCCTGATGGAAAAGCTGGTCCCGCGCGTCGAGAGTCTCAAGATCGGCACCTCGATCGATCCCTCCGCCGATTACGGTCCGCTGGTGACGCGTGAGGCGGTCGAGAAGGTCAAGGGCTATATCGACATCGGCATCAAGGAAGGCGCGACGCTCGCCGTCGACGGCCGCGGCTTCAAGATGCAGGGCTACGAGAACGGCTTCTATCTCGGCGGTTCGCTGTTCGACAACGTCACCAAGGACATGCGGATCTACAAGGAAGAGATTTTTGGCCCCGTGCTCTCGGTCGTGCGCGCGCACGATTACAAGGAAGCGCTGGCGCTGCCGTCGGAGCATGATTACGGCAACGGCGTTGCGATCTTCACCCGCGACGGCGACGCCGCGCGCGACTTCGCGGCCAAGGTCAACGTCGGCATGGTCGGGATCAACGTGCCGATCCCGGTGCCGATTGCGTATTACACCTTCGGCGGCTGGAAGAAGTCGGGCTTCGGCGATCTCAACCAGCACGGCCCGGATTCGGTCCGCTTCTACACCAAGACCAAGACGGTGACCTCGCGCTGGCCGTCCGGCGTCAAGGAAGGCGCGGAGTTCTCGATCCCGCTGATGAAGTAACCGTCGTTGGAGCGAAGCTAACAGATGCAGTTCGCTCTGAACGAGGATCAGATCGCGGTTCGCGACATGGCGTTGGCGTTTGCGGCGGAAAAGATCGCGCCGCACGCGCTGCGCTGGGACGAGGAGAAGCATTTTCCCGTCGAGGTGATGCGCGAGGCCGCCACGCTCGGCATGGGCGGCATCTACATCCGCGAGGATGTGGGTGGCTCCGCCATGACACGGTTCGACGCGGCGCTGATCTTCGAAGCGCTGGCGACGGGCTGTCCGACCACCTCGGCCTTCATCTCCATCCACAATATGGCGTCGTGGATGATCGATGCCTACGGCAGCGACACCCAGCGCCACAAATGGCTGCCCAAGCTCTGCACCATGGAGCTGATCGCGAGCTACTGCCTGACCGAGCCCGGCGCCGGCTCGGACGCGGCAGCGCTCCGCACCCGTGCCGTGCGCGACGGCGATCATTACGTCCTCAACGGCCAGAAGCAGTTCATCTCCGGCGCCGGCGGGACCGATCTCCTGGTCGCGATGGTGCGCACCGGCGGCGATGGCCCCGGCGGCATCTCGACGCTGGTCATCGACGGCAACACGCCGGGCGTCTCGTTCGGCGCCAACGAGCGCAAGATGGGCTGGAACGCGCAGCCGACCCGCGCCGTGATCTTCGAGAACGCCCGCGTGCCGGTCGCCAACCGGCTGAGCGAGGAGGGCGTCGGTTTCAAGATCGCGATGGCGGGCCTCGACGGCGGGCGTCTCAACATCACAGCGTGCTCACTAGGCGGCGCGCAGACCGCGCTCGACAAGGCGCGTTCCTACATGAAAGAGCGCAAGGCTTTTGGAAAACGCCTCGACGAATTCCAGGCATTGCAGTTCCGTCTCGCCGACATGGCGATCGAGCTCGAGGCCGCGCGTACGTTCCTGTGGCGCGCAGCGGCGGCGCTGGACCGCAAGGATCCCGACGCCACGATGCTCTGCGCGATGGCCAAACGCTTTGGCACCGATGCCGGCTTCGAGGTCGCCAACCAGGCGCTTCAGCTGCACGGCGGCTACGGCTATCTCAGCGAATACGGCATCGAGAAGATCGTGCGCGATTTGCGCGTGCACCAGATTCTCGAAGGCACCAACGAAATCATGCGGCTGATCGTGGCGCGCAAATTGATCGAGGGCGCCCGATGAGTGGAGCGGAGGAGGGCGATCTGGTCGCATGGGTCGAAGGCTCGGCCGGATTTATCAGGCTCAACCGCCCTAAGGCGATCAATGCCGTGACGCTGGAGATGTTTCGCGACATCGACAAGGCGCTCGACCGTTTTGAGGCCGATCCCGCCGTTGCCGTGATCGTGCTGGAAGGTGCCGGCGAGCGTGGCTTGTGTGCCGGCGGCGACATCCGTGCGCTCTGGGAAAGTTCGAAGGTCAATGGTGACCTCGGCAAGATCCTGTGGCGGGAAGAGTACATCCTCAACGCCCGGATCAAGAAATTCCCGAAACCTTATGTCGCCTTCATGGACGGCATTGTGATGGGCGGCGGCGTCGGACTCTCGGCGCATGCGAGCCATCGAATCGTGACTGACCGTACGAGGCTTGCGATGCCCGAGGTCGGGCTCGGTTTCTTTCCCGACGTCGGCGGCACTTGGCTGTTGTCACGCTCGCCGGGCGAGATCGGCACTTATTTCGGCCTGACCGGCCAGACCATGAACGGCCCCGATGCGATCCATGCCAAGTTTGCCGACGCGGTGGTACCGGCGGCCAAATGGCCCGAGTTGCGCGACGCGCTGACCAAAGTTCGCCAGGGCGTCACCGCGGCCGATGTCAGCAAGCTCATCAACGGTTTTGCGACCGGGGAGATCGCGGGGCCGGTCGCCGCAAAGGAGCCGGCGATCGACGCACTGTTCGGCTTCGACCGCATGCAAGACATTTTTGCCGCGCTCAAGCGCGACGGTTCCGAGTTCGCGCTGGCGACGTTGAAGACGCTCAACGAAAAATCGCCGCGCGGCATGGTGGTGACGCTCAAGCTGCTGCGGCTCGCGCGCACCGCGTCGAGCCTGGAAGAATGCCTGGTGCGCGAATATCGGGCTGCGCTGGAAGTCTTCCGCAGCGACGACTTTCGCGAAGGCGTGCGCGCCGCCGTGATCGACAAGGACCGCAATCCGACCTGGTCGCCGTCGCGAATCGAGGACGTCACGCCGGACATGCTTGCGCACTATCTCGCCGAGATCGGCGCCGACGAATTGAAGTTCAACTAACAACGTCTTTCAAGCGGAGGAAACCAAGATGGCCACGATCGCATTCATCGGTCTCGGCAACATGGGCGGCCCCATGGCCGCCAATCTGGTCAAGGCCGGCCACAAGGTCGTCGCTTTCGACCTCGCCGAGGCCTCCCGCAACCAGGCCAAGGCCGACGGTGCCGGCATCGCAGAGAGCGCTGCGGGCGCCGTGAAAGGTGCCGATGTGGTCGTCACCATGCTGCCGGCCGGCAAGCATGTGCTCGGCGTGTGGGGCGAGGTCGTTCCCGCGATGACCAAGGGCGCGTTGATCATCGACTCCTCCACCATAGACGTCGAGAGCGCGCGGCAGGCGCATGCGCTCGCGGCCAAGCACGGCGTGCTTTCGGTCGACGCGCCGGTGTCCGGCGGCACCGGCGGAGCCAAGGGTGCGACGCTCACCTTCATGTGCGGCGGCGAGGACAACGCGTTTGCAGCGGCAAAGCCCGTGCTGGAGGACATGGGCAAGAAGATCGTGCATTGCGGCGGTGCCGGCGCGGGCCAGGCGGCAAAAATCTGCAACAACATGATCCTCGGCATTTCCATGATCGCCGTGAGTGAGGCGTTCGCGCTGGCCGAGAAGCTCGGGCTCTCGCACCAGGCGCTGTTCGACGTCGCCTCGACCTCGTCGGGCCAGTGCTGGTCGCTGACGACCTATTGTCCGGTGCCCGGGCCGGTGCCGACCTCGCCCGCCAACAACGACTACAAGCCGGGCTTTGCCTCGGCACTGATGGTGAAGGATCTGAGACTGGCGCAGGACGCCGCCAAGGCCGCCGGCGCGGCGACGCCGCTCGGCAAGCATGCGCAGGAAATCTATCAGGCCTTTGACGCAGCCGGCCAGGGCGGGGTGGATTTTTCCGGAATTATCGAGCACGTTAGGGGGCTGGCCGGGAAAGCCTAATGACGACATTTCAGGAAGCGCGCGCGTTTCTGCTTCACAACCGCACGGACTATGAGACAGCGGTCAAGGGCTTCCGCTGGCCGGATCCGGTTCCCTTCAACTGGGCGCTCGACTGGTTCGATGCCGAGCTAGCGGCGAATGCGGACAGCAAGGATCGTCCTGCGCTCTGGATCGTCGATGCCGCGCAGGATCGGCAGACCAAGCTCTCGTTCGGGGCGTTGTCGCGCCGCTCCAACCAGGTCGCCAACTTCCTCCGCGCGCAAGGCTTGAAGCGCGGCGATCATCTCCTGCTGCTGCTCGGCAATGTCGTTCCGCTGTGGGAGACGATGCTGGCCGCGATCAAGCTCGGCGTCGTCGTGATTCCCGCGACGACGCTGCTCACCGCCGACGAGCTGCGCGACCGGCTCGATCGCGGCAAGGCAAAGGCGGTGGTGGCCGCGCAGGACCAGGTTGCGAAGTTCGCAAGTCTTGGCGCCGATAATATCGTCCGCATCGTCGTGGGCGAGGCCTCCGATGGCTGGCTTTCCTATGATGACGCCGCAAGGGCGTCGGAGAGCTTTGCAGCCGACGGCCCGACCAACGCTGACGACCCGATGCTGCTCTATTTCACCTCGGGCACCACGGCAAAGCCGAAGCTGGTGCGGCACAGCCAGCGCAGTTATCCCGTCGGCCATCTCTCGACCATGTATTGGATCGGGTTGAAGCCCGGCGACGTCCATCTCAACATCTCCTCGCCCGGTTGGGCCAAGCACGCCTGGAGCTGTTTCTTTGCGCCGTGGAATGCGGGCGCGACCGTCTTTGTGGTCAACCAGCCGCGCTTCGACGCCAAGGGGCTGCTTGCCACCATTGGCCGCTGCGGCGTCACCACGCTGTGCGCGCCGCCGACGGTGTGGCGGCTGTTCATCCAGGAGAATCTTGCGTCGTTCAAGGTGGCCTTGCGCGAGGTCTGCGGCGCCGGCGAGCCCCTCAATCCTGAAGTGATCGAGCAGGTGCAGGCCGCCTGGGGCCTCACCATCCGCGACGGGTACGGCCAGACCGAAACCACGGCGCTGGCCGGCAACTCGCCGGGGCAAAAGATCAAGGTCGGCTCGATGGGCCGGCCGCTGCCGGGCTATCGCGTGCAGGTCAGCGACGCCGATGGTCATCCGGCCAAAGAGGGCGAGGTGGCTCTAGTGCTCGGCGAAAACCGCCCCGCCGGCCTGATGCAGGGCTATCAGGGCGACGACGGTGGGCTGTCCGGCGCCGAAGGCGAGCTTTATCGCAGCGGTGACGTCGTGTTCGAGGATGACGATGGCTATCTCACTTTCGTCGGCCGCTCCGACGACGTATTCAAATCCTCCGACTATCGCATCAGCCCGTTCGAACTCGAGAGCGTGTTGCTCGAGCACCAGCTCGTCGCGGAAGCTGCCGTGGTGCCGAGCCCGGACCCGATCCGGCTCGCGATCCCCAAGGCCTATGTGCTGCTGACATCCGGTGCGGAGCGTTCGCCGGAGACGGCGCTCTCCATCTTCAGGCATCTGCACACGCGCCTTGCACCGTTCAAGCGCATCCGGCGCCTCGAGATCGTCACGGAGCTGCCGAAGACGATCTCGGGAAAGATCCGCCGCGTTCAGCTGAGACGGCTGGAGCGTGACGACGACCGCAATGATGCCCTGCGCGGCCGGGAATTCCGCGAAGAGGACTTTCCGGAGCTGCCGAAAACACGGAGTGAGACCTAAGTGAACGAAGTCTGGAAGAAGCCGCCGATTTCCTTGGACGCCTATCAGGCCATGGTTGGCAAGGAGATCGGCGTGTCGTCGTGGCACCTGGTCGATCAGCCCCGCATCGACACCTATGCCGACGTGATCGAGGATCACCAGTTCATTCACGTCGACCCGGAGCGTGCGAAGAACGAGACGGCGTTCGGCACCACCATCGCGCACGGCTTCCTGACGATGTCGCTGCTGTCGATTATGTCCTACGAGGTGATGCCCGTCATCGCGGGCACCACGATGGGGGTCAATTACGGTTTTGACAAGCTGCGTTTCATCTCGCCGGTGCGCTCGGGCAAGCGCGTTCGGGGCCGTTTCGTGCTGGCGGAAGCCAAGCTGCGCAAGCCGAATGAATTGCAGTCGCGCACCAACGTCACCGTGGAAATCGAAGGCGAGGACAAGCCCGCGCTGGTCGCGGACTGGCTCGGGTTGATCTATTTCGCCTGAGTGGGCCGTCGCTGCCGGGCTTGACCCGGCAGCCCATCGCTGCTCAAAAGTTGTCCAAATCGGTGCGCTCGAACCCTCTCCCTCGCGAGAGAGGGTGGCGAAATCGAGCGGAGCGAGATGAAGCCGGGTGAGGGGTATCTCTCCACACGCTCATCTGCCGAGACAGATCCCTCATCCGGCGCTTCGCGCCACCTTCTCCCACAAGGGGAGAAGGGAAGACAGCACAAGGAAGCACAATGGCAATCAGGTTCGACGGACGCGTCGCCATCGTCACCGGCGCGGGCAATGGTTTGGGGCGCGCGCATGCGCTGGGATTGGCAAGCCGCGGCGCGAAAGTCGTGGTCAACGATTTCGGCGGCGCGCGCGACGGCAGCGGCGGCTCGCTGTCGCCGGCGGAGACCGTTGTCGAGGAGATCCGCAAAGCGGGCGGCACCGCCATGGCCGACGGCGCCGACGTCTCGAATTTCGAGCAGGTCACCGCGATGGTCGAGCGCGCCACCAAGGAGTGGGGCAGCGTGGACCTCTTGTGTGCCAATGCCGGCATTTTGCGCGACAAGTCGTTCGGCAAGATGGAAGCGGCCGATTTCCAGAAGGTGCTCGACGTGCACCTCGTCGGCACCTTCTATTGCTGCAAGGCGGCCTGGGCCGGCATGCGCGATCGCAACTATGGCCGCATCGTCCTGACGACGTCGTCCTCCGGCCTCTACGGCAATTTCGGCCAGGCCAATTACGGAGCGGCCAAGTCCGGCATGGTCGGCCTGATGAACGTGCTGGCGGAAGAAGGCCGCAAGAGCGACATCCGCGTCAACATCATCTCGCCGACGGCAGCGACCCGCATGACGGAAGAGCTGCTGCCGCCGCAGGCGCTGCAGTTGATGAAGCCGAACGCGATCACGCCCGCGGTCGAGTACATGCTGAGCGAGGACGCGCCGACCCGCACCATCATGGGCGCCGGCGCCGGCTCGTTCGCGGTGATCAAGATCGTCGAGAGCGAAGGCATCAACCTGCCGGAGTCCGAGTGGACCCCGGATGCGGTCGCGGCGCATTTCGCCGAGATCAGCGACATGTCAAAAGCGAAGGCGCTGCAGGGAGCTTTCGAGCAGACGCAGAAATACGTGGCGCAAGCCGCTGCGCGCGCCGGGGTAAAACTCTGACAGCGGTCGCCGTCATCGGCGCCGGCCCTGCCGGTCTGATGGCGGCCGAAGTGCTCGTGCAGGGTGGTGCTCGCGTCACCGTCTACGATTCGATGCCGTCCGCTGGCCGCAAATTCCTGATGGCCGGCCGCGGCGGGCTCAATCTCACCCACAGCGAACCGCTGCCTCAGTTCATCACGCGCTACCGCGAGGCGGCGCAGAGGTTGCAGGCTGCGATCGAAGCGTTTCCGCCTGACGCGCTGCGCGCCTGGAGCGAGGCGCTGGGCGAGCCGACTTTTGTCGGCTCCAGCGGGCGTGTGTTTCCGAAGGCCTTCAAGGCCTCGCCCTTGCTGCGGGCCTGGCTGCGACGCCTCGATGCCGCCGGCGTGCACTTTGCGTTTCGCCAGCGCTGGATGGGCTGGGACGGGGACGGACGACTGGTCTTTGACCCACCCGGCGGCGGAGACGGCATCGCCGCGGACGCGATAGTGCTGGCACTCGGCGGCGCCAGCTGGCCGCGACTGGGCTCCGATGGCGGCTGGACGACGATCCTGGCCGACAAAGGCGTTGCGATCTCGCCGCTGCGGCCGGCGAACTCCGGCTTCACCGTCGCATGGTCCGAAATCTTCCGCACGCGCTTCGAGGGCCAGCCGCTCAAGGGCATCACGCTCTCCTTCGGCCCACACCGCGCCCGCGGCGAGGCCATGATCACAAGCGGCGGGATCGAGGGCGGGACGATCTATGCGTTGTCGGCCGAGCTGCGCGAGGCGATCGCAGCGAACGGCGCAGCGGTCCTGCACGTCGCGTTGCGGCCGGATGTCGATCATGGCGAACTCGTCAAGCGCCTGTCCGCCTCGCGCGGCAAGCAATCCTTCTCCAACTTCCTGCGCAAGGCTGCGCAGCTGTCGCCGGTCGCGGTCGGGCTGCTGCAGGAGGCCACCATCGGTGCTGGCCAGTCGTTGTCGGCAATATCGGCCGAGCGATTGGCGGAGCTCATCAACGCCGTGCCGGTCAAGCTCACACGCGTCGCGCCGATCGCGCGCGCGATCTCCAGCGCCGGCGGGATTTCCTTCGATGAACTCGACTCGGACTTCATGATCCGCAAACTGCCGGGCGTGTTCGCGGCCGGTGAGATGCTGGACTGGGAGGCGCCGACCGGTGGCTATTTGCTCCAGGCCTCGTTCGCGACGGGAGCTGCGGCGGGCAGGGGTGTGTTGCGACGGCTCGTCCAACTGTCGTCTTGACCATCCGCATCATGACGTCCCGGTCCGGGTTGCGAGATCCGTGAGGAGGCCGAGCACGCCGAAGCTTGCCGCCACCGCGCAGACCATCGTCCAGCCGCCAAAACTCCAGGCCAGCGATGCCGCCGCCGCGCCGATGCCACCGCCAACGAAGAACAGCGCGACGAACAGGCCGTTCATGCGACCGCGGGCCTCGGGGCGCAACAGGTTGATGGCGCGGCGGCCCAGCGTCTGATCGGTGGTGATGCCGACGTCGAGCAGGATCGTGCCGAGGCTGAGTACCAGCAGACCGGTGATCTGGGATTCAAGCACGCTCGCCCAGGCACAGAGCGCAAGCGAGCCGATGATGAGCAGATGGGCGGCAACGAACATCGGCCGCGCCCGGCCCTTGTCGCCCCAGCGTCCCGCGATCGGTGTCGCCGCGGCGCCCGCCACACCGATCAGTGCAAAAGCGGCAACTCCCTTGGCATCAAGATCGAACGGCGCCTCCGGCAGCCGTAGCGCGACCGCCGACCAGAACGCCGTGAAGGAAGCCATGACAAGCGATGCCGTCCAGGCCCGCACGCGCAGCACCGGCTCTTCGCGCAGCAGTCTTGGGAAGGACAAAAGCAATTCGGCGTAGCTCGCGCGTCCAGTCGGATGAAGAGTTGGAAGGTAACGGGCGAGTGCGCCGGCAAGCAGGGCCATCAGAGCGGCCGAGACGACGTAGTATGCACGCCAGCTCCAGAGATCTGCAATCAGGCTCGCCGCAGGTCGCGACAACAGGATGCCGATCATCAATCCGCCCATCACCTCGCCGATGGCCTGGCCGCGGCGATCCGGTGCCACCATGGATGCGACCAGCGGAACCATCATCTGGATCGCCGCGCCGCAGGCGCCGAGGATGAAGGTGGCGAGCAGCAGGAGCGAGGGCGTCGGCGCGAGCGCCGTCGCGAGAGCGGCGAGGATCGCGCAGCCGAGTGTGCGGAGGATGACAAGCCGGTTCTCGACCAGATCGACCAGAGGTACGAGCAGCAGCAGGCCGAGTGCGTAGCCCAGCAAGGTCAGCGTGCTGATCAGCCCCGCCTGCCACGCCGGCATGGACATTGACCGGCCGATCAGGCCGAGCAGGATCTGCGGCGCGAACAGATTGGTGACGACGACACCGGCGGTGATCGCGCCGAGCCAGATCAGGGGCCGCTCGGCGAGCTGGTTTCGGGACGCGGGCCTGGCGGTTTCGGAGATAGTCATGGGACCTCGCAGCTGTGGCGTGGGACCCTTTAAGCGGAGCGAGCAATATGCTACAATTCAAATAAGCCTATAAAGAATATGCGGGTTTGTTATGAATACCCATGACCTTGTCGCTTTCGTCGCCGTGGTCGAGACCGGATCGATTGTCGCAGCTTCGGCGCGTCTCAATCTCACCCAGCCTGGCGTGACCCGACGCATCCAGAATCTCGAGGAGATGTTGGGGGCGCAGCTTCTGGATCGGCTCTCGAAGCCCCTGAAGCCGACGGCAGCGGGGCATGAGGCCTACGAGCAGGGCAGGCGCCTGCTCAGGATGCTGGACGACCTCAAGTCGGGCGTTGCCAGCGACGGAATGGTCCGCGGCGAGTTCAGGCTCGGCCTGACGCCGTTTCTCTCGGAAGCGGGCTTGACCGCACCACTCGATGCGGTGCGCGCCGAATTTCCCGCGCTGGCGGTGCGGGTGGTCTCCGGTTGGTCGCCGAACCAGCTCGAGCGTGTCTGCCGCAACGAGCTCGATGCAGCCGCGATTTGTCTCCCCGACGGTGCAGTGCCGCCCGCCGATCTGGCGGCCGACGATCTCGGCGCGCAGCCCGTCGTCTTCGTCGTCGCACGCGAGATGAAGATCCCGCGCACCGTCGACCTGGAACGGCTGTCCCAACTGTCGTGGGTGATCAACCAGGACGGCTGTGGATTTCGCGATACGCTGAAGCGAAAATTCGATGCCTCGCATCTGCCGTTCAACATCGCCGTCGAGGCGCTGGACAGTGAGCTCCGCCTGTCGCTGGTGTCGCGCGGCCTCGGCGTCGGGCTGGTCACCCCGATCGCCCTGAAACGTAGCGCATTTCGCGACAGGCTCAAGCCGGTCGCCGCGCGCGACTTCAAACCCGCCGTGCGCGCTTGGGTGGTGCATCGCGCCCCCGCCGGTCGGCTGGAGCGGCCGATCAAACTCTTTCGCGACGGATTGGTCCGGGAACTCCAGGCACTGATCGGGGGCTAGCTATCTCAGCTTCCCCCGTGCCGCCACCGGCAGCGTGCCGATGATCTCCTCGCCGCGCACCATCACCACTTCGTCCATCATGTTGACGACGACGCAGACATGATTTGGCACGACCCGCACGACGTCGCCGACGTTAGGCCGGGTGTTGCTGCGGGAGAGGTCGAGGAAGCCGTGCTCCTCGGCGAAGCGTGCGATCTTCGCTTCGGGGTGCTCCAGGATGAGGCCGTGGCCGTCGAGGCCGCCGGTGTCCGTCGTCAGAGTCTTTGAGCCGGCGTCCAGAATCCCGCGCTCAGGCGCGGCGCGGCTGACCACGGTCGAATAGATGTGCAGCGCGCAGTCGTCCCAGGTGGCGACGCCGGCCGCGACCTGCATGCGGTCGTTATAGATGTAGGTGCCGAAGCGATGCTCGGTGCCGCCCTTGAGCTTGCCGAGGTTCTTCAGGTTCGGCGTGCCGCCGGTCGAGACGATTTTTGCATCCAGCCCGTGTGCGCGCACGCCGGCCAGAGCTTCGTCATAGAATTTTTGGGCGTCCGCCCAACCAGTCTCGGTCGGATACAGCATGAAGCCGGCGAATTGCAGGCCCTTGGATGCGGCAATCTTCTGCGCCAGTGCAATCGCCTCGGCGGGCGTCTCGACGCCGGCGCGCTGGCGGCCGGTATCGCATTCGACCACGACCGATAGCGGTCGACCTGAGGCTGCGGCGGCCTTGGGCAGGCCGGCGACGACGGTCGAATTGTCAGCGGCGACCGTCATGTTGGCCTTCGCCTGCAGCGCCCCTAACCGCGCCATCTTCTCTTCGCCGAGCAGGTTGTAGCTGATCAGGATATCGTCGATGCCGGCATTGACCATGATCTCGGCTTCACCGAGCTTCTGGCACGTGATGCCCTTGGCACCGGCCGCGATCTGCATCTTCGCGATGGTGGGGTTCTTGTGCGTCTTGACGTGGGGACGGTTGGCGATCCCGGCGTCGTCGCAAGCCTTCTGAATCCGCGCGATGTTGCGCTCTACCTTGTCCATGTCGATAACGGCGCAGGGCGTGCCGTATTCGCGGGCGATCTTGGCGGCAAGGGTCGTTGTCATGGAAGTCTCTGAGTTGGCGCGCATCCCGTTTGCAAAAGCGGTGCCCACTTTTGCGGAATGCACGCTAGGCCTGTTCAATCTCTTCGCGCCGCACTTCGAGCTCCAGCCATTTGTCCTCGGCCTCGGCCAGTTCCTTTTGCGCCGTCGTCAGAGCGTCGGAGGCCTGGTCGAAGCGCTTGCGATCCTTGCGAAAGAGATCGGGGTCGTCAAGGAAGCGCTGCTGCTTGGCGATCTCGGCCTGCAGCTTGGCGATGGTCTTGGGCAGCGTCTCCAGCGCGTGTTGCTCGTTGAAGGTCAAGCGTCGTCTCGCGACGCCGGACGGCACGGCTGATCGCTGCTCTCTCGTCTCTTCGACGGCCTTCGCGGTCGCGCGCTTCACGTCGGCGCCGCGCTGGGCCAGCATGTCGGTATAGCCGCCGGCATATTCGAGCCAGCGTCCGTTGCCCTCGGGCACGATCACTGACGTCACCACGCGGTCGAGAAAATCGCGATCGTGGCTGATCAGAATCACGGTGCCCTCGTAGTCGCTGAGCATCTCCTCGAGGACGTCGAGGGTCTCCAGGTCGAGGTCGTTGGTCGGCTCGTCCAGCACCAGGAGGTTGGAGGGTTTTGCCAGCGCGCGTGCCAGCATCAGCCGGCCGCGCTCACCGCCCGACAGCACCTCCAGCGGCGTGCGCATCTGTTCCTGGGCGAACAGGAAGTCCTTCATGTAACTGACGACATGCTTCGGCTTGCCGCCAACCATGACATGGTCGCCGCGGCCGCCGGTCAGCGCCTCGGCCAGCGTCGTCTTCGGATCGAGACTTTCACGATGCTGGTCGAGCGTCGCCATCTCGATGTTGGCGCCGAGCCGTATGCTGCCGCTGTCCGGTGCGCTGCCGCCGGTCAGCATCTCGATCAGCGTGGTCTTGCCGGCGCCGTTCGGGCCGACGATGCCGATGCGATCGCCGCGCTGGACGCGGATCGAGAAGCCGTCGACGATCTTTCGCTCGCCATAGGACCGGCTGATATTCTTGGCCTCGATGACGAGCTTGCCGGACTTGTCGGCCTCGGCAGCCGCGAGGTTGGCGTTGCCCGTCGCGCCGCGATGGGTGCGGCGCTGGTCGCGCAGCGCGTGGAGATTGCCGAGTCGCTTGACGTTGCGCTTGCGGCGGCCCGAGACGCCGTAACGCAGCCAGTGCTCCTCGTTGACGATCTTGCGGTCGAGCTTGTGCTGGTCGCGCTCTTCCTCCGCGAGCACCTCGTCGCGCCAAGCCTCGAAGGCACTGAAGCCGCGGTCGATCTGCCGGATCTGGCCGCGGTCGAGCCAGGCGGTGCTGCGCGAGAGATTGCCGAGGAAGCGCCGATCGTGGCTGATGATCACCAGCGCGCAGCGGCGGCTCTCCAGTTCACTCTCCAGCCATTCGATGGTCGGAAGATCCAGATGGTTGGTCGGCTCATCCAGCAGCAGGATGTCGGGCGAGGGCGCCAGCACGCGTGCCAGCGCGGCGCGGCGCGCTTCGCCGCCGGAGACATGCGCCGGATCTTCTTCGCCGCTGAGACCGAGCTGCTCGACCAGATAGCGCGCCTGATAGTGGTCGTCGCCAGCATTGAGGCCGGCCTCGACATAAGCGAGCGTGGTGGAGAAACCGGAAAAATCCGGCTCCTGCGGCAGGTAGCGAATGGTGGCGCCGGGCTGCACGAAACGGCTGCCGCCATCCGGTTCGACCAGGCCGGCGGCGATCTTGAGCAGCGTCGATTTGCCGGAACCGTTGCGGCCGATCAGGCAGACGCGCTCGCCGGTCGAAACCGACAGTTCGACGCCCGCCAGGAGCGGCGTGCCGCCAAAGGTCAGCTTGATATCGCGCAGTTGAATCAGCGGTGGCGCCATGCGGTGTCTCAGTCCTGTCTTGTTGCGGCCTGGTCGGCGCGGCGGCGCTGAATGCGGCGGATGGTCTGGTCGAGCGTCGACAGAAACGTCGAGCGGTCGCGCGGTGAATACGATTTCGGACCGCCGGTGACTTCGCCGGCCGAGCGCAAATCGGTCATCAGGTTGCGGACCGCGAGCGTCATCCCGATCGATTCCTCGGTGAACGCCTTGCCGTTGGACGCGATCACATCGGCGCCGGCCTTCACGCAGCGGCTTGCGAGCGGAATATCCGAGGTAATGACGATGTCGCCGGGCCCGGCGCGTTCCGCGATCCAGTCATCGGCTGCGTCCATGCTGGCACCAGCGGCGATCCGCTCGATGAGTGGATCCTGGGGCACGCGGATGAAATTGCCCGCGACCACGCTCACGGGCAGGCCGTGCCTGCCGGCGACGCGATAGATCTCGTCCTTCACCGGACAGGCGTCGGCGTCGACATAGATACGGGTGGTGTTTTGAGGGTTCGTCATGGTCCGTAGATGGGGCTTGCGAAGCGGTTCCGCAGCAGCCGCGTGGTACCCCATTCGGGCCGCAAAGGCGAGGGGATTGACCCCGGTTCCTCAGGGCCTACGATCGGGCCGAAACAACAAGAAATTGGGGAAAGCCAAGCCATGCCGAACCGGCTCGAAACCTATCGCGTCCAGGCCTACAACACCGCCAAGCAATCCGAAAACAAGATGCATGACGATGCACTGGCGCGCCGTTTCGGGTTTTCCGGTGGGCTGGTCCCCGGCGTCGACGTCTTCGCCTACATGATGCATGTGCCGGTGGCGCGCTGGGGCCGCGATTTCCTGTCGCGCGGGCTGATCGAGGCGCGTTTCATCAAGCCGGTCTATGACGGCGAGACCGCCGACGTCGATGCGACCGAGCACAACGGCCTGCTCACCATCGAGGTGTTCAGCCGCACCGAGCTGTGTGCCACCGGCACGGCGTCGCTGCCGGCGATTGCGACTGCGGTATCGTTGAGCGACTATGTCGAGGTCCCCGCGATTGCCGAGCGCAAACCGGTCAGCCCGGCAACATTCGAGACCGGCAAATGGCTGGGCACGACACCGCGCCGCTGGGCCGGGCAGGATGCCGCCGACTATCTCGCCGACATCCGTGAAACCGATCCGATCTTCGCGGGCGGGGGGCTCGGCCATCCCGGCCTGATTCAGCGCGTCATGAACCGCGTGCTGGTGGACAACACGATCCTCGGCCCCTGGATCCATGTCGGCAGCCGCATGCAATTGCTGTCAGCCGCGCGCGCCGGCGACGAGATCACCGCGCGGGCAAAAGTCACCGCGAACTACGAGAAGAAGGGCCACCGCTTCGTCGAGCTCGACGCGCTGGTGGTCGCCAACGGCACGACGCCGCTGGCGCACTGCCAGCACATCGCGATCTACCAGCCGCGCGAGCAGGCGGCGGCTTAGGCGGCATGTAAGGGGCGCAGCGCGTCCTCACCCTCGCTGTCATTCCCCGCGAAGGCGGGGAATCCAGTACGCCGAGGCTCCTCCGTATCCCACGACCGTCTCTGGAATACTGGATCGTCCGCTTTCGCGGACGATGACAGCGGAGTTTGTGGCGACGACGGAACGCCCTTTACGCCGCTTTCCCCTTCGCATCCTGGATCGCGCGCCACACGCGTTCCGGCGTCAGCGGCATGTCGATGTGCTTGATGCCGTATTCGGAGAGCGCGTCGATCACCGCGTTCACGACCGTCGACAGGCTGCCGGCGCAGCCGGCTTCGCCGCAGCCTTTGCTGCCGAGCGGATTGGTCGTGGCCGGCACCGGGTGGTCGCCGACCGTCATGTTCGGAACGTCCTCGGCGCGCGGCAGAGCGTAGTCCATCAGCGAGCCCGTGATCGGCTGGCCGCTCTCGTCGTAGCGGACGTGCTCCATGAGAGCTTGGCCAATGCCCTGGACGACGCCGCCATGGAGCTGGCCTGCGACCAGCAGCGGGTTGATCACCGTGCCGAAATCGTTGACCGCGCTGTAGCGCACGATCTGCACGACGCCGGTCTCAGGGTCGATCTCGACCTCGGCGACATGGCAGCCGTTCGGGAAGGCTGACGGCACCGGTTCGCTGGTGTGATCGACGTCGAGGCTGTCGGGCACGCCCTCCGGCATCTTGCCGTCGTGCAGGCGCTTGGCGAGCTCCATGATGTCGATGCTGCGGTCGGTGCCGGCGATCGTAAAACTGCCGCCTTCGAATTCGATGTCGGCTTCGGATGCCTCCAGCATGTGCGCGGCGGCGCGCTTGCCCTTTTCGATCACGAGCTTGGCGGCGCCCACGATCGCCATGCCGGTCGCGGTGATCGAGCGCGAGCCACCGGTGCCGTTGCCGGTGTGGACGATGTCGCTGTCGCCCTGCACCAGCTTGACGCTGTCGAAGGGAACGCCGAGCTGCTGGCAGAGGACCTGCGCGAATGCGGATGCGTGGCCCTGACCGTAATCGAGCGTCCCGGTGATGAGCTGCACCGAGCCATCGGGATCGAACACGATCTTGCCGAGCTCGACGCCGGGAGGTGCGGTCACCTCCAGATAGGAGCCGACGGCGATGCCACGCAGCTTGCCGGACTTCTTGCTCTCCTTCTTGCGCTTGGCAAAATTCTCGTGGTCGGAGATTTCGAGGGCCTTGTTGAAGACGGCCTGGAAGTCGCCGCTGTCATAGGTGACGCCGGAGGACGCGGCGAACGGCATCTGGTTCTGCTTGATGAAGTTGCGCTTCCGCAGGGTCAGCCGGTTGATGCCCATCTCGTCCGCGGCGCGGTCGATTAGCCGCTCCATGTAGTAGTTGGCCTCGGGCCGGCCGGCGCCGCGATAGGCGCCCATCAACGTGGTGTTGGTCAGCACCGTCTTGATGTCGACGGCCATCAGCGGCGTGCGATAGACGCTGGAAAAGTTCTTGCTGGTGTTGAGCGAGAGCGGGCTGGGCGCAACGCCGGTGATGTAGGCACCGAGATTGCCGTAGCCCGAGAGCTTGGCGGCGAGGAAATGCCCCTCGGCATCCAGCGCGAGTTCGGCGTGAATTTTCTGCGCACGGCCGTGGCTGTCGGACAAGAAGCTGGTCGAGCGTTCGTCCAGCCATTTCACCGGCCGTCCCAGCGTCTTTGCCGCGTACAGGATGCACATGTATTCGGGGTAATTGATGTTCTTCATGCCGAAGGAGCCGCCGACATTGGCGGTGAGAATGCGCACATTTTCGTTCGGCACTTTCAGGTTCTTGGCGAGATTGGCACGGTTGCCTGCCACCCCCTGCGTGGGCACCTGAAGAGTGTAGCGCTCGGTCTTCTTGTCATAGGAGGCAAGGCCAACGCGTGGCTCCATCGAGACCACGGCGACGCGGGTGTTCTCGATGTCGACCTTGGTCACGTGAGCAGCACTGGCGAAGGCCGCGTTGACCTTGTCGGTGTCGCCATAGTGGTAGTCGAGCGCGACATTGTTCGGGATGTGGTCGTAGAGCTGCGGCGCGCCGGGTTTTGCGGCTTCCTCGGGATCGGTCACCGCCGGCAGCGGCTCGATGTCGAGTTCGACCGCCTCGGCCGCGTCGCGCGCCTGGGCCAGCGTCTCCGCCACCACGAAGGCGACGGGATCGCCGACGAAGCGGACCTTGTCGGTTGCGAGCGGCTGGCGGTTGGTCTGGAGCAGGGGCGAGCCGTCACGGCTCTTCAGCGGCAGGCCGCAGGTGAAGGGGCCGTAGCCGGCCGCATCGAGGTCTTTGCCGGTCCACACCCCGAGCACGCCCGGCATTGCTCTGGCTGCATCGATGTTGATGCCGCGAATGACGCCATGGGCATGGGTCGAGCGAACGATCACGGCATGGGCCTGGCCGGGCAGGTTGAAATCGTCGGTGTAGCGGCCCTTGCCGCGCACAAGGGTATCGTCCTCCTTGCGGCGGACCGGCTGCCCGACGCCATATTTTTGCAGTGCAATAGCGTTTTCGAGCGTGGAGGATTTGGTGTGTTCTTGCATGGAATTGACCTGAAAAGCCGGCAAATGCGCGGTTTGGGGGGCGCCTGGGGTCCGGACCCCTCAAAAATAACCCACCGGCCCGCTCACGACAACGCACGAATGGGCATGGTCCCATGTGATGCGTTGTTGCGCAGGATTGGTGCGCTGCTAATGTTTCAGGCGAAAAAGCAATTCCAGATCGGCCTAACCGGCCGCGGAAAGACAGTTTGTATGAATGACCACACGCGGCTCCGCGACGGCCTTGCGCCGCACGGTGAGCTGGGGTCGATGGCGGCGGCGTTCGCCACTGAACCGGCCGTCGGCGCGCAAGCGCCGGGAACCGGCGTCTACGCGGCGCTCGACCTCGGCACCAACAATTGCAGGCTCCTGATCGCCTGTCCGACCCACGACGGCTTTCGCGTGGTCGATTCCTTCTCGCGCATCATCCGGCTCGGCGAGGGCGTCTCGGCAACCGGGTGCATCAGCGAGGCCGCGATCGAACGCGCCATCGTGGCGCTTGGCATCTGCCGCGACAAGATCAACCTGCGCAAAGCGCGGCGGCTGCGGCTGATCGCCACCGAAGCGTGCCGCGCCGCCTCGAATGCCGAAGGCTTTCGCAGCCGCGTCGCTGCCGAGACCGGGATCGAGCTCGAGGTAATCGACCGCGAGACCGAGGCGGCGCTTGCCGTGCTCGGCTGCTCGCCGCTGGTCGATCCCAGGGGGCGCGGCGCAATCCTGTTCGACATCGGCGGCGGCTCGACTGAGCTGGTACGGATCGAGCGCGACGCCGCAAATCCGGAGCCGCGCATCAAAGCCTGGATGTCGATCCCGTTCGGTGTGGTCACGCTTGCCGAGCAGTTCGGGGGCCGCGACGTGACGCCCGAGATCTACGCCGCGATGGAGCGCGAGGTCGCCCATCACATCGCGCCGTTCGCCGAACAGCATGGCGGCGATCTCACTGATATGCATCTGCTCGGCACGTCAGGCACTGTGACGACGCTCGCCGGCATCCATCTCAACCTCGCGCGCTACGACCGCCGCCGCATCGACAGCGTCTGGATGAACGATACCGACGTCACCGCGACCATTAATAAGCTGCTTGGCATGAGCTACGAGGAGCGCGCCGCGAACAGCTGCATTAGCGTTGAGCGCGCCGATCTCGTCCTGGCCGGCTGCGCCATCCTCGACGCGATCCGCCGCGCCTTTCCGCTGCCACGCCTGCGCGTCGCCGACCGGGGCTTGCGCGAAGGCATGCTGGTCGAGATGATGCGCGAAGACGGCGCGCTCAGGAGCTGGTGAGATGGTCAAGGACACCACCGGCCGTTTGCACGTCCAGGTCAAGACCCACGGCAAGCGCAAATTGTCGTCGAAGCTCTGGCTGGAGCGGCAGCTCAACGATCCCTATGTGGTGAAGGCGAAGGCGCTGGGCTATCGCTCGCGCGCCGCGTTCAAGCTGCTCGAGATCGATGACAAATACCGGCTGCTGAAGCACGGCATGGCTGTGGTCGATCTCGGCGCCGCGCCGGGCGGCTGGAGCCAGATTGCCGCCAAGCGCGTCGGCTCGGTCGACGGCAAGGGCAAGGTCATCGCGATCGACCTGCTCGAAATCCCCGAGATTGCCGGCGTCGAGTTCGCGCAGCTCGACTTCATGGACAATGACGCGCCGGACAAGCTCAAGGCCATGCTCGACGGCGGCGCCGACATTGTCATGTCCGACATGGCTGCCAACACCACCGGTCATCGCAAGACCGACCAGCTTCGCATCGTCGGCCTGATCGAGACCGCTGCCGCGTTCGCCTGCGATGTGCTGAGGCCGGGCGGGACCTTCCTGGCGAAGGCGTTCCAGAGTGGCGCCGACGCCGAACTGCTCGCCCAGCTCAAGCGCGATTTCGCCACGGTGCGTCACGTCAAGCCGGCCGCAAGCCGTGCGGATTCCTCGGAGCGCTACGTTCTCGCGACGGGATTTCGGGGGGCTCGCAACGACGAGGTGGAGCACTAGCCCAGCCGCTGATCCCGCACATCCTGCGTATCCTCGGTCGCCGCCTTGACGGCCGCCTTGGCCGCGCCCTTGCCGGCACCTTTGCGGCTCGCGATCTCCACCGCTTTGCGGCCGGAAACTTCGTGGCCGGCATCGGCGGGCATCTGCCAGAAGAACCAGCTCGACGCCGCCGAAGTCAGGGCGATCACGAGAAAGGCCGGCGCAAACACGGTGGCGTCGAGCTCGCTGACGTGGCTGAACCACATTGTCGTCTCCACGGAGGCGGCGCCGACCGCGACGCCGGCCGAGACCGCGAGCTGCTGGTTGACGCTGACGAGCGTGGTGGCGCGGCTCATCTGCGCCTGCTCGACCTCGGCATAGGCCACCGTGTTGATCGCGGTGAACTCGAGCGAACGGAAGAAGCCGCCGACCACCAGGATGATCATGATGATCAGCAGGGGCGTCGTCACGGTGAAGAGGGCACAGGCGGCCAGGAAAACCGCACTGATGATCGCGTTCACCGTCATCAGGTTGCGGAAGCCGAAGGCGCGGATGATGCGCGCGGCCAGCGCCTTCATGCCCATGGCGCCGAGCGAGGAGCCAAACGTGACGAGGCCGGACTTGAACGGCGAGAGGCCGAATCCGATCTGCATCAGCAGTGGCAGCAGGAACGGTAGCGCGCCGATGCCGAGCCGAAACATGAAGCCGCCGAGAACGGCCGCGCGCAGTGTCGGCAGCCTCAGCAGCGTAAAGTCCAGCACCGGCGACCCCGTTCGCCGCGCGTGAAGGACATACAGCGACATCGAGATCGATCCGCCGACGACCAGGGCAGCAACCGTGCTCCATGGCAGCAGATTGAGTCCGGCGACCGACAGCCCGAAGGCGATGCCGGCGAGCCCGAGGCCCGCGAGCACCATGCCGTAGAGGTCGAACGGCTCTCGTTCCTCGCTTTTGATGGGATCGATGAAGCGCAAGGCCATGAAGATGCCGAGCAGCCCGATCGGGATGTTGATCAGGAAGATCCAGTGCCATGACGCGTAGGTGGTGATGAAGCCGCCGAGCGGCGGCCCGATCACGGGGCCGATCAGGGCAGGGACCGTCACCCACGCCATCGCGTTGACCAGCGCGCTCTTGTCGACCGACCGCAGCAGCACGAGGCGCCCGACCGGCGTCATCATTGCCCCGCCCATGCCTTGGAGGATGCGCGCGAACACGAAATCGGTGACCGATGTCGAGAGCGCGCAGCCGACCGAGCCGACCATGAACACGCCGACGGCAATCGCAAACACCAGGCGCGCGCCGAACCGGTCGGCGGTCCAGCCGCTCGCCGGGATGAAGACCGCAAGCGACAGCAGATAGGAAGTGATCGCGAGCTTGAGCGTCAGTGGGCTGGTGCCGATGTCGGCCGCAATCGCGGGCAGCGACGTGGCGATCACCGTCGAGTCCATGTTCTCCATGAAGAGAGCAGTGGCTACGATCAGCGGAATGATGCGTTGCTTGTCGACCATGACGGATTGGTAATGGACATCGGGAACGAAGGGCGAGAATTGCGGCTTATCACCGCCACTGGGCCGCGACCATTGCGGATCGACGCATAGCACCTAAATCCCGCGTGACCCCAAGCGGGTGCGCCCTGCGCCGGAGATCGATGATCTGCCGTTCGCCAGTACGTGCCGCCGCGAAGGCTATCCGCCGCCGAACTTGCCCAAAAAAGCCTGTGCATGGCTGGCCGGCGGTCCGAATTGCTTTGATTCGTCGCCCGCCCGTGCTATCGACCCGCGTCAACCCCACCGATGGGCTCCGATTCTCCGGCGTTGCCGCAAGGTACGCCGAGGGCGGCGCTCATCCATAGCTATTTGCGGCAGGGCCGCGGAAGGAGTTGGCACATGGCCACGGTGCAACAAGGCATTCGCGAAGCCCTCACGTTCGACGACGTGCTGCTGAAGCCGGGCCTGTCGGACGTCATGCCGGGCGAGGTCGACATCCGCTCCCGCGTCACCCGCGCCATTCCGCTCAACATCCCGATCATGGCCTCCGCCATGGACACGGTCACCGAAGCCCGCATGGCGATCGCCATGGCGCAGGCCGGCGGCATCGGCGTCATCCATCGCAATTTCGATCCCGAAGGGCAGGCTGCCCAGGTGCGGCAGGTCAAGCGCTACGAGTCGGGCATGGTGGTGAACCCGCTCACGATCAGCCCGGACGCCACGCTGGACGACGCGCTCAAGCTGATGAGCGATCACGGCATCTCCGGCATTCCCGTCGTCACCGGTGCGGGCAAGTCCACGCCGGGCAAGCTGGTCGGCATTCTCACCAACCGCGACGTCCGCTTCGCCACCGACCGCCAGCAAAAAATCTCCGAGCTGATGACCCATGAAGGTCTCGTCACGGTGCGCGAGAATGTCAGCCAGGACGAGGCGCGGCGGATGCTGCATCAGCATCGCATCGAGAAGCTGCTTGTGGTCGACGAGCAGTATCGCTGCGTCGGCCTGGTCACCGTGAAGGACATGGAGAAGGCGGTCGCCCATCCGCTGGCCTGCAAGGACGCGCAGGGCCGCCTCCGCGTCGCCGCCGCCACCACGGTCGGCGATAGCGGCTTCGAGCGCACCGAGCGGCTGATCGATGCCGGCGTCGATCTCGTCGTGGTCGACACCGCGCACGGCCATTCCCGTCACGTGCTCCATGCGGTCAACCGCATCAAGCGCCTGTCCAATTCCGTGCAGGTCGTTGCCGGCAACGTCGCGACCTCGGAGGGTGCGCAGGCGCTGATCGATGCGGGCGCGGACTGCATCAAGGTCGGCATCGGCCCGGGCTCGATCTGCACCACTCGCATCGTCGCCGGCGTCGGCGTTCCCCAGCTCACCGCGATCATGGATGCGGTCGAGGCGGCGAAGAAGTCGGACATCCCCGTCATTGCCGACGGCGGCATCAAGTTTTCCGGAGACCTTGCCAAAGCGCTCGCTGCCGGTGCCGACATCGCGATGGTCGGCTCGCTGCTCGCCGGCACCGACGAGACGCCCGGTGAAGTGTTCTTGTGGCAGGGCCGCTCCTACAAGGCCTATCGCGGCATGGGCTCGGTCGGCGCGATGGCGCGCGGCTCGGCCGACCGCTACTTCCAGCAGGACATCAAGGACACGCTCAAGCTCGTGCCCGAAGGCATCGAGGGCCAGGTGCCCTACAAGGGCCCGGTCGGCAACGTCATGCACCAGCTCGCCGGCGGCCTGCGCGCCGCGATGGGCTATGTCGGTGCAAAGGACATGAAGGACCTGCACGACAAGGCCCAGTTCGTCCGCATCACCGGCGCGGGCCTGCGCGAAAGCCACGTCCACGACGTCACCATCACGCGCGAGGCGCCGAACTATCCGGGCGGGGGTTAGGCTCGCGGCTGCGCGTTGGAATTGCCCAAATGACGGTGTCATGCCCCGCGAAGGCGGGGCATCCAGTACGCCGCGGCCTTTCGGCTCTACCACGACCCTCTCGGATTACTGGATCGCCCGCGGGCGATGACAGCGAGAGTGTGCTTTTGTGTTGACGTGCTCCGCTCCCTCCGCTTCCGTTCGCGCCGAAGCATAATCAGGAGGAAGCCATCATGTCCCAAGGCAAACGCATCGTTCTCGCCGCGCGTCCCGTCGGGGAGCCAAAGCCGTCCGATTTCCGCATCGAGGAATTCGCGGTTCCTACGCCTGCCGCAGGCGAAGTCCTGCTGCGCACGATCTGGCTCTCGCTCGATCCCTATATGCGCGGGCGCATGAGCGACGGTCCGTCCTACGCGACGCCGGTGCCCGTCGGTGGTGTGATGGAAGCCGGTACGGTCTGCGAGGTCGCAGCCTCCAACAATCCAAACTTTGCCAAGGGTGACATCGTGCTCTCGCGCGCGGGCTGGCAGACGCACGCGATCTCCGACGGCAAGGGGCTGAACAAGATCGACCCGAAGCTCGCGCCGATCTCGACGGCCGTCGGCGTGCTGGGCATGCCCGGCATGACCGCCTACACGGGCCTGCTCGATATCGGCAAGCCGCAGCAAGGCGAGACCGTCGTCGTCGCCGGCGCCTCCGGCGCGGTCGGCTCGGCCGTGGGACAGATCGCGAAGATCAAGGGCGCACGCGCGGTTGGAATCGCCGGCGGCAAGGACAAATGCGATTACGTCGTGAAGGAGCTCGGCTTCGATGCCTGCATCGATCACCGCGATCCCGATCTGGCCGCGAAGCTGAAGGACGCCTGCCCGAAGGGCATCGACGTCTATTTCGAGAATGTCGGCGGCGCCGTGTTCGAGGCGGTGTTCCCGCTGCTCAATGCGTTTGCGCGCGTACCCGTCTGCGGCCTCATCGCCCACTACAATGACACTGAAGCGAAGCCGCCGAAATGGGCCGCCAGCATGATGCGCGCGACCCTGACCAAGCGGCTGACCTTCCGCGGCTTCATCGTCTCCGACTTCGCCTCCCGCCATGGCGACTTCCTGCGCGACATGTCCGGCTGGGTCCGCGAGGGCAAGGTCAAGTACAAGGAGTTCGTCACCGAGGGCCTGGAGAGCGCGCCCGAAGCCTTCATGGGGCTTCTCAAGGGGGCCAATTTCGGCAAGCAGCTGGTGCGGGTCGGGCCGGACAAAGCTTGATCGGCCGCTCTCGCCCCCTCGGGGGCCGGGTATGGTTAACAAAGAGTGACTGATCGGCCACACCCGCCCGTAAAAGCCGCAGGTGTGACCGTCGGTTCATTGACGGGCTCGCGAAGGCATTGAATCATTGCGCATATTTCAGGTGCGATGATGTTAGAGCTTGTTGTTTTCTGCGTAATCCTGCTGGCTGCCGGTTATTGGGCGACCATGTTTGTCATGGGCCGTCGCGACGACGTCATCCATGGCAAGTTCGTCCATACCGAGGACGTGTTCGCGCAATCCGCGATGCCCACACCCACGCCGCCATTCCCCAAGCGCCCGGTCAATGCCGCGCGGCCTGCCAATGTTCTGCCCGCCAATACCGGGGCCAAACCGGTGAACAGCGACGCGCTGCAGTCCTTGCTTGCCGCGATCCAGCAGGATCTCAAAAGCGTCGCTTGAGCAGCGATGGGCAGCGCTCATGCTCGCCGCCCATCTGGGCGAGCAGCTCCTCGATATCGATATCGACCTGGCCCGCGGCCCTGACGTGGCGAACCTCGAAGCCGTCGGGCTGGAAGCGGTACTCCACGAGCCCGACCTCCTTGATCGCGATCCGGTCCTGGCGCGCATCGTTGATCTTGAAGCCGGCCGACGGCGCCCAGACGTGGCGGGTGTGGCGCCAGGTAAAGTCGCGCCGCTGGTGCACGTGACCGCTGGCGATGAGGCGCAGGTCGACATGTGCAAACATCTCGATCAGCCGCGCGCGGGCCGGTTGCGGCACATAGCGGATCGACGTCTCCGGCGTCTCGGGGTCGTCGGGCCCGTTGAGAAATACCGGCTTGTGTACGAACAGCGCGACCGGCTTGCCGTTCGTGCGCGAAACTTCCGAAGCAAGCCAATCGAACTGCTCGGCCTCGAAGGCGAGCCCTGAGTTCATCACCAGCGAGTTGAGGCCGAGGAAGCACCAGCCCGCGGCCTCGAACGACCAATGGTCCTCGCCGATGATCTCGCGGAATTGCTGACGATGCGCTTCCGCGACCGGCGGCTTCGGCGCAGGGCCGATCGCGGTCGGATTGTCGCCAATGTCGTGATTGCCGGGGATGTAGCGGCAGGCGACGGGCAGGGCATCGTGCAGGCCCTTGGCGAATTCGACATCGTCGCGGCTGGTCGGCCCGTCGAACGAGACGTCGCCGGTGTTGACAACGAGATCGGGCCTATCGGTGTCGATATGCTCGCTGAGCGCCTGGAAGTTGGCGATCAGGCCAGGGAAGCGCCGGCCAAGATGGGCGTCGGAGATCTGTGTCAGGCGAAATTCGGACATGGATCGATCATAGGCCACGCCCGACGTCGGAACGATGACGGCGCGTCCGCGGTCAGCGATCGAACAAAGTTTAAAGCACGCGATAGCGGATTGTGTAGGCGTCCTGCGGCGCGACCGGGCTTGCCAGCGGCGAGGCGATGCGGTCGGCGAGGTGCCAAGGGCCGAACTGAGGGCCGAACTGAGGGCCGAACTGAGGGCCGAACTGAGCGCCGGACTGTTCGGAGCGATGCGGCTCGGCCGGCAGGCGGAGGCGGAATTCGAAGGTGCCCTTGCCGGGCAGGTTCACGACCAGCACGCGGTCCGCAGTGCGGTGGTTGAGCGGTACCGCGCCACGCAGCACGGAGCGGCCATCACCGAGCTCCCGCACGCCCTCGACCAGTGCCAGCGTCTGGTTGCGCTCGGTATGCAGCTCGATCTGGGTGTCGGACACCGCCGCCAAGGTCTCCTTGGGCATGCGGATCTCGAACTCGACCGCGGGTTTCGAGGGATTGAGGCCGAGATAGGCCAGCGCGGCATGGCGCATGTCGTAGGCGGCAAACGCAAACAGAGCGAGGAGGGCGAGCGCAGCGAGGCCATGCCTGAGGACATCGCGCCAGGTCCGATAGCTCATTCGGAAGTAGACCGTCATCGCCAGCGCCACCGCAAGCGCGGTCGCGATGCCTGCCAGCGCCGACATCAGGATGCCGAACTGCCCGTCGGCTGACTCGGTCAAAGTGCCGGTCAGGCTGCCGATCTGGCTGAAGAGGGTGTTCATGGCGGTATCTCGCCTTGCGCCCCGAGGGGCCAAAATCGCTTTAACTGTCGACAGTTGGTCGCCTCATCGGGAACGCCGGTTCAACTCGTTGATTGTCAGGACCAGCGGTGACCGCTAATGGACGCTAGCTGTGCCTTCCGCCGGATGGGAAAATCCCGAGAAATTTCGATGTCCATTCAAATGGTTTTGCTGCCGGTCTTCGTGCAGGTCGGTCTCACCTTCGCGCTCCTGATCGCCATGGCGCTGGGACGCCGGCGCGCGCTCGTCTCCGGCGAGACCAAGAGCCGTGACATTGCGCTCGGCGAGCCCAACTGGCCCAAGGGCGCCACACAAATCGCCAATTGCTACCGCAACCAGTTCGAATTGCCGGTGCTGTTCTACGCCCTGATCGCGCTGGCGCTCCCGTTGCGCCATGCCGATCTCTTCATCGTGCTGATGTCCTGGGTGTTCGTGGTGACGCGCTTCGTCCATGCCGGAATCTTCGTCTCCTCCAACAATCTCGGGCGCCGCTCCACGATCTGGCTCGCCGGCGTGCTCGTGCTGCTCGCGATGTGGATCTACTTCGCACTGAAGATGCTCTTGTTGATCTGACGGTTAGCCGTCGGATTTGATCTGAAAGATTCAAATGACTCCCGCTGCCCGGCTGTCCGCAGCCATCGAACTGATCGACACCATCGAGAAAGACCGCGTGCCCGCGGCCAAGGCGCTGAAAGAATGGGGCACCGCGCACCGCTTCGCCGGATCCGGCGACCGCGCCGCCATTGCCGGCCTCGTCTGGGACGTGCTGCGCCGCTATGCTTCGAGCGCCTACCTGATGGATTCGGACACCGCGCGTGCTCGGCTGATCGGCATGCTCCGCCTCGAGCGCAACATGGACGCGGCGACCATGGCCGCGCTGTTCGACGGCAGCCGCTTTGCCCCCGCGCCGTTGACCGAGGCCGAGCAGGCCGCGCTCGCCTCGCGGTCGCTTGAAGGTGCCCCGGCCGCGATCGCCGGTGACTATCCGGAATGGCTGGATCCGTATTTGGCAAAAGCGTTCGGCGACGAACGCGTCGCGGAGGCGGCCGCGATGGCGAGCCGGGCGCCGCTCGACCTGCGCGTCAACACGTTAAAATCCAATCGCGACAAGACGCTGGGGGCGCTTGCTCACCTTCATGCGAAACCGACGCGTTGGTCCGCAACCGGCCTGCGCATCGAGCTTTCGGCCGATGCGCGCAACCCCGGCATCCAGGCCGAAGAGGATTTCATCAAGGGCGCCATTGAAGTGCAGGATGAGGGGTCACAGCTTGCGGCTGCCTTGACCGCGGCAAAACCCGGCGAGCAGGTGATCGATCTCTGTGCGGGGGCCGGCGGCAAGACGCTGGCGCTCGCCGCGATGATGCAGGGCAAGGGCCGGCTGATCGCGACCGACAGCGACAAGCGGCAACTTGCGCCCATTCACGAACGCCTGTCGCGCGCCGGCGTCCACAATGCCGATGTGCGCACGCCCAAGGGCGAGGCCGATCCGCTGGCGGAGATCAGCGCGACCGCCGACCTCGTCGTGATCGACGCGCCCTGCACGGGAACCGGAACCTGGCGCCGCAATCCGGATGCCAAATGGCGCATGCGTCCGGGCGCGCTGGAGATTCGCTTGCGGGACCAGACCGCGGTGCTCGATCGCGCGGTTCCGCTGCTCAAGGCCGGCGGCCGCATCGCCTACATCACCTGCTCGGTGCTCTCAGAGGAGAACGGCGAACAGGTGAGGGCGTTCACCGCCCGCCATCCCGAGTTCGCTGTGGTGCCGCCCGAGCAGACCGCGAGCGTGCTCTGGGACAAGGCCGAGGAGTTTGCGCAAGCCGCGCTGCAATCGCCGGAAGGCTGGCTGATGACGCCGCGGCGGACGGGGACGGACGGGTTCTTCGTCTCGGTCTTGAAGAAGGCATAGCCCACCCCACGACATCGCGGATGACGCGACGCCTGTCTCACCAAACAAGAACCCCGCGAACCGGAACCCGGTCGCGGGGTTTTCTAACTCGACGTTCTGCCGGTACGTCCGTGGTCAGAACGGTGCGCGGGCTTTAGCCGACGCGGAGATTGTCAGCCGAGGACTTGCCGCTGCGACGATCGGCGACGATGTCGAACGAGACCTTCTGACCTTCGTTGAGGGTCGAGAGGCCAGCGCGCTCGACGGCGCTGATGTGCACGAACACGTCCTTGTCGCCGTCATCCGGCTGAATGAAACCAAAACCCTTTTGATTGTTGAACCACTTCACGGTGCCCATAGCCATGGGAATTTCCTTTGCTTAAGAAGTTAACACGCGGACCGGTACGCACTATTGCGCCCATAGTCCTGATCAGTCGATGTTGGAGAAATCATCTGAAGCGTGCGCGCCCGTCAGCAACGAAGCGAAGCGGCCCAGTCGTTCGGCCAAGTATCGATGATCACAATATAGCGAGATTTTGGGGCCACTTCAAGGCACCACCCGCCGCTCGGGATGTCGCCGAATTTTGCTATTTTGCGGTGCAAATTAACCCTTCCGGGGCGCCTCAATCGACGATAAACAGCGTCGCCCCCGTCGTCGTCGAGGATCGGTGCGCTGCATCGCCGAAATCCGAGACCTGGTAGCTCATCCCCGCCGTGAGCTTGAACTTGCGGCCGTCGCGCAGCTCGCTGTCGAGCTCGCCCTGCAGCACGTACAGCACGTGGCCGCGGTCGCACCAATGGTCGGCGAGATAGCCCGGCGAATATTCGACCATCCGCACCCGGAGATCGCCGATGTCGAGCGTACGCCACTTGGCTTGCCCGGTCTCGCCGGGATGGACGGTCGGCTCGACCTTGCTCCAGTCGGTGACGGTGAAAGGGGAGGTGGGGAGCTTCATGATGGTGATCCTGAGGCGGCGACGGCAGTGCCGTTACTATCGGATGCTTTCGCGGTAGTCCTCATTTTTACAGTTCTTATTGTTTTCGGCCCTTATTTTTGCCCATGCATCAGCGCGCAATCTGCCGTCACCGGCATCCTGCTTGCGATGATGACCCAGACCAGCAGCGCGGCGGCACTGATTCCCGCGCCGAGCACGCAGACGCCGGACCAGCCGGCCATCGCGTACACCATCGTCGACGCGATCGCGCCAATCGCGCTTCCGACCGAGTAGAACACCATGTAACCGCCCACCAGTCGGCTCGCCGCATCGGGCCGCACGGCGATGATCAGGCTCTGGCTCGTCACGTGCACGGCCTGGAGTCCCAGATCCAGCACGATCACGCCGGCGACGACCAGCCAGAGCGAGCTTTGCAGGCAGGCGATCGGAGCCCAGGCAGCCAGCATCAGCAGCAGTGACAGCCCGGTGGTCCGCTGGGCCCATCCGAGATCGGCAAGCCGCCCGGCATTGCGCGCCGCGAGCGCTCCGGCGAACCCGGCGACGCCGAGCAATCCGATGGTGGTATGCGACAGCGCGAAGGGAGGCGCCGAGAGCGGCAGCACGATCGACGTCCAGAACACGTTGAGATTGGCGAAGATCAGAAACGCAAACAACGCGCGCTCGCGCAGTATCGGCTCCTCGACAAACAGCGAGGCGGTTGAGCGCAACAGCGACAGATAAGAGGATCGGGCCAGCGCCGACTGCCGGCCGCGCGGCAGCACGCGCAGGAGCAGCGCCGCCATGGCCAGCATGAGGCCGGCCGAGACCAGGTAGACCATTCGCCAGCCGCCGAAATCGGCCAGCGCGCCCGAGGCGAACCGCGCCAGCAGGATGCCGGCGACGATGCCGCTCGTGACGGTGCCGATCGCGCGGCCGCGCCCGTCCGGTCTGGCCAGCGTCGCGGCAAAGGCGACGAGGACCTGGACGACGACGGCGAGCATGCCGACTAGCGCCATTCCCACAAGCAGCACGGCGGCATGCGCCGCCGTGCCGACGATGACGAGGCCGATCGCCGACAGCACGGTCTGGCCGACGATCAGGCGGCGGCGATCCCAGAGGTCGCCGAGCGGCACGATCAGGATCAGGCCGAACGCGTAGCCGATTTGGGTGAAGGTCACCACCATCCCGATCGCGGCGGGGTCGATGCCGAGATCGCGCGCCATGGCATCGAGCAGCGGCTGCGCGAAGTAGATATTGGCGACGCTCAGGCCGCAGGTCAGCGCCAGCAGCATCGCCATCCCGCGCGAGAGCCCGCGCCCGGCGGTGTCGTCGGCCTTTTCGTCGGCGTTGGTCGGTCCGGCTGTGGCGGCATCGTGGATTGTCATTGTCGTCTCCGGCACGTTCTATCTAGTCTTAAAATAAGACCAGTTGCACACCGCGCTGTCCAGTCCTATTTTAAGACCAATTTGGAGGCGGCGAATGAAGCGGACCGGTTTTGCCGAGGCTGACTGCCCGGTGGCGCGTGCACTGGACGCAGTTGGGGACATTTGGTCGCTTCTGATCGTGCGCGATGCCTTCGACGGGCTGCGTCGATTTGGCGATTTCCAGAAGAACCTCGGCATCGCCAAGGGCATGCTCACTGCGCGGCTGCACAGGCTGGTGGAGCTTGGCGTGCTCGAACTGATTCCGGCCTCCGACGGCAGCGCCTATCGGGAATATGCGCTGACCAAGAGGGGGCGCGAGCTGTTTCCAGTCGTGGTCAGCTTGCGCCAATGGGGCGAAGCGAATCTCTACGCGCGCGGCGAAGTCCATTCGGACCTGGTGGACGAGACGGGCCAGCCGGCCGGGAAGCTCGTGCTTCCGTCGCGGGCCGGCCGTCCACTGGCATGGTCCGATACCAGGGTGAGAAAGGCCGGTCTGCGCAAGCGCTGATTCGCGTCGGCCTTGGTGCGTCCTCGAGCTAGAAGCGCGACTCAGGGCACCGGATGATTCGCCGATCCCTGCACGATCTTTCCGGCCGCGTTCACCCGCAGATATTCGCAGATCCGCTTTCCCCGCTCGTTCTCGTAGAACACCACCACGCTATCAGGGCTGACGAACAATTCGATCAGCGAGAAATGCAGATTCGGCAACAGGGCGAGCGCCTTGCCCCAATAGGCGCGCAACGCATCCTTTCCGCGCACGGTGCCGCTTTCATCGAATCCCATCGCGGGGATGCGGTCCGAGGTCATCACGGTTTCCTCGTCATAGAGCGTGAGCACGCGTTCGAGCTCGCGCGCGTTCCAGGCCTCGACCCAGGTGCGGCCGAGCTCTGCAAGCGATGACGGCTGATGATGGTTTGGCATGGCGTTCTCCCTGATCGGCCCTTGGTGAGTGGCGGGCCATATAGGTCAATAATACTTACCTATATCAATTTGTCCATACCCCAAAGAAGAATGTGGGCGCGCGGCCCGCGCGGTTGCGGGAAAAGCCCCCGTCGCGTATCTGCTTGCCATGACAGCAGCACAGACCGACCGCTCCGCGTCGACGCCCTCGGTGGCCTCGGCGCATGACAAGATTCTCATCGTCGACTTCGGCAGCCAGGTGACGCAGCTCATTGCGCGTCGCGTGCGCGAGGACGGCGTCTATTGCGAAATCGTCCCGTTCAACAAGGCCGAACAAGCCTTCAACGAGATGAAGCCGAAGGCGGTGATTCTCTCCGGCGGCCCTGAATCGGTACATGAGGCGGGATCGCCCCGGGCGCCGCAAGCGATCTTCGATTCCGGCGTGCCGGTAATGGGCATCTGCTACGGCCAGATGGCCATGGCGGAGCAGCTCGGCGGCACCGTCGAGGGCGGCCATCACCGCGAATTCGGCCGCGCCGATGTGGAGGTGAAGGCGCCGAGCAAGCTGTTCGAGGACGTCTGGTCGGCAGGCGGCAAGAACCAGGTCTGGATGAGCCATGGCGACCGCATCACCAAGATGCCGCCGGGCTTCTCGGTCGCCGGCACCTCGCCGAACGCGCCGTTCGCGATCATACAGGACGAGACGCGCAAATATTACGGCCTGATGTTCCACCCGGAAGTGGTGCACACGCCCGACGGCGCCAAACTGATCCGAAATTTCGTCCGCAAGATCGCAGGCCTTTCCGGCGACTGGACCATGCGCGCCTTCCGCGAGGAGGAGATCGCGAAGATCCGCGCCCAGGTCGGCACGGGCAGGGTGCTCTGCGGCCTGTCCGGCGGAGTCGATTCCGCGGTCGCGGCCGTGCTGATCCACGAAGCGATCGGCGAGCAGCTCACCTGCGTTTTCGTCGATCACGGCATGCTGCGCCTTGACGAAGCGAAGACGGTCGTCGACCTGTTCCGCCACCACTACAACATCCCGCTCGTGCACGTGGATGCCTCGAAGCAGTTTTTGGGCGAGCTCGAAGGCGTCACCGACCCGGAAGTGAAGCGCAAGACCATCGGTCGCCTCTTCATCGAGGTGTTCGAGGCGGAGGCCAAGAAGATCGGCGGCGCTGACTTCCTGGCGCAAGGCACGCTCTATCCTGACGTGATCGAGAGCGTCTCCTTCACCGGCGGCCCGTCGGCGACGATCAAGTCGCACCACAATGTCGGCGGGCTCCCCGAGCGCATGAACATGAAGCTGGTCGAGCCCCTGCGCGAGCTGTTCAAGGACGAGGTGCGCAAGCTCGGCCGCGAGCTCGGCCTGCCCGAAATCTTCGTCGGCCGCCACCCGTTCCCGGGCCCCGGCCTCGCCATCCGCTGCCCCGGCGAGATCACCCGCGACAAGCTCGAGATCCTGCGCAAGGCGGACGCGGTCTACATCGACCAGATCAGGAAGCACGGTCTCTACGACGACATCTGGCAGGCCTTTGCCGTGCTGCTTCCTGTGAAGACCGTGGGCGTCATGGGCGACGGCCGCACCTACGACTTCGTCGTCGGCCTGCGCGCCGTCACCTCCACCGACGGCATGACCGCGGACTTCTACCAGTTCGACATGAAGTTCTTGGGCGAGACCGCGACGCGCATCATCAACGAGGTGAAGGGCGTGAACCGGGTGGTGTATGACGTGACCAGCAAGCCGCCTGGGACGATTGAGTGGGAGTAGTTTTTAGAGACCGAGGCATGCTGATGCGCGCCGCGTTGAAAGTGGTGATGGCCGCAATATTTGCCATGCCGGCTGCGGTGGCTCTGGCGAAGTCTCCGGACTGCGCGAGTTGGCCCAATAACATGGCCCTCGTGCACCTCAAGAACGCCGGCCTGATTGATATCCCATCAGTGATCGAGGCGCAGACCAAGGCCGTTCGTCTCGCATCCGAAAAGATCGGCAAAGACCTCTACCAGCAGGTTTACGACATCACGTTTCACACCAAGGATGGCAAGACGATCGAGGTCATCACGAAAAGCCAAGCATCAAGCGAGGAATGCTCGATGAGCGGCGTCGACATCTACGTGGTCTCGAACAAAATCGGCGGGTCGGCGGAGCTGCCATCTGACGGCAGGACTAAAAAGTGATCCGGTTGCATCGAAAGCTCAAGAACCGAAATTGACCTGCAGCGGATGCGTAGGGCGGATTAGCCGCAAATCCGGCCTCTCTCGCCGAGTCGCGCGCAAGATGGCAGATTACGCTTCGCTAATCCGCCCTACGATCTCTGTCACGGCTTCACGAACCGATACACGAAGCGATCGGTTTTGCCCTTGATGGCGGGATCGAACACCTTGATCGTGTGCGGATCGTCCTTGTTCGCGAGCAGGGTGCTTTCCGCGTCCAGCACGAAGCCGACCGCCTCCACCTCCTTGCGAACGGATGCAGGCTCAATCCGATGCAGCGATTGGGCCTCGCTCGTGCCCGCCCCGAGCGCGGCGGCGTGGTCGACGATGACGTAGCACCCGCCGGGCTTCAGCCGCTCGTAGACGGCGCGATTGAAGTCGGCCGCCGTCGCGCCCCTGGCCTGGATCAGCGCGGTGTGGAGGTCGTGATAGAACAGGTGCAGCCACAGGACATCCGCTGGTCGCGTGACCTGCGGCATCGCCACGAGGTCCGCTGACACGGCTTCGACGTTGTCTCGGCCCGGCTCCTTCGCAAGCCTCCGCATAAGGCCGAGCGGATCGTTCTTGAAGTGCACGACTTCGGCCGGCACGAAGCTGTCAACCCGTCCTTCGGGTCCCACGATCTCGGAGAAGACACGGGTCCAGTCGCCGTCGGCTGGGTAAACGTCGATCACGGTGGCGCCCGCATCGATACGTGCGAACCGGATCAACTCGGACAGCTTGGATTGGTCGTACATCTGGATTTCCTTTAGGCTTGGGCATTCGACACGCGCGCGGCTCGTGCCAGTGCCTGCGTGTCGACGTACTCCCGGATGTTCGTCAGTTTGCCGTTGCGAACGGCGATGGCGAAGACCCAGTCGTCCCTAAACGTCTTGTTCGTGGCTTTGATCTTTCCCTTTGCGAATCCGACGACCAGGACCCGGTCTCCTTGCGCCACGAACTCGCGGGGTTCGGTGGACGTTTCGATCGACTTGGATGCCGTCTCGAGCAAATCCGCCACCCCGTCGTGCCCGCGATGCGTTCCGGCCAGCGGCCAGTCCTCGCCGGGGATGATCCACTCGATGTCCTCGCTGACCAGCGCCAGCAGAGCCTCGCTGTCGCCGCGGCCGATCGCGGCGAAGAAGTCCTTCACGGTCTGGATGTTCTTGTCGGTGCTCACAGTCATTTCTCCATGTCACTCGGATCGGATCGCGCGCGATCCGATCCCGTGTGTCGTATCCCCCAGGGTGGGAACCTCGTGTTCGTCAGTCGAACTTGACCAGATCCTTGAAGATCAGTTGACCCCAGCTGTTTCCACGCGCCTGCAGGAGCAGTCCGCCTTCCGAAAGCCCGCCAAGCTTGATCGGCGCGAAGCCGAGAGTTTCCGCAAGCGTGCCAATCTCCACTGTGGCGTCGTGATCGTCGCTCGCCAGGAACACGACTCTCCTGCCACCATGGAGGGCCGGATCCTGGGCAAGGACGGCAGCACCCAAATGGTTGAAGCCCTTGACCAGTCGACCGCCGGTGAAGGCTTGCGCGAGGGCCTTGGACGAAGGTTGTCCCCCCAGTCTCTCAGGCGGCACGCCGTAGGCGTTGGTCACATCGACGATCGTCTTGCCCTGCCAGGTGGGCAGCGCTTTCGCGACATCCTGGTGCGACTCGAAACGGACCGCCAAAAAGACGATGTCCGCCTTGACGGCGTCCGCCAGCTTTTTGGGAATGATCGAGGGTCCGATCACGGCCGCGGCGGATGTAAAGCTTTCCGGGTCGCGCGTGGTTGCAACGGAGACTTCGATGCCGTTGCGGGCAAACGCGCTGGCCAGGGCTTGGCCGATAGGGCCGAAGCCGATGATTGCGTAGCTCATGATGTTTCTCCGAATTTGTGTCGATGGCGCGGTCAGACCTGGGCCATGCCGCCATCGACGGCGAGATCCACGCCGGTGATGTAAGAACTTTCATCGGAGGCGAGGAACGTGACGGCAGCCGCGATTTCCTCCGGCTTGCCCCTGCGACCCATCGGGACCTGTGAAGCAAATTGGCTGGCCGCTTGCTCGGCTTGCTCGCGGGTCAAGCCCGTCGTCGTCTCCAGGGCGGGAGTCTCCGTTGGCCCGGGGCTCATCGTATTGACGCGGATTTTGCGGTCCTTCAGCTCCAGCGTCCAAGCGCGCGAGAAGCTGCGCACCGCCGCCTTGCTCGCGGCGTAGACGCTGAACCCCGGCAACCCCTTCACGTTCGACACCGAAGAGTTCAGGATGATCGAACCGCCGTCCTTAAAGAGGGGGAGGGCTTTCAGCACCGTAAAGAACAGGCCTTTCACGTTCACATCGAAGGTCTGGTCGAAATGGGCCTTGGTCGCTAGCGCGAGCGGCGCGATTGTCCCCGCGCCTGCGTTCGCGAAGAGAATGTCGATGTGACCATGTTTCTCCTTCACGACGGCATAGAGCCGGTCCAGATCTTCCAGGCGCGACACGTCGCTCACGACCGTCGTCACGTTTCTCTCGATGAAGGCTGCGGCCTCCTTCAGCTCTTTCTCGCGTCGCCCGGTGATCACCACGTGCGCACCTTCGTCCACGAAGCGCTTGGCCGTGGCCAATCCAATGCCGCTGCTGCCGCCGGTGATGACGGCGATCTTGCCTTCTAGTTTTTTCATGATGTTTATCTTTCATTGTGTGTGGGCCAGGCGCGGGACCGCGCCGGGATCAGAGTTGCGCCAGGCCGCCGTCGACGGCGACTTCGCTGGCGGTCATGAAGCTGCTGTCCGAGGAGGCGAGAAAGGCAGCCACCGCCCCGATCTCCGCCGGATCGGCCATGCGCTGCAGCGGAGTCATCGCGGCGAACACCTTCTGTCCCTCTTCGCCCAGCGCTTCCTTCGCGAGTTCGGTCGCGGTCGCTCCGGGCGACAGCACGTTGACCCGGATGCCGCTGCCTTTCAGGTCCTCCGCCCAGGTCCGCGCGAGGTTGCGCACGGCCGCCTTGCTCGCGCTGTAGGCGCTCATGGCCGGGGCGCCCGTCGTGCCGGCGCTCGATCCCGTCAGGATGATCGAACCGCCCCGGCGCATCAGCGGCAGCGCCTTCTGCACCGTGAAAATCGTACCCTTCACATTGGTGTCGAAGGCCTCATCGATGTGCGCGGCGGTGATCTTGCCGAGCGCAAGCTGACTTCCCGCGCCGGCATTGGCGAAGACGATGTCGAGGATTCCGCGCTCGGCCTTCACCGCCGCGTAGAGGCGGTCGAGGTCGGCTTCATCCGAGACCGAGCCCTTCACCGCGCGGGCATTGGGCCCGAGGGCGGCGACAGCAGCGTCGAGGGCTTGCTGTCGGCGGCCGAAGATGAAGACGAAAGCGCCATCCTCGATGAAGCGCTTTGCCGCGGCGCGGCCGATGCCGGTCGCGCCACCCGTGATGACTGCAACCTTGCCGTCAAGCTTTCCCATGATGTCTCCTGTCGTGGTGTCGGGGCAGCATCTGCCCCCGAGGACCCCGACATAGGTCCGCCGGCCCCAAGCGTTGAGTGCGGAAGCGCGCACATCGGTGGTGCGAAATCGATCCGGCCGGACGACTAACGCCGACGGCGACGATCGGTGTCCGTCGCTCAGAATGGGCCCTGCTGGCCGGAACCGGCTATGATCACTGCCCATACTGCTGTAGGAGGCATCAGATACGGCTTGAAAGGCGCACCGCGCGGTGCGGGATTGCACCATGATCGACTGGGACGATGTTCGCTATTTTCTAGCCGTCGCGCGGGGAGGCTCGGTGCGGGCGGCCGCCGAGCACCTCGGCGTGAACCACGCGACCGTGCTGCGACGCATCGCCCAGCTCGAGGAACGCCTTGGGGTCCAGATGTTCGAAAAGCTGCCTTCGGGCTACCGGCTGACGGCTGCGGGCGAGGAGGTCCTCGAATTCGCCGACCAGATGGAAGCCTCGTCACACCAGCTGGAGACGCGCGTGTTCGGGCGCGATCAGAGCGTGCGCGGGCGTCTGCGGGTGACGCTGGCGCCGCCGATGGCGACACATTTGCTGATGCCTGATTTCGCCGATTTCGCGCGTCTGCATCCCGATATCGAGATGGATGTCCTGTCGTTCGGCGAACTGGCAAATCTGACCAACCGTGAGGCCGACGTCGCGATCCGCGTCGTCTACGAGCGCAAAACCCTGCCGCAAAATCTTCATGGCATGAAGGGACCGGAGCTGTTCGGCGCCGTCTACATGTCCAGGGATCGACTGGCCGCGTGGCGTGCGGGCGCGCCGGATCCCTTCCGCTGGATCGTCATCAGCATGCACGGCATCCCGGATTGGGCCAGCGCGGGCGAGGTTCGCACCACGGACGTTCCATTCAGGACCAGTGACGCCGGAGCGCAGATCGCTGCTGTCCGGCAAGGGCTGGGGATCACGACACTGCCGTGCTTCGTCGGCGATGCCGACCCGCTGCTGGTGCGGGTGCCGGGGACCGACCTGCACATGTACGGAACGGTCTGGCTCCTCACGCAGGGAGAGACGCGCAAGACCAAGCGCGTGCGGCTGTTCACGGAGTTCGTATCACGCAGGCTCGCCGCGTACGCGCCGCTGCTGGCGGGGCTGTCGGTGGCGCGCGAGTGACGCGGGGCGGGTCGTGGGCGGAAAGCTTGGCCTCGACAGATCAAGGCGTTATCGTGCTTCCGAAACAATCGAGCGGGAGTAGGGTTGTGACTGCTATTGATCCAGCATCGCTGGGTGTTGTTTCCTGGAGAGGCAGCGCCGCTTAGGTCATGGGGTTTGGGGTATTCATCCATCGATTGGACTCGATCTACGACGACAGCCCCGCTGAGCAGTACCAATTTCCCAGTCAATATCTTCATCGCGTTGAAGCCTGCATCGGCGATTGGATAGTATATTACGAACCGAGCAAGGTTGCTGAAACGCGCGGTTACTTTGCAATTGCTCGGGTTCAGCAGGTTCTTCCCGATCCCGGTACTTCCGGGATGTATCTCGCTTTAATGGAACCGGGAAGCTATCTCGATTTTGCCAATTCAGTCCCATTCAACGGACCGACGGGTCCAGTAGAGCGCGGTGTTCTTAACGAACAGGGGCGGATTTCAGGACGCGCTCAGTCCGCAGTCCGCCCAATCTCTCCCGACGATTTCAATAGAATATGCGAGCTTGGTTTCGCGGAGAACGCGCCGCTGCTGCCGCGGCGCGACGGCGACCTTCCATCGCTCGATCTTAACGACCAGCCGCAGGTGCCATTCGCGGTTGAGCAGCAGCGCGACCGTGTTAGCGTAACGATCTCGAAAGTCCTGCGTGATCGAGTTTTCCGCCGCATCGTGCTGCGTGCCTATGAAGAGCGTTGCGCCGTCACCGGCCTCAAGCTCATCAATGGAAAGGGGCGCGCGGAGGTCGCGGCGGCTCACATACGCTCCGTCGAGGCAAACGGGCCGGACATCATCAGCAATGGCGTTGCTCTTTCGGGCACCGCACATTGGATGTTTGATCGTGGTCTCATCAGCTTCGCGGACGATCTGGAGATATTGATCTCGCGCCAGACAAACGATCTGGAGGGAGTGCAATCGATCATCAACAAGACGGGGCGCGCTCTTGCGCCGCGTCGTGCGTCAGATCGGCCACATCCGCACTTCTTAAAGTGGCACCGCGAGCATTGTTTCAAGCAATAAGCAAAACCATACGGCTCATGCGCTCGTACCCGCCCGCCGCTGAGCCGCAATCAGCATCTCCACAAACGCGGTCACCTTCGGCGGGCGGAAGCGGGCTGCGGGGTAGACCGTGTGGATGCCGCCGGATGGCAGTTGCCATTGCGGCAGGATGTGGATGAGGCGGCCCGCCGCGAGATCGTCGGCCACCAGGAAATCCGGCAGCACCGAAAGGCCGCCGCCGGCGAGCACCGCTGCGAGCACCCCCGGCGTCGTGTCGATGGCGATGCTCGCCTGCAGGCGCACGGCGCATCGATCGAGATCACCGCGCGAGAACTGCCACAGCAACGGCTCGCGCAGCGCCATGTTGGCGATGAACGGTAGCGTCACCAATTCGTCGGGATCGCGCGCGGCGGCGATCCGATCCGCGAATGCGGGAGCGCCGACCAGACATTGCCGGAACGATCCGATCTTGCGCGCCTGCAGGCTGGAATCGACCAGCCACCCCACACGGATCGCCATGTCGATCTGGCCTGAGGCGAGGTCGACCGTCTGATCTTCGAGCGTCAACTCCACGCGGCAGTGGGGATAGCGTGCCGCGTAGGCCGTGACGACGGCGACGACGACGGCGGTGCCGTAGTCGTTGGGCGCCGTGATCCGCAAGGTGCCGGTCGGCGCGGCGGCTGCCTGAGCGAGCTCGTCGAAGGCATCCTCCGCTTCGCGCAGGATCATGACGCAGCGCGCATGAAACATGCGGCCCGCCTCGGTCGGATGAACCCGGCGCGTCGTGCGCACGAGCAGGCTGGTGCCGAGATCGCGCTCCAGCTGCGCCACCTGCTGGCTCACCACGGCCTTGGTGATGCCGAGCCGTTCGGCGGCCCGCGTGAACGATCCGCTGTCCACGACGGCTGCGAAGTAGGCCAGTCGGTTCAGGTTCATGGGCTCTGTCCGGTCAGATTTATTGTCAGTCAATACCATACATTATGTCTGTTTTGTTGATATTTATCTACCAATGTGCGCGTGCCACATTGCGGTTCAAGGAGATCGCCATGTCCGCGCCCATTCAAATCACCTACCTGTTCGATCCGCTCTGCGGCTGGTGCTACGGCGCCGCCACGCTGCTCGAACAGCTCGTGACCCGTCCGGCTTTCGCTGTCGAACTTGCGCCGACAGGTCTGTTCGCCGGCGAGGGCGCCCGTCCGATGGACGACGGCTTTGCCGCTTATGCCTGGAGCAACGACCAGCGGATTTCGCGCTTGAGCGGCCAGCCCTTCAGCGAAGCCTATCGCCGCGATGTGCTGGGCGACCGTACGCGCCTGTTCGATTCCGGTCCGGCGACACTGGCGCTCACGGCTGTCGCGCTCACGGCGCCTGATCGGGAGTTCGCGGCGCTGAAGGCCTTCCAGCTCGTCCGCTATGTCGAGGGCCGCGACAGCACGGACATCTCCGTTCTGTCGGATGTGCTGCGCGCGATGAATTTGCCGGAGGTTGCCGCGCGCTTGGCGAGCCCCGACGCCGCGTTGATCGCCGCGTATCGCGCACGCCTCGAGGCCGCGCGTGCCGAGATGCGCCGGTTCGGTGCAAGCGGCGTCCCGGCCCTCATCGTCGGGGCGGGCGATGACCGCCGCCTCGTGCAGGCAAGCGCCCTGTTCGGCAGCCTGAACGTCCTGATCGACGGACTGAAGGCGGCCTGAGCGCAGCGGTCAACACGACCGGACGATCAGTGTGAATTTCCCAATCGCAGACTAGCACCAGGAGACCAACATGCCGACAAGGAGAACCATCATGAAAACCACTCTCGCCGCGGGCGCCGCCGCCGTCTTCGCACCCGCAGGCCTCGGCCATGCCGCGGGCGGGCTCGCCTGGAAGCATTTTCCGGCCGGACAGAACGGCTTCTTCCGGGCGCCCGTTCTGGTGTCCGGGCCAAGCGAAGCCGTGCTGATCGATGGCGGCTTCACGCTGTCCGATGGCAAGGCTGTCGCCGACGCCATCAAGGCCACCGGCAAGAAGCTCACCACCATCTATATCAGCCAGTCGGACCCGGATTATTATTTCAGCCTCGGCGCGATCAAGGCTGTCTTCCCCGAGGCCCGCGTGCTCGCGTCGCCAGCGACATTGGCGGCCATTCACGCCAGCGTCGAAAAGAAGCTTGCCGTCTGGGGGCCGCAACTCAAGGCGAACGGCCCGCAGGTGCTGGCCGATGTGGTCATCCCCGAAGCGTTCGACGGCAAGACGCTCAGCGTCGACGGCGAGACCATCGAGATCGTCAGCGCCGACGGCCTGGCCAACCGGCGCTATCTGTTCGTACCCTCGCTCAACGCGGTGTTCGGCGGCGTGCTGATCTTCTCCGGCGTCCATGTCTGGACCGCCGACACGCCGACCAGGGAGCAGCGCGCCGCCTGGATCGCCAATCTCGAAAAGATCGCGGCGCGCAAGCCGGCGATCGTCGTGCCCGGCCATTTGTCGGCGGATGCGAAGACCGACCTGTCCGGTGTCGAGCACACCATCGCCTACCTCAAGGCGTTCGACGAAGAGTTGGCCAAAACCAAGGATTCGGCGGCGCTCAAGGCGGCGATGGAAGCGCGCTTCCCCGGCCTCGGCATGGGCGTTGCGCTCGACATCGGCGCCAAGGTCGCCACCGGCGAGATGAAGTGGGGTTGAGATGGGGGCGAACCTCGACCTGATCCGCGCCACCTATGAGGGATCATCGTCGGAAGAGAACGGCCGCAACTTGCTGGCCGCTCTCGCTCCCGATGCCGCATGGACCGAAGCGGAAGGGTTTCCATACGCGGGCACCTATGTCGGGGCGGAGGCGATCATATCAGGCGTGTTCCGGCGTCTCGCCATCGAATGGACCGGCTACCGCGCCGATGTTCACACCTATCTCGAAGACGGCGACCGCGTCGCCGCCTTCGGCGTCTACTCCGGGACCTACAAGGCGACGGGCAAGTCCATGCGCGCCAATTTCGCGCATCTCTATCTGGTGAAGGACGGCAAGATCGCCAGCATGACCCAATATGTCGACACCGCGATGGTGCAAAAGGCATTGGAGCCTGCCGGCCGGTAACAGCCGCATCACGTCGGAATGCAGGAGGGGGAGCCCGCGACATGCGGGCTCCCCTTTTTCGTTCCGGCGTCTGCTAGATCTTGATGGAATTGTGCCTGGCCGAGGAAGTCCACCGCGCGCCAGAACGTGGTCATGGATATGACCGCCGGCCCCGTCTATACCGAGGTCCCACGACAGGCCAGAGCGGCGATCGTATGCTCGCAGTCATGGTGTTGAAGATATGACTGCCGACGACCTTGGATTTTTGACGTGAGGAGCCATGGCGGTTTCGGAAGACAACAAATCTCTCGCCCGCTATCTGAGAGATGTTACGCAGGGTTCACCGACGGTTACGAAATATTGGGATGACGCCCACGTCAGTGACGTCGACATCATGATCATCAAGGACGTGCCGGCAGGAGGCGTTTCCACTTATGCCAGCCTCGCGCTCTCTGACGCAAAAACCGGCCTGACGTCTGGCGGCAAGGCCCTGGGCGTCGAGATTCTGCTGGCTCTGGCGACGGCCGAGGGCGCCAACATGATCGCGACTTGCGCTTTCAGCATCAAGAAGGGCGAGATCACACCCTTGCCCGGCGTCGTCATTCCGCGAGCCCTGGAACTGTATGGCGAAGGGCGCGAGATGAAGCACGCCATGCTCATCTCTCCGTTCGTTTGGGACCTGGAAACACAGTCCTTCTCGGCCAAGTCCGTCGCCTGGCTGCAGGTACTGCCTATTTCCGACGCCGAGCGGGACTACGCGCTGGCGAACGGGCCCGAAGCGCTGGAGGATCTGCTCCAGGACCGACAGATCGACGTGTTTGACATCGATCGTCCCAGCGCTCTTTGATACCCTGACCGCCGCTATCTTCGTGGACGCCTGCGCTTCGCCTGGAGGATGCTGATGGCATTCGGCCCGATGGGTATCGCTTCGCGTCTCCCTACCGCGGCGCCAGCCCCGCACCGTTTTGAAATGCCAACAGCCCAATGCAGAAAATCGCTGCGCCAACCCACAGCACCACCGGGACCAGGTACGGCGACGAAATGACTTCGAGCACCGGGAACGCTTTGTCTGAAACAAACCTTCTGTGTGCCACCCATGCGGTTGCGACGAGGGGTGTAAAGGTGACAACGAAGTAGAGCGCCCCCAAAACCCAGCCAAAGGCGGTCAAATCCCTGGATCGCGTGACCTCTCCCGCGAAGCCAAGCGCGGCAATTGATACGAACGCGCCCAACGCGCTGATGAGGAGCTCGGCAGCCAGGACGACGATGGATAGAGTTGCAGTCATGCTTGGATTCCGTTTGCGAATGAGATTTCCCTGAAGCCGCAGCCCGGATGGCCGGTGACCGCATCAGCCACGATTGAAGTCCTCGAGATCGCGGATGAAGCGTTCGAAGTCGGGCGCCAGTTCGTGCAGAGGAAGGCAGTTCATCCGTACTGACATCTTGAAGGGGAACGCCCACTTTGTGGGTGAAGGGGGGCCGACAGTCTAACGCGTAGAGGAAGGTGCTTGCAATCGGTGTGGTGTTCCCTGAGGAAACCAGTTGCCGGACGTAGCTCCATCCGGGCTAGCGATCCGTGCCAAACCGCAATCGGTCGAGCGTGTCATGGCCGTCAGCGACTAGATGGCGCCGCCACGGAGGAGGGACGATGAAGGCGGCGCTGCAAAACTATCAGGACCGCATGCGACGGGTGCTGGACCATATCGACCGGCATCTCGACGGAGATCTGGACCTGGACGGCTTAAGCGCTGTTGCCGCCTTCTCGAAATTTCATTTCCACCGGCAGTTCTCGGCAACCTTCGGATTATCTGTGCATCGCTATGTCCAGCTGGCCCGCATGAAGCGCGCTTCGCACCAGCTGGCCTATATGGACGCCCTTGATGTCACGGATGTTGCGATGGATGCCGGTTACGACGCACCGGATGCCTTCGCCCGCGCCTTTCGGCAACGGTTCGGGCAATCTCCGTCGTCGTTCCGGAAGTCTCCCGACTGGGAGCCGTGGCTTGCGGCCTTAGGGCCTCTCGACAACGCCAGGAGCAAGCTCATGCAGAAGACGTTTACCACCGACGACGTGACGATCCGCGATGTGCAACCCACCAAGGTGGCGATCATGGAGCATCGCGGCGACCCGGCGACGCTTCCCGCCACAATCCAGCGCTTCATCGCGTGGCGCAAGGCGGCTCACCTGCACCCCAGCACAAGTCCGACCTTCAATGTCTGGCGTTCCGAGCGGCGGCCTGCGTCACCCGCCGATTACAGCGTGGACCTTTGCGTCGGGACCGCACAAGCGATCGTGGCGAACGGCGAAGAAATCAAGGCCGGCGAGATCCCCGGCGGACGCTGCGCGGTGCTGCGCGTTGTCGGTTACACCGACAATCTGGAGCCCGCCGCGCTCTATCTTTATCGCAACTGGCTTCCCGCCAGCGGCGAAGAAGCACGCGACTTCCCGATCTATTGCCAGCGGCTGAGCTTCTTCCCGGAGGTGCCGGAGCACGAGACAGTCGCGGACGTTTTTCTGCCGCTGAAATAGCGCCGCTCGCGGCGGCCTGTCGCTTCCGATCACGGAAACGGGCAGGCCGCCATTCCCCGATCAATATCGCCACGATGTGATCCCGCGTTCAACTCGGGAAACGGGTGGCAGCTCGCCGGTGCCTGATGTCTTGTTCGGCTCCTTTTTGACATCAGGAGAGTCTCGCGGTGGAACTGGCAAACAAGACGATCATCGTAACCGGCGCCAGCAGCGGTATCGGTGCTGCCGCAGCATCGTTGTTCGCGTCCGAAGGCGCCGATGTGGTGCTCGGGGCGCGTCGCGGCCCCGAGCTGCAGGCCGTTGTTGCAAGCATCAAGAGCGCCGGAGGGCGCGCGACGTTTCTCGCCGGGGATGTTCGGGACACCGGCTATGCAGCCCGCCTTGTCGAGCACGCCGTCAAGACTTTCGGAAAGCTCGACGGCGCTTTCAACAATGCCGGCATTGTCGGCGAGATGACGCCAGTCCCCGAGATGAGCGTCGAAAACTGGACCGATGTGCTTGCGGTGAATCTCACCTCGGCGTTCCTCAGCGCGAAGGCGCAGATCCCGGCACTGCGCAAGCAGGGCGGCGGTTCGATCGTTTTCACCTCGTCCTTCGTTGGCTTCAGCAACGGGGGCCTGCCGGGAATGGCGGCGTACGCAGCCTCAAAGGCAGGACTGATCGGCCTGGCTCAATCGCTGGGCGCCGAGCATGCGGCCGAAGGCATTCGCGTCAACGCGCTTCTGCCTGGAGGGACCATCACCCCGGCGGCGGGCGAGGGAAATCCCGACGCCCTGAATTTCATCGCCGGGCTCCACCCGATGAAGCGGATGGCCAGTCCCAAGGAGATCGCGCAGGCGGCGGTTTTTCTCCTGAGCGACCGGGCATCGTTCATGACGGGCAGCCCCATGACGGTTGACGGCGGCATGTCGGTCCGCCTGACCTGACCACGAATCCGCTCGGGCCCGATCGACGGGGCTCTGCGCCGTCGATCGAGCCAATTGATAGCGGGGCGCGCAGTGCGCGAAGGCCTGCTTCACCCGTGCGCCTCCTGCCAGTGCGGATAGGTGACATAGGCGGTGACGGCGCCTTGCTCATGCGAGCGAATGGTGACCTGCGTGCCCTTGGGCATGTGGACGGTCTCGCCCGGACCGGCGGTCATGGTGCCGGCGTTGCTCGACACCGAGAGCTTCCCTTCGAGCACGATCATGACGTCGTCGACAGCGATTGTCTCGTCGAGGATCTGGTTCGGCGCGTAGCGGCCGTAGCCGATGGTGATCGGCGCGCCGTGACGCTGGTCGATCACGTTGCCGACGAATATGTCGCCATCCTGGCCGGGCGAACGCTCGAGCGTTGCGTCCGAGATGGCAAACTTGCGAACTTGCATGAGATGTCTTCCGTCTTTTCAAAGTGGGCGGGTTGAGGACGATAGAAGCCTCAGGCAAGTGTTTTGTTCAGCGCGCCTTGCGGGACCGTTTGACGCAGATTGCGCGACGATGGCTGGCGCGCAGGAGACGATTGGTGCCCAGCCCACGGCGACGGTCGCCTCGGCGCAAACACTGGATGTTCGCCACGCATCTCCATGATACGAAACCCCCGTCGTTCGCTTCCGGAGCCAATGTTCATGTCTGCCACCGCGCCGAGTCAGTCGCCCGCAACCGCCGCCGAAACTGATCCCGAAACACTCGGCTGGATGAAAGGCTTCCCGCCGTCTCCGGACCGCACCATCAGCTTCCAGGATGGTTCGTTCCGCAGCTTCCCCGAGCTACGCTGGGCATGGAGCAACATCCGCCAGCTGGTGCCGACCGTGAATGTCTGGCGCGGCGCGGGGCCTGCATCGGTGTTGCCGCGGGAAGGCCACGACATCGATGCGTCGGCCTCGACCACCATGGACAGGCGGCCCATGACGTTCGCGAAGATGCTCGAGGAAACCTACACCGACGGCATCGCCGTGCTGCATCGGGGCAAGCTGATCTATGAGCGCTATTTCGGTGCGTTGAAGCCGCACAAGCCGCATATCGCGATGTCGGTGACGAAGTCGTTCACCGGCGTGCTCGCCGGCATTCTGGTCGCCGAGGGCAAGATCGATCCGCAGGCGCCCGTCACGGACTATGTGCCGGAGCTGAAGGCGAGCGCGTTCGGCGACGCGCGCGTGCACGAGGTCATGGATATGACCACCGGGCTCGAATACACCGAAGTCTACACCGACAAGAACTCGCATGTGTGGGGACTGCGGCGCGCCAACGGCATGGCGCCGATTCCACCCGACTATGACGGTGCGACCACCATCTTCGATTTCCTGGTCGGGCAAAAGAAGCAGGGCGAGCACGGCAAGGTCTTTGCCTACAAGACCGTCAACACAGACGTGCTGGCCTGGATCATCCGGCGCGTCAGCGGCATGACGTTGTCCGATCTGCTCTCCGAGCGCATCTGGCAGCCGATGGGCGCGGAGGAAGACGCGCATTACCACGTCGATCGCATCGGCACCGAAAGCGGCGGCGGCGGCCTGTCGACCTGCTTGCGCGATCTCGCCCGATTCGGCGAGACCATGCGCAATCACGGCCGCTCCAACGGCCGGCAGATCGTGCCTTCATCTGTCGTCGAGGACATCGCGCGCGGTCGCGATCCCGAGAAATTCAAGCCCGCCGGTTACACCACGCTACCCGGCGCCTCCTATCGCAATCAATGGTGGGTCACGCACAATGCCCACGGCGCATATATGGCGCGTGGCGTTCACGGCCAGGGCATCTATATCGATCCCAAGGCCGAGATGGTGATCGCGCGCTACGCCTCGCACCCCGCAGCGGGCAACGCCGCCAACGACCCCGTGACGCTGCCGGCCTACATGGCGCTGGCGAAGGAGCTGATGGCGGGCGAGTGAGGTCCGCCTACGGCAGCTCCCGCCAGCGCATCGGCAAAATGCCGTCCTGCCTGAAACTGGCGAGGAAGCGGAAGCGGGCGGCTTGCGGATTGGGGCGGGCTTCGATCGGCGTGCCCAGGATCTGCACAACGTCCGTCTCGTCATAGGCGGGCCAGGGTGGCAGACCCGATCCGTTCGGGTCCCCGTGCGCAGCGAAATTCACCCAATAGCTCATCATGATCCGCGCCAGAGCGCGGTCCTGTTCGGCCGGCGGTGCTGAGCTGCCGATCACCTGTTGCGGTGTCAGTGTGCCGAACACGAACGGGATTTCAGTGACGTGCGAGGCGATCGGCGTGTAGTGCGAGGTATAGCTGAAGTGATAGCCGTAGACTGGCGCGCGTCCCCCGCGCCAATGCAATCGCAGCCACTGCCAGCATTGCTCGCCGACCACGATGTCGCCCGTGAGCGCCGCCGCAGAAGTCCTGGCCTCCGCATCGGTCGCCGCGGGATAGACCTTCAGGAAATCGGCCATGCGCTCCTTGCCGAACATCGCCTCGGCCGCGGCGAGAAAGGCTTGCGCTGATTCGTCGGGGAGTGACTGCGAACGGAAAGGAAATTCCTCGGCCGCATTCCAGCCCGCCAGCAGCGGGATGTACATCTGTTCGCCGCGCCGGAAGCGCCGCGCGGGCACATCAGGAACGACAAGACCATCGATACTCGGCGAGAAGGCCGTCACGACCGGGCTGGTCCTGAAACTCCACGGCGCGGCTGCATTCAACGAATCGGCCGGCATGCTGCGCAAAGCTGCGATCGACGCGTTGTCCTGCTGCCGGGCAAAAGCGAGACCACGCGCGCGGGCTTCTTCAAAGCCCTGAAGCGGGCCGTGTTTGCCATCCCAGAACGCGCCGCTCTGTCCTATGGCCTTGTGAAACAGTCCGTGCGCGAGCGGCGAGGCGATCAGGATTCCGACGGCCATGGCGCCGGCGGATTCGCCGAACACGGTGACGTTCTCGGGGTCGCCTCCGAAGCCGGCGATGTTGGCCTTGACCCAGCGCAGCGCCGCCAGTTGATCCTGCAGGCCGTAATTGCCTGAAGGCGCCTCCGCGTCGAGATCGGGGTGGGCGAAGAAGCCTAAGATGCCGAGGCGGTAGTTGAAGCTGACGACGACGACACCTTTCGCTGCTAGCGCGTTGCCATCGGTTGCGGGATTCGCCGAGGAGCCGAACTGAAAGCCGCCGCCGTGAATCCACACCATCACGGGCCGCTTCTCATCCGCGTGCTTCGCCGCGGTCCAGATGTTGAGATAGAGGCAATCCTCGTCGCGCGGTCCCGGCCGCGGGTCGTTTTCGAGCGCCGATAGACACCCCGCGCCGAACACAAGCGCATCGCGCACGCCATCCCAGGACTCCGGGGGCTGCGGAGCGCACCAACGCAGAGGCCCGACCGGCGGTGCTGCGTAGGGAATGCCTTTGAACGCGATCACGCCGCTTGCATCGCGCGGGCCGCCACGCACGGCCCCCGCTTGCGTGCGGACCACGCGTTGCAGCCCGGCTGCTGTCGTACTCGTGAAACCATGCATGGCCGTTTCTTTCGATAGCGTGGGCGGCGCCCGGACGCCCCCGGGCAGGTTCAGGCGGCACCCTATCGACATTCCTCTTCGCTCGATTTAGATGTTCTACCAATCAATTTCTAAAAACCGGCAACATGCGGCAGCCGCTCCGTTTTCCATGGCCTGATCTTGATGTGGATGATGTCTCCGCGCCCGTTATCGCCGTGCGCGTCGACGTGATCGGGACCAAGGACGAGGTGCCCGATCACAGGCACCGCAAGGGGCAACTTGTCTTTGCGCTGGGCGGCGCCGTGACGTGCCGCGTTCCCACCGGTCTGTGGATGGTGCCGCCGCATTGCGCGGTGTGGATTCCAGGAGGCATGCAGCACAGCAACCTCGCGACGGAAAACGCCCGGCTGGTTTTCGTCTACATCGAGCCTGAGGTCGTGGACCTGCCGGATCGGTGCTGCACGCTTTCGATCTCCCCACTGCTGCGTGAAGTGATCGTCGAGCTGGCCAATCAGATCGCGGATGACGAGGCGAGGGTGGAGCTTCTGGCGAGCGTCCTGCTGCGCGAGCTTCCCCGCATGCCGGTTCAGCAGCTGCATCTGCCGCTCTCGCCCGAGCCGCGGTTGAAGAAGATTGCCGCGGCGCTGGCGAAAAACCCTTCCGATCGCAGGACGCTGGCCGAATGGGCCGATCGCGTCGCGCTGAGCGAGAGCAGCCTCGCGCGTCTCGTGGTCAGGGAGACGGGCTTAAGCTTCGGGCGGTGGCGCCAGCAATTGCACCTGATCGTCGCCTTGCGGGAGCTGACGTCCGGCGCGAGCGTGCAGCAGGTGTCCGCCGATCTCGGCTACGACTCCGTCGCGGCCTTCATCACCATGTTCAAGAAGGCGCTCGGGAAACCACCAGGGAAATATCTGAGCGGTATTTTCCCTGAATATAAGAATTGACTTATATTAGCGTCGACCGATATTAATCCTGGCACGAAACGACAAGGAGGAGCGCCATGGAGATCGACGTCGTCAGGGTATTAGGGCTGGTTACGCGTTCGGTGAGGAATTTCGAGAAGGACGGGAAGGCAGCCAGTGCGGTGACACTGACGCGGCTTTACGAGACCAGCGTCGACGATCTCTGGGACGCAGTGACCAGCGAGCAACGCATTCCGCGCTGGTTCTTTCCGGTCGGGGGAGATCTCCGGCTCGGCGGAAAATACCAGCTCAAGGGGAATGCAGGCGGGACCATCACGGCATGTACGCCGCCGACCCATTTTGCGGCGACCTGGGAATTCGGCGGCGCGATGAGCTGGATCGACGTCAAGCTGACCGCAGAACGAAGCCAGGCGCGGCTGACGCTCGAGCACACCGCGATGATCGAGGATCATTGGAATCAGTTCGGTCCAGGGGCAGTCGGGATCGGCTGGGATCTCGCCATTGCCGGGCTGGAGCGATATGTTGCGACCGGGGCATCGGTCGACCATGAGACGGCCGAGGCATGGATGGGCTCTCCCGCGGGCAAGGAATTCATGACGAGCAGCGGCGAGTATTGGCGCGCAGCGCATGTCGCAAGCGGCGTGGATCCTGCGTCCGCGAAACAGCGGTCGGACCGTACCATCGCTTTCTATCGCGGCGAGACGCCGCCCGACGTGGCGCATCCGGGCACAGGAAGCTGATGCAAATCTTCGAGGTCCTTGCCGACCCCGTCCGCCGTCGCATCCTCGAGCTGCTTGCGCCCGGCGAGATGGCGTCCGGCGAGGTCGTCGAAGTGATCGGAGCGGAGTTCGGGATCACGCAGGCCGCCGTGTCGCAGCACCTCAAGGTGCTGCGCGAGAGCGGCTTCGCGACGGTTCGGGCGGAGGCGCAAAGACGGCTCTATTCGGTCGATGCTGCGGGCCTCCAAGCGGTGGATGCATGGATCGGTCAGTTCCGCAATTTCTGGGAGCCGAAGCTGGATGCGCTGGCGACGGAAATCGCGCGCGGCAAACGCGAGCGTCGTAACGCGCCAATGAGCAAGCGGAGCGGGAAGCGGGCGTGAAGGCATCGCGGCCACGCCTCATGGAGACGTTTCCGTTCTTTGCCCGGCGGGGGATGGGCTTGAGCGGCGGCATCTCGGTGTCGCCCGGGCTGGCGGCCCATCTGAGGCCGTACTGCAGGTTCGCGGCCTGCGCGGCGGCGACGAGCTGTACAAAGCCCCAGACGATTGCGGCGGGCAGCATCGATAGCTCGAAGCTCATCGCCATTGGCTGTCCCCCAATCTGCAAGAAATCAGCGCGATCCCGGGTGCCATCCGGGAGTTTGGGAATCTCGGGATCGAGGTGATCCCAGGCATATCCGCGCGAGCAGAACAGCACGACGGACGGTTTGAACGTGCTGGCATCGTCCAGCGTGCCGACATAGATGCCGATTAAGTCCGGCTTCTCGTCCGGCTTGTTGTAGATAGGCGAGCCGCAGTTCGGACAGAACCCTTTGCGCTTGACCGCGCCGCTGACGGCAGTGCGCTCGATTTCGCGCACCTCGCCTGTCACCGCGACTGCGCTGCGCGCGAACACGAAGATGGAGCTGTGGCCGCTGCCGGTATCGCGCTGACAGTCGCTGCACTGGCATTGGAAGCCGCGGATCGGCGCGGACGCAATGGTGTAACAAACCGCGCCGCAGGCACAACGACCTGAATATGTCATTCGTCTCCCTCCCAACGGGCCGGCGCGATTTCACACAAGCCGGATATTTGCCGGCCCGCTCACTCGCGCGACATCTTCTCGAACCTCTTCACCAGCCGCTCCCGCTTCAGCCGCGACAGGCGCTGGATCCAGAACATGCCGTCGAGCTGGTCGATCTCGTGCTGGTGGCAGACAGCACGCAAGGCTTCCGACTCCTCTTTGTGCATGCTGCCGTCGAGATCCCGATAGCTGATCCGCACGCGGGCGTGGCGCTGGACCTCGTCGTTGACGCCGGGCATCGAGACGCTGCCTTCGTGATGCAGGATCATCTCGGGTGAGGCCCATTCGATCTCCGGATTGACATAGGTCTGTGCACCGTCCCTGGCGTCGAGCTCGAGCACGACGACGCGCAAGGGCACGCCGACATGCGGCGCCGTGATGCCGATGCCGGGCGCGGCGCGCATGGTCTCGAGCAGATCATTTGCAAGCTCGCGGAGCGCATCGTCGAACGCGGTGACGGGGTGAGCCGGCATCGCGAGCCGGCGGTCGGGATAGCGGACGATCGGGCGAATGGTCATGCAAGCTCCTAGCACTCACGGATGGTTGAAGATCCCGTTCTTGACGCCCTACCAACTGGAAGGTAGCTAGGGACCATGACCAACGTTTCCTCGACAGCCGACGACATCCTGGCCTGCGCGCGCAGCTTGATCATCGCGGGCGGCTACAATGGTTTCAGCTACGCCGACGTGGCCGAGGTGGTCGGTATCCGCAAGCCGAGCATCCACCATCATTTCGCCAGCAAGGTCGATCTGGTCCGCACGCTCGTGTCGCGCTACCGCGCCGAAGCCGAGGCGGGACTGTCCGCGCTCGAGCGCAATGTCCCTGATCCGCGCGACCAGCTCGAAAACTATGTCGCGTACTGGAAGGCGTGCATCAATGATGCGACAGCGCCGTTCTGCGTGTGCGCGCTGCTGGCCAGCGAGCTTCCGATCCTGCCGGAGGAGGTTGCGCTCGAAGTCCGTGCGCACTTCCGCTCCTTGGCTTCCTGGCTGACGGCCGTCATGGAGCGTGGCAAGCGGAAAGGGCAACTCAAACTCTCCGGCACAGCCCGCGTCGAGGCCGAAGGATTCATGGCGACCATTCACGGCGCCATGCTGTCGGCGCGTGCCTATGGCGATCCAAAGATGTTCGGTGTGATTACCACCCCGCTGCTGGACCGGCTGTCCAACAAGCACTGAGAGACATCGGCGAGACGATGACGATAGCCAGCAAGTGGGCTGGATCGAAGACGGTTTCGTTGTGTGTAAGAAAACTACCAACTAGTAGGTATAGGAGAGACTGCGATGGCGCGATATCAATTGAATCCGGTTCATTGCGACCGCGAGCGATGGCTGAAGCAATATTACTTCGTGCGAGCGGCGTTCTCGGTTGCCTGGGTCGCTGCTGCGGTTGCCGCCGGGGCTTCTTCTCCAGTGATCGCCGGCGCCTTGCTCGTCCTCTATCCCGCATGGGACGCCGCTGCCAACTTCGCGGACGCGGTTCGCAGCGGCGGACTCGCTCAAAGCCGCCCGCAGGCTCTGAACGTTGTGGTCAGCCTGGCGACCACCGTCGCGGTGCTTGTGACCTTGCAGATGAGCATGAACCGGGTGCTCGGAATCTTCGGGGCATGGGCGATCCTGTCGGGATTGCTCCAACTCGGAACGGCCATCCAGCGCTGGCGGAGTTTTGGCGCGCAATGGGCCATGGTGCTCAGCGGGGGCCAGTCGGCTCTCGCAGGCGGCTTCTTCATCTTTCAGGCCACGATGCCCGCGATTCCCTCGATCGCGAATGTCGCGGGCTATGCTGCAGTCGGTGCGCTCTACTTCCTGGTCTCGGCGGTCTGGCTCACGGTCGGCGAGTGGCGGCGTAGCGCGGCTGTTTGAAGCCTTGCCATTCAAGCCTTGTCGCGGACGCTCACCCGTCCGGATAGGGCGTGCCGTCCTTGTGCACGAATCGGCCGTCGGAGTTGGCGCTCATCATGTCGATGTCGGAGCAAATCGTGAGATCGTCGGGCGAGCGAGAGCCGACTTCGAGATAGAGGGCGATGGCGCTCGAACGGTTGATCAAGTGATGGCCGTTGCCGCTGTTTTTCGCGAAGGCGGCGCAGTCACCGGCGCGGAGCACGATCTCGCATTTGTCCTCGATCAGCGTCACTTCGCCTTCGAGGACATAGACGAATTCGTCCTCATGCGAGTGCCAATGCCGCTGGCTCGACCAGTTGCCGGGCGGCAAGCGCATCAGGTTGACGCCGAAATCGGACAAGCCTCCGGCATTGCCGAGCCGCTGCCGGACCCGATCGGCGCAAGGTGCATCGAAGGGCGCGGGGTAGCCGGCGCCCTTGCGGGCGGGTACGGCAGCGATGTCGATTTTCGGCATAAGCATTTCCCTGCAGTTCTCTAGCGTTGCGTGGCCTGGCACATCGCGGAGCGCCAGGCGCGTCGTCGAACCCGGTCACGGATTTCGCCGCATCCGCACGGCCAGTTCCGCACGGCAAGGCCGGATGGCGCGCGAGGAGGCGGACGATCGCGTTTGCGACGGGACGAATTCAATAGCGGCGGGATGATGCCATCATGCAGGTGTTTTGCCCGACGAGTCAAACGGCGGGTCTTCCTTCGCACTGCAAAGAGCTGCGCTGTAAGTCCTTGATCCGACAGCGCCCCGCTACTGTGCATGGGGTTGTTTTCGCGTTTTTTGTTTGGCAGGTCACAAAAGCGTGCCGCAAAAACTTGCGTCGGCCTGTCGGCCCACCATGTTCCCATTCGTCTTCCACCCAGACAGATCTGACGGGAGACCAAAATGAACGCTTCCTCCTATCGCTGGGTGATCGTCGCCGCGGGCGGCTTGCTCGGCTGCGTCGCCATCGGCGGCATGTTTTCGCTGCCGGTATTCCTGCAGCCGATCGCAAAGGACACCGGCTGGTCCGTGACCGGCATCTCCAGCGCCATGACGATCGGCTTTCTGGCAATGGCCTGCACCAGCATGGTCTGGGGCACGTTGACGGACCGGTTCGGGCCGCGGCTGGTGGTGCTGACGGGATCGACGGTGCTGACCGTGAGCCTGTTCGCGGCGAGTCACGCCACCTCGCTGCTGGCGTTTCAGTTCGTCTTCGGGCTTCTGGTCGGAGCGTCCTGTGCGGCGATCTTCGCGCCGATGATGGCGACCGTGACCGGCTGGTTCGACACCCATCGCAGCCTCGCGGTCTCGCTGGTGTCGGCCGGCATGGGCATGGCGCCGATGACGATGGCGCCGCTCGCGGCCTGGCTCGTCTCCGGCCATGACTGGCGCACCTCGATGCAGATCGTGGCGCTGGTGGTCGGCGCCATCATGATCCCGGTCTCGTTCCTGGTGCGCCGCCCGCCGGCGCTCGCGCACGCCGTGGCCGCGCCTGCGGGCGAGGGCGCCGTGCAAGGTGAGATGTCGATGGGAGAGGCGCTGCGCTCGCCGCAATTCCTGATCCTGCTCGCGACCAATTTCTTCTGCTGCGCCACCCATTCCGGCCCGATCATCCACACCGTCTCCTATGCCGTGAGCTGCGGCATCCCGCTGGTCGCGGCGGTGACGATCTACAGCATCGAAGGCTTTGCCGGCCTTGGCGGACGCATTGCCTTCGGCCTGATGGGTGACCGCTTCGGCGCCAAGCGCGTGCTCGTCTCGGGCCTGCTGTTGCAGGCGTTCGGCGCACTCGCCTATGTCTTCGCGCACCAGCTTGCGACGTTCTACGCCGTCGGGGCCGTCTTCGGCTTCATTTATGCCGGCACCATGCCGCTCTACGCGGTGCTGATCCGCGAAAATTTCCCGCTCAAGATGATGGGCACGGTGATCGGCGGCACCGCCATGGCCGGCAGTCTCGGCATGGCCACGGGCCCGCTCGCCGGCGGCCTGATCTACGATGCGTTCTCGAGCTACGCTTGGCTCTATATCGCCTCCTGGGCGATGGGCCTCGGCGCCTTCCTGATGGCGATGAATTTCAAGCCGTTCCCGAAGCCGCGCGCGGATTTGGCGCCGGCGGCAGCGTAAGCAAGTTCATCGAGGCACAGCGCTAGAGCTGCGCCTCGATCGCGGGCTTGTCGATGATGGACCACACGTGCCGTATTTTTCCGTCGTGAAATTGATAGAACACGTTTTCACAGAAGGACATGCGCCTGCCGTTCACATCCAGCCCCAGAAACGTTCCAGCCGGTGTGCAATCGAACTTCAGCCGGGCGGCGATATGGGGCGGATCGCAGACCAGCAGCTCGATGTTGAAATGCAGATCCGGAATTGTGCGAAAATCCTGCTCCAGCATGGCACGATAGCCGGACAGTCCGAACGGTCGCGCATTGTGGGCGACATCATCGTGGACGAACTGTCCGAGGGCGGGCCAATCCTGCCGGTTCAGGCAGGCGATGTAGTCGCGGTAGATGTCGGCGAGGTCGGACCTGGTCATGGCGTGCTCCTGCGGCTCCGGCCCTAACGCGGCAACGAGAGAAAAGGCGCAGGCGCTCACAGACGTTTTTCGAAGAACAGGTCCGGGTAGGGATCGTCATTGAAGCGGGGGATCTCGCTCCAGCCGCTTCGTCGGTAGAGCTGGCCGGCTTCCGCCAAGGCGCTGTTGGTGTCGAGCCGCAATAGCTTGATGCCGAGCCCGCGCGCGGCGTTCTCGGTCATGTCCATCAGGCGCCGGCCGAGCCGCAATCCGCGCGCCGCCGGTGCGACCCACAGCCGCTTGATCTCGGCATAGCCGTGATCGGTGCCCTTGAGCCCGACGCAGCCGACCGGTAGCGTGTCCGACATCGCGACGATGAACGTGCCGCGCGGGCGGCGCATATCCTTGGCGTCGGGATCGCGCGACAGCGAGACGTCGAACCCCTGCTTGAAGCGGCGGCCGAGCTCGCCATAATATTCGCCGAGGCAATAGCGCGCCTGTTCGCTCCGCGGGTCCATCTCGTCCAGCGTGACGCGCTCGCGCGTCAGCGCGGAAGCAACCAAATCCATCGCCGCCAGCAGCGCCTCGCGTTGCGCATGTTGGGCGAGGAAGCCCTCGGCCTGCGTATTCGACAGCGCCTCGTAGGCCGCGAACTCGCGCCGGCCCGCACGCGTCAACGTCGCGACGCGACGGCGCGCATCGTCCTCATGCGCATTGGTCTCGACCAGCCCTTCGTCCTCGAGGCAGCGGAGGAGGCGGCTCATCAGGCCGGAATCGAGGCCGAGATAGTCGCGAATCTCGGCCACGTCCGAACGTCCATGCCCGATCGCGTTGAGCACGCGCGCCGCCCCCAGTGGCCGCCCGCGTCCCAGGAATGACGTGTCGAGCGCGCCGACAGCGGACGTGACGGCACGATTGAAGCGGCGGACGCGGGAAACAGGGTCGAGCATGATATATCTGACTTTAGTCAGACATATCATCGAAGTCAATCAGTGCACGTTTTCGCTTCACCAGCGAACTGCGCTTCAATCCAGGCCCAGGACCTTGCGGGATTTCCGCGTGAGTTTCGCCGCGATCAGCGCGTGCGCCTGCGCCAGATAGGCCGTGAGCTCGGCGTCCGGCAGCGCGTTGTTGCCGACGAGTTGCACCCATTTGGCGCGCGCCAGATAGGGCGCCGGCCGCGCAAGGCCGTGCTCGATCAGCATGGCATAGGCCATGTTCGAGACCTTGAACATGTAGCCGCCGGAGCGCGCGGCAAAGCCGCCGCCGAGTGCGAACATCTTGCCGCCGACCTTGAACACGGAGGTACCCTCCCACTGCACCACCTTGGTGACGGCGGGCAGGCGCAGGCAGCGGGTTTCGAAAGTTTTGGGAGTCATCGCCTAAGCGATAGCACAGCGTACGCGGCTTGCAACGCCGCAACGATGGAGCGCCTCTGCGTGCCGCACCGCGTCCGCGATACGAGAGGAACGACCCCACTTGTATCGTGCCGTCCGATCCCCCACACTCCACATCACTCAATCAGTCACAGGAATAAGGTCATGGCTCGCATTCGCTGTATCACCGAGATGGGGATGGGCGTCGACGTGCACGGCAGGGACGCCACCAAGGCGGCGAAGCGTGCCGTTTCTGATGCCATCAGGCATTCGAGCCTCGGCTTCTTCCGGATGATCGACAAGACTGCGAACGACATGTTCGTCGACGTCACGATCGCGGTGCCGAATCCCGAAGCCGTCGACAAGGACGCGGTCGCGAAGGAACTGCCTTACGGCACCGTCACCGTCAACGCGGTGAAGGGCGGGCTGGAGATTCCCTCGGCTGCGGAGCAGGGCAACGACCCCATCCTCATCGCCAATGCCGCCGTCATCGTCAGCTTCGATAAGGACTAGGCCGGTGTCCGACGGTGACGTGACCCTACTGGATCGCCCGATCTGGAGCGCGCTGACGACCAGCCACAAACATCTGGCCGAGGGTGGCCCGGGAGCGCTGCGCTATCCGGTGGACGTGACGCCTTTTGCCGACATGGTCGACATGTCCGAGACGAGCTTTGCCGAGCTCGGCAATCTCCTGTCGGGCTCGCAGGTCGCCGCGCTGTTCACACCCGAGGCCGTCGACGTTCCCGCCGGTTTCAAGGTCGTGCTGGCCGGACCCTGCGAGCAGATGATCGGCTCCCCGGCCGATAGCCCGCTTCGCGATGCCGAGATCGTCCGGCTGGGTGCAGCCGACGTTCCCGCCATGATGGCATTGACGGAGTTGACGAAGCCCGGTCCATTCGCGCGGCGCACGCACGAACTCGGGACGTTTCTTGGCATCCGCGCCGGCGGCGAATTGGTCGCGATGGCCGGCGAGCGCATGAAGCCGGGCAATTTCGTCGAGATGACGGCCGTCTGCGTCCACCCTGATCATCGGGGGCGGGGCTACGCGCAGGCGCTGCTGGCGGCGGTCGCGCGGCAGATCGAGGCGCGCAGCGAAATTCCGTTCCTGCACGTGTTCTCGAGCAACTCGTCGGCCATCGCGCTGTACCAGCGGCAGGGGATGCGGACTCGGCGCCGCCTGCACGTGACTGCGTTCATGAAGCAGAGATGAGCCGCGCCGTCCGGTCAGGCTTCATATCTGGCGAATTCACGCTATATCGATCCCAACCATCATTGGGGAAACACATGGACGCCAGAACACCTGATTTTTCCGCCATGCGGACAGCAATGCAGAGTTACGTCGATCAGGAGATCATTCCGGGTGCATCCTGGGCGGTGCTGCGGGGCCGCGAGGTCGTCGATCAGCAGTGCGTCGGTTTCGCCGATCGCGAGACCAGCACCGCGCTGCGGCCCGATCACATTTTTCGCGCCTTCTCCAATACCAAGATCTTCGTCACCTGCGCGATCATGCTGTTGGCCGAGGAAGGCCGCATCGGGCTCGATGACGTTGTCGAGAAATTCCTGCCGCAACTCGGCAATCGCAAGGTTCTGAAGCCGGGCGCTTTGAGCCTTGCCGACGTCGAACCGGCGAAGAGCCCGATCACGATCCGGCAGCTTCTGACCCATACCTCCGGCCTCAGCTACGGCATCTTCGATCCCGGCACGGTGCTGTTCAAAAGCTATAACGAGGCACGCGTTCTCAATCCGTTGACGCCGCTGACTGACATGATCGACCGGCTCGCCGATCTGCCGCTGTCCTTTCATCCCGGCGCGTCCTGGGAATATTCGGTTGCGACCGACGTCCTCGGGCGCGTCGTGGAGGTCGTCTCCGGCAAGCCGCTCGACGCCGTGCTCAAGGCGCGCATTTTCGAGCCGCTCGGCATGACCGACACCGGCTTCCACGTGCCGGACGCGCAGCAGGGCAGGCTGGTCGCGCTCTACAACGGCACGGATGTCCTCGATCCCATGAAGCCCGGCCTCACCCGGGCCGACGACCTGCCTTATCCGCAGGCCTATCGGCGGCAGTTCCCGCGGCTGTCGGGCGGCGGCGGACTGGTCTCGACCTTGCCCGACATGCTCGCTTTGATACAGGCGCTGCTTCCCGGCTCGGATGCTCTGCTGAAGCCGGAGACGCTGCGGCAGATGACGACGAACCAGCTGCCCGCCGGCGAGAACATTCGCTTCGCCAATCTCGGCCCGATCCCCGGCAAGGGCTTTGGCCTCGGCGGCGCGGTCACCTTCGCGCCGATGCCGTTCGATCCCCCGAATTCGACCGGCGAATTCCAGTGGGGCGGCCTCGCCGGCACCCATTGGTGGATCTGCCCGCAGGCCAATACCGCCGGTGTGCTGATGACGCAGCGCTACATGGGCTTCTGGAATCCGTTCTTCTTCGAGTTCAAGCGTCTGGCCTATCAGGCCGTCGGAGGCTGATCGCGAAAAAAATTGCAGGTTGCCGCGAATCCTTTCCGGTCGTCGCGCCCTCTCTTGACGGTCGAGGCATTTTGCTTCGGCTCATCTCGGAGAATGTGATGGCATTTTACAGAAAGAACATCGGCGGCCTGCATCAGGCCGTGCGGATCGCCTTTGGCGTCGCGGTGGCGGTCGCGGCGGTCGTGTATCTCACCGGCGCTGCGGCGTGGCTGGTTGCACTTGGCGGTGCCGGCTTCGCGCTGACCGGCCTCGTCGGCTATTGTCCGATGTGCGCGATGGCCGGCATCGGAAGAGGAGGCGCGTCGTGAGCGCGGCTGGGATCTCGCCGGACCTGTTCGAGGCCGCGCGCCTCGGCGATCCCCAGGCGATCGCGTCTCTGCTCGAGACGGCGCAACCGAACATCCGCCGCTACGCCCGCGCCACCTGTCGCAGCTCGGCGGACGCCGAGGATGCGACGCAGGAGGCGCTGTGGATCCTGTTTCGCCATGTCGGCACGATCCGCTCGTGGCTGGCGTTTTCGGCCTGGCTGTTCAGTGTGGTCCGCCGCGAATGCCTGCGGCTTGCCCGCAAGGCAGGCCTCGCGCCGGCGATCGACGACGGAGAGGCGGAGGCGCTGCTGCTGTCGCGTCCTGAGGCCGATTTGCGGATCGACATCGCGGCGGCCTTCGAGGCGCTGCCGCCGCACTACCGCGACGTCGCGCTGATGCGCGACGTCAAGGAAATGACCATCGATGAGATCGCCGTCGCGCTCGGCGCGACCCGGCAGACCGTGAAGGCACGTCTGCATCGCGCCCGCGCCCTGATGCGCGAATATCTGACGAGATGAGCCATGACCGATTATCAAAGACGTGACGACCTGAAATCTATCCCGGCCTTCGTGGCGCTCGCGCCGGTCGAGGCCAACGCGTTCCTTGCGTTCAACCACGCGGTCGAGCGCAAGGACGGATTGATTCCGCCAAAATATCGCGAGCTGATCTCGCTCGCGGTCGCGCTCACCACGCAATGCGCCTATTGCCTCGACGTGCACACTGCGCAGGCGGCGAAGGCCGGTGCAACGCGAGAAGAAGTCGCGGAAGCCGCGTTGATTGCGGCCGCGGTTCGCGCCGGCGGCACGCTCGGCCATGCGTTGTTGGCGCAGCGCCTGTTCGAGCGACATCGGGGCGAGGAACTGGGATAGAGGAGCGGGCGGATGTCCCGCAGAGATCAGGAACTTGCCAAACTATCTCGGCCTCGACGGATTTCGCTTCGGCTGGGTCGTCGCCTGGATCGACCAGCGCGGCGATCACGGCTTTGATTATTCGCCGGGTCTTGCGCGGCTGCTCGCGCTGCCGCATGCCGGGGCGATGATCGACATGCCGATCGGATTGAAATGGAGTGGTTATCGCATCTGCGATTTGCGCGCACGCGAGCTGGTCGGTCCCGCCGTGTTTCTCGGCGCCCGCCGCGATCTCTGGACGTTCGCCGATATGGCGGCAGCCAATCGCCACTACTGGGAGCGCGAGGGCAAGGGCAGGGGCGTATCGGCGCAGCTCTGGAACATCAGGGACAAGATCAGGGACGTCGACGCGATCATGACGCCGGCGCGGCAGGCGACCATCGGCGAAGCGCATCCGGAATTGATTTTTTGGAATTTGGCTGGGCGGGTCCGGCTTGCAAAGAAGACATCGGCGGAGGGCCGCGGGCAGCGCATCGCACTCCTGCAGCAGCGCGGCTTCGGGCGCTTGCCGACATGGCTGACTCAACGACATGGCACCGGCATCGGCGGTGACGATCTGATCGACGCCTGTGCCTGCGCGATCGCGGCACGCGACAGCACGCAGCGGTTCGGCGGGGAGGAGACCGATCCGCGGGGCTTGCGGATGGAGATCAATTATTGAGGCCGTCGGGGTGCGAGGAGCCGGGAAAAAGCTGCAATTTATTTGAAGCTTGCAGGAACAGACGACGGCTGGCCCGCGTTCCTCGTGCGAACCGAACACGGAGAAGCTCGTCCGATGAGGGATGTCAGTCAGTTCGCGACCGCGATGCTTGCGCTCGTCTTCACCGGAGCACTGCTCGTCACCGGCCAGCTCTTCATCGAGCAACGCGCACAGCGCGATGTGATGCACGCCACCAACCATTTGCTGCGGCCATTGTGACCTGTACGGGAAAATGACCTGACTACTCGACCTTGCGTCGTTCGTCCGCTCGCCTAGACTAGGCGGCATCTCATGAACGAAGCCGGGGTCCTGATGTCCGATCTGTCCGCCTTTCCCATCACCAAGCGCTGGCCGGCCAAGCACCCGGAGCTGCTCCAGCTTTATTCGCTACCGACGCCGAACGGCGTCAAGGTCTCGATCATCCTGGAAGAGATCGGGCTTCCCTACGAAGTCCATCTCGTCGATTTCGGCAAGGATGACCAGAAGACGCCGGAATTCCTCTCGCTCAATCCGAACGGCAAGATCCCGGCGATCCTCGATCCCGATGGTCCCGGCGGCAGGCCGCTGCCGCTGTTCGAGTCCGGGGCGATCCTGCAATACCTCGCGGAGAAGACCGGCAAGCTGCTGCCGCAGGACGCCGCGCGCCGTTATCAGACCATCCAGTGGCTGCATTTCCAGATGGGCGGCATCGGGCCGATGTTCGGCCAGGTCGGCTTTTTCCACAAATTCGCCGGCAAGGACTTCGAGGACAAGCGGCCGCTCGAGCGCTACGTGGGCGAAGCCAAGCGGCTGCTCGGGGTGATGGAGATGCATCTTGCCGGCCGGCAATGGTTCATGGACGACGATTACACCATCGCGGACATCTCCATGCTCGGCTGGGTGCGCAACCTCATCGGGTTCTACGGCGCCCGCGATCTCGTCGAGTTCAGCCAGTTCAAATCCGTCGCCGCCTGGCTCGACCGCGGGCTGGCGCGTCCGGCGGTCGAGCGCGGGCTGAACATTCCGAAGCGGCCGTGAGATCAGGTTAGCGCCTTTTGGGTCATGTAGAGCGCCATCAGCAAGATGAGGGCGATCAAGACCCGGCGCAGCACCGATTTGCTGACGCCATTAGCCGCGCGTGCGCCGAGATCGGTGCCGACCCAGAGGCCGGCAAGGATGCCGATGATGGCAGGCCAGCCGACCATGAGGCCCTTGCTCCAGTAGATCCAGGCCGCCGGAATATTGGTCGGGATGACCGAGAAGACGAGGCTGACGAGCTGGGCCTGATGCTGCGGCACCCGCAGGCCCGCCGCGAGCCCGACGGTGATCGCGAGCCCACCGCCGATGCCCATGAAGCCGGAGGAAAATCCGGCAAGCATTCCGATGAGGAGCAGCGGCAGCCAAGGCAGCTTGTCTCGGTCGCAGGTCTCATTGCTTTTCTCCTCGCGGTCGCTGCGCAGGATCAGGAGAGCGATCAGCGCGACGAGATAGACGACGTAGGTCCATTGCAACACCGAGTCGGAGACTGCGGCCGCAGCGTAGCCGCCGCCGGCACCGCCGAAGAGAAACCCGATGCCGATCCAGACGATCCACAGCAACGGGCTGCGATTGCCGCTCTGCCAGTAGCGGCGAACGCCCGCGAGTCCCGTCGGTGGAACCTGCGTGATCAGCGATGTCCCCTGGGCGACGTGTTGCTCGGCGCCCAGTAGCAGTACGCTGAAAATCACGAGGCCGCCTCCGGGACTCGTGCCCATGAAGCCCGATGTCAGCCCGCCGATGAGGCCGACCCCAATGCCTGCGAGCAGATCATGGACCCACGACATCGCTCAGCTCCTGGTCCGTCGCTTGACGTCGGCCTTTGTGGTGCGAAATCCATCGATCACGCTGGTCACGGCCGCCATGCAGGCCTCGATGTCAAAATCCTGGCCCCAGCATTTTTGCAGCACAAAACCCTGGAAGATCGCGATCAGCACGCGCGCGATCGCTTCCGCACCGAGATCGCGTTTGATGAGGCCGCCATGCTGGCCCCGCTCGACCAGGGCGACGATCAGGGCGCGGGGTATGTCGATGCCTTCCACGACGCTGGTGCGGACGCGGCGGTTGCGTAGGGCTTCGGCCCAGCCATGGATGCCGACACGGCGGCGCGCTTCGCCGGCGGAGTCGGTGAGCCATTGCGCGTAGACGCCGACCAGCGCGTGAAGTCCTTCGATCGGATCGCCGGATCCTTGCGCGACCGAATTGAGCACGGCCTCGCGCCGATGCCGGTCGTCGGCGAGTGCCTCGATCAGATCGTCCTTGCTCTGGAAGTAGAGATAGACCGCACCGTGGCTCAGCCCCGACCGTTTGACGATGTCGGCCATCCCGGTCTGGTGAAAACCGTCCTCGGCGAAGCAGGCAAGGGCGGCTTCGAGAATCTGCTGCCGCCGGCCTTCACGTTGCTTGTCGCTGATTTTCGGCATTCGGCCATCCACAAAAAACTGACAGATCAATCGTTTAGTCGTTCTGCAGGACAAGCGGTTCCGTAGCACTGGATAAGATAAAAAACGATCAGTCAGTCATTTTTAGCTCAAAGAGTATCGTGGTCAAGCCCGAGGAACCGGGGGCCGGGAACGAGGAGGTGAACCTTAAAGGGCGCCCCCGGCGGCCAGGAACCGCCCCTTGAGCGCGCGGTGCTAGAACAGCCGTCCGCCGTTCGGCACGGGCTTGCTCGGCTGCACCAGCACGACCTTGCCGTCGGCATCGGGGAAACCGAGGGTCAGCACCTCCGAGACAACGGGGCCGATCTGGCGCGGCGGGAAATTCACGACCGCAGCCACCTGTTGGCCCACTAGCGTTTCAAGCGGATGATTTTCGGTGATCTGCGCCGAGCTCTTGCGCACGCCGATCGCGGGACCGAAGTCGATCCACAGCCGCCAGGCCGGCTTGCGCGCCTCGGGGAACGGCTTTGCATCGACGATGGTGCCGACGCGGATATCGACCGCGAGAAAAGTGTCGAAGTCGATGGTCGGCGATGCGGTCGCGGCTGGATCGTGGGTGACGTGCATGGAGTGTCCGTTCGAAGAGCTGGCATCGTTTTCGCAATATTGTCGCGCGAACCGGAGTTGCGTACAACGCCTTGGGATCACGATACGACGCATGCGCGAGGAACGCTTTGCCCAACATCATCTACGGCATCAAGAACTGCGACACCATGAAGAAGGCGCGCGCCTGGCTCGACAGCCATGGCGTCGCCTACGCGTTTCACGACTACAAGACGGCGGGCGTGGAGAAGGACAAGCTCAAGCAGTGGAGCGAGAAGGTCGGTTGGGAGACGCTGCTCAACCGCGCCGGCACGACTTTCAAGAAGCTGCCCGATGCCGACAAGGAAGGCCTCTCCGAGAAAAAGGCGCTGGCGTTGATGCTAGCGCAACCATCGATGATCAAGCGGCCGGTGCTTGAAGTCGGCGGCAAGCTGCTGGTCGGCTTCAAGCCGGAGATCTATGCCAAGGAAGTCACGACCAAGGAAGCCGCCGCCAAATCGCGCTGACCGCTAGTTCAGCTCGATGATCTCGGTGGGAACACCTGAGCCCTGCTGGTCCGCGAACTCGACCAGTTCGGCCGGCGCGATGCGGCCCGGGGTGCGATGGAACAGGTCGTGGTCGATCACCGCGCGCAATCTCGGGCGCGGCAGCGCGTCATTTCCGCGCATCAGATTCTTGATCTCGAAGCCGCCGTCCTCGCAGAAGGTCTTGAGCGACGCGATGATGTGACAGACCTTGCCGTCGCTCTGGAACGGCAGCAGCAGGCGCTCATAGGCGACGATACGGCCGTAGATGTCATCGACGTCGGCAACGCTGTAGACAGGCAGCCCACGCGCCACGCATTCATGATAGACCGGCATCACCAGGGGCGCGAGACGCGGCCCGATATAGTCGTCGAGCAGAACGCCCTTGCCGGTGTGTCCATAGGCGCGCGAGATGCGCGTGCCTTCGCTCTGGATGGTCAGACGCGGTGTCGGCATCGACGCATCCACCGTATAATAGATCAGATCGGAGAGCTCTTCCTCGAGCCGCGCAGGCTGGTACTCCCAGATCGCCGGGGCCGTCTGCTCGCGCGCATAGAGCCGCAGCCACGTGTTCAGGAGATCACGCTGCCTGATCGACTTGACCACGGAAGGAGCCGCGCTTGCAAAATCCAAGACAATATTCCCGGCGAATAGAAATTCCGGACGCATGAAACGCGCGCATGATCCTCGCTGCGGGAAAATTTTCTATGAAGGCTGGCGCATGGAACGAAAGACCGTTAACGACGGCTTGATGACCGGCGCTTTGCGAACCGGGAAGCCGGGCAGGCGCGACATCAAAACATGTCCGACTAAGGGAGCATAAGTCTCCCGGCCGGAGGCCTGACCTGCTCAGCTTTCCGCCTTGCCTAACCCCCGTCACCTCCGGCATATTCCGCGCCCGGAGGCGGCGTTCCGGATGGGCTCCAGGGAGTGGCTCCAAGGGCCTCCGGAAAGCCGAAGCAACAAGGATAGCCACGCGCGTTGTGCGGGCAGGGGGAAAACTGTTTGGCCGATGAGTTCATTCTCGAAACGGAAGGCTTGACCAAGGAGTTCGCGGGCTTCTTCGCCGTCCGCGACGTTGCGCTCAAGGTTCGCCGTGGGAGCATTCACGCGTTGATCGGCCCGAACGGCGCCGGCAAGACGACGTGCTTCAATCTTTTGACCAAGTTCCTCAAACCGTCTGCCGGAAAAATCCTGTACAAGGGGCAGGACATCACCGCGATGGCGCCCGCCGACGTGGCTCGCCTGGGGCTGGTTCGCTCGTTCCAGATCTCGGCGGTATTTCCCCATCTCACCGCGCTGGAAAACGTGCGCGTCGCGCTTCAGCGCCAGCACGGCAGCTCCTTCGATTTCTGGCGCTCCAAGTCCGTCCTCAACCAATTCAACGATCGCGCGCGCGAGCTGTTGAACGACGTCGGCCTCAGCGAGTTTTCCAATACGCCCGCGGTCGAGATGCCCTACGGGCGCAAGCGCGCACTGGAGATCGCAACCACGCTCGCGCTCGACCCGGAGATGATGCTGCTGGACGAGCCGATGGCCGGCATGGGCCACGAGGACATCGACAAGATCGCGGCGTTGATCAAGCGCATCTCCGCGAAATACACCATCCTGATGGTCGAGCATAATCTGAGCGTCGTTGCCAATCTCTCCGACATCATCACCGTGTTGACGCGCGGCCAGGTGCTGGCGCAAGGCCATTACAGCGAGCTCACCAAGGACGAACGCGTCAAGGAAGCCTATTTGGGAGCCGGTCATGGCTGAGACTGCAACGGCGGAAGCTCCCGCAAAGGCCGCGAGCGGCGGCAACCTCCTCCAGGTCCGCAACCTCGAAGCTTGGTACGGCGAGTCCCACATCCTGCACGGGATCAACTTCGACGTGAACGCGGGCGAGGTCGTCACCCTGCTCGGGCGCAACGGCGCCGGCAAGACCACCACGCTGAAGTCGATCATGGGCATCATCGGCAAGCGCACCGGCTCGGTGAAGTTCAATAACCAGGACATCATCCGCACGACCTCGGACAAGATCGCGCGGATGGGAATCGCGTTCTGCCCGGAAGAGCGGGGAATTTTCGCCAGCCTCGATGTCCGCGAGAACCTGCTGCTGCCACCGGTGGTGCGTCCCGGCGGATTGCCGCTCGAGCAGATCTTCGATCTGTTTCCGAACCTGAAGGAACGGCTCAACAGCCAGGGAACCAAACTCTCCGGCGGCGAGCAGCAGATGCTCGCGATCGCGCGCATCCTGCGCACCGGCGCGAACTTCCTGATGCTGGACGAGCCGACGGAGGGTCTCGCGCCCGTCATCATCCAGCAGATCGGCCACACCATTGCGCGGCTCAAGAAGGAGGGTTTTACGATCCTCCTGGTCGAGCAGAACTTCCGGTTCGCATCCACTGTCGCTGACCGCTATTACGTGGTCGAGCACGGCAAGATCATTGACGGATTTTCCAATGCGGAGCTCGCCGCCAACATGGACAAGCTCCACACCTATCTCGGTGTCTAGAACTGCCAACAAGAAGATTCATAGGGAAGTAGCATGATGACAAAGTCGATTGCGTCGTTTCTGCTCGGCACGGCGCTGGCCGTGACCACCGCGGGCGTAGCCTTCGCGCAGGACAAGACCGTCAAGATCGGCGCGCTGTCCGATCAGTCCGGGCTCTATGCCGATCTTGGCGGGCCGGGCTCGACGCTCGCCGCGCAGATGGCCATTGAAGATTCCGGTCTGGCTGCGAAGGGCTGGAAGATCGACATCATCTCGGGTGATCACCAGAACAAGCCCGACATCGGCACCGCGATCGCGCGGCAATGGTTCGACGTCGACAAGGTCGACCTCATCGTCGACGTGCCGAATTCCGGCGTGGCGCTCGCGGTCAACAACGTCATCAAGGAAAAGAACGGCGTCTATATCAACTCGGGCGCGGCGACCTCGGATTTGACCAACGCGCAGTGCTCGCCCAACACGGTGCACTGGACCTACGACACCTACATGCTTGCCCACACCACCGGCCAGGCGCTGGTGAAGGCCGGCGGCGACACGTGGTTCTTCCTGACCGCGGACTACGCCTTTGGCGCGGCGCTGGAGCGCGACACCACCGCTGTCGTTACCGCAAATGGCGGCAAGGTGGTCGGCGGCGTCAAGCACCCGCTGAACACGCCGGACTTCTCGTCCTTCCTGCTGCAGGCGCAGGCTTCCAAGGCCAAGATCATCGGCCTTGCCAATGCCGGCGGCGATACCACCAACACGATCAAGCAGGCGGCCGAGTTCGGCATCGTCAAGGGCGGCCAGAAGCTCGCGGCGCTGCTGCTGTTCCTCACCGACGTCAAGGCGATCGGGCTCGAGACCGCACAGGGCCTCAACTTCACCGAGACCTTCTACTGGGACATGAACGACCAGACCCGGGCGTTCTCGAAGCGCTTCGCCGAGAAGATGAAGAACAACGCGCCGCCGACCATGGTGCAGGCCGGCGTCTATGCGGGCGTGCGTCACTATTTCAAGGCACTGGAAGCGCTCGGCGGCAACCCGCATGACGGCGTCAAGGTCGTCGAGAAGATGAAGTCGATGCCGACGGAAGACGATCTGTTCGGCAAGGGCGAGATCCAGCCCAACGGCCGCACCATCCACAATGCCTATCTGTTCGAGGTGAAGAAGCCCTCCGAGTCCAAGGGACCGTGGGACTTCTACAAGCTGGTCGGCACGGTGCCGGGCGACCAGGCCTTCACGCCGCTGTCCGAGAGCAAGTGCGCGCTCTTGAAGAAGTAAGCTAACCGCCCGCAGGCCATCAGGCCTGCGGGCGACTTTCAGGGAACGCCGAAGGGACCAGGTGCGGGATCGATGCAGGCTCTTTACGCTCAGCTACTGGTAGGACTGATCAACGGCTCGTTCTACGCGCTGCTCAGTCTCGGGCTTGCCGTGATCTTCGGCATGCTCAACATCATCAATTTCGCCCATGGCGCGCTCTACATGATGGGCGCGTTCGTCGCCTACTTCCTGCTGAACCTCGGCGGCATCAACTACTGGTGGGCGTTGCTGCTTGCGCCTGTTATCGTCGGCATCTTCGGCATGATCCTGGAACGGACCATGCTGCAATGGCTGACCGGGCTGGATCATCTCTACGGCCTGCTGCTGACCTTCGGCATTGCGCTGATCGTGCAGGGCGTGTTTCAGAACTACTTCGGCTCCTCCGGCCTGCCTTACGCCATTCCGGACCAGCTCAAGGGCGGCATGAATCTCGGCTTCATGTTCCTGCCGGTCTATCGCGGCTGGGTCGTCATCTTCTCGCTGGTGGTCTGCATCGCGACCTGGTTCCTGATCGAGAAGACGCGGCTCGGCGCCTATTTGCGCGCCGCCACCGAAAACCCGACGCTCGTGCGCGCCTTCGGCGTCAACGTGCCGCGCATGATCACGCTGACCTACGGCCTCGGTGTCGGCCTTGCAGCGCTCGCCGGCGTGCTGTCGGCGCCGATCAACCAGGTGCGGCCGTTGATGGGCGCCGACCTCATCATCGTGGTGTTCGCGGTGGTCGTGATCGGCGGCATGGGATCGATCATGGGGTCCATCATCACCGGCTTCGCGCTCGGTGTGATCGAAGGCCTGACCAAATATTTCTACCCCGAGGCCTCCAACACCGTCGTGTTCGTGCTGATGGTGCTGGTGCTCTTGGTGAAGCCAACGGGATTGACGGGAAGGGCGGCCTGATATGACAGCCTTGACGGACGACACGCTGCCGGTAACCCCGCGCGCGATCCGCGACGAGATGATCGTGTTCGTGGTGATGGCGCTGCTGCTGGCTTCGGTGCCATTCACGGGGGTCTACCCGTTCTTCGTGATGCAGGCGCTGTGCTTCGCGCTGCTCGCCTGCGCCTTCAACCTGCTGATCGGCTACGGCGGTTTGCTGTCCTTCGGCCATGCGATGTTCCTGGGCACGGCCGGCTATTGCAGCGCGCATGCGCTGAAAGTATGGGCGCTGCCGCCGGAACTCGGCATCCTCGTCGGGGTCGCCGGTGCCTTCGTGCTCTCGCTCATCACGGGCTATATCTCGATCCGCCGCCAGGGCATCTATTTCTCGATGATCACGCTGGCGCTGTCGCAGCTCTTGTACTTCATCTACCTCCAGGCGCCGTTCACCCATGGCGAAGACGGCATCCAGGGCATTCCGCAGGGACGCATGTTCGGCGTCTTCGATCTGACCAAGCCCACCGTGCTCTACTACGTGGTGCTGGTCGGTTTCCTCGCCGGCTTCCTGCTGATCTTCCGCATCATCAACTCGCCGTTCGGCGAAGTCCTCAAGGCGATCCGCGAGAACGAGCCGCGCGCGATCTCGCTGGGTTACCGCACCGATCAGTACAAGTTCCTGGCTTTCGTCCTGTCGGGCACGCTGGCCGGCTTTGCCGGTGCGCTGAAAGTCTTCGTGGCGCAGAATGCCTCGCTCACCGACGTGCACTGGTCGATGTCGGGCGAAGTCGTGCTGATGACGCTGGTCGGCGGACTCGGAACCGTCTTCGGTCCCGTGGTCGGTGCCTTCGTGATCATCGCCATGCAGCAATATTTGGCGGGGTTCGGCCAATGGGTGACCGTGATCCAGGGCTCGATCTTCGTGATCTGCGTGCTCACCTTCCGCCGTGGCGTCATCGGCGAAATCGCGCATTACTTCCGGCGGTCGCTGTAAGTCATTGATATAATAGAAGATGTGTTGACGCGCGAAAGCGGTGGATGATCCGGCTCCACGGGCGTGAGGTGGCACGCGCGTGGATCGAAAATGGTCTATGACAGTTTCATGACGGCCCGCTTGGGCCAGGCCATCATCCAACCGGTAGTCTCTCCCCCATGATGCGATTGTTTCGCGCTTTCCTGCCGAAGGAAGAACGGTTCTTCGACCTGTTCGACCGCCACGCCCAGACCGTGATCCAGGGCTCGATCGCGCTCCAGAGCATGCTCAACGGGGGCGAGGAGACGCCGGTCTATTGCCAGCGCGTCAACCAGTTCGAGAACGATGCCGACAACATCACCCGTGAGGTGCTGACCGCGGTGCGCCGCACCTTCATCACCCCGTTCGACCGCGGCGACATCAAGAACCTGATCACCTCGATGGACGACGCCATCGACCAGATGCAGCAGACCGCCAAGGCCGTGATGCTGTTCGAGGTCCGCAGCTTCGAGCCGCCGATGCGGGAGATCGGCGGGCTTCTGATCGAATGCGCCAATCTGGTCGGCCGCGCGCTGCCGCTGATGCAGAAGATCGGTCAGAACGTGGCCATGCTGACCGCGATCACGGAAGAGCTTGGCAAGCTGGAAGGCCGCGTCGACGATCTCCATGATATCGGGCTGAAGGAACTGTTCCTCAAGCATCGCGGCGGCAACGCGATGGACTTCATCGTCGGCGCAGAGATCTACGACCATCTCGAGAAAGTCGCCGACCGCTTCGACGACGTCGCGAACGAGATCAACAGCATCGTCATCGAGCAAGTTTAGGGCAGGGGCCACGCCGTGGATGTTGCGCTGGGTCTTCCCGTCCTGGTCGGATTGATCGCCGTCGCGCTGCTGTTCGACTTCCTGAACGGCCTGCACGACGCCGCCAATTCGATCGCGACCATCGTCTCGACCCGCGTGCTGCGGCCGCAATACGCGGTGTTCTGGGCCGCGTTCTTCAACTTCGTCGCCTTCATGGTGTTCGGGCTGCACGTTGCCCAGACTATCGGCACCGGCATCATCGATCCCGCGATCGTGGATGCTCAGGTGATCTTCGCCGCGCTGGTCGGCGCCATCGTCTGGAACCTGGTGACATGGGCGCTCGGCATCCCATCGTCCTCGTCTCATGCATTGATCGGCGGCTTGTTTGGTGCCGGCGTGGCCAAAGCCGGCCTTTCAGCGGCGGTCTGGAGCGGGTTGTCCAAGACGGTGATCGCCATCGTGCTGTCTCCGCTGGTCGGCTTCCTGCTCGCGATGGTGCTGGTCGCGATCGTCTCCTGGGCCTCGGTGCGCTCCACGCCCTTTGCCGTGGATCGCGCCTTCCGCATCCTGCAATTCGCCTCCGCCTCGCTCTATTCGCTCGGCCATGGTGGTAACGACGCTCAGAAGACCATGGGCATCATCGCCGTGCTGCTCTATTCGCAGGGCCAGCTCGGCGGCGAATTCTTCGTACCCTTCTGGGTGGTGCTCTCGTGCCAGGCCGCGATGGCGATGGGGACGCTGATGGGCGGCTGGCGCATCGTCCGCACCATGGGCCTGCGCATCACCAAGCTGACCCCGATGCAGGGCTTTTGCGCCGAGACCGGCGGTGCCGCGACCCTGTTCATGGCGACCTTTCTCGGTGTTCCGGTCTCGACCACCCACACCATCACCGGCGCCATCGTCGGCGTCGGCGCGGCCCGCCGCCTCTCGGCGGTGCGCTGGAACGTCGCCAGCTCGATCGTCTATGCCTGGGTGATCACGATGCCGGCCTCGGCCATCGTCGCCGCACTGAGCTGGTGGGCGGTCAAGATCTTCGTCAGGTAACCAGCTTCAGTCCGACAATGCCGGCGACGATCAGCCCGATGCTGGCGAGGCGGAACGCGGTGGCCGGCTCGCCGAACAGGATGATGCCGAGCGTCGCGGTGCCGACCGCACCGATGCCGGTCCAGACCGCATAAGCGGTTCCAATCGGCAGCGATTTGAGAGCGAGCCCGAGCAGGATGATGCTGCCGGCCATGGCGCCGAGCGTGAGGATTGACGGAACGAGCCTGGTGAACCCCTCGGTATATTTGAGGCCGATCGCCCAGGAGATCTCCAGCAGACCGGCGACGAACAGGATGCTCCAGGCCATGACGACCCTCCATTCAAGGCAGGGTCGTCCCCGCGACTGGTGTGCTGATAGCAAGGGAAGGCCGTCCCTCCCAACCCAAGCCCGATATGGGGCTGGCCGGAAGCCTCCGCAATCACCAGATCAGGCTTGATCAGGCTCATTTTCCCTGCCAAACGCTGCCGCAATGTCCGACATCGCCACCACAGCCGAATCGACGGCCCGTTCCTCGCTTGCCGCTGAAGTGTCGCGGCGGCGTACCTTTGCCATCATCTCGCATCCGGACGCCGGCAAGACCACGCTGACCGAAAAGCTGCTGCTGTTCGGTGGCGCCATCAATCTGGCCGGCCAGGTCAAGGCCAAGGGCGAGCGGCGCAACACGCGTTCGGACTGGATGAAGATCGAGCGCGAGCGCGGCATCTCGGTCGTGACATCGGTCATGACTTTCGAGTTCGAGGGCCTCGTGTTCAACCTGCTGGACACGCCGGGCCACGAGGACTTTTCGGAAGACACCTATCGCACGCTTACGGCGGTCGATTCCGCCGTCATGGTGATCGACGCCGCCAAGGGCATCGAGGCGCGCACCCGAAAGCTGTTCGAGGTATGTCGTCTTCGGGATATCCCGATCATCACCTTCATCAACAAGATGGACCGCGAGAGCCGCGACGTCTTCGAGCTCCTCGACGAGATCGAGAAGACGCTGGCGCTCGATACCACGCCGATGACCTGGCCTGTCGGCCGCGGCCGCGAGTTCCTCGGCACCTATGACGTCGTCAATGGCGGCGTGCGCCTGCTCGAAGGCGGTGGCGCCAAGACCGGCGCGGCGCAGCAGATCGAGATCGCCGAGCTCGCCAAGCTCAATGCCAATCTCGACGTGTCGGCGGTCAAGGACGAGCTCGAGCTCGTCACCGCGGCTTCAAAACCGTTCGAGCTCGAAGCGTTTCGCGAGGGCCATCTGACGCCGGTTTATTTCGGCAGCGCGCTGCGCAATTTCGGCGTCGGTGACCTGCTGCAAGGACTCGGCAAGTTCGCGCCCGAGCCGCGCGCGCAGGAGAGCGACCAGCGCAAGGTCGAAGCCACCGACCCGCGCATGAGCGCCTTCGTGTTCAAGATCCAGGCCAACATGGATCCCAACCACCGCGACCGCATCGCTTTCGCCCGCCTCTGCTCCGGCAAGCTGAGCCGCGGCATGAAGGCGAAGCTCGTGCGCACCGGCAAGAGCATGCCGCTGTCCAGCCCGCAATTCTTCTTCGCGCAGGACCGTTCGGTTGCGGACGAGGCTTATGCCGGCGACGTCGTCGGCATTCCCAATCACGGCACGCTGCGCATCGGCGACACGCTGACCGACGGTGAGGATTTCAACTTCGTGGGCGTGCCGAGCTTTGCGCCGGAAATCGTCCGCCGCGTGCGTCTCACCGATGCCATGAAAGCGAAGAAGCTGAAGGAAGCGCTTCAGCAGATGTCGGAAGAGGGCGTGGTGCAGGTATTCCGCCCGCGCGACGGCGCACCGGCGTTGGTTGGCGTCGTTGGCGCACTCCAGCTCGACGTGCTGAAGGCCCGGCTGGATGCGGAATATTCCCTCCCAGTCGAATTCGAGGTCAGCGAGTTCCAGCTCGCGCGCTGGGTCTCTTCGGACGACCGCAAGAAGCTCGATACCTTCATCGCTGCCAACACCTCCAGCATCGCCGACGATGTCGACGGGGATCCCGTCTATCTGGCGCGGAACGAGTTCTATCTCGGCTACACAAGGGAACGTGCCGAGGGCATCGAGTTCACCAACGTCAAGGACGTCAAGAAGAAGGGCTAGGGCGTAGCTCCGTCCGCTCCTCACCCTCCGCTGTCATGCCCCGGCTTGACCGGGGCATCCAGTACGCCGCGGCTTCCCGGCTCAATCACAGACGTCCCGGAGTACTGGGTCGCCCGGTCAAGCCGGGCGACGACACCGAGGTTGAACGCGAGCACGTGAACGCCGGCGATCTTGACGTTGTCGGAGGTAATGCCACGTTTTACTCTTGCGGTATTGTGAGATCGCATGATGTGGCGCGGCATCCTTGTTTTTCTCCTGCTGGCGATCTCGATCGTTGCCGCCGACGCGCGGCCGCGACAGATCAACCCAATTCCGTTTTCGCACGAGCCATGCAGTGTGCTCGACGGCCGGCCCTGCACGCCGTCCTATTGCAGCCCGCTTGAGCCTGGTCCCTGTATTCCCGAGATCGACTATCCCTATGGGCAGAACCTCCAGCTCACGATCCAAAGCGTGCCAGCGGACGCCGATCGCGCCAAATATCAGAAGCCCGATCACGATCTCGATACGATCGGCGATCTCTTCGCCGAGCTGCGCACCTGCTGGTCACCGCCATCGGACAATGCGCGCGCGGGCATGCAGATCGCCGTGCGTTTCAGCTTCAACAAATCGGGCGGCCTGATCGGCCCGCCGCGCCTGACCTATGCGACCGCAGGCGTCCCCGCCGAGACGAGAACCTCCTACCTCAATGCGATCAATTCATCGTTGAACGCCTGCCTGCCGCTGAAATTCACCGGCGGCCTTGGCGGTGCCATCGCCGGGCGGCCGATCGCGATCCGGTATGTCGACAATCGCGAGATCGGCAAGTAGCGCATCAGTTGCGACCCGCGGCCAATCGATGATACGCCATGGGCTGGGGCGCTGGTTGAGGGGAGAATCTCGTGGGTCTGCTGGTTATGATCCTGGGGCTTGCGCTGTTTTTTGCGGCGCATGTGTTCACGACGAAACGCGATGCACGCGCGCAGGCCATCGCGAGAGTGGGCGAGGGGACCTACAAGATCCTCTATTCGCTTGCCTCGCTTGCGGGGCTCGCACTGATCATCTGGGGCTTCGCGCATTATCGCGCGACCGGCTGGATCGACGTCTGGTATCCGCCGAAGGCGCTGAAGCACATCACGCTCGCACTGATGCTGCCCGCGGTCATCCTGGTGGTTGCGTCCTATCTGCGCGGCCGCATTTACGCGACACTGAAGCATCCGATGCTGGCCGGCATCAAGCTGTGGGCGGCGGCGCATCTTCTGGCCAATGGCGATCTCGGCTCCATCATCCTGTTCGGGTCCTTTCTGGGCTGGGCGGTGTATGACCGCATCACGCTGAAGCGTCGCACCGATGGCGGCGGTCCGCCGATTCCGGTCGGCGGCGTCACCAACGATCTGATCGCGGTCGTGGTTGGAATCGTCGCTTATCTGGCGCTGGCTTTTGCGTTCCATCCCGTCGTCATCGGCGTTCCCGTGATGGGCGGCTAGCCGATCAGCACAAGACAGGACCGCATGCCCGTGCGCGGAAGATAACGAAAGTAACAAGCCAAGGGCAATCCGATGGACTGGCCGCATTCTCAGATCCCGCCAATGCGGTTCGAGGCGCGCTTCGGCGATCGGGTGGTACCGGCATTTTGCGATCGGCCGTCGAGCCTGTGGGCGATGATTGCGGACGCCTGCGCCCGCAATCCCGACGGCGAAGCGCTGATCTCAGGCGGTGTCCGGCTGAGCTGGCGGCAGGCCGTCGAGCAGGCTGCGCGGATCGCGGCGGGATTTCGCAAGCTCGGATTGCAGCGCGGCGATCGTGTCGCGATCCTGCTCGGCAACCGCGTCGAATTCCCGCTGCTGCTGTTTGCTGCCGCGCATGAGGGGCTTGTCACGGTGCTGCTCAGCACGCGGCAGCAGAAGCCGGAAATCGCCTATGTGCTCGCCGACTGCGGCGCCAAGATCCTGATCCACGAGGCGGCACTTGCGGAGCGGCTGCCGGACGCACTGGACGTGCCCGATGTGATCGACCGCATCGCCATCGACCACGATCCGGCTCTGTCGGATTTCGCGGTGCTCGTCGACAACGCCCCGGCCGCGGCGCCGGTCGAGACGAGCGAGGAGGACACCGCGATGATCCTCTACACCTCGGGCACGACAGGCAAGCCGAAGGGCGCGATGCTGGCCCATTGCAACATCGTCCATTCCTCGATGATCTTCATGTCCTGCCTGCAATTGACGGCGGCCGACCGTTCGATCGCGGCAGTGCCGCTCGGCCATGTCACCGGCGTGGTCGCCAACATCACGACGATGATCTGCTGCGGTGGCGCGTTGATCATCATGCCGGAGTTCAAAGCCGGCGAATATCTCAAGCTCGCCGCGCGCGAGCGCGTCACCTACACGGTGATGGTGCCGGCGATGTACAATCTGTGCCTGCTCCAGCCCGATATCGAGAGCTACGATCTGTCGAGCTGGCGCATCGGCGGCTTTGGCGGCGCACCGATGCCGGTTGCCACCATCGAGAAGCTCAAGGCGATCATTCCCGGCCTCGCGCTGGCGAATTGCTACGGTGCGACCGAGACCACGTCGCCGTCCACGATCATGCCGGGCGAGTTGACGGAAAGCCATATCGACAGCGTCGGACTGCCGTGTCCGGGTGCACGCATCCTGGCGATGGACGCGGACGGGCGTGAGCTGCCGCCTGGGGAAATCGGCGAGCTCTGGATCCAGAGTGCCTCCGTCATCAAGGGCTATTGGAACAATCCGAAAGCCACGGCCGAAAGCTTCACCAGCGGGTTCTGGCATTCCGGCGATCTCGGCTCGGTCGATGCGGAGGGATTTGTCCGGGTGTTCGACCGGCAGAAGGACATGATCAATCGGGGTGGCCTCAAGATCTATTCGGCCGAGGTCGAATCGGTGCTGGCCGGCCATCCCGCCGTGGTCGAGAGCGCGATCGTCGCCAAGGCCTGTCCGGTGCTGGGCGAACGCGTCCACGCCGTGGTGGTGGCGCGTGCGCCGGTGGACAGCGAGGCCTTGCGCGCCTGGTGCGCGGAACGGCTGTCCGACTACAAGGTCCCGGAGACCATGGTGATCACCGCGGAGCCGCTGCCGCGCAATGCCAATGGCAAGGTGCTGAAGCGACAGCTGCGGGAGCTGTTGGGAAATTGACCCGGGGAGGCGGTCTCTCGGGCTGTCCCGGGTGGTTAACGCCTTGATCGGGCTCGCTTTGCCTTGCCACCGCCATATCGTTAGGGTACCCCGCCGCCACGTGGGGACGGGATTCCTGACGCGAACGCTTTGGCGCGCGCACCCGGACGGGCATGGGATTAGCATAAGTGTCTGAATTATTTGACGAAGTCGACGAGGAAGTACGTCGCGAACAGCTCAAGAAGCTGTGGGATAAATATTCGATCGTCTTTATCGCACTGATGGTGCTGATCGTCGCCGCCGTGGGTGGCTGGCGCGGTTACCAATATCTTGAAGCCAAGAAGGCTGCCGAGGCCGGTGCTGCCTTCGAGAAGGCCGCTGAGCTGTCCGAGCAGGACAAGCATGCGGAGGCCGAGGCGGCCTTCACCGAGCTCGCTGCCAAGGCTCCATCGGGCTATCGCACCCTGGCGCGGCTGCGTGCTGCGGCCGAGGCGGCGGCCCGCGATCCCAAGGCAGGCGCCAAGCTGTATGACGACATCGCCGCCGACCGCAGTGTAGGCGGCGAGTGGCAGGATCTGGCAAAGATCCGCGCCGCCGGTCTCCTGCTCGACAGCGCCGGCTATGCGGACATGCAGCAGCGGCTGGAAGCCTCGACCGCACCCAAATCGACCTTCCGTCACACCGCCCGCGAGATGCTGGCGCTGTCGGCCTGGCGCAACAACGATGTGACTGCGGCCCGCAAATGGCTCGACGCGATTGCCGAGGACGGCGAAACGCCGCCCGGCCTGCGCTCACGCGCCGAGGCGCTGCAGGCCCTGCTGCCGCCCGTAGCGAAGAGCTGAGCCGAGAGCTGAGACGAGATACCGACATGCGCCGCACGCCACGCTTGATCGCAACCGCCGTCCTGATCGCCTTCACGGGCGTGCTGGGCGGTTGCTCCAGCTTCGATCCGAGCGACATGCTCGACTTCCTCGACACCAAGAAGAAGCTGCCGGGCGACCGCAAGCCGGTGTTCCCGGAAGGCGTGCCCGGCCTCGAGCAAGGCGTTCCGAAGGATATGTACAAGGGCGCCCAGCAACAGCCCGATCCGAACGGACCCGCCGTTGCGGCTCTGCCCACCGAGCCTGCGCCCGAGCCGAAGCCGGCGAAGGGTGCCAAGGCGAAAAAGACCAGGCAGCCGGCCACCGCAGCCGTCGCGCCGGCTGAGGCGCCCGCCGGCGAAGTCGACGGCGAGGCCCAGCCCGAGGCCGCGCCGCCCGCGGCCACGCCGCCGCCCAGGCAGAAGATCGTGCGCAAGCGCACCACCGCGCCGCCGCCCGATCAATCCGTCCAGCAGGCGCAACCGACCCAGACCACCCAGCAGCAAACGCAGGGCGCCTTCCCGGCGCCCATGCCGAGCGGCAGCTTCTCGCGCTGATTTTTTCATTTCATTGACAGGCGCGGCTCCGGCAGCGCACGAATGACCCATGTCCTTTAAGATTGCCATTATCGGCCGACCCAATGTCGGCAAGTCGACGCTGTTCAACCGTCTGGTCGGGCAGAAGCTCGCGCTTGTCGATGACCTCCCCGGCGTCACCCGCGACCGCCGCGAGGGCGAGGCCAGGCTCGGCGATCTCGACTTCACGATCATCGACACCGCCGGCCTCGATGAGGGTGCCAAGGGCTCGCTGACCGCCCGCATGCAGGAGCAGACGGAGGCCGCGATCGCACAGGCCGACGCGCTGTTCTTCGTGATTGATGCCCGCATGGGCCTCACGCCCAACGATCGCGCCTTCGCCGATTTCGCCCGCAAGGCCAACAAGCCGGTGATGCTCGTCGCGAACAAGAGCGAAGGCAAGCACGGCGATGCCGGCGCGATGGAGGCTTTCGCGCTCGGCCTCGGCGATCCCATCCAGATCTCGGCCGAGCATGGCGAGGGCCTGGGTGAGCTCTATGACGCCTTGAGAGAGCTGATGCCGGAGCCCGTCGAGGAGGATGAGGTCGAGGACGACGAGCCGCTGACGGAGGAAGAGGCGGCCACGCGTCCGATCCGGGTCGCGATCGTCGGCCGGCCCAACGCCGGCAAGTCGACGATGATCAATCATCTGCTCGGCGAGGAGCGCCTGCTGACGAGCCCGGAGGCGGGTACCACGCGCGATTCCATCGCGGTCGAGATCAACTGGAAGGGGCGCGAGTTTCGGGTGTTCGACACCGCAGGTCTGCGCCGGCGCTCGCGGATCGAGGAGAAGCTCGAGAAGCTCTCGGTCGCCGACGCACTGCGCGCGGTGCGCTTTGCCGAAGTCGTCGTGATGATGATGGATGCGCAGAACCGCTTCGAGGAGCAGGATCTTCGCATTGCCGACCTGATCGAGCGCGAGGGTCGGGCCGTCGTGCTCGCCGTCAACAAATGGGACCTGATGGAAAGCAAGGGCGGCGGCGCGATCTCGAACCTGCGCCGCGATGCCGATCACTTGCTGCCGCAGATCAAGGGCGTGCCGATCGTCGCCGTCTCCGGCTTGATGGGCGAGGGCATCGATCGATTGATGCAGGCGATCCAGGATGCCTATGCGCTTTGGAACAGGCGTGTGTCGACCGCGGCGCTGAACCGCTGGTTCGAGGAGGCGGTCCAAGCCAATCCGCCGCCGGCCGTGTCCGGACGACGACTCAAGCTGAACTACATCACGCAGACCAAGGCCCGCCCGCCAAGCTTCGTGTTGTTCTGCTCGCGTGCGGACGCGGTACCGCAGTCGTATCTGCGATATCTCACCAATTCGCTGCGTGAGGCCTTCGAGCTGCCGGGCACGCCGGTGCGCATCACCTTGCGCGAGAAGGCCAATCCGTTCGCCCACAAGCGCAAGCGGCCGTCGTGAGCAACGACGCCGGCGAGGCGATGGCGCAGGGCGCAGCGCCAGTCCGGCGCGGTGCGGTCGCCTTCATCTTCGTCACCATCCTGCTCGACATGCTCGCGCTCGGCGTGATCATGCCGATCCTGCCAAAACTGATCGAGAGCTTCGTCGACAACGACACGGCCCATGCGGCCCGCATCTTCGGCCTGTTCGGCACCGCCTGGGCGCTGATGCAGTTCGTATTCTCGCCGGTGCTCGGCGCGCTGTCGGACCGCTTCGGGCGGCGGCCGGTGGTGCTGCTGTCGAATTTCGGGCTCGCGGCAGACTATGTGCTGATGGCGCTGGCGCCGTCGCTGGTCTGGCTGTTCGTCGGCCGCGTCATCTCGGGCATCACCTCGGCCAGCATCTCGACCGCCTTTGCCTATATCGCCGACATCACGCCGCCGGAGCGGCGCGCAGCGGTGTTCGGCAGGATTGGCGCTGCATTCGGCGCCGGCTTCGTGCTGGGCCCGGCGCTGGGCGGCCTGCTCGGCGATATCGATCCGCGCCTGCCGTTCTGGGCCTCGGCGGCCTTGAGCTTCGCCAATGCGCTCTATGGGCTCTTCGTCCTGCCGGAATCGTTGGCGCCGGACAAGCGCGCGCCGTTCCGCTGGAGGAGCGCCAATCCGCTCGGAGCGCTCCGCCTGCTGCGTTCCAACGCGGTGCTCGCCGCGCTGTCCGTCGTCAATTTCATCGCGCAGGTCGCGCATGTCGTGTTGCCCTCGACCTTCGTGCTCTACGCCACTTATCGCTACGGCTGGGATTCGAAAACCGTGGGGCTGACGCTGGCGATGGTCGGCATCTGCGCGATGGTGGTGCAGGGGCTCGCGATCGGCCCGATCGTGCGTGTGCTCGGCGAGCGGAACGCCTTGTTGCTCGGCCTGTGCTGTGGCGCGATTGGCTTCGTGATCTTCGGCGCGGCGCCGACCGGGCCGCTGTTCTGGATCGGCATTCCCGTGATGTCGCTGTGGGGCATTTCGGGCGCCGCCATGCAATCGCTGATGACGCGGCTGGTCGCGCCCGATCAGCAGGGCCAGTTGCAGGGCGCGACCGCGAGCGTGCAGAGCGTGTCGCAGCTCGTCGGCCCGTTCCTGTTCACGCTGACCTTTTCATATTTCATCGGCGCCAGCGCGCCGTGGCAGCTGCCCGGCGCGCCGTTCCTGCTCGCGGCGGTGCTGATGGTGGTGTGCGTGGCGATCGCAGTGCGGGCGCTGGCTGTCGCCAAGGCGCCTTGAAGAGGGCCGTCATGGCCGGGCTTGTCCCGGCCATTCACGTTCTTCGTCCGGTCCAGAACGTAGATGCCCGGGACAAGCCCGGGCATGACGTCGTGGAGGCAGTTGCGCAAGCTACGCCCTTACTTCTTCACCAGCGGGCACTCGCTGTCCTTGAGCGGCTTGGCCGCATCTTCTGCCGCGATCGTGGCGATCTGCTTGTAGTAGTCCCACGGTCCCTTCGATTCGTCGGGCTTCTTCACCTCGAACAGATAGGCCGGGATGAGACGACGCCCGTCCTCGCGCAGCGGACCCTTGCCGAACAGCGGATCGTCGGTCGGAAGCTCCTTCATCTTGGCGACGACCTTGGCGCCGTCATGCGGATTGCTGCCGAGCGCATCCATCGCCTTGAGATAATGCAGCACCATCGCGTAATTGCCGGCCTGCGTCATCGACGGCATCGCATTCTTGTTGGCCAGCGCCGAGAAGCGCTTCGACCAGGCGCGGGTCTGGTCGTTCATGTCCCAGTAGAAAGATTCCGTGAAGGTCAGGCCCTGGGCGGTCTTCAGACCCAGCGAATGCACGTCATTGATGAACAGCAGCAGCGCCGCGAGCTTCTGCCCGCCCTGTACAATGCCGAACTCGGCGGCCTGCTTGATCGAGTTCGTGGTGTCGCCGCCGGCATTGGCAAGGCCCACGACCTTGGCCTTGGACGATTGCGCCTGCAGCAGGAAGGAAGAGAAGTCCGCGGTATTGATCGGATGCTTGACGCTGCCGAGCACCTTGCCGCCGTTCGCAGTCACGACCGCGGTGGTGTCGCGTTCGAGCGCATGGCCGAAGGCATAATCTGCGGTCAGGAAAAACCAGCTGTCGCCGCCGGCCTTGGTCAGCGCCTTGCCGGTGCCGTTGGCCAACATGTAGGTGTCGTAGGTATAGGAGACCGTGTTCGGCGTGCAGGCCTTGCCGGTCAGGTCGGCGGAGGCCGCGCCGGAATTGAGCAGCACCGAGTTCTTTTCCTTGACCAGGTTGCTGACCGCCAGGGCGACACCGGAATTCGGCGTGTCCGCGATCGCGTCGATCTTGTCGTTGTCGATCCACTGCCGGGCAATGTTGACGCCGACGTCCGGCTTGTTCTGATGGTCGCCGCTGATGACGTCGATCTTCCAGCCCTTCTTGAGCAGGCCGGAATCCTCGACCGCCATCTTGATCGCGACCACGGAGTTCGGGCCACCGATGTCGGCATAGAGGCTCGACATGTCGTTGAGCACGCCGATCTTGACAGTCTTGTCCTGAGCGAAGGCGGATGTGGCAAAACCGAAGGCGGCACAGGCCAGAAGGGCCGCAGAGCGGCGCGCGAACGTCGTCGTCATAAAAGGTTTCCTCCATTGTCAAACATGCGGACGGCTCTCTTGAACGGAGCCTTGTTCCGGCTGATGGCTCTACCGTGTCCCACGGCCGGCGGCAATGCGCCTAAAGCCGGATGACGCTGCGTCGCAGCGTCATCCCTCCGTTAACTTTTGGGCAAAATGCGCCGAGACGCTATTTCAGCGCGTGCGATGTCAGCTTGAATTTCTGGATCCGCTTTCCGGTGTCGACCTCGGCGGTATAGACGTTACCCTTGGCGTCGATCGCCATGGCATGCACCCAGTGGAATTGTCCGGCATTGCGGCCGTTGTGCCCGAAGCTGCCGACCACGCTGCCGTCCTCGCGCCTGATCACCCTGATCTCGTTGTTCTCACCGTCGGCGCTGAGCAGCCAGGTCTGCTTCGGATCGGGCCAGATCGCGATGTCCCACACCGCGCCGTTGCCGAGCGTGTTCTTCTCGAAGAAGAACTCCTTCACGAAGGTGCCGTCCGTCTTGAACACCTGGATGCGGTTGTTGATGCGGTCGCAGACGTAGACAAGCCCGTCATTGGCGAGCTTCACGCAGTGGACCGGATTGCCGAATTGCTGCGCAACCGGCGCCTTGGGATCGTAAGGAGCCTGCTTGGTATCGTCGGGCTTGTTGCCGTAGGCGCCCCAGTGCCGCTTGTAGGCAAGCGTGGTCGCGTCGAACACGATGACGCGGCGATTGCCGTAGCCGTCGGCGACGTAGATTTCGTTGGCGGCCTTGTCGATCGCGGTCTCGGCGGGCTTGCCGAGCTGGGTCGTGTCGTTGCTGCCGAGGCTCGGCGCGATCTTGCCGATCTGCGCGACGAACTTGCCGTCGAGCGTGAATTTCAGGATCGCGTTGTCATTGTCGGCATTGCCGCCGACCCAGACGAAGCCGCGCTCGTCGACTTCGATGCCGTGCTCGCGGCCAACCCATTCATAGCCTTCGCCCGCGCCGCCCCACGATCGCAGCAGATTGCCATCCGTGTCGAATTCGAGCACGGGCGGCGCCGAGACGCAGCATTTCGAGCGCGGCGGAGTGAGGCTCGCGCCTTTCTCGTCGTCGGTGAGCGAGCGGGGACGATGGATCACCCAGATGTGGCCCTGCCAGTCGACGGTAATGCCGCCGACCTGGCCGAGGATCCAGTTGTTCGGCAACGGCTTTGGCCAGGAAGCATCGACCGCGAAGGTCGGGACATCGCCGGCGGTCGCCGCGCCCGGAAGCGCAAACGCGACGGCCACGATCAGAACGGAGAGGACGCGAGAGACATTTGCGAGCGCACGCTTAAAGCCTGCGCGATTCCGCCATGGCGCCATGGCAACCTCCCTTTATTGGCTTGCGGCTTGCTGCCGCTTGAGCGCGGGCAGTCAATCGCGGGGAGGCCGTCAAGTCAATCAGGCCGGCGAGCGGAAGCTCATCAGGCTGCGGGTCTTGTAGTCGTAGAACTTGCCGGTCTCGGTCCAATCAGGCGCGCACATCGGCACGATGAATTCGGCGACCTGCTCGGCTGTATCGAGCGTCGTTGGGTCTTCGCCCGGCATCAGCGTCGCGCGCATCCGGGTGCGGACGGGGCCCGGATTGAACAGATTGACGCGCAGCTTGGTGTTCGCGGTCTCCTGCGCCCAGGCGCGCGCCAGCGTCTCCAGCGCCGCCTTGGAGGCGGCGTAGGGGCTGACATAGGCGGTCGCCTTGTTGGCGGCGCCGGAAGTGATGAACACCGCGCGACCGGCGTCGGACTGCTTGAGCAGCGGCTCCATGCAACGGATCAGCTGGAAGTTCGCGGCGACGTTGACCGCCATCACGTCGGTGAAGGCCTTCAGCTCGATATGGCCGATCGGTGAGGAGGGCCCAAGCACGCCGGCATTGCCGACGAGGATGTCGAGCTTACCGTATCGCTCATGCAGGCCGGCACCTAGGCGCGCGATGCCGTCGGAATCGGTGAGGTTGAGCGGCACCAGCGTGGCGCTGCCGCCGTCCTTGCGGATCTCGTCGTCGAGCTCTTCCAGCCCGCCCTGCGTGCGCGCGACCGCAACGATATGCGCGCCGGCCTTGGCCAGCGCCTTGGCCGTGGCGAAGCCGATTCCGCGCGAGGCGCCGGTGACGAGAGCGATGCGGTTGGCGAGGGGATTTGTCATTGAAAGGTTCTATCCAGCGTCGTCCTGGCGAAAGCCAGGACCCATACGCCGTGACGTTTATGGCTAGGGAAGATGATTGTCACACCTTCTTCGTACCAGAAAGGCCTGTGGTAATGGGTCCTGGCTTTCGCCAGGACGACGAGCCTAGCTCGCCTCCGCCAGCAACGACAATTGCCGCGGCTGCTGCTCGGTCTGGGTCTGGTCGGTGAGGTGGGTCGGATAAGCCCCGGTGAAGCAATGATCCGAGAATTTCGGATTGGCGGGGTCGCGGCCGGGCTCGCCCATGGCGCGGTACATGCCGTCGATCGACAGGAAGGCGAGCGAGTCGGCGCCGATGATCTCGCGCATCTCTTCCAGCGAATGTGTCGCCGCAAGAAGACCACCACGGTCCGGCAGATCGATACCGTAATAGTCGGGATAGAGGATCGGCGGCGAGGCGAGGCGGAAATGCACTTCCTTGGCGCCGGCATCGCGCATCATGCGGACGATCTTCTTCGAGGTGGTGCCGCGTACCAGCGAATCGTCGATCAGGATGATGCGCTTGCCTTCGATCGCGGCGCGGTTGGCCGAATGCTTCATGCGCACACCGGATTCGCGGATCGCCTGCGTCGGCTGGATGAAGGTGCGGCCGACATAGTGGTTGCGGATGATGCCGAGTTCGAACGGGATGCCGGAATGCTGGCTGTAGCCAACCGCCGCGGGCACGCCGGAATCCGGCACCGGCACCACGACATCGACCGGCACGTGGCTCTCGCGCGCAAGCTGGGCACCAAAGGCCTTGCGCACCTCGTAGACCGAGCGGCCGTGGACGATGGAATCCGGACGGGAGAAGTAGATGTACTCGAAGATGCAGGGACGCGGCGCGATCGGCGGGAACGGCTTGTGGATGTCCTGCCCGTTCTCGTCGAACACGATGACCTCGCCGGGCTCGATGTCGCGGACGAAGCGTGCGCCGATGATGTCGAGTGCGCAGGTCTCGGAGGTCAGGATCGGACAACCATCGAGTTCGCCGAGCACCAGCGGACGGATGCCGCGCGGATCGCGCGCGCCGACCAGCTTCTTGTTGGTCAGCGACACCAGCGCATAGGCGCCCTCGATCTCGCGCAGCGCGTCGATATAGCGCTCGATGAAGCGGCTGCGCCTGGAGCGCGCGACCAGGTGCAGGATCACCTCGGTGTCGGTGGTCGACTGCATCATCGCGCCGTTCCTCACGAGCTCGCGGCGCAGCGTCAGGCCGTTGGTGAGATTGCCGTTGTGGGCGACCGCAAGGCCGCCGGCATTCAGTTCGGCGAACAGCGGTTGCACGTTGCGCAGGATGGTCGCGCCGGTGGTGGAATAGCGGACATGGCCGACTGCCATTGTGCCGGGCAGGCGGTCGATCACCTCTCGGCGGGAGAAGGTGTCGCCGACGAGGCCGAGGCGGCGTTCGGAATGAAAGCGGCCGCCGTCATAGGAGACGATGCCGGCGGCTTCCTGGCCGCGGTGCTGAAGGGCATGGAGGCCGAGCGCCGTGATGGCGGCGGCATCGGGGTGGCCGTAGATGCCGAAGACGCCGCATTCCTCGCGCAGCGTATCCCCCTCCAGATCGTCTTGAAGTTCCAGCGCGGCCGGGCCGAGATCAAGTAGGGCGTCCTGGTCAGGATTTCGCATCTCGTCCGAGCCTCTCGTTAGGGCTTAATCAACGCGCCGCGGGTTTCTCGATCAGCTTTTTAAGGCTGTCACGAGCCGGTTTGCTGTATCCGTCGCCACTGCCCGAAGGCTGCTGCTCGGAATCAGTTTGCTCTTCATCTGGTTTGTTTTTCTTGAATCTCTTCAAGATGGTGTTCTCGGGGTCGTCAGGCAAGAGGGCCATCAGCCAATCCCCGGTTCCCTGCAGCACCACGCGGGATTTGGCCCCCGTGACCCAATCCGGGCGCTGCTTGTCCGGCACGAGCCAGGTGAAGAACAGGAAGGCGACCACGACGATCAAAAGTCCGCGCGCCAGCCCGAACAGAAAGCCGAGGGTGCGGTCCAGTGCGCCGATGCGCGAATCCAGGATCATGTCGGAGATCCGGACCGTGATCACGGAGACCACGACCAAAGTGCCCACGAACACGCCGGCAACCACGACCACGCTCGCGACGGTATCGTTGTTGAAATAGGTCTTTGCGGTCGGCAGCAGCTTCGAGAATGAATAAAGCGTGACAATCGCCGCCGTGCCCCAGGCCGCGATCGACAGGATCTCGCGCATGAAGCCGCGAACCATGGCGAGCAGGCCCGAAATCAGCATCACACCGAGCAGGATCAGGTCGAGGATGGTTACTGGCATCGGCTGGTCTGGTCCGCTCGTACTTCAAGGTGCTCAGCGAATCGGTGCTTGGCCGCCGCCCTAAGTGAGGGCCAGACGACGTTCCCGGCAAGGCCGCAACCACGCAATCCCATGCTGCTTTTGTGACGGCTGTATAGCGGCGAGGGCGGGGGACGTCACCACCGGCTAACCCTCTCCACGGCGGAATCTTGCTGGTGTGGCATTTTTCTCTGCCGGTGCGCTCGAGTCGCCCCGCCGGGAGCCGCGTGCGGCGATCTCGGCGACCAATGTCGTCAGGCTGTTGATCGCGTTCAGCGACAAGCCGGCATCGCCGCCGGCTTCGCCCCGGGCCGATTCGGGCAGAACGGCACGCTGGAAGCCGAGTTTTGCCGCTTCTTTCAGCCGGGCCGGGGTCTGCGCTACCGGGCGCACCACGCCGGACAGCGAGATCTCGCCGAAATAGACCGCATCGGAGGGCAACTGCGCATTAACCAGCGAGGACACCAGCGCCGCCGCGGCGGCCAGATCAGCCGCGGGCTCGTGGATGCGCAGGCCGCCCGCGACGTTCAGATAGACGTCGTGGCCGGACAGCTTCACCCCGCAATGGGCTTCCAGCACCGCCAGCACCATCGATAGCCGGCTCGGATCCCAGCCCACCACGGCCCGGCGCGGGGTGCCGAGCGAGGTCGGCGCCACCAGTGCCTGCAATTCGACCAGAACGGGTCTTGTACCCTCGATACCCGCGAAGACTGCGGTGCCGGGCGTGCCGAGATCGCGCTCCGACAAAAACAGCTCGGAAGGATTGGTGACTTCGCGCAGGCCAAGCCCGGTCATCTCGAACACGCCGATCTCGTCGGTCGGCCCGAAACGATTCTTCACGGCGCGCAGGATGCGGAATTGCTGCGAGCCTTCGCCCTCGAACGACAGCACCGCATCGACCATGTGCTCGACCACGCGAGGGCCGGCGATCTGTCCGTCCTTGGTGACATGGCCGACCAGGATGATGGCCGCGCCGGTCCTTTTGGCAAAACGGATCAGGGCCTGCGCCGAGGCGCGCACCTGCGTCACCGTGCCGGGTGCCGATTCCACCGTGTCGGTCCACATGGTCTGGATCGAATCGATCACGATCAGCCGCGGCACCGCGCCCTCAGACAGCGTCGAGACAATGTCCTCGACCGACGTTTCGGCGGCGAGCTGCACCGGCGCATCCGACAGCCCGAGCCGTTCGGCGCGCAACCGCACCTGCGCGACCGCCTCTTCGCCGGAGATGTAGACGACGCGGTGTCCGGTGCGCGCGAGCAGGCTTGTGGCCTGCGTCAGCAGCGTCGACTTGCCGATGCCGGGATCGCCGCCGACCAGCAGCACCGAGCCGCGGACAAAGCCGCCGCCGGTCACGCGATCGAGCTCCGTCATGCCGGAGGACAGGCGCGGGGCGTCCTGGGTTTTTCCGGACAGGCTCTCGAGCGCGAAGGTCCGCCCCTTGCGCTTGGAGCGGATCGACACCGGCACGCTGCCGGTCGTGTCCTCCTCCGCGAGCGTATTCCACTCGCCACAGGACTCGCACTTGCCCTGCCAGCGGTTATAGGCCGCGCCGCAGTTCTGGCAGACGAAGGAAAGTGTGTTCTTGGCCATGGGGACAGCGAGTCCGGGGACAGCGAGTCGGGGGTTTCAGGTTTGCTGATAGCACGGAATGACGGGTCGAGAGAGTGAGTCCGGGCGCTCCCCGAAGCCCGGCTACGGCTGCGCCGCGTTCCAGAGCATGGAGAGGCCGGCCGCGATCATGATTGCGTCCATCACCAAGCGGAACATCTCCGGCTTCAAGCGCAGCACGAAGCGTTTGGCGATGAAGGCGCCGGCCATCAGCGACGATCCTGCGACCAGGCCTTTGACGAACACATCGCCGGTCAGCGCGCCGAAACGTTCGAAGGTCACGGATTTCGCAACATAGAGCCCGAGCGAAGATGCCGCTTCGGTGGCGAGGAAAGCGCCGCGGGACAAGCCGTAGAACAGGAATAGCGGCACGCTGAGCGGGCCGGTGGAGACGACGATGCCGGTGAGATAGCCGATGACGGCCCCACCGATCGCCAGATGCCAGAGATTGGCCTTGAGATCGTGCCGCGCCAGCCAGTGCCGAACCGGCACCATCGCGATCAGGAATACGCCGATGGCAAGATCGACGGCGTGCGAGGGCAGCGCCAGCAGTGTCCGCGCGCCGAGCACGGCGGCTGGAATGCCTGTGACCGAATAAGCCGCGCAGGCGCGCCAGTCGACCTCGCGCCACCACGCCAGGATTCGTGAGAAGTTGGCCATGACGGCGGCCACCGCCATGATCGGCACCGCCTCCTTTGGCCCATAGGCATAGACCAGCACCGGCATCAGCATGATCGACGAGCCCGTGCCGACGATGCCGGAAATGGTGCCTGCGACGAGGCCGACGATGAGGACGAAGAGGAAAGCCAAAACCGTCTCCACGAATCGGGAGAGTTTAGCCGCGGCCCGCGGCGCGGGCGATCCGCGAGGCGAGAGAACCTTATCTTGCCGAGAGCCCGGCGTTAACCATCGCCGACGGTTCCAGTCTGAGCGAAATCGCTTCGAAGTTTCTTAAATCTTACTGGGTACCTCTCTTGGGCATAGTGACCTGGGGGAAGAAGAGTATGGGTAAGCGAGCCAAACGCGGAAAGGCGCAGACGTTCGCAATCCCGATGGCAGCGCGAGTTGCAGTTGGCGCCGTCGCCGTCGCAGCGTTGGGGTACGGCTTGCTGTCCCGACCGGCGAACGTGCAACCGGCACGAAAGCCGTCCGCGCACGAAGCCCAAGCGTCATCAACTCCGGTTTACGTCTCAACGCCTGTTCATGCATCAGCTCCGACGCCGGCTTCGGCTCCGCTTACGGCCCCGGCGCCTCTGGTCGAACCGCCCAAAGCGGCTGACGTTCCCGGAGCATTCGTGCGGCAGGTGGTTGACTACGCCAGCCGCCAGACGCCGGGCACCGTGATCATCGATACCAAGAACACATTCCTCTATCTCGTTCTGAACGACGCGCAGGCACTGCGCTATGGCATCGGTGTTGGCCGCGAAGGTTTCACATGGTCCGGTGAGCAGACTGTGGCTCGTAAGGCAGAATGGCCGGATTGGCATCCGCCTGCGGAGATGGTCTCGCGTCAGCCTTATCTGCCGCGGTTCATGGCCGGAGGTCCTGGCAACCCGCTCGGCGCTCGGGCGATGTATCTGGGCGAGACCGAATATCGAATTCACGGCACCAACAAGCCCGATACGATCGGGAAGCGGGTCTCGTCCGGCTGTATCCGACTGACCAATGAGGACGTCGTTGACCTCTATGATCGCGTGAAAGTCGGCGCGAAAGTGATCGTGCTTCCGACGACCGTTGCCCGCCGAGCACCCCAAGGAGCGCCAGCCGACGCCGCGTTCCGGTTACCGGACCCGGCATCACCGCCGAACCGGCCCTCGGCAACTCACGCGCAGATGCCGTCATCTGGAGCGAAGATCGCCGAGGCGCAGTAATTCGTCCTCCGTCCTCATCCTGCAACGGAGGACAAGGAGGCAATTCAAGTCGCCTACGAGGTCATCCGGTCGGAAGCTTGTGACAGGCACAAACAATTTATGGCTTGTAGGGCGGAGGACAGACCACCACCTCGCCCGAAGAACTTCTCCGGCACGGCTCAGTCACCCCGATTGCGGTATGAGTATAAGCGTAGCTCAGAGCTGCGCCGGTTAGAGCAGCACCAAGGATTGCAATTTGCCATCGCAATTTCATGCCGTCGACGTCCCCGAAGAGGGGCGTCGACGGGCTGCCCCTTCATATCGAAGCCCGAGCTGTCTCCCGTAGGCCCTTCGCATCGCATGACGCGCTGCTGCGATGAAGTCCACGCTCCACCGTGTCGACGACCGCTTCTGAAAACATCCCGCCAGTGTTTGCCCGACGCGTCAAATCAGTGTTTCGGAGCATGCGTAACCCATTGATTTGCCAGCCATCGGCTACTGTGCATGGGGTTGTTTTTCATGTTTTTGTTGAGTTGGCGGGGCAAGTCGGTGCTCGCAGCACATGGGGCAAGTCCGGCTGCGCGCTGCTGACAGCATGTTGGCAGCAGGGTCCGGCTACGACCATCTCCTGACAAAACAAAGAGTGGGTCATGCGGGTCGAGGGAAGCTGTCATTGCGGTGAGACGGTGTTCGAGGTGACGGAGGCGCCCGCGAGCGTCACCCGTTGCACCTGTTCGCTCTGCGCCAAGCGCGGCGCGTTGTGGGCCTATTACACGCCGGCGCAGTTTCGGCTGCTGTCGCCCGCGGAGAACCTCGCGACCTATCTCTGGGGCAGCCGAACGGTCAAACACCATTTCTGCGCAAGCTGCGGCTGCGGTACCTATTCGGAGTCGCCGGACTGGTCGACCGGCAAGCCCGATTTCGACAATCCGAGGGTCGCCGTCAACGCGCGCCTGTTCGACGAGTTCGATCTCGAGACCGTGCCGGTGACCATGATCGATGGCAAGAATTTATGGTGAGCATGCGCTCTCGCGCATGTCTGCTGCTCGTCCGTGCTCTTGAGGCCCTCTTGAAAAGCTGATCTGTTTCCGGCCCGACAGAAAAAGGGGAGGAAGCCGATGATGCGTCTTTTCGCGCGAGTGATGCTCGCGATGTGTCTGGCCGTTGTAGCCGGCTTCAATGCGCAGGCGCAGACCAGGCCCAAGGTCACGACATCAGGACCGGATTTCCCCAAGGCCGCGCTGTTCGTCGGCAACAGCTTCTTCTATTACAACAACGGCATGCCCGGGCATCTCTCCTTCATGGAGCGGGCTGCGGACCCTGAAAACAAGACGGCCTATCGCAACACCATGGCGACGATCGGCGGTTCCGGCCTCGATTGGCATGACATGGACAACCTGCTGCGGCCGGGTGGCCTCGGCGCCTATTCGTTCGACGAGCAGAACAACGTCGTCTTCAACAAGCCGGGCAGGCAGTACGACGCCGTCGTGATGATGGATTGCAGCCAGTGCCCCATCCATCCGCAATTGAAGGACGCGTTCACGACCTTCGTAAAGAAGGACAGCGAGATCGTCCGCGCCAACGGCATGCGGCCGGTCTTGTTCATGTCCTGGGCTTACGCCGACAAGCCTGAGATGACGGAAGCGTTGGCCGAGGCCTACACAATCGCAGGCAATGCCAATGATGCGCTGGTGATCCCCGCAGGTTTTGCCTTCGCGCGCGTGCGCAAGCTGCAGCCCGAGCTCAATCTGTATGCGCCGGACAAGCGGCACCCGAGCCCCGCAGGCACATATCTGGCGACCTGCGTGACGTTCGCCGCGCTGACCGGCCGCTCGCCGGTCGGCAATTCCTACACGATGGGACTGGACGGCCCGACGGTGGAGCTGCTGCAGAAAGCAGCGTGGGACACGGTGCAGGAGTATTACGGGCGTTGACCTAGCGCAGCACGACCCACGCCGGTGCGTGGTCGCTCGCGCCTTCTTCGCCGCGAACCTTCTTGTCCACGCCGGCTTTTGCCAGGCGTGAGACGAGGGTAGGGCTGAGCAGGACATGGTCGAGCCGCAGGCCCGCATCTCGCGGCCAGCGGTTTCGCTTGTAATCCCAGAAGGTGTAGATGCGCTGCTCGGGGTGCAGTTCGCGGATCGCGTCACACCAGCCTTGTGCCAGCAGCGAGGCAAAGGCCGCACGGCTCTTCGGTTGGATCAAGGCATCCTTGTCCCACGAGCGCGTCGGATAGATGTCGAGCTCATCAGGTGCAACGTTGTAGTCGCCGGCGAGCACCACGGGCAGCCCCTGCTTGAGCAAGGTTCTGGCATGGCGCTTGAGCCGCGCGAACCAGTCGAGCTTGTAGTCGAATTTCGGTCCCGGCTGCGGATTGCCGTTCGGCAGGTAGATGCTGGTGACGATGACACCGCGTACCGCGGCCTCGATGTAGCGGGCTTCGTGATCGGCAGGTTTTCCCGGCAAGCGATCGCGGGTGAGAATGGGCTCGGCATTGCGGGCCAGGATGGCGACGCCGTTCCAGGTCTTCTGTCCACACCACACTGCGCCGTAACCGGCCTTTTCGATCGCGGTCGCCGGAAATTCGCCATCACTTGCCTTCAACTCCTGAAGTGCGACGACATCTGGCTTCGCCGTTCGCATCCATGCCAACAGATTGGGCAGGCGGCGATTGATGTTGTTGATGTTGAATGTCGCGATCTTCATGTAGAGCTACCGGCTCCTGCCTTCCGTTACCGGAGAAACAATGTCCAAGTTGAGCTTTGCCGTCATCGCCGTCGCCGTTGCGTTCTCCGGGGTTGCCTCGGCACAATCATCCGATCCGCGCGGCGCGTGCAAGGCCGACTACGACAAATTCTGCGCCGGCATTGCGCCGGGCGGCGGCATCGTTGCCTGCCTCAACGGCAAGCGCGACAAGCTCAGCGCAACCTGCAAGACGGCGCTGGACAGCAGGAAAAAGAAGTAGGCGGCAAGCCGCTCAGCCCGGCAGCGGCGGCGGGCTTGTGGGCTGTTCGACCGATGGCGGAGCGGGCGTCTGCTGCTCGACCGCCTGCGCGGAAGCCGGCCTGGCCAGCGGCTCCACCACGTTCCCGCCCTTGTAGATGCGGGCGTAGCGGCGGCCGAGGCTGGTCAGCACCTCGTAGCCGATCGTTCCGAAATGATGCGCGAGCTCGTCGACGGTGATGCCCTCGCCGAGCAGCGTGACCATGTGGCCGCGCCGCGCCGCGTTCGGCGGCAGATCGGTGATGTCGATCGCGATCAGGTCCATCGAGACGCGGCCGGCGACCGGACAGCGCTTGCCGGCGACGATGACCTCGGCGCCGCGGGTGCCGTCATTGGAGCTTGCGGCGCGGAAATAGCCGTCGGCATAACCGACCGCGATGATCGCGAGTTTCGTCGGCCGCCGTGCCGTCCAGGTGCCGCCATAGCCGACGCTCTCGCCGCGCTCGACATTGCGGATCTGCACGATGCGGGCCTTGAGATCGACCACCGGCTGCATCGGATTGTCGGCCTCGGGCGTCGGGTTGACGCCGTAAAGCGCGGCGCCCGGCCGCACCATGTCGAACTGGAAGGGCGCGCCGAGGAAGACGCCGGACGAATTGGCGAGCGCCGCCGGCACGCCGGAGAATTCGCTGGCGATGCCGCGAAAGGCCGCGAGTTGCTTGGCATTCACCGGGTTGTTGAGCTGCTCGGCCGAAACCAGATGGCTCATCACCAGCGTAATGCCGTGATCGCCGGCGTTGATGCGGGGGATGATAGCCTGCGCTTCCGCAAGCGTCAGGCCGAGCCGGTTCATGCCGGTGTCGATGTGGATGGCGGCGCCACCGGTCCAGCCGGTGCGGCGGCAGAACACGTCCCATTCGGCGAGCTCGTTGAGATCGCCGATCACGGGGCGGCAGTTGATCTGGGCGTAGTGCTCGCCGGTGTTCTGGAAATAGCCGCCGAGCACGTAGATCGCAGGCTCCGGCACCGCCGCGCGCACCTTGCGCGCTTCCCCGATGGTGGCGACGAAGAAGGTCTTGCAGCCGGCCTTGTTCAGGGCACGCGCGACTTGCTCGGCGCCGCAGCCATAGGCGTCTGCCTTGATGACCGCCGAGCATTCGGCCGGCACCGCCGTCTTCTCGAGCTTGCGCCAATTGGCGATGATGGCATCGAGATCGACGGTGAGCACGCCGCCGAAGGTCGCGAGCGCGGCAGCCTGATTGGCCTCCGCGGAGAGAAGGCCGGATTGCGGGATCATTTTCGGGTCGGACGCCATTGTCATGGCGCCGTTTTACGCAAGAGGCCGGTCAGGTTCAACCCAGGGAACTCAGTAGTCGCCGCCGCCGCGGTCCGGCACCTGGCTGTCCGGCGCAAGGTCGCCGAACCGGGTGACCGACGCTTCGAAGGCCAGATCGACGGTGCCGGTGGGGCCGTGGCGCTGCTTGCCGATGATGACTTCGGCCTTGCCGTGCGCAAGATCCATGTCCAGGCGCCATTTTTCGTGCTCGGGTGTGCCCGGGCGCGGCTCCTTGTTTCCGAGGTAATATTCCTCGCGATAGACGAACAGCACGACGTCGGCGTCCTGCTCGATCGAGCCGGATTCGCGCAAATCCGAGAGCTGTGGCCGCTTGTCGTCGCGTGATTCGACCTGGCGCGAGAGCTGCGAAAGCGCAATCACGGGCACGCTGAGTTCCTTGGCGAGCGCCTTCAGACTGGTCGTGATCTCGGTGATTTCCTGCACGCGGTTTTCGCTGCGCTTGCCCGAACCCGACAAGAGCTGGATGTAGTCGATGACGATGAGGTCGAGGCCCTTCTGCCGCTTCAGCCGGCGGGCGCGCGCCATGAGCTGCGCAATCGAGAGACCGCCGGTCTCGTCGACATAGAAGGGCAGCGACTGCAGCTCGATCGAGACCTCGCGGATCTTCTCGAAATCGGCCTCCGAGATGCCGCCGCGGCGGATCGACGAGGAGGGAATGCCGGTGCGCTCGGCCACGATACGCGTGGCGAGCTGGTCGGCCGACATTTCGCAGGAGAAGAAGCCGATGACGCCGCCATGGGCGGCCTTCATGGTGCCGTCGGCCTGGAGTTCTGGAACGTAGGCCCGGGCGACGTTGTAGGCGATGTTGGTCGCCAGCGACGTCTTGCCCATGCCGGGGCGGCCGGCGACGATGATGAGGTCGGAGTGCTGCAACCCGCCCATTTTGGTGTCGAGGTCGCGCAGGCCCGTGGAGATGCCCGACAGCTTTCCGTCGCGCTGGAACGCTTTCGCGGCCAGATCGACCGCAAGCGTCAGCGCCTGCGAAAATTTCTGGAAGCCTCCGTCATAGCGGCCGGATTCGGCGAGTTCGTAGAGGCGGCGCTCGGCGTCCTCGATCTGCGCCCGCGGCGCGAAGTCGACCGGGGCGTCATAGGCGACATTGACCATGTCCTCGCCGATGCCGATCAGGTCGCGTCGCAATGCCAGATCGTAGATGGTGCGCCCATAATCCTGCGCATTGATGATGGTGGTTGCTTCGGCGGCGAGGCGCGCCAGATATTGCCCGATGGTCATGCCGCCGATGTCGGTGTCGGCGGGCAGGAAGGTCTTCAGGGTGACGGGCGTCGCGATCTTGCCCATCCGGATCAGGCTGCTGGCGGTCTCGAAGATGGTCTGGTGCAGCGGCTCGAAATAATGCTTCGGCTCCAGAAAATCGGAGACGCGGTAAAACGCGTCGTTGTTGACCAGGATCGCGCCCAGAAGGCTCTGTTCCGCCTCGATGTTATGCGGCGCGCTCCGATAGGCGGGGGTTCCGGCTTCGGGCGCGAGTTTGAGAACGTTCGAATCAGTCAGGGCCATGGTCGAGCGATAGCAATTTTCTGGGGCGGATGCGGGGCCGGGATAAAGCGCCGCCTCAGCCCAAAGCGGAAGCAAAAGCTCGCCGCTATCAACCGATCATTAAAATGGTGGATGATTGACCGCCGCAGCACGCGCCGCGCTTGACGGATTTTCGTGGAACCAGGTCGCGGCCTGGAAGCGGCCGCTACCGCGCCACGGAAAACGCCGGATGAAGTGAACCTGATGGGGTGCCGGGCAGACACATCGAGACGCGCGCGAATGACCCACGGCCAGGCGCTTTTGGCTCGGTTCAGACCAGCAGGAGGTAGACCAGTGCAACCAGGGCCGCCCCGACGCCGGTAGCGATCAGGGCGTAATCGGTGCGGAGGTCGTCCTGCACGTCGAATGAGGCTTTGGTCTTGTTGCTCATGGCGACGGTCTAACCCAGGGCCGACGAGACTTATGTGAAGCAGATCACATCTCCCCGGGTTCTTTCGGGGGTACAGCCGGAACAGGTTAGCGGGCGGGGGGTTGTCTCCTGATCTGCCACCAGGGAACGAGGCAAGCGATGCGGCCAGAACGGCAGCCCCGGAATTGGCGAAGCGAAGCAGGCAGCCGACTTTGGCTGTCGGGGCTGATCGCGGCCATGGAGCACGCTGAGCGGCCGGAAGTGCGTCGGGAACCGGTCGCCCCTGAAATCCTGAAAGCGCTGCGGATGCAATTGGCCTTAACGGCCTCTTCCCCGTCTACTCCGGTTTCGACCCTGCGCCACTAGGACTCATTCACCAGCCAGCTTCAGCCTCGGCGTGGCGCCGGCTTCGACGGCCCGCAGTCGGGCTTCTTCACGCGCGATGTAGTTGCGCGTCATCGGCACGACGCCCTGACGGCGGGTGAGTTGAATCTGGAAGTTCATCATATGCTGCTTGCGGAACGTCATCTCGCTGGCTGCTAGGTAAAATTCCCACATCAGCGCGAAGCGCTCGTCATACAGCTGCACGGCTTCTTCGCGTCGCGCCATGAAGCGCTCGCGCCATGCCTTCAGGGTTTCGGCGTAATGAAGGCGCAAAATCTCGATGTCGCAGACCAGCAAGCCCGCCCGCTCGATCGCCGGCAGCACCTCCGAGAGGGCGGGGATGTAGCCGCCGGGAAAGATGTATTTGGCGATCCAGGGATTGGTGGAGTCCGGGCCCTGCGAACGGCCGATCGAGTGCAGCAACATGACGCCGTCCTTATCCAGCAGCTCGGCGCAGCGCCGGAAGTAGGTGTCGTAGAAGCGGGCGCCGACATGCTCCAGCATGCCGACTGAGACGATGCGGTCGAACGGACCGGCGATGTCGCGATAGTCCTGAAGCAGGAATTTGGCCGATCTGGTCAGGCCCTTTTCGGCTGCGCGCGCATTGGCGATCTGCAACTGCTCGGTCGACAACGTTATGCCGGTGACGTCAGCACCTGCGATCTCGGCGAGATAGAGCCCAAGTCCGCCCCAGCCCGAACCGATGTCGAGGACGCGCTGGCCGCTCTTGACGAGCAGCTTTGCGGCGACGTGCCGTTTCTTGGCAAGCTGTGCATCGTCGAGCGTGCTCTCCGGCGTCTCGAAATAGGCGCAGCTATATTGCTTGTCGGCGTCGAGGAAGAGCGAATAGAGCCTCGCATCGAGATCGTAATGATGTGCGACGTTGCGGCGGGATCGCGGGCGCGGATTGAACTGCTTCAGGTGCCGCACCAGATAGCGCAGGTGCCACCAGGGTTTTGCCCAGTGCGGCAACAGGTCGGGTTGACCGAGCAGGATCGCGAGAGCATCAGCTATGGTGCCATGCTCGACAATGAACTCGCCGTCCATATAGGCCTCGCCAAGCCCGAGCTCGGGATTGACGAGGATCTTCCGCTCTGCGTCCCCGGTGACGAAGCGGACTGCGACCGGTTCGCCCGAGCCGTCGCCGACGGTGAACTTCGAGCCCTTCGCCGTGGTCACCGTCATCGACCCGCGGCGGATGAATTGAGACAGGAATTGACGCAACAATCGGTCCATCGGCACCCATCCTCTCGAGCGAACCCGAAGAGATGCGACTAACCCGGCCTTTCACACCCTACGCCCGGGCATCTCAGCGGTTCCTATGCGCTTGCATCTAGATCTAGGGAGGTGTCCCGGGCCCGCTATTGCGCTGTGCTCAAAGCGGATATTCCAAAACCGCTTAATCACATCCTTGCGCGCGGTGCCTGCTTCCATTCGCGGCTCAATCGGATAAAAGGTGACCCGCCGCGGCGCCGCCTGCCGGCTGCACCTCTCGGAATTCAATGGAGATGATGGGAATGTCGAGCCGAGCGCTCAGCCTCGCGACGATCTTGCTTCTGATCGGCTTCGGCGCGACCGATACCGTTTTCGCGCAGGCGACGAACCTCGAGGCCGGCAAGGCCCCATCCCAGCTTTTCGCGCAGACCTGTAATGCATGTCACAAGAGCCCGCGCGGCCTTTTGAAAACAGTGGCGCCGGGCTCCTTGCCGGGCTTCCTGCGCCAGCATTACACGACCAGCCCCGACATGGCCGGCGTGCTTGCCTCCTACCTCGTCTCCAACGGGGCCACCGACACCCGCTTCCAGGCGAAGGACGGCCATAAGGACGGCAAGGACAAGAAGGACGGCGCCAAGGATAAGGACAAGGAAGCCAATACCAATCCCGCGCAGTCTCCTGAACATCAGGGCCGCCGGCAACGTTCCCAGGAGTCCGCCAAGCCGGAAGGCGAGGGTGCCGCTCCCGCGGCCGAGGGCGCGCGTCAGAAGCGCGCCGCGCGGCCGGCCGAAGAAGGAACGAAGGAAGGTGCGAAGCCCGAGGGCCAGGCTGTCCCCGAAGGGCGCAAGGCCAAGCGTCTCGGCAAGCGCGGCAAGCCGGGAAGTGATGAGGCGCCGAAGGTCGATGCCGCGGCGCCGACGGCAGACGACAAGAAGAGCGAGCCGAAGGTCGAGTCCAAGCCTGAGACAAAGCCCGAGACTGCGAAGGTGGATTCCGGCGAAGCTAAATCCGAAGGCAGCAAACCCGAAGGCAGCAAGCCGTCCGACAAGCCCGCCGAGGCCAAGCCGGAAAGCGCCAAGGTGGAGCCGCGCGGCAGCGAAGCTCCGGCGTTGCGGCCCGATCCGGTGCCGCAGGTGATGCCGGCCGCACCGTCCGCCGCGAAGCCCCCCGAGCCAGCTGCGCCCAAGGCGGCGGAAGAGGCTGCTCCCAAGCCCGCCGCGAGCGCCGAACCGCCAGCGAAGTCGCAGGAACCGGCGCCGCCCGCGACCGCTGCGACTCCACCGGCGCCAGCCGAATCGTCCGGTCCGCCGACGCCGCCGATTTCGCGATAGGCGACCACATTTTTAGACATGCGAAGGCCGCGCTCTCGCGCGGCCTTCGTCGTTTCGGCTACAAGCTCAATCTGTTGTCGCCCGCGGTCGGCGAGAAGCGGATCTGCCGGGCGAGGGTGATCAAGTCGGGCCGTCAGGTCTCCGTCGCCGCAGCCGGCGTTTTCTGCGTCAGCGCCGGGGTCGAGACCATACGGCGACGGCGCTCGCGTCGATCGCGATGCTGAGCAAGGATTGTGCCGCCACAACGAAAAACCCGGCCGCCTGAGGCGACCGGGCTTCGAAAGCCTGCGCGAACGCGAGGCTTACTTCTCGGTCTCTTCCGCGGCCGGCGCCGGCTCGGCGTCGTCCTGCAGGGCTTCCGGGTCGAAGAACTCGCCGGCGGCTGCGATCGCTTCGGCCGCAGCATCCCGGTCTTCGTTCCGGCTCGAGATGTCCTCGCCGCGGTTGATGCGCTCGGCCTCGTCCTGGCTGCGCGCCACGGTGACACTGATCTCGACCTCGACCTCGGGGTGGATGGCGACCGTGATGGTGTGCTTGCCGATGGTCTTGATCGGCGCATCGAGCTGAACCTGCGGGCGGGACAGCGAAACGCCGTCGGCTTCGAACGCCACGACGATGTCGCGCACGTTGACCGAGCCGAACAGTTGACCGGCTTCCGAAGCTTGACGGATCACGATGATGTTCTTGCCCTGGATCTTCTCGGCGACCTTGGACGCCTCGCCCTTGGACTCAAGGTTGCGAGCCTCGAGCTCGGCCTTCATGCCGTCGTACTTGGCACGGTTGTCGGCGGTGGCGCGCAGCGCCTTGCCGCGCTTGAGCAGGAAATTGCGGGCATAGCCGTCGCGAACCTTCACGACTTCGCCCATGTGACCGAGCTTGTTGACGCGTTCCAGCAAAATGACTTCCATATTCGTTCTCCTTTGATGTGTTGAGTGAGGTGGAATTTCGAACTTGAACTTTCGGACTTGAACTCAAGAGGTCGGCAGCGGCGGTGGCTGGCGCGTGCGAAGGAAGCGTTCGCGGAGGCCGAACACGGCATCGGCGAGGCCGAGGATCACCATCGCGATGACGGGCCATCCGAACACGACGACGACGGCGTAGGTCGAGCCGAGCCAGAAGGTGCGGCTCTTCAGCGCCAGCGTCAGCGTATGCAGCACGGCAAAGCCGGTCAGCGCGTACCCCATCATCAGCGCAGCCGTCGCGATTTGCGCCGCGATCGCAAGCAGTCCGCCGGTGAAGCAGAAGGCGAGCGCGACGCAGAGCGCCACGAGCGTCATCGGCGGCAGCTCCGCGGTCATCAGGTCCGGCCAGGGGCGCCGCAACCGGCCCGACGTCGCCGTCACCTTGGTGCTGAGCCAGAGGTTGAGGGTCAGCGTCATCATCGCAACGATGGTGGCACCCGCCGGCAAGATACGCACCAGTGCGCCGACGAATTGGTCGGTCTCGCCGGAGCTCTGCGGGTCGGCGGCGCGGAGGAGGCGCATCAAGCCACGGCGCAGCGTGCCGGTGATGGTCTCCGCGTCGGTGCCGATCGTGAGCAGCGCGGCGATCGTGGTCAGTGTGGCGAAGCCCGCGATCCACAGCAGGATACGGCCGACCGGATACCACTCCAGCGCAGGCTCGGTGGGCGGCTCGGCGGCGGGCTCCGGCGCGGCGGCTCCGACCGGCCGGCTGAGCAGGACGAGATGGCCGAGCCACCAGGCCGGCAATGCGACGGTGAGGGCGAAGGCGATGCAATAGGGCAGGCCGAACAGGGCGCCGAGGCCAAGCGCGGCGGCGATGCCGCCGAGGCTCGCGCAAAGCGGTCCCCAGCCGATCGAAGCGACCATCAGCGGCAGCGGTGCGAGATAGAACAGGACGAGCGAGATCAGCGCGCCCGAAATGATCGAGGCGAACATCAGGGCCGACGCAGCGCCGGCGATCAGGGCTATCAGTCCAAAGGCCATCATCAGCTGTCCCGCTCCCTTCGAGCGGTTAGAGGCATCTCGCCCCAACCATCGGCGACCGGACGACCCGGAAGCCTTATGAGAAACTAGGTCGTACGGCCGGCGGCGTGTCGCCGCCGGCCGTATTCGTCTTAGCGAATGACGTAGGGCAGCAGGCCCAGGAACCGCGCGCGCTTGATGGCGCGGGCAAGCTCACGCTGCTTCTTCGCGGACACCGCGGTGATGCGGCTCGGCACGATCTTGCCGCGCTCGGAGACGTAACGCATCAGCAGCTTGGAGTCCTTGTAGTCGATCTTCGGAGCATTCGCGCCCGTGAACGGGCAGCTCTTGCGGCGACGGAAAAACGGGCGGCGTGCACCAGCTTCAGCCATTGTTCTTACTCCCCATCCGTCGTGGTGGTGGTGGTGGTTTCAGCGTCTTCACGCGGACGGCGCGGACCGCGGTCACCGCGGAAGCCGCCGCCTTCACGATCGCCACCACGGAAACCACCCTCGCGGTCGCCACGGAAGCCACCGCCTTCGCGATCGCCACGGAAGCCGCCGCCACGGTCGTCACGCTCGCGGTCACGGTCGGCCTTGCGCATCATCGCGGACGGGCCTTCCTCGAGCTCCTCGACGCGGACGCTGAGATAGCGGATCACGTCTTCGCTGATGCGCTCCTGGCGCTCGATCTCGGCGATCGCCGCGGACGGCGCGTCGATGTTGAGCAGCACGAAATGCGCCTTGCGGTTCTTGTTCATGCGGTAGGTGAGGGAGCGTACGCCCCAATTCTCGGTCTTGGTGACCTTGCCGCCGAGACCTTCGACGATGCCGGTCATCTGCGCAGTCAGCTCTTCGACCTGCTGCGTGCTCGCGTCTTGGCGCGCGAGAAAAACATGCTCATAGAGAGCCATGGAAGTCCTTTCCTCATGTTGGCGCATCGCCCGGCGTCAAGCCCTTAAGAGGCCTTCGGAAAGGACTCTGGGATTAAGCTCAGAAGGCGGAAACACGGGACGACGGGCCGACTGGCCCTGCCACACCAAAATCACGAATGATTTGCTGAGACCGTCCGTTCAGCTCCCGGCCGGGGTCTGCGGATGGGCGCCTTATACGGATTTCGGCTGACTTGGCAAGGTTGCAGGCGCCGTTTCGGCGCGGGGATCGCAATGCGGGCGGCCGGATCCGCCGCCGACCATCATACCGGCTTGATTTATTTGTTTGTATATCATACAAATAAATCAAGCGGAGCGAACTCCAATGGCAGAAAAGCCGGCCCACGAGCCCCTCAAGGAGGCAGGCGATCCCAAACACGCCGCCCGCGCCACGCGGTCGGCCGGCCGCAAAATGCGCTCGCTGCTGCTTGATGCCGCGAGCCCGCTGTTTCGGGAGCGGGGGCTGTCGGGTACGGCGATCACCGACATCGCGGCCGCTGCGAACGCGTTCCCGAGCCAGATCACCTATTATTTCCGTACCAAGGAGGCGCTGTTCGTCGAATGCGCCTGCCGCGAGCTGCTGTATCTGGCGCGGGCGACCGAGCAGGCGGCGCTGAAGGCGCGCGCGCCGCGGGATTATACCCACGCGCTGGCCGAGACCGTGACGACGAGCGATTCGGTGGCCTTCTTCGCCGAGGCGCTGACGCTGACGCGGCGGCGCCAGGATCTCGCGCCGCTGGTCGAGCGCACCATCGAGCGCCTGCACAGGGAAGGTGCGCGGGCCTATGCGAGCCAGGTCGCGCGGCACGGCTGGCGCTCCCTGCGCGCGCCCGACGAGAGTTCGCGGCGGTTCTGGGCCGTCGCCATCGGCGTCATCCTTGAGGGCTACGCCATGGGCCGTTCGCCCGAGGCGCTGTGCGCCGAGATGCTGCGCGTGCTGGGCGAACAGGCGAAATCCTCTGATGACACTGCGCGGCTGCGCCTCGTCGACGCGCGCGACGCATCGAGCAATTCGAATGAGGAGGATTAGGCCATGACTGCGCTTCGCATGCGTGCCCGCGATTTCCTGACCGACGAGCAACTTGCCGACGTGCGCCGGCGCGTGACCTGGAAAGGCGTCGCGCTGATCGCGCACGCCTGGGCGCTCATCATCGCGGCAATCGCCTTGGTCGCGTGGTGGCCCAATCCGATCACTTATGTGCTCGCCGTTGCCATCATCGGCTCGCGCCAGCTCGGGCTCGCGATCCTCATGCATGACGGCGCGCATGGCTGCCTGTCCCCCGACGAGAAGACCAATCTGACCCTAAGCCAGTGGTTCTGCGCCTATCCTTTGTTTGCGGAGACGCGCAGCTATCGGCGCTATCACCTTCAGCACCATGCGCGCACCCAGCAGGAGGACGATCCCGATCTCGTGCTGTCGGCGCCGTTTCCGATCACGAAGCTGAGCTATCGCCGCAAGTTCATTCGCGACCTCACCGGGCAGACCGGCTACCAGCAGCGCAAGGCGCAATTGCTCAACGCGCTCGGGCCGAAGGACTGGCCATCGCGGCAGCGCGCGGCGCATTTGTGGGAGAAGCTTGGCCCGCAATGTCTGGTCAATGGCGCGATGTTCGCAGCGCTCACGGCGGCCGGCGTGTGGTGGGCCTATCCGCTGCTATGGCTGCTGCCGCTCCTGACCTGGATGATGGTCATCACCCGCATCCGCAACATCGCAGAGCACGCGGTCGTACCTGACAGCAACGATCCCCTGCGCAATACCCGCACCACCTATGCCAATTTCCTCGAGCGCTTGTTCATCGCGCCGTACTACGTGAACTACCACCTCGAACATCATCTCCTGTTCTACGTGCCCTGCTACAATCTGCCGAAGGTGCACCGCTTGCTGAGTGAGAGCCGGCATGCGGGCCGGATGGAGGTGCAACCGAGTTACGCCGCCGTGCTGCGGCTTGCGACCGCGAAGCCGAACCGCGATGACCGGCCGGGGCAATTGGTCAACAGCGCGCGCCGTGCGCAGGCGGGGTCCGAGGTCGATGCCAACCAGACGGCTGGCGGATTCTAGGAACCCGTCACTCCGGTTGAAGGCTGCCAGTCGAAGGCTGATCGAAGTTCCCATCTTGGCTTGACATTCCGGCCCCGGACAGTGTCTACGGCCCCCTTTGGAGCTTGATCCGGAACCATGGCCTAAGGCCGCGAGTCATCGGCTGCCGGTTCTCGCAGGGATCACGCCCGACAAGCAGGGAGCGCCGATGACGGCAGCATTCACATTTCCGGGGCAGGGTTCCCAGGCGGTCGGCATGGGCAAGGCCCTGGCCGATGCCTTTCCGGTGGCGCGCGCCGTGTTCGACGAGGTCGATGCCGCGCTGGGGGAGAAGCTGACGGCGACCATCTGGGATGGTCCGGCTGAAACCCTCCAGCTCACCCAAAACGCCCAGCCGGCCCTGATGGCGGTGTCTATCGCCACCCTGCGGGTGCTGGAGGCCGAAGCCGGGTTTTCCGTGCGGCGGGATGCGGCCTTCGTCGCCGGCCACTCGCTCGGCGAATATTCGGCGCTGGCCGCGGCCGACAGCCTGACGATTTCCGACACGGCGCGGCTGCTTCGCATCCGCGGTCTCGCAATGCAAAAAGCTGTGCCGGTCGGCGTCGGTGCGATGGCCGCTCTGCTCGGCCTCGACTACGAGGCCGCCGTGGCGGTGGCGGAGGAGGCCGCTCAGGGAGAGGTCTGCCAAGCCGCCAACGACAATGGCGGCGGGCAAGTGGTCGTCTCCGGCGACAAGGCTGCGGTCGATCGCGCCGTCGAGATCGCCAAAACCAAGGGCGCTAAGCGAGCAATGCTGCTGCCGGTGTCCGCACCGTTCCATTGCAAACTGATGCAGCCGGCTGCCGACGCAATGGCGGAGGCGCTGGCCGGGGTCACGATCAAGGCGCCGGCCGCCCCGCTGGTGTCGAATGTGCTGGCGAGCGCGATCACCGATCCCGACGAGATCCGCCGGCGCCTGGTCGAGCAGGTCACCGGCACTGTGCGGTGGCGCGAGTCGGTTGCCTATATGGCGGGGCAGGGCGTCACCCGTTTCTTTGAGATCGGTGCCGGCAAGGTGCTGACGGGCCTGGTCAAGCGTATCGCAGACGGTGCCGTCGGCGTTGCGGTCGGTGGTCCCAACGACATTGCTGCTGCCCAAGATGCATTGGCTGCTGCCAAGCAGGCCTGAAGCGCGATAATTCGTCGTCGCGCGCGAGTTCTACAGTTGACGCACGACCCTTTCGGAAAACCGCTGCGCGCGTTTCCGGATCGTGCCTTGGAGGAGTTATCGATGTTCGATCTGACTGGCAAAAAGGCGCTCGTCACCGGCGCAACCGGCGGCATCGGCGGCGCGATCGCGCAGGCGCTGCACGCGCAGGGCGCCACCGTCGCGATATCGGGGACGCGCAAGGAAGTGCTGGATGAGCTTGCAGGCAAGCTCGGCGAGCGCACCCATGTGCTGCCCTGCAATCTCTCCAAAGTCGAGGAGGTCGAAGCGCTGGTGCCCGCTGCGGAGGCGGCGATGGGACAGGTCGACATCCTCGTCGCCAATGCCGGCATCACGCGCGACAATCTCTTCGTGCAGCTCCGTGACGAGGACTGGGAGGAGGTCATCAACATCAATTTGACCTCGACCTTCCGCCTTGCCCGCGCCGCAACCAAATTGATGATGCGCAAGCGCTTCGGCCGCATCATCGCCATCACTTCGGTGGTCGGCGTCACCGGCAACCCGGGGCAGGGCAATTATACTGCGTCGAAGGCAGGCCTGATCGGGATGATCAAGACGCTGGGTGCCGAATACGCCAAGCGCGGCGTCACCGCGAACTGCATCGCTCCCGGCTTCATCAAGACCCCGATGACCGATGCGCTCAACGACAAGCAGCGCGAAACGATTCTGACCAAGGTTCCGGCCAATCGCCTGGGGACGCCAGAGGACATCGCGGCGGCCGCCGTCTACCTGAGTTCGAACGAAGCGGCCTATGTCACCGGCCAAACCATCCACGTCAACGGCGGCATGGCCATGATCTGACGCCTCATGCCGCACCGCCCCTTGGGCAGCCGAATGCGGCAAACGGCCGTTTCCGGAGCGAAATGAGGCTTGTAGTCAACGCAATTGAAGTATGATAACCGGACCTTCAACGGATGGGCAAAGAACGCCATTGCAGGTTTTTGAAACCCTGTATATTGGCGATGCGGAGCCTTGGCCGTCATTCGCCGGGCCTGCATCGGTTAGGATGGGGCCAGATCAAAGTTCGTAAGCGAAGGCAGTCAACGACCACGACGGCTCGTATCGTCCCGGGGGGTCGGGTCTACAGGGAACAACACGAGGTTATGCAATGAGTGAGATTGGCGAGCGGGTTAAGAAGATCGTGGTCGAACACCTTGGTGTTGAACCCGAGAAGGTTGTCGACGCTGCGAGCTTCATCGACGACCTCGGCGCCGACAGTCTGGACACCGTCGAGCTGGTGATGGCGTTCGAAGAGGAATTCGGCTGCGAGATTCCGGACGATGCCGCGGAAACGATTCTCACCGTCGGCGACGCCACCAAGTTTCTCGAGAAGAACGCGAAGAGCTAACGCTCTTCATTTTCGCGGGGACAACATTGAAACCGGACGGACCGCCCAACAGCGGTCAGCCGGTTTCTTGTTATTGGCCGTGAATCTTTCGATGCGGAGTTTTCGGACATGAGGCGGGTTGTCGTTACGGGTCTTGGCATGGTTTCGCCACTCGGCTGCGGAGTCGAGCCGACCTGGAAGCGCATCCTCGACGGCGAAAGCGGCGCACGCAAAATCGAGAGCTTCGATGTCTCCGATCTTCAGACCAAGATCGGCTGCACGGTCGTGCGCGGCGACGGCACCAACGACACTTTCAATCCCGACATCTGGATGGAGCCGAAGGACCAGCGCAAGGTCGATGACTTCATCATCTTCGGCATGGCCGCAGCCGGCCAGGCGCTCGACGATGCCAACTGGCATCCCGAGACCGAAGAGGATAAATGCGCCACCGGCACCATGATTGGATCCGGCATCGGCGGCCTCAACGGTATCGCCGAGACTGCGGTCCTGCTGAAGGAACGCGGGCCGCGCCGGGTCTCGCCGTTCTTCATTCCGGGCCGCCTGATCAATCTCGCCTCCGGTTATGTCTCGATCAAGCATGGGCTGAAGGGGCCGAACCATTCGGTGGTCACGGCCTGCTCGACCGGCGCTCACGCGGTCGGCGATGCCGCCCGCCTGATCGCGCTCGGCGATGCCGACGTCATGGTTGCGGGCGGCGCGGAATCGCCGATCGGCCGCATCGGCATTGCCGGCTTCAACGCCGCGCGTGCACTCTCGACAGCCTTCAACGAAACGCCTGAGAAGGCCTCGCGTCCCTACGACAAGGACCGGGACGGCTTCGTGATGGGCGAGGGCGCCGGCGTTCTGGTCCTGGAAGAGCTCGAACACGCCGAGCGCCGCGGCGCGAAGATCTATGCCGAGGTGATCGGCTACGGTCTCTCGGGCGATGCCTACCACATCACCTCGCCGTCACCCGACGGCGACGGTGGCTTCCGCAGCATGGCGGCAGCGCTCAAGCGCGCCGGCCTCACCGCGTCCGATCTCGACTACATCAATGCGCACGGCACCTCGACACCGCTCGGTGACGAGATCGAGCTCGGTGCGGTCGAACGTCTGCTCGGCAATGCCGCTTCCAAGGTCGCGATGTCCTCGACCAAATCGTCGACCGGTCACCTTCTGGGTGCGGCTGGCGCGATCGAGGCGATCTTCACCATTCTCGCGATTCGCGATAATGTCGTGCCACCGACCATCAACTTGGACAATCCATCGGTCGAGACTGCGATCGATCTCGTGCCGCACAAGGCGAAGAAGCGCGAGGTCAACGTCGCGTTGTCGAATTCTTTCGGTTTTGGCGGTACCAACGCGTCGGTGATCTTCCGGCGTCCGGTCCAATAGTTTGTGTTTGCGACGAATCCACCGTTTTGCCGTATTCGGCGATAGTCATACAAGTGGGCGCGTGTACTTGGCCAGACAAGCGATTGTCGGGTCGCATTTGAACCGGCAGGATTCAGGTTGCTTCGATGAGTGAAAGGCCGCCCATTTCGCCCCGGAGCCCGCGGGCAGCGCTCGAGCCCGAGCAGGTCCCGCCGCCGCCGAAGCGATCGGACCGCGCGCGCAATCCGTTCGTGATCGTCGGCAACGCCATCATCACCCTGCTGCTGATTGCAATGATCGGTGCGGGCGGCGTGTACTATTACGGCCGGCAGGTGCTCGAGGCGCCGGGACCGCTGAAGGAAGACAAGATCGTCAATATCCCGCAGCGCGCCGGCAAGCGCGACATCGCCGAGACGCTGAACCGGGAAGGCGTGACCGACGTCAATCCGTGGGCGTTCATTGCCAGCGTCGCTGCGTTGAAGGCGAGCTCGGACCTCAAGCCCGGTGAATACTCGTTCCAGAAGAACGCGTCCTTGCGCGACGTCATTGCCACAATCGTGGAGGGCAAGGTGGTGCAGCATGCCGTGACGATTCCGGAGGGCCTCACCTCCGAGCAGATCGTGGCGCGCCTGTCCGACAACGACATCTTCACCGGCAGCGTGCGTGAGCTGCCGCGCGAAGGCACGCTGCTGCCCGAGACCTACAAGTTCCCGCGCGGCACCCCGCGGGATCAGGTGATCCAGCGCATGCAGCAGGCGCACAAGCGCGTGCTGACCGAGATCTGGGAGCGCCGCAATCAGGACATTCCGGTCAAGAGTCCGGAGCAACTGGTGACGCTGGCCTCGATCGTCGAGAAAGAGACCGGCAAGCCTGACGAGCGCAGCCGTGTCGCCGCGGTGTTCGTCAATCGCCTGAAGCAGAGGATCAAGCTGCAGTCCGATCCGACGATCATCTATGGCCTCGTCGGCGGCAAGGGCACGCTCGGCCGTCCGATCAAGCGCAGCGAGATCACGCAGCCTTCGCCCTACAACACCTATGTCATCGAGGGCCTGCCGCCGGGCCCGATCTCCAACCCCGGCCGCGCCTCGCTCGAGGCTGCCGCCAACCCGGCCCGTACCCGCGACCTCTATTTCGTCGCGGATGGTACCGGCGGGCATTCCTTTACCGAGACCTACGACGCGCACCAGAAGAACGTCGCCAAGCTGCGCGCCATGGAAAAGCAGATCCAGAACGACACGGTCGAGCCGGCCGAGGACGCGCAGCCGCCGGCCGGCGCCGCGCCCGGCGCCGCCGATACGCCGACGGCGACGACGCCGGCACGCCCCAACCAGCAGAAGAAGCCGCCGGCCGCTCGCCCCGCGGGTCCGCCGCCGGCCCGACAAGGCGCGGTGCAGGCCTCGCCCCCGGTGGTGCAGCGCTAGGCCTGCGCGTAGACCTGCCCCGCGGGACTTTGCGGATTACATTTTCCTGCAAAATAGTCTTAAGATTCGCGTGGCTTGATGGCCGCGCGAATCCCGTGCTTCTGGAGAAATTGACCTGATGGCGTTGTCGTCCATGACCGGCTTTGCCCGAAGCCACGGCGCGAGTGGGCCGTATACGTTCGAATGGGAATTGAAGTCGGTCAATGCCAAGGGCTTTGACTTGCGGGTGCGGCTGCCGCAGGGGTTCGACGAGCTTGAGGCTCATGCCAAGAAGCGCGCCGCCGAGCTGCTCTCACGAGGCACCGTCTACGCCAATCTGACCGTCAAGCGGGCCAATGCAGCCACCAGCGTCCGCGTCAACGAGGACGTGCTCAACGCCGTCCTCAAGGCCGCCGCCGTGATCGCCGGCAAGGTCGATGCGGTCGCGCCGAGCGTCGACGGGCTTTTGGCCATCAAGGGGGTCATTGAGGTCGCCGAGCCCGAGGGCGACGAGGAGGAGGACAAGGCCGCGCGCGCCGCCGCCGCGGATGCCTTCGACAAGGCGCTCGCCGAACTCGTCGAGATGCGCAAGCGTGAGGGGACCTCGCTCGGGCAGATCCTGATCCAGCGCGTCGACGAGGTCGAGCAGCTGGCGAAGAAGGCGGAGGCCGCGCCCGGTCGCAAGCCCGAGGCGGTCAAGGCCAGGCTCGCCGAGCAGATCGCGAGCCTCCTCGACACCTCCGACCGTTTTGATTCCGACCGCCTGATGCAGGAAGCGATCCTGATTGCGACCAGGGCCGACATCCGCGAGGAGCTCGATCGGATCGCCTCGCACATCGCGCAGGCGCGCGAGCTGATCGGCAAGGGCGGCCCGGTCGGGCGCAAGCTCGACTTCCTGGCGCAGGAGTTTCACCGCGAAGTCAACACCTGCTGCTCGAAGTCGAACGACATCGAGCTGACCAATACGGGGCTCGCCATGAAGAACGTGGTCGAGCAGTTCCGCGAACAGGTCCAGAATCTGGAGTGATCGATGACGATTGGCGGTCACGGAACTGATGGTGTCGAGCGGCGCGGATTGATGTTCGTGCTGTCCTCGCCGTCGGGCGCGGGCAAGACGACGCTGTCGCGCATGTTGATCGACCGTATGCCCGGCCTTCGAATGTCGGTGTCGGCGACCACGCGGGCGATGCGGCCGGGCGAGGTCGACGGCAGGGATTATTCGTTCGTCGACAAGGCTACCTTCGGCGCGATGGTGAAAGCCGACCAGCTGCTGGAATGGGCGACCGTGTTCGACAACAGTTACGGCACGCCGCGTGCGCCGGTCGAGGCGGCGCTGTCAGCCGGGCAGGACGTGCTGTTCGACATCGACTGGCAGGGCACGCAGCAGCTCCGAGAGAAGGCGCGCGCCGACGTCGTCAGCGTGTTCATCCTGCCGCCCTCGGCTGCCGATCTCGAGAAGCGGCTGCATTCGCGCGCGCAGGATTCCGACGAGGTGATCCGCAAGCGCATGAGCCGCGCCAGCCACGAGATGAGCCACTGGGCCGAGTACGACTACATCGTCATCAACCACGACGTTGACGAGGCCTTCGCCGAGGTGCAGTCGATCCTGAAGGCCGAACGCCTCAAGCGCGAGCGGCAGACCGGCCTCGTGGGCTTCGTGCGAGGTCTGCAAGGTCAACTTCAAGGCTAGTAGGCTGCGTCAGCCGCGGCCCGTCCTTCGCCAACCGTTCCAGCATCGTCGTGATCACGTCGATGTCGATGGCGTTCTCGACTCCCGCGTCGTCATGGCCGGCCGGCTCTTCGTCATTCACGTCGTTGGCCGCGAGCTGCGGTGCGGCCTCGATCTGGAATTCTCCGTTGAAGATATCGGCCTCGTCGAGCTCTGCGGCCTCGACGTGGACTTGGTCTTGCGCTTGCGGGGCGAGCTCGTCGATCACATCGATCTCGCGATCGATCGCGGCGAGCTGCGCGGTCTTGAGCTGGGTTGACTGCGGACGCAGGGCATCGAAATCCACCGGGCGGGGCTGCCGAGCGTGCGGCGCGCCGGCGGGCGCAGCGTTGAGCCAGGGTGCACGGCCATCGTCGTGATCGTGCGGCTCAAAATTGTCCCAGTTGACGCGGCGCTGGTCGGCCTGGACGCGCATGCGTCCACCGGCGAAGCGGTAGATGACGCTGGCGAGGATGCCGGCAAGCGCCAGCGCGCCGCCGATCACGAGCAGCAGCATCTGGAGCGAGCCGGTCTGCTTGTCGGAGGTGCTGTCTGCCCCGGCCAGAGCCATCGGAGCAGGGGACTTCGCCGGCTTCGCGGTCGGCTGCGCGGCGGCCGCGACAGGTGCAGGCGACGGCTGCTCTGTGGGCGCGGCGGACGCCGTGGAGGCGTCGGGCCAGCGCCCGGCGACGGCGGGCTGCTGTGCGTTGGCGTCAGCGGAGGGGTTCGCAGCTTGCGGCGTCGGCGCCGGTCCCGCCTGTGCAGGCGTCTTCACGGCGGCGATGCTCTGCGGCGTCAGATATTCGGCGCGCGCGTCCTCGACCGAGTGCTGCTGCGGCACGGCTGAATCCGCTGCAGGCGTATCGGGCGCAGTCTGTGCGGTTTGGGTGGCCTTGCCGCCTTCGGCGCGCAGATACCAGCACTGCCGCTTGGTCGCGCGCTCGAGGCGATAATGCCAATGCTGGCCCTGCGGCGCGGCGCCCTTTGGCGAGCCAAGGCAGTCGCTCGCGGCATTTGCCGTGCTCGGTGGCGTCGATGCATTCTGCGACACGGCGGCAAGTGGCGCGCCGGCAATGATGCTGCCTACGAGGGCAGATAAGAATTTTGCGGTGCGGTTGCCCATCCTGGTCTCCCGATTACGCATGACGCAACTCGTTACCTTCCCTTTGTCGTCAAAGACTTGGGTGGCAATGAGCCGCAAATCCGGAGAGGATGTGGCCTGAATCGGGCTTGCGCGGCGTTCGTTCCCCCGCGAAACCAGACTTTTTCGCTGCTATTGCTTGGTCGAAGTCCAGGTTCCGCCGCAGCCGTCCGAGCGGCGGAAGGAACCGGAGCCGCTGCGGGCAGCGAGGCGGCCCGAGCCGGTAAAGGTCACGCCATCGCCTTGACCGAACGTGCTGACCGCGCCGCTCGCGCTGACGGTACCCGTGACGCCTTGGCCTATGACCTTGCCCGAGGAGACCACGACCGCGCCGGACGTGGTGCCGCCGCAGCCGACGCTGACGACCATCCAGGCGCCGTCGAAACTCACGCCACCGCCTCCACCACCGCGTCGCGAGGAGCTGCGCGGCTCCTCGGCGGGCTTGCTGCGGCGCGCCGAGGGCGCCGGCTCGGCGGAACGATCCGACCGCGAGCCGGACAGCGACTTCTCTTCATTGCCGATCGAGCCGCCGGCGCTGCCGGACTGCGCAACGGCGGACGGTGGAGCGCCGACGGCGGACAGGAAGACGGTCAGGGCAATCGCAGGAATGGCGGCGCGCATGGGCTAAATCCAAAATGAAAAATCGTATCAGCGGCCGGAGCCGTCGGCGCAGACGGAACCGATAATGCGGCAAGCTTTGCCAGCCTTGCCGCATTCGTCAAGCGCGGCATCTTTCGCGCGCTGCACGCTGTCGCGCTGGACCAGCGACCAGGATTTGTCGGAGATCGCGAACGCGCCGCAGCGGTTGCCATAGAAAGACAGCTCGATCGGACATTTGGCGCCGGCGCAATTGCCGCGCGCATCCGCCACCGCCGCGCGCCGCGAGGCGTGGTTCCAGGAGATGCCCCATTTGCTGCCGTCGGGGCCGTAGACGATCGAGCCCCATGGCTTCAGGTCCTCCATCTTGCGCATCCGCAACAGCAGGCCTTCGGTGGCTTCGCCCGTCGGCGCCATGGAAATCCGCTGCTGGAGTTTCGTGATCGCGCGGGTCAGTCCATCAGGGCTGTCAGGATCGAAATTGAGCTCGTAGAGCCGCTCGCTGAGTTCGCTCAGCAGGGCGGCATCGCGCAAGGGGACGCGGTCCGGATCGGCGCGCAGCCGATCCGCCGGCAGCGGATCGGGCTGCATCGCTGCGACCTGCGGCGGCGCGGTTTGCGTGGGGGCGACGAAATAGAAGGTGCCGTCGATCGGCGAGGACGACACCCAGGGCTGCTGCGCGCCGGACGTGGCGCGCTTCACCGCGAGGCCGACCTGGTTGAAGGTCTGGAACACGTCGAGGCCCGCGGTCCGGACCGTCGCGGCCAAGGCCTTGGTGTAGGGGCTGTGGCCGTCGCTGCCGTCCTGGGCGACGTTGCCGGGTTGGGTTGCGTAGGAGATCAGCGTGCCCTCGGGCGCGCGCATCTGCGCGAGGCCGCCATCGGAGGCGCGCAGGCCGCGTGAGCCGAAGGGGTTGTTGCGGCAGGCGTCCAGGATCACGAGGTTGAGGCGCGTGCCCGATCCCTGCATCTGGCGCAGCACGAGGTTGACATCGGTCATCTGGAAGTCGACGTCGGCCTCGCGGGTCGGATTGGCGCCGACCGGCACGAGATAGTTGGCGCCCGAGACCTGCACGCCGTGGCCGGCATAATAGAACAGCGCGACGTCGGCGCCCTGCACCTGCCGGCCAAAGCTCTGCACCGCCAGATCCATCGCGCCCTTGTCAAGATCGAGTTGGGCGCGGCCTCCGACCAGCGTAAAGCCGAGCAGGCCAAGCGTGTCCGCCATCAGGCTCGCGTCCTTGGATGGATTGTCGAGCGGCGTGATGTTCTTGTAGGCGGAGTTGCCGACCACGAGCGCGACGCGCTTCTCGGCCGATGCCGGGTGCGTTGCGACGACGAGCAGGGCTGCGACCAGCATCGCCAGCCCCGGGACGCGATTGAAAATCCTCGCGCGCATCAAAATTCCCCAAACAATATCGCCATTCTACCAGCTCGAGGCGCGGGCGAAAAGCGGTGCGACCGTGTGTACAGCGTTGGCCGGTCGCGCCGGGGAGGGCGCACGCTTGCGCGTTCCCGCGGCAGATTCTGCCCGAACCTTGCTGCCGTTCATCGCCCAACTGGAGGCCAAAGGGCGCAGGGAAGGCCGGGCGCCGGCGGCACCCGTTGGTCCGTGCGCTACAGGAATGCACACGGGGTGGACCGATAGGGTGGCCGATCGCCCGGCCTTCCCTGCGCGGATGGTTTTAACGGTGTCCTTCGTGCTCTCCCCGGGGAGCGATGCACTATTGCCCCCGTCGCCTGGCCGATCGCTGATGCGCGCGCCCGGTCGGGCCGGCACATCACCGCGAGGCTTGACGCACAGACCCCGGGCGTCAGGACCACACGACTTCTCCGTCCGCGGACGCTCCGGCCGAAATCATCGAGGGCTTGCGTGTGCTCACCCCCGATGACCGACAAGCCCGCTCTCCAGCGCCGTGTCGTACGCGTCGCGCGAGGACTCACGGTTGCCCGCCCTGTCGTCACGCCGCCCGCGCCGTCGCTGCCGCGTCCACCGCCACCCGGCCCGCATGTCGTGACGGTCGCGAACGCCCCTTTGGCAGGGCCAGGATGACGGGCGTATGCCACAAATCCGAAATTCGGAAAAGCGAAATATTTTTGCGCGGAGGCCTTGACGGGGGTGTTTTGCCCGACGCGTCAGCGCCGGTGGCGAACGACCCAAATCGGGCTTGGAGCCACCTGAAACGCTTGTCATCCGCTGGCAAGAACAATGTCGAAATGCGCGACCAACGCATGCCTCTCAAGGCGTGATGGCGAATTTTGCAGAGTAACGATTAACCTTTCCGGATGCGGGGCCGCATTGAGCCAGCGGTCGGTCACGTTTTCTTCTTCGCCAGCGAAATACAACTGGGTCACCAGGCAATCGAACCGCCCCTCAACGGTGAGATGAATGTGCGGCGGCCTGACGTCGCCCTCTGCTGTCGGATAGCGGCCCGGTTTGACGGTACGAAAGCTGTAGTGCCCGGCCGCATCCGTTGTGAGACGCGCGAAGCCTTTGAAATTGGGATCGAGCGGCGCCGGATTGATATCACTCGGATGACGATATTTCCCCGCCGCGTTGGCTTGCCAGATGTCAATGCGTGCATGCGGCACCGGCGCTCCCGAACGCGTGAGCACGCGTCCGCTGAGATGGATGAGCTGGCCCAGCGCCTCAGCGGTGCTGCCGCTTGGACGCGCCAGATCGGTTGCCAGATCGGGGTGCTCCGAGACCGGGTAGAACGGGCCGACGATCTGGGGCGGCGTGATCGCCAATGCTGCTGCATCGCGGCCACTCGTCTGGGCTTTGGATGGGGTCTGGCTCATCAAGGCAGCTTGATATCCGCATCCTTGACGACCTTGCCCCAGTGGGCGATGTCACTCCGGATTCCCTCACCAAATTCTGCGGCGGTGCCACCCACGGCTACGGCTCCTATCTTGTCGAGCGAAGCGCGGATCTTCGGCTCGAGAAGTACCTTGTTAATTGCCTTGTTGAGCTGCGACGTTACTTCCGCAGCCGTTCCACGCTTCGCTGCAAAGCCGATCCAATCGGCTGTCACCAGATCGGGAAAGCCTGCCTCGATCACAGTGGGAATGTCTCCCAGGGCAGCAATCCTGGTGGGGGCGGTGACGGCAAGCGCTCGCAACTTGCCGGTCGCAATGAGGTCAATAACCGGAAGCGTGGTGACAAACATGTATTGGACGTTGCCGCTGATCAGATCGGTGATTGCTTGGGAAAACTGCTGGTAGGGCACGTGGGTGGCGCGCACGCCCGCCTGCAATGCAAACATTTCGCCGATCAGGTGCGAGGGGGTGCCGAAGCCCGCGGAAGAGAAGTTGAGCTTCCCTGGCTTGCTCTTGAGCAACGCCACCAGACCGGCTAACGAGTCGACCGGCAAGGAAGGCGTTGTAACGAGCACGGTGTAGGATTTCGATATCTTGATCACCGGATCGAAATCCACATCCGCCCGTGTCTCCGCCTTCGGAAGCAGGGCCGGGGTGACCGTCATCGGAAGGCTCATGGTCAGCAGTGTATAGCCGTCCGCCGGACGACCGCTCACGTCGTTCATGGCAATGGTCTGCAGCGCACCGGGGCGATCTTCCACCACAAGTCGCCAGCCTTCATTGGCCGCGAGCTCGTCGGCGATCATGCGGCTGATGATGTCGGGCGGTGTCCCCGCGCCGGCAGGGACGACAACACGTATGAGATTGGACGGATAAGGCTGCGCGGCGACCTTGCCGGGCAGCAACAGTCCCGCGAGGCTTCCGAGCAGGAAGGTGCGACGGGGTACGTGAATGTTCGACATGGCTGCTCCAATCCTTGGCGGTGGAGGGTAATGCGAATTGCAGCTTGTCCCGCGGACCTATATAAGAAAAGTTCTATTTCTCGATAGTTCTATTCCATTTCGGAAAGGGTCGCATGCTCGATGCATCCCAGATCAGCCGTCGGATCAAGCTGCGGCAACTGAACGTGTTTATCGCCGTCGTGGAATACGGGAGCATGGCGAAGGCGGCCGAGCACCTAGCAATTTCTCAGCCTGTCATATCCAAGATGATCGCAAGCCTGGAGCAAACGATCGGCCTTCCGCTTCTGGAGCGCAGCCGGCTCGGCGTTGAGCCCACGCTTTACGGCAAGGCCTTGCTCAAGCGCAGCATTGCTTTGTGCAACGATTTGCGGAGTGGCGTCGACGAGCTGCAATCGCTCGCTGATCCCGCGATGGGTGAATTGCGCATTGGCAGCACCGAGCCCGTGATGGCCGGACTACTGCCCGTCATCATTGACCGGCTATCCCGGCAATATCCGAGGCTCGCGCTTCACATCATCGAGGGCGAACCGCCGGAGCTTCAGGATCGTCATCTGCGCAATCACGACATCGACCTCATGATAGGGCGCCTGCCGAGCCCGACACCGGCTGCCGATACCGATGTCGAAGTGCTGTTGCACGAAAGCGGTGTCGTTGTCGCAGGCTTGCACAGTCCGTGGGTGGGGCGGCGCAAGATCCGCCTCGACGAGCTGGTCGACGAGCGTTGGTGCCTGCCGCCGCGCGAAAGCTTTCCGGGCGGCTGGATTGCCAACGCATTTCACGCCTCCGGGCTGGAGGTGCCACGTGCCAGCGTAACCGTGTATTCGATCCTTATGCAGTCGGCGTTGCTCTCGTCGGAACGATTCCTGAGTTTCCTTCCGGCATCGATGTTGCACTTCAGCGCGAAGCGGCTGTCGATGAAGGTTTTACCGGTGGAAATGCCTATTCAGATGTGGCCGATCGGGATCATTGCGATGAAGGGCAGAACGCCAAACCCTGCTCAGCGGCTGCTCGTCGAGTGCGCCCGGGAGGTCGCAAAGCCGCTCGCAGGTAAGCGAAACGCGCGTCGTTCCGCTCCCGCGCGGCCATCGTCGGCTACCCCGGGGTAAGGCGGTGGCCGGGCGAGCGCAGCGAGCATTCCGGAGTGCTGCCGCGGAACGATTTCTGGAATGCTTGTCTTCGCCGGAAATGACGCCGAGGAGATGGCGGTCCAACCGGATCACCTCGGGAAACTTATCCTTCCGGCCGTCGTTTAATTGCGGCTGAGGAGACGCCATGCCGATCAAGGACCAGATCAAAAATCTCGCCAAGAAGTTCGTTGAGGATCACCCCGACGCGGCAACGCTGCGGGCGCTCGTGCGGGCTCGGAAGCCGACAGCCATCCGTTTCCAGGACGATGGCATCGTGCCGAATAACCCGCATTTTCCCGTCTTGCTCTATCGCGGCGCGGTGAACCTGAAGACCCGGCGTTTTGCTCCAGAGGTCATCATCGACACGCTGTTCGATCGTCAGGGCTGGGGCCGCTCTTGGCGCGATACGGTTTATGACTTTGTCCACTATCATTCGCAGATCCACGAAGTGATGGGCGTGGCACGCGGCACGGCCAGGATCGAGTGCGGCGGGATCAAGGGGCGAATCCTGAGCGTGAAGGCCGGAGATGTTCTGGTCCTTCCCGCAGGCACCGGACACCGACTGATCGAGTCCAGCCGGGACTTCCTGGTCGTCGGAGCGTATCCGCAGGAGGGGACGTATGACGAGTGCACCGACACGCGAGAGCGTCCTGACGCCAGCAAACGCGTCGCCAAGGTCCGCAAGCCGAAGACCGATCCCGTGCTGGGTGCCGGCGGCCCGTTGCTCAAATCATGGCGGATAAAGCCGTCGCGATCGTGAGGCGGGGGATCGCTTTTGCTGTGCCGGTTCGAATGTCGTTCGTTGGAACGCCGCCCGTCTTTGTCAGGTCAGATAATCCGGCGTGAAATCCGCGAGCGCGCGGAGCTCGTCGGGTTGCAACAGCTCGATCTCGCTTCCCTCCCAGGCAATCAATCGGCGCCCTCTCAGCTCCTGGATGGTGCGATTGACGTGGACGATCGACAAACCGCAGGCATCGGCGACATGCCGCTGCGTCATCGGTATCTGGAAGCGGCCGTTATTGACGAGGCCCACGACCTCCAGCCTTGCGGCGAGCTCGCAGATCAGATGCGCCACCTTCGGCAGTGCCGCCTGTGCGCCGAGGCGCGCGATCCATTGTCGCGAGATCGCCGCATCGATCAGCGTCTCGCGCCAGAACGCGCGGGTCAGGTGAATGGAGCCGTCGAGCAGCTGCTTGAGTTGGCTGTGTGCGACGTAGCCGACGAGGGAAGGGCCAAGACCGACGAGGTCCGCATCCATCGGCGAGACCAGCAGCGTGTGGAGGCACGGCATGTCGCCGGGAACGTGGAAGGCGAGGATCTGGCTGCGATCGCCGACGATGCGCGCCTGATAGAGGAAGCCGCTGACGACGAAAACGCAGCGAGAGGTATCTTCACCCTGGCGCAGCAGGGTCTCGCCGTCGGAGACCTGGCGCAGCGTGGACGGCAGAGCCGCGATCTGGCGGCGTTCGTCGTCGGAGAGGCCTTCAATCGCCTGGAGATGTCCGATGAACTTGGGGTGCGGCATGGAGAGGAGGAGGTGTTTCAGTCGTCACCCGGCATCGCCGGCTCGAGCAGGCATCGTGAGAGTTTCGCGATGGTCCAATCGGACACGGGAACCGCCTGGAACTCCCGGATGGCGCGCGCAAGCTCCTGATCCGACATCGGCCGCGCCGGCTCCTTCAGCGTGCCTCGCTGGAAGGCAGCGCTGATACTGTCCAGGTGCTCGCCCGACTCCGATGCGAACAGGTGGCGAATGCGCTTCAGGATCGTCGTAGAGCTCATGCGAATGGCGGGCGCAGTCAGCGATCGAGGGACGGTGGGCTGCGACCAAGTAATGTCGCAGACCGGTAGCAACCTGTGCTTCCGACCCGCGTTCTAGTCCGCTGGATACGGGCCAGATGTATCATTTGATCGAACCGGCAGGATTTTTGGCGGGACACATGGAAAAAGCGCATGACGTGCTGATCCGGAACTTGGGCGAGCACACCGCGCTCGCCCAGGAGGATGTCGCCGAAATTCGCGGGCTGACCTTTGTGCAGCGCGAGTTCGCGCCGAACGAGGATTTCATCCGTCAGGGCGACGAACCCGAGCATTCGGCGCTGGTCGTCTCCGGCATGATCGCGCGCTACCATTTGCTCGACAGCGGCCGGCGGCAATACCTCGCGTTCCATCTGTCCGGCGACCTGCCGGACTCCCAGGGCTTGTTCATCGACCAGATGGACCATGGCCTCTGCGCCCTCGGGCCTGCCTCGGTGGCCTTCATCCCGCATCGCGAATTGTTCATTGCCTTCCGGCGACGGCCGACCTTCGCACTGTCGGTTTGGCGCGAGACCCTGCTCGATGCCGCGATCTTTCGCGAGGCCATCACCAACAACAGCGCCCGGCCGATGCACGCGCGCATGGCACACCTGTTCTGCGAGCTGTTCTACCGCGCCCGCGCAGCGCAGCTCGTCCGCGGCAATCGCTGCCGCCTGCCGCTCAGCCTGGCGCAGCTCGGCGAGACCTTGGGTATGGCGATCGCGACGGTGAACCGGACGCTCGCCGACCTCAGGCGGAGCGGGACCATGGACATGCACGACGGCGAGCTCATCGTCATGAAATGGCGCGAATTGCAGCGGCTCGGAGGCTTCAGTCCGACCTATCTGCACTTGAAGCGCCAATCGCCGCCGCATGCGTGAGACCTAAAGCTAACCGTCCGCGGCCGTGCGTCCCATCACCTCGTCAAAGTGCTTCTTCACCCAGTCGTTGCAGGAGCAGGCTCTGGCTTCGAGCGCCGGCGCATCTAGGATCAGGATGGCGCCGCGGCGTGTCGCGAGGATCCGCCTGGCCTTGAACATCTGGATGACGCGGCTGGCATAGCTGCGGGACACGCCGAGCATGCCGGCCAGCTGCTCATGGGTGAGGGGGATCTCGGGGCCGCCGACGTGCTCCTGCGCGGAGATGATCCACTTGGCGGCGCGCTGCTCGATCGAATGCGCGGCATTGCAGGCCGCGGTCTGGAGCAGCTGCGCGAACTGGCAGTCGGCGTAGCGAGAGAAGATTTGCAGAAGCGTGGCCGACCTCTGCTGGGCCTGCTCGAGCACGCGCGGCGGCAGCCGCAGCAGGGTGCCGCCCAGCTTCACGACGATGCGCGAATAGGCCAGCGAGGCGCTGCGGCCGGCGGCAATGCCCACCGCGCCCTCGCGCCCGACCAGCAGGCTTTCGACCTCGCGATCGTCCTCGACCGGCACGGCGAACGACACGAGCGTGGAGCGGCAGGGAAAATGGACCGCCGCCACCTCGTCGCCGGCATGATAAAGGATGTGGCCCGCCTCGAGTTCGACCGGCTGGAGGTGCGGCGCGAGCAGTTCGAAATCCGGGCGGCTGAGCTGCTGGAGAAGATCGTTCTGGGGCCGACCGGTCACATGTCTTGCTCTGGCCGGGAATCGGCACCGGCCAGAACCCTACGTTTCCGTGACGGAGCCGACGGTTCCAAAGTGCACACAAGGCGTTTTTCAGCCGTTGAAAAATGGCCTCCGGCTTGCGGAATTCCAGAAAGTTTTGGCGAGGCATGGGACGAGGCAATGGCGCAGCCGAACCCAGCGGCCTTCAACATTGCGAGCTCTGTGCAGGAGTGCACACAGCAGGGGCGCGGCTCCAGCGTAGCGCGCTCGTCGCGGAGCGCCGCAGCCCGTGCGCTCTGCCCGACGGACCGCCGGCCTATACCTCAACGCCGCCGGGCCGGCGGGCCCGAGGGCGGCCGGGATGTTCATCACCCGAAGTTCGTCACCCGAAGCGTGCTTCGCAATCGTGCGCGGGCCGGCCTTTTTCCGCGTGGGCGCGATAGGCATCGATCGCCCTGTTGGCGAGCATCAGTTGCCGGCGCTCGCCGGTCCTGAGCTGGGCCTCAATGGCGTCGAGCAGGACGTTCGCCGTCTCGTCCGGGGAGCCGAGCTCTCCGCTCTGCTCCAGGAAACTCCAGGCGATGAAGAATGCGTTCTCGACGGTGCAGCGAATGGACATGGCTGCCAACGCGGCGCGGCCGTTGCCGTTCCGCGGGACAGACGAATGCTTTGAATTGGCGCGCGTGCCCGCTACTTCAGCGAGCTGCCGATCGAGGTGAACTTCTTGTTCAGCGTCGCGCCGAGATTGTTGACGACGGCGATGATCGCAAGCGCAATGCCGGCGGCGATCAGGCCGTACTCGATCGCTGTGGCGCCGGACTCGTCGGCGAGGAAGCGGCGGATCGTCTGCATGGTTGCCAGAAATCCAAAAAGAGAGCTGGCGAGGACCGTATTCTGCAGAGAGCGGGTTCCCCAATTTGGAACACGGGTCTGCGTCAGTTTCTAGTTCTTGAGCACGATGCGGCCGACGACCTTGCCGGCGCGAAGCTCGTCGATCCATGTTTGGACGTCGGCCATCGGCTCCTCGCGCATCGGCGTCGGCTTGATCTTGCCGGCGCGGGCGAGCGCCATCAGCTCGTGAGCCTCGGTGAGTGTGCCGACCATGAAGCCCTCGATGGTCATGCGCTTGTAGACCCATTGCACCATCGGCAACGTGAACTGGCCCCCCATCAGGCCGGAGACCACGATCTTGCCGCCGCGCGCGGCGACGGCGACCGCGAAAGCCATGGACTTCTCGTTGCCCGCGAAGTCGACGATCTCGTCGAAGCCGCCATCGGTTTCCTTGAGGATGCGCTTGACCACGTCGGGCTCGGCCGGATCGTAGGCCACCGCCGCGCCGTTCTTCAGCGCGGTTTCGCGCGCGGCACCGCTGAGGTCGGCGACCGTGATCGGCTGCTTGAACATGGCCGTCGCGAAGGAAAGGCCCATCATGCCGACACCGCCGAGGCCGATCAGCAGGAGGTTGCGCTGGCGCGGCCGGTCGACCAGGCGCTTGAGCGCGCCGTAGGCGGTGACGCCGGAGCACATCAGCGTCGCGGCCTGGTTGACGGGCAGGGGATCGTAGTCGAGCAGATATTTCGCGTCGGGCACCAGCACGTGGGTGGCGAAGCCGCCGTCGATGGAGACGCCGAGAAAGCGCTGTCTGGCGCAGAGATTCTCGTCGCCATTGGCGCACTCGCGACACTGGCCGCAACCGATCCACGGAAACACCGCCTTCTTGCTGCCGACGAGACCGGCGAATACCTCGGGGCCGACTTCGTCGACCACGCCCGCGATCTCGTGGCCGAGCGTGAAGGGCAGCGTCATGCCGCGCGTGGTGTCGAGCTTCTTGCCGCCGCCGAGATCGGCGTAGCCGTCCTGGATGTGCAGATCGGAGTGGCAGAGGCCGCAACGCTCGATCCGCACCAGCACCTCTCGACCTTGCGGCTTCGGCGTCTCGACGATGGTCTCGCACAGCGGCGCATCGAACTTGACGAGGGACTGCCGACGCATCAACGCCATATTTCTTCCTCCGAAATTATCTCTCTGTTTCGCTGCGTATATTGGCCAATTCACGGGCCATGGCAACAAAGCCGGAAATCGGAACGGTCTCCGCGCGCCGCGTCGCATCGACGCCGGCAGCTGCGGCGAGCCGCGCGGGATCGGCGCCGAGCGCCTTCAGGCTTTGCCGCAGCATCTTGCGGCGCTGGCCGAAGGCGGCGGCCGCGACCTGTTCGAGCAGCTTGCGATCGCAGGCGAGAGGCGTTTCGCGCGGGATCAGTCGCACAACGGAAGACGTAACCTTCGGCGGCGGCACGAAGGCGGACGGCGCGATGTCGAACAGGATCTTGGTCTCGCAGCGCCAATTGGCGAGCACGCCGAGTCGGCCGAAGGCCTCTTCGTCCTCGCGCGCCACGATGCGCTCGCCGACCTCGCGCTGGAACATCAGGACCATCATTTCGTACCAGGGCGGCCAGGGTTCGGTGGTGAGCCAGCCGACGAGGAGGTGGGTCGCGATGTTGTAGGGCAGGTTGGCGACGATTTTTGCTCTTTCGCCTGATAGCAGCGGGCGCGGGTCGAAGGTCATGGCGTCGCCATGGACGATCTCGAGACGGCCGGGATAGCGCGCAGCAATATCCTGCAAGGCAGGGATCGCGCGCTCGTCATGCTCGATGGCGATGACGCGTCTGGCGCCGAGCGCGAGCAGGGCGCGCGTCAGCCCGCCCGGGCCGGGGCCGATCTCGATGATGGTGGAATCCTCGAGTGGAGCCGCCGCACGCGCGATGCGCGCGGTGAGATTGAGGTCGAGGAGGAAGTTCTGGCCGAGCGATTTGCGCGCCGACAAGGCGTGCTGGCGAATGACCTCGCGAAGCGGCGGGAGGTCATCGATCGTGCTCATCGGGTTTTCGCAGCCGCCATCCGGCTCGCAAGCCTCAACGCAGCGATCAGGCTTGCCGGATTGGCCTTGCCGGTGCCGGCGATGTCGAAGGCGGTGCCGTGGTCGGGCGAGGTGCGGATGAAGGGCAGTCCGAGCGTGACGTTGACCGCGTCATCGAAGGCCACAGTCTTGATCGGGATCAGCGCCTGGTCGTGGTACATGCAGACGGCGCAGTCATAGCTGTTTCGCGCGGCTTCGTGGAACATGGTGTCGGCGGGGAGCGGTCCCTTCGCCTCGATACCGTCGCCCCGCAACGTCTTGATCGCCGGCGCGATCACGGTCTGCTCCTCGTGGCCGAGCGAGCCGTCCTCGCCCGCGTGCGGATTGAGGCCGGAAATCGCGATGCGCGGATTCGCGATGCCGAAGCGGGATTTGAGTTCGGTCGCGACGATGCGCACGGTCGAGACGATCAGCTCGCTGGTGAGCTGGGCCAGTGCATCGCGCAAGGAGACGTGGATGGTCACGGGCACTACGGCGAGCCGCGGCGACCACAGCATCATCACCGGCTGCGGCGTGGGGCCGTCTTCCGCGGCGAGCTCTGCGAGGAATTCGGTATGGCCGGGATGGCGGAAGCCGGCACGATAGAGCACGCTCTTGGCAATCGGATTGGTGACAACGGCGCCGGCGCGGCCCTCGCGGACATCCGTGACCGCCTGGCGGATCGAGGCGAGCGCGGCCGGCGCGCTCGATGCGTCGGGCTTGCCGGGCGCGGCGCTCGCGGGCTCGCCGGACGCAACCACGGGCAGGGCCTCGGGGAAGGCGGCCTCGGCCTCGCCGGTGGTCACCGAAGCGATCCTGACGGCAGCGCCGAGCGCCTTGGCGCGGCGGGCGATCAGCGCCTCGTCGCCGAGCAGATAGAAGGCGGGCAGGTCCAGTTCGCGGCGCTTGAGCCAGGCTGCGATGGTGATGTCGGGGCCGATGCCGGCAGGCTCTCCCAGCGTCAGGGCGAGGGGCTTGGCAGGCTGCTTGGCCATCAGCGGTTGCGATACTCGATCATCGCCGCCTTGCGGAGCTCCTCGAGATAGGTCTTCTGGGTCTTCTCGTACTTCTCCTGATACATCTTCTCGCGGACCTCGCGCTTCTTCGGCGTGTCGATCATGGTCGGCTTGCGCGAGCACAGCACCACCATCTCGATGCCTGCCTTGGTCGTCTCGGGCGCGGTCAGGTGGCCGATCGGCGTGTCGTCGAGCACCTTACGCAGCGCCTCGGGTAATTCAGCGGTGGTCTTGGTGACGACGTCGCGGATGGTGGCGTTCGGCGTGGAGCGGAACAGCGAATTGGCTTCTTCGCAGCTTCCGACGCGCGAGCGATACTGCTCGGCTTCCTTATGCCGTGTCTCCAGGAACGCCGGCGACGAGCCCCGTGGCACGATCAGCACGATCGGCTGCATCTTGTATTCGGTGCCCTCGATCTGCAGCTTGTCGCCGGTCTGGGCCTGCACGGCCTGCGCGACGTCCTTCTCGCCGACCAGCAGCTTCTCCTTGAAGCGGCCGCGCACGAGGCTGGTCCAGACCATCTCGGCCTTCATGCGGCTCTTCAGGGTTTCGGGGCGGACGCCCTTGACCTCGAGCGACTTGGTGAGCTGGTCCGGCGAGATGCGCATGCGCTGCGCCATGCCCTCGTAGGACTGGTTGATGTCGGAGACGCCGGGGTCGACACCATATTTCTTGCCTTCCTTCATCTTCACCCGGTCGTCGATCAGCTCGTTGATGACGTCCTGGCGGGCCGGTGTCTTCTGCGTCGTCAGCTGGTCGAGCTTGGAGCGCTGCTCGATGTCGAAGTCGGTGATGGGATCGCCGTTGACCATCAAGACGATGTTCTGCGCACGCAACGGCGCGCCGGCCAGCAGCAGGGCGGCGAGGATGAGGAAGAGGCGGAAGACAGGCAATGGGATCGTCATATTTGTCGCTCGCATGTCAGCCGAGGTGAACCTGCGATCGGGAACACGCGGCCGGCACCTTCAAACCGTTCACTGGAGTCCGCCGCCGGAACTGCTGGTGGTCGCTGTGTTCGCCAGCGTGCGCAGGCCGATCTGGAACATGATCGCGTGGTTCAGCACGGGCGGGGTCGAGCCTGCGGAATAGCTATACGCAGTTACATAGTTCAAGCCGAGCACAAAACAATCGTCGACGTAGCCGGCACCGAGCACATACTGGTTGATCTTGTTGGCCTCAAGGTCCCAGCGCGCCGAGCCCGTGACCACCCAATTGGCCGCGAGCTTGATCGAGCCTGACGTCAGGATGCCCTCGCGGCGGGTTAGATAGCCGAGTTCCGGCTGCGCCGCGTAATTGCCGTACAGCATGCTGACTGACCAGCGGTTGAAGTTGGCGCGGCCTTCCGCCTCGAAGCGCTGCACGTTCCAGGTCTGCTCGTCCATGCGCGAGCGAACGCTGAACGTATAGGTGCTGTTGGGCGAATAGGCGGCGCTCGCCACATAGTCGGAGCGCGGCCTTTGCAGGCCGGAATCCACGCCGGTATTGATGGAGTCCTGGACCGCGAAGGAGTTCATGCCGAACAGCTGGTAGGACTGGCCGAACAGCGTCTTGATGGCTCCGCCCCTGTCGAACTGCGTGGTGGACTGCACGCCGACATTGGCGCGGCCGCCGCCCTCGACACGGTCGTAGCCGGAGAACTTGTCGACGCTGAACAGGTTCGAGGCGTCGAACACCATGCTCTGCGCGTCCTCGTTGGGGAGCTTGCCGGCATAGGTCTCGTTCGGCCGGATGATGATCTGCGCGATCGGCTCGATGGTGGTCGAACCCCAGGGCTGAACGTTGATGAAGGGGTAGCGGTATTCGAGGCCCACGGTCGGCATCAGGCGGAGCGCCTGGGTATCGCCGACGGGCAAATAGTTCGACACGCCCGGCTGGTTGGAGACCGAGGAGTTGATCGCGTCGGCGCGGAGAATGGCGAACGGCGTCCAGATTTCACCGAACGGATCGGTGAAGGACTTGCGCCACTGCGCTTCCGCCGTCAGGCGGGTGTAGGTACCCGGGAAGCCGCGCAGCAGGCACTGCGACGGCGTACGCGCGAGCGGATCGGCCGACACCGTCGTGCACAGGCTGTTGGTGTTGGCGAGCGTCGTGATCGGATCGAACACCGCGGTGTCACGCGACAGGTTCACGAAATTGGTCTTGTAGCTGAACTCGCCGCCGAAGACTGGATAGTTCAGCACGTTCGAGTAGTCGATCACGGGGTAGACGACCGGCACCTGGTTCTGGTTGCCCGAGTAACTCAGCCAGTACATCGTGCGCGCGTCGAAGAAGCTGCGATTGCCGACACCGGTCAGGTAAAGCTGCGAGAGTGCATCCGTCGGCAGATACAGGAACGAGCCCAGCGGATCGCGATATTGCGACAACCGATAGTCCGAGAAGAAATAATAGTCGGACATCAGGACACCGTCCCAACCCCAGACCCATTTGTCGTTCAGCGCGAACTGACCCTTGGTGTCGACGGCGCCGCGGAACTGCTTGTCGCCGGGCTGGCCAGCGAGCGCGCTCCGATCGAGCTGGTCGATGCCGTAGACGCGGATCTGATAGGCGCCGTCCATCAGGCGCTGGCGAAATTCGGCCTGGAACAGCACGCCCTGCCTGGACGTGATGCGCGGGTTGAAGGTGGCGTCCATGTCGGGCGCGATCGCCCAGTAGAACGGAACCTCGACGCCGTAGCCGAACGGCGTATTCGACGTGAAGCCCGGCATCAGGAAGCCGGTCTTGCGCTTCACGGTCGGGTCGGGCGTCGAGAAATAGGGCATATAGGCGATCGGCACGCCGAAGAATTCGAGCTGCGCCGTCTCGAAATACAGCATCTTCTCCTGCTGGTCGTGGATGATGCGCGCACCCTTGACCTGCCAGAGCGGCGGCTTCTTCGGATCGTCCTTGCACGGCGCGCAAGCCGTGTAGACGCCGTTCTCGAACACCGTGTAGTTGCCGCTGGAGCGATCGGAGCGGCTCGCCGCCATGCGGGTCTGGTCGGCCGTATCAACGCGCAGCGAATCGACGAAGCCGTCACGGTAGTCGTCGGACAGGTCCAGGATCTCGGCATAGGTGATCTTGCCGTCGGCATCCGTCATACGGATGTTGCCTTCGGCATGGAGCCGCTTGGTCTTCTGGTCGTAGATGACCTTGTCGGCCTCGACGCTGGTGCCGTTGTAGAACAGCTGGACGTTACCGACCGCGGAGACGCGCGAATTGTTGTAGTCGTAATCGACCTCGGTCGCCTGAACCAGCATCTGGTTGTCGTTGACGGCCTTCGGCGGCTTCGCACGCGGCGGCAGCGGATTGTAGGTGAAGCTCTGGGCGGATGCCGGCGCGGCAACGTCCATCACGCCACCGAGCGATGCCACGGCGGCGACAGCAAGCAGGAATCTGCGAATGGACAAGCCACACCCGTTCGCGCGCACCAATGTGCGCCGCGTCAAACGAGACACGGGCCCTCGGTGGACGGCCGTCACTATCCGTCCTCCTGATACAGCAAGGCCAAAAAGCCGGTGAGGCCGCCCACCACCACGGGCAACCACGCCGCAGCGATCGGATGCATCAACTCAGCCTTGCTCAAATCTTCAGTCACTTTCGACAGAACGTAGAGCAGAAAGCCTGCGCCCACGCCACTCAAAACCATCTTCTGCACGCCGCCCATCCGGAAGAAGCGCAACGACACGGAGGCCGCGAGCATCACCATGGCTGCAAGCAAAAACGGCTGTGCCAGAAGCTTCTGATACTGGAGTCGGTATCCGGCTGTCGCGAAGCCCGAGCTTTCGGATGAGCGGATGTAGCTCGGTAGTTGCCAAAAGGACACAGTCTCGGGTGTGGAAAAGCTGTTGCGGACCTGGGCCTCGGTCAGCGTGGTCGGAATCTCCAGGCTGGCCTGATCGACCGGCGGCGAATCCAGCGAGAAGCGGCGGACGCCCTTGAACAGCCAACGGCCGGCCTCGAGCGTCGCCTCGCGCGCCTCGACCCGTTCCTTGAAGTGCTGCTCTGTGTCAAACCGGAACAGCGTGAGTCCGGTGAGCCGGATACCCTGCTGCTCGCTGCGCGCCGCATTGATGATCGTCTCGCCGTCGCTGGTCTTCTGGTTGAGCCAGAAGCCGGAGGCGTCCTGAATGCCGCCGCCGGGCGCCGAGCCGAACAGCTCGGCTTCCATGCGCTTGGACAGCTCGCGCAGATTGGCCGACATCGGATTGTAGGCGACGGTGGCGATCACGCCGATCAGGAGCGCGCTGCCGAGCGCCGGCGAGATGAATTGCCATGCGGAGACGCCGGCGGCGCGCGCGACGACGAGCTCGAGCCGGCGGGAGAGGGCGAGATAGCAGGTCATGGCGCCGATCAGCATGCAGAACGGCGTCAGCTTCTCCAAAAGCTGCGGCACGCGGAACAGCGAGGTCTCGGCCACCATGACTGCGGAGGCGGATGCGAGCCCTGAGGTCTTGCGCACCATCTCGATGTAATCGACCAGCACCAGCAGCAGGAAAATGCCGGCGAACACGCCGAGCGCCGCGACCACGAAACGGCCGGCGAAATAGCGCCCGAGTGTGTTGGTGAGCATGCTCATGCGGTGGCCGGCCGTCCGAACAGCCGCGCGATGCGCGCGTTCGACCTGTTGATGGCCTCCATGAGGCGCGGCGGCGGTTCGACCACAAGGCCGCCAATGATGATCGCCAGCCCGACGCCGATGGCACCAATGACCATGGCATATTGGACCAGCACCGCGCCCGGCGATTTCACCGCCATCACCGAGCAGGCGAAGCCGGCCATGCGCAGGCCGAACACGGCAAGGATCGAGGAGCCGATCGAGAAATTGCGGCTCTGGCGCGTGGTGCGAGGCGCACCCAGAAACGCAAAGGTCAGCACGGCAAAGGCGAAGGGATAGATCGGCGCCAGCAGGCTGTCATGCAGGGCCGAGCGGAACTGGCCGGGAATCTGCTTGTAGACGGGATCGTCCTCGGACGGCGAGAGCAACTCCCAGAGATAACGCTCGCGGATGCCGAGGGTGACGTCGCGGCCCTGGCCCGAGAACTTGGACATGTCGAAGCCGTAGCGGCCGAACGCCACCAGCGCGGGATCGCGCTTGCCGGCCTCGAAACGCTGGAGATTGCCGGTCTCCAGCACCAGGAACGATCCGGTCTCGTTCTTCACGACTTCGCCGTGCTCGGCGACGATCGAGACCCGCTCGTTCGGATCGCGGCGGTCGTCGATGAAGATGCCGGCGAGGATGCCGCCGGGCTGGCGTTCGCGAATCCGGATCGTCAGGTTCTTGTCGAGCTGGGCGAAGCGGCCGGGCTGCAGGATGTTGGTGAGCACGTCGGCGGTGATCTCGGCGTCCCACTGCTTGATCCGCCGCATGCCGTCGGGAGCGAGATAGGCCGCGATGAAGGCGACCAGCAGCGCCACCACGCAGGTGGCGTAGAAGAACGGATAGAACAGCCGGAATGGCGAGAAGCCGGCGGCATTCATCACGATGATCTCGGAATCGGTCGCGAGCTTGTTCAGCGTATGCGAGATCGCGATCATCAGCGCGATCGGCGAGATGATCAGGACCAGCGCGGGCACGACGAGGCTGGTGATCCCGAGGAAGGTCAGGATGGTCTGACCCTGGCTCGTCATCAGGTCGATGCCGCGCAACGCTTGCGTAATCCAGATCACGCCCGTGAGGCTGACCAGGACCAGCGCAAACGACGCGAGCGTCGTGCGGAAGATATACCTATCGATTGACCCCATGCGCTACCGCACGAATCCCACCAAGTCCCCAATGCCGGCCGGAATTCCGGCTGTCCAACCAATCCCCGCAAGGGGATCCCCAAGGTCGGCCAACCATCTCATCCGCCGGCTTACTCTCTCAGTACCATCCCTTTGATCCGTCAACAAAATGGCTGCCCCGTGGCACCCTCAATATATGGTTAATATTTCCCTCGTTGTGGCCCCTCGGCCACGGGGGGTGCTTGGCATCTGCCGGGCCGGTGGCCCATAGTGCGGGACGCTCAGTGAATCGCCGTTCAGCTCCGGCCCGTGGCCGGGACCGCCGATCGGTAAAAAGCGCAATGTTTTTGAGGAGTTACTCATGTCCGATGCCATTAAGGTCGGCTTCGTTCCATTGTCTGCCGCCGCCCGTGGCATCATGGTCGTGTTCTGCGACGACAGCCTGAAGCTCGGCCCGGCGACCGCCAAGGCGCTCGGCGGGGCCACCGAACTCGTGAAGCGGGCGGCCACCGCCGCCGCCTTCAAGGGCAAAAGCGGCGCGGCGCTCGACATCCTTGCGCCCGAAGGCGTGAAGGCCACCCGCCTGATCGTGATCGGCGCCGGCAAGGCGACCGGTCTGAAGGCGAACGACTTCCTCAAATTCGGCGGCGTGGCGGCGAGCAAGCTTCCGGCCGGGGCGGCGGCCATGACTATCATGGCGGAACTTCCAAACGGCGCCATGACCAGCGAGCAGGCGGTCGCGATCGCCTCGGGCCTGCGGCTGCGCACCTACAAGTTCGACCGTTACAAGACCAGGAAGAAGGATGGCGAGGAGGGCGGCACGCGCGCCGACGTCTCGTTTGCGGTCGGCGACGTGGTCGCCGCGAAGAAGGCGTTTACATCGGCGGCTGCGATCGTGGACGGCGTGATCATTGCGCGCGACCTCGTCAACGAGCCGCCGAACGTGCTTTTTCCCGAGGAGTTCGCGCGCCGCGCAGGCCTGCTCCGCAAGCTCGGCGTCAAGATCGAGGTCCTCGACGTCAAGGCCATGGACAAGCTCGGCATGGGCGCTCTGCTCGGCGTCGGCCAGGGCTCGGCGCGGCCGAGCCGCACCGTGATCATGCGTTGGGACGGCGGCAAGAAAGGTGAGGCGCCGGTTGCCTTCGTCGGCAAGGGCGTCTGCTTCGACACCGGCGGCATTTCGATCAAGCCGGCCGGCAGCATGGAGGACATGAAGGGCGACATGGGAGGGGCTGCCTGCGTCGTCGGCCTGATGCATGCGCTCGCGGCACGCAAGGCCAAGGTCAACGTCGTCGGCGCCATCGGCCTCGTCGAGAACATGCCGGACGGCAACGCGCAGCGCCCAGGCGACATCGTCACCTCGATGTCGGGCCAGACCATCGAGATCATCAACACCGACGCGGAAGGCCGCCTGGTGCTTGCCGATGTGCTCTGGTACGTCGCCAAGAAAACCAAGCCGAAATTCATGGTGGATCTGGCGACGTTGACCGGCGCCATCGTGGTCGCGCTCGGCACCGAGCATGCCGGCATGTTCTCCAACAATGACGAGCTTGCCGAGCGGCTGCTGGCGGCCGGCATCGAGAGCGGCGAGAAGGTCTGGCGCCTGCCGCTTGGCCCCGAATACGACAAGCTGATCGATTCCCAGTTCGCCGACATGAAGAACACCGGCGGCCGCCATGGCGGCTCGATCACCGCGGCACAGTTCCTCCAGCGCTTCGTGGACGGCACGCCCTGGGCGCATCTAGACATCGCTGGGACCGCCATGGGCGCGCCGAAGACCGACATCAATCAGAGCTGGGGAAGCGGTTACGGAGTTCGCTTGCTCGACCGTCTGGTCGCCGACCATTACGAGCGCAAATGACCCGAGATGACTGAAGTCCTTTTCTACCATCTGCAAAACATGACGGTGGAGAACGTGTTGCCGCCGCTTCTCGAGAAATCGCTCGAGCGCGGCTGGCGCGTCGTGGTGCAGTCGAATTCGCCGGAGCGCGCCGATGCGCTCGACGCTCATTTGTGGACCTATCGCGACGATTCCTTCCTGCCGCACGCGACATGGCGGGTGAGCGACGCCGCCGATCAGCCGATCGTGCTGGCGGTCGAGGAGGACAATCCGAACGGTGCCAATGTCCGCTTCCTCGTCGACAACGCCGCGGTGCCGCAGGACGCGCAGGCCTATGAGCGCATGGTGCTGCTGTTCGACGGCGACGATCCGGACGCGCTTGCGTTCGCCCGCAGCGCCTGGACGGATTGCAAGGCGCGGGGATTTGATGTCACTTATTGGCAGGCTGACGAGCGGGGCCGGTGGCAGAAGCGGAATTAGCGGTCGCTCGCAATTAATGATAATTTGCACTTTTCGGGTGATGATGGCTTTTGTCACCTTCGTGCCGCAAAGTGATGTTGCTACAATTGCTTAGGGCCGATCCTTCACTCGGGGATTTTAGTTTATCGTGCGACATCAAAAGCTTCCCAGCTCGCTCATAATTGCGTTGGCGGCCGTAGCCCCGCTGGTTGCGGGCTGTTCGGGCGGGACCGATCTGTTGTCCAGGGATGCCCAGTGGTTCAACACGCCCAGCCGCCTGTTCATCAAAAGCATCTCGATTGAGTCGCCGCCGCTGACCCCCGACAAGCCGGTTGGGGCCGAGGATCTGGTCAGCGCCGACGGGGCTTGTGCCGGCATGGCGCCGCCGCCCGGGCCGGCTGATGCGAATGCGTCGACGACCGCGCCGGCTCCCATGGGCGGCACCGTCGCGCTCGGCCACACCGAATGCGATGTGGTGCGCGGCATCGGCGCGCCCTCGAGCGTCAACCTCTCCGGTGATGCCGCCGGCAGGCGCGTTGCGGTCGTGACCTGGACGACCGGTCCGCGCGCTGGCATCTATACCTTCACGGCCGGTCGCCTGTCCTCGATCGAGGGCACGCCGGAGGCGCCGGTCATGCCGAAGGCGACCAAGCCGAAGCCGAAGAAGAAGTCGGCGTAACACGGGTCGACCTTTTGGCCTGAAGCTGGTTGCGGCTGTCGATGCGATCAGCCGCGCACTCCTATCCCCATCATCAAGCGGCTTTGCATTCCTTGATCGCGGTGGCCGAGGCGTGAACCGTGATCTCTCCCGTTCGCGCTCGCCGGCGATCTTGTTCGCGAGTTTCGACATCGCGGATGCCGACCTTCGCCCAAAGTGCCTTCATTGCCTCGAGCTGCGTTCTTCCGCGCGCGTTGAAAATCACGGGGGCGTTACGCGTGATCCGTGATCAGGCGGTTCGTGATGAGCAAGCCTTCGCATCCGCTGTCGGAAACTGCCCCGAAGCAAAACTGGAGGAAATCTCCAGAATAATCACGCGCGTCTCAAGCAACGGTTCAAGAATGTCATGTGCGCGAATGCTACGCGTCGAAGGGAGGGGCTAGGTCGGAAGGATCATTTGGATGTCCATTACCTCTGTGTTTTCCCCGGTTACGGGGCAACTCATCATTTTCGGCGACAGCGCGAATAACGGCCTCGTGATAAGTCGCGACAAGTCCGGCGGCATCCTGGTTGATAACGGGCACGTGAAAACGGTTGGTGGCGAACCCACGGTCGACAACACCACCGCGATCGACATCTTCGGTCAAGGCGGTGACGACACGATCACCGTCGACGAATGCCACGGACCGATGCCGGCGGTGCACATCTTCGGCGGCGACGGCAATGACAGGATCACGGGCGGCTCGGGAGCCGACCTCCTGTTTGGTCAGGCCGGCAACGATTTGATCAAGGGCGGCGGCGGCAACGATCTGCTGTTCGGCGGAGCGGGTAACGACGTCCTGGACGGCGGCAGCGGCGACAACCAGCTGTTCGGCGAGGCCGGCGACGACGTCATGACCTGGAATCCCGGCGGCGGCACCAACCTGTTCGAAGGTGGTGAGGGCAACGATACGGCTCAGGTCAACGGAAACAACGCCGCCGAGACGTTCACAATCACGGCGAACGGCACCCGCGTGCGGCTCGACGGGACGGGCGCGGCGCCGTTTTCGCTCGACATCGGCACGACTGAAAATCTCGTCTTGCACAGCGGCGGCGGCGACGATGTCATCACCGCGGGCAATGGGCTCGGCAGCCTGATCTCGCTGACGCTCGATGGCGGCGCCGGCAACGACCGGATCATCGGCGGCGACGGCAACGACCTCATCATCGGCGGCAGCGGCGACGACATCGTCAATGGCGGACGCGGCAACGACGTCGCCCAGCTCGGGAGTGGCGACGACACTTTCATCTGGAATCCCGGTGACGGCAGCGACACGGTCGAGGGCGGCTCGGGCAGCGACAAGCTGCTTTTCAATGGCGCTAACATCAACGAGACCATCAACATCTCGGCCAATGGCGGCCGGGTGCGCTTCACCCGCGATGTCGCCAACATCACGATGGATCTCAACAGCGTCGAGCAGATCGAATTCGATGCGCGTGGCGGCGCCGACAACATCACCGTCGGCGACCTCACCCGGACCGGCGTCAAGCAGGTGCTGGTTGATCTCGGAGCCGTTCCGGGAGGGACGCAAGGCGACGGCGCTGCTGATACGGTGACCGTCAACGGCAGCAACGGCAATCAGCACATCGAGGTCACAGCCGCGGGCACAACGGTCACGGTCACGGGGCTGCCGGAGGTCGTGACGATCGCAAATGCAGAGGCCGGCAACGACCGGCTGGTCGTGCAGGCGCTCGGCGGTAACGACGTGATCGATGCATCCACGCTCGGCGCGGCGATCGGGCTGACCATCGACGGCGGTGCGGGCAACGACACCATCACCGGCAGCCAGGGAGCCGACACCCTGATCGGCGGCGACGGCAACGACAAGGTCATCGGCGGCCGCGGCAATGACGTCGCGCTTCTCGGCGCAGGCGACGACATCTTCACGTGGAATCCCGGTGACGGCAGCGACACTGTCGAAGGCGGCACGGGAACCGATACGCTGGTGTTCAACGGCGCCAATGTGGCCGAGACCATGTCGATCTCGGCGAACGGAAGCCGTGCGCTACTCACCCGTGACGTCGGTGCTATCGTCATGGACCTCGCCGGCGTCGAGCACGTGCAGATCGCGGCGGCAGGCGGCGCCGACAACATCACCGTCAACGATCTGACCGGGACAGGAATCACGCAGGTTGCCATCGACCTCAGTGCCGGCCCCGGCAGCCAGAGCGGCGATGCCGCGGCGGACCGCGTGACCGCGAACGGCACGACCGGTGACGACAACATATCGGTCGTGACCGCCGGCGGATCGATCGTGGTCAACGGCCTCGCTGCGCAGGTGACGATTGCGCATGCGGACGCCGGTGATGTGCTCGGCATCAACGGCGGCCAAGGCAATGATGTCATCGATGCGTCTTCCATCAAGGCGGGACAGTTGTTCAGCCTCAACATCAATGGCGGCGACGGCAACGACACCATCACAGGCAGTGCCGGCAATGACATTGTGAACGGCGGACGCGGCAACGATTTCGCCAATCTCGGTGCGGGCGACGACACCTTCGTCTGGAACCCCGGCGACGGCAGCGATACCGTCGAAGGCGGGAAGGGCACCGACACTCTGGCATTCAACGGCGCCAATATCAGCGAGAACATCAACATCTCGGCCAATGGCGGCCAGGTGCTGTTCACGCGAGATGTTGCCGCCATTGCGGTGGACCTGAACGGGGTCGAACATGTCGACTTCAATGCTCTCGGCGGTGCCGACAACATTACGGTCGGTGACCTCTCCGGCACCGGCGTCAGCCAGGTCGACCTCGATCTCGGCGCCAATGACGGCGCCGCGGATACCGTGACCATCAACGCAACCGACGGCAACGACGTCATCACGGTGACCGAGCACGACGGCATCATCACGGTGTCGGGGCTTGGCCAGGACATCAACATTACCGACGCCGGCGCGGGCGACAGGATCGTCATCAACGGTCTCGATGGCGACGACGTCATCACGGCCTCCGGTCTGCACGGCGGCATCCAGCTCGTTGCCAATGGCGGCAACGGCGACGACGTGCTGATCGGCAGCCCCGGCAACGACACGCTGGCAGGTGGTGCCGGTGATGACGTGCTGATCGGCGGCGGGGGCCTCGACGTCCTCGACGGCGGCACCGGCAACAACGTCGTCATCCAGGGCGGTGCGTTCGCGGCCGCGATGCTGCTCAACCAGGCCATGGCGGCCAGCTTCGTCCCGGCAGGTGAGGGGAACGGCGAGATGCCGCTGCCCGATCCGCACGCGATGCAGAACCAGGTGCTCGCACCGCCGCAGCACGCCTGAAGCCAACTGCATCGGCCCGGAGAACGCTCATGACGACGAACGCGGTCTCCACCGATACGGGGCTCGATGCATTGCTGACACTGCTGCATCTGCAAGGTGTTGCGGCCGATCGCGAGCAGCTCAGGCACCGGCTGGGCGCGGCAAGCTTCGGCGCAGCGGATATCGTCCGCTGCGCCAGGTCTCTCGGACTTAAAGCGCGAACCTATCGAACGCAGTGGAGCCGTCTGTCGGACACCCCGCTGCCTGCGATCGCAATGCTGCGGGACGGCGGCTTCATGGTCATCGCAAAGGCCTCCGCCGATAAGGTGCTGGTGCAGTCCCCGGAGGCGCAGCGTCCGGTACTGATGGATCGCGACGAGCTGTGCGCGATCTGGGACGGCGGTTTGATCCTGATGGTTCGGCGCGCCGGCCTGTCCGACCTCGGGCGGCACTTCGATATCACCTGGTTCATCGGCGCGATCGGCAAATACCGGCGGCTGCTGGGCGAGGTGCTGGCGGCTTCGTTCTTCCTCCAGCTTTTTGCGCTGGTCTCGCCGTTGTTCTTCCAGGTCGTGATCGACAAGGTGCTGGTGCACCGCTCGCTGTCCACGCTCGACGTCCTCGTCATTGGCCTCGTCGTCGTCTCCCTGTTCGACACCGTGCTCGGGATCCTGCGCAATTACCTGTTTGCGCACACCACCAACCGCATTGACGTCGAGCTCGGGGCACGCCTGTTCCACCACCTGCTGGCGCTGCCGATGGCGTGGTTTCAGGCCAGGCGCGTCGGAGATTCCGTGGCCCGGGTCCGTGAGCTCGAGAACATCCGCAATTTCATCACCAGCTCGTCGCTGACGCTTCTCATCGACCTGGTCTTCACCTCGGTGTTCCTGGCGGTGATGTTCGCCTATTCGGCGCAGATGAGCTTCATCGTGCTGGCATCGTTCCCGTTCTACATCGCGATCTCGGCCGTGGCGACGCCGCTGTTTCGCCGCAGGCTGGACGAGAAATTCCGCCGCGGCGCCGAGAACCAGGCCTTCCTGGTCGAGAGCGTCAGCGGCATCGAAACGCTGAAGGCGATGGCGGTCGAGCCGCAGATGCAGCGCCGCTGGGAAGAGCAGCTCGCAGGCTATGTCTCCGCGAGCTTCGGTGTCACCAGCCTCGGCAACACGGCTAGCCAGCTGGTGCAGCTCGTCAGCAAGGTCGTCACCGCCGCCATTCTCTATGTCGGCGCCAGACTGGTGATCGGTGACGCATTGACCGTCGGCGAGCTCGTTGCCTTCAACATCTTCGCAGGGCGGGTGTCGGCCCCGGTGCTGCGGCTCGCGCAGGTCTGGCAGGATTTTCATCAGGCGCGACTGTCGATCGCCCGGCTCGGCGACATCCTCAACAGCGCGGCGGAGCCTGCTTACTCCGCGGCCCGCGCGGGGCTGCCGCCGATCCGGGGCAACATCCGCTTCGAGCACGTCTCTTTCCGCTACCGGCCCGATGGGCCGGAGATCCTGCACGATGTCTCATTCGACATTCCAGCCGGACAAACCGTCGGCATCGTCGGATCGTCCGGTTCGGGCAAAAGCACCTTCGCCAAGCTGGTGCAGCGGCTCTATGTACCGCAAGGCGGCCGCGTGCTGGTCGACGGAATGGATCTGATGACGACCGACCCGGCCGGACTCCGTCGGCAGATCGGAATCGTGCTCCAGGACAACATGCTGTTCAACCGGTCGGTGCGCGACAACATCGCGCTGGCCGATCCAAGCCTGCCGATGGATCGCATCATCGATGCGGCGAAGCTGGCGGGCGCGCATGATTTCATTCTGGAGCTCCCCGAGGGCTACGATACGGTGGTCGGCGAGCGCGGCTCGACGCTCTCGGGCGGGCAGCGCCAGCGCATCGCGATTGCCCGCGCACTGGTGGGCAATCCCCGGATCCTGATCTTCGACGAAGCCACCAGCGCGCTCGACTATGAAAGCGAGCGGATCATCCATGACAACATGAAGGAGATCGCGAAAGGCCGCACCGTCCTGATCATCGCGCACCGTCTGTCCACCGTCCGCGGCGCCGATCGCATCTTCACCCTGGAACGCGGCCGTCTGGTCGAGGACGGCACGCATGATGCGCTGATCAAGACCGGCGGCCGCTATGCCGCCCTGCATCGTCTCCAGGGAGGCATTTATGAGGTCGGCTAACACTGTGCCGGCCGCTCGTCCGGAGCAGACCGTGATCCCGTTCCGGAATGGAAAGGGCCGGCGCGCCGAGGAAGTCGCCTTCCTGCCGGCGGCGCTGGAAATCACGGAAACACCGCCATCGCCGATCGGCCGCGCCATCGCCCTGGCCCTCATGCTGCTTGTCTGCGCGGCGCTGGCCTGGTCGGCTTGGGGCACGATCGACATCGTGACCTCCGCAACCGGCAAGGTCGTGTCGAGCGGGCGAAGCAAGGTGATCCAGCCGTTCGAGACCGGCGTGGTGCGCGCCATTCACGTGCAGGACGGGCAATCGGTCAAGGCGGGCGACCTGCTGATCGAGCTCGATCCGACGGTGAACGCCGCAGAGCGCGATCGTCTGCATGACGATCTCATGGCCGAGCGGCTCAACGTCGCGCGCCTCCGCGCCGCATTGGCGGGCGGCGAAGGGGTATCCGCTGATCTCGTCGTACCAGAGGATGCCGATCCCATGCTGGTTGCGACGCAACGGCAGCTCCTCGCCAATCAGGTCAGCGAGAACAGGGCCAAGCTCGCGGCGCTGGCACGTCAGGAAGCGCAGAAGGAGGCCGAACATCAGACGATTGCGGCGACGATTCACAAGCTTGATGCGTTGCTGCCGATCACCCAGCAGCGTGTCGAGATCCGCAAGACGCTGATGGAGAAGGAGATCGGCTCGAAGCTGACCTACTATGAGACCCTCCAGCTCCAGATCGAGCAGCAGGAGGAGCTTCGCGTCCAGAGCAGCCGCTTGAAGGAGGCCGAGGCGGCCGTCGCCGCGATCCGGGAGACCCGCATCCAAGCCCTGGCCGAGTACAGGAAGAGTCTCTCCGACGAGCTGGCTAAGAGCGAACAGAAAGCCAATGGCGTCGCACGCGATCTGATCAAGGCGCAGCAGAGGACGAGGCTTCAGCAACTGACGTCGCCGGTCGACGGCGTCGTGCAGCAGCTTGCGGTCCACACCGTGGGCGGCGTCGTCACGCCCGCGCAGTCGCTGCTGGTAATCGTGCCGACCGATACGCGGCTCGAGATCGAGGCGATGATCTCCAATCGCGATATCGGATTTGTCGAGGCCGGGCAGGGTGCTGCCATCAAAATCGACACTTTCAATTTCACCCGCTACGGGCTTCTCGCAGGCCAGGTCGTGAGCGTCTCGCAGGACGCCATCATCCGCGACCGGCCGCAGGAGCGCGGGAGCGACCGTCCGCTCGCGACACAACGCGACAGCAGCGAGCCCAGCGGGCAGGAGTTGAGCTACAGCGCCCGCATCTCGCTCGATCGCACCCAGATGCAGGTGGACGACCGCCTCGTCAGCCTGTCGCCGGGAATGGCGGTGACCGTCGAGATCAGGACCGGTTCGCGCACCATCCTGAGCTACCTGCTATCGCCGCTGCAGCGCTACCGGCACGAGATCATGCGCGAGCGCTAGTTCCCGCATGATGCCGACGAAGCTTCGCGAGACGCGCTGAGAACCAATCGGGCTTTTCGGCAGCTACACCATGCCGCGGGCGCGCCACTCCTGATGAAGTCATTTTGGTGTGGCCCCGCAGCCCGGAATGCGTACATAGGAGCAAGCAAAAAATTTGGAGGAAAGCATGCGGCTCATTGCCCTCGTATCGGCTCTGGTCCTGCCGTTTGGCGCGGCGCTCGCCCAGGACTATCCGATCAGGCCCGTCACCATGCTGGTGCCGTTCGCCGCCGGCGGACCTACGGACACGATTGCTCGCCTGACCGCGGCCGGCATGGCGAAATCGCTTGGCCAACAGGTCGTCGTCGAGAACGCGCCTGGCGCCGGTGGTACCATCGCCACGACCCGCGCCTCGCGAGCCCAGCCCGACGGATACACGCTGCTGATCCATCATGTCGGCCTCTCGACGGCCGCCACACTGTACCGCAACCTCAGCTATGACACGAAGACGGCCTTTGCGCCGATCGGGCTTGTGACCAATGCGCCGATGACCATCATCGCGCGTCCGGATTTTCCGGCCGACACGCTGAAGGAATTGGTCGCCTACGCCCAACAGCAGGGCGACAAGTTGACCTATGCCAATGCCGGACTCGGCGCGGCGTCGCATCTCTGCGGCATGCTGTTCATGACAGCGATCCAGAAGCAGCTCACCGCGGTGCCCTACAAGGGCAACGGCCCCATCATGAACGACCTTCTCGGCCGGCAGATCGATCTTACCTGCGACCAGGCGACGAATACCACCGGCCCGATCATGTCGAAGCAGGTCAAGGCCTATGCGATCACCACCAAGGAGCGGCTGAAGAGCCTGCCCGATCTGCCGACGGCCGACGAGGCCGGTCTCAAAGGGTTCGAACTTGGCGTCTGGCACGGCATCTATGCCCCCAAGGGCACACCGCCGGCGGTCGTTCAGAAGCTGACCGCGGCGCTCCAGTCCGCCCTTAGGGATTCCACGCTGATCGCCCGGTTCAACGACATCAATACCGAGCCGGTCCCGCAGGAGAAGGCGACGCCGGAGGCGCTGGCCGCGATGCTAGCGAGCGAAGTCGACCGCTGGGCTCCGATGATCAAGGCAGCCGGCCAATTCGCGGACTGAGCCATTCCTGCTCAATTCGTCCCGACATCGCTGCGTGAGCGGGCTAAGTCACCACGGTAAAGAACAGTCCATTCAATAGCCAATCACCGGGTAGCAAAATACCGGTACTGTGCATGGGGTTGTTTTTGCGATTTTAATGTCGGGCCGGTCGCGGAGGCGTCAGCCCGCCGCCTCGTCGAACTGCGTGCTCGCCTCTAGCCACTGCTCCTCGGCGCGCGCCAGCGCGTCGGCCGCATTGGCACGTGCCTTCGACAGTTGCGCGGCCTGCTTGGGGTCGCGGGTGAAGATGTCGGGCAGGGCCAGCGCAGTGTCGATCTTGCTGATGATCGCGCTGACGCGGGCGATCTCGGTCTCAGCTTCCGCGATACGTTTCTTCAGCGAGCCGCGATTGTCCGATCTCGGACGCTGCGGCTTCTCGCTCGGCGCGTTGCGCTCTCGCGGGGCGGGCTCGCCATTGCGCGCGGACAGCACCAGGCGGCGATATTCGTCGAGGTCGCCGTCGTAATTAGTCACGGTGCGGTCGGCGACGATCCAGAGTTGATCGGCGCAGGACTCGATCAGATAGCGATCATGCGAAACCATGATGACGGCGCCGGGGAATTCGTTAATGGCTTCCGCAAGCGCGGCGCGGCTGTCGATGTCGAGATGGTTGGTCGGCTCGTCCAGGATGATCATGTTGGGGCCGAAGAAGGTCGCCAGTCCCAGCAGGAGCCGCGCCTTCTCGCCGCCCGACAATTTTCCGACCTTGGTATCGGCCGCCTTGCCGGAAAAGCCGATCGCACCGGCGCGGGCGCGTACTTTGGCTTCGGGCGCCTCGCCCATAAGCTTGCGGACGTGGTCGTAGGTCGAGGCATCCTCGTTCAATTCGTCGAGCTGGTGCTGGGCGAAATAGGCAATCGAGAGCTTGTCGGCGCGGGTCACCTTGCCCGAGAACGGCGCGAGGCGGCCGGCGAGCAGCTTCACGAGAGTCGACTTGCCGTTACCGTTCGAACCAAGGAGCGCGATGCGGTCGTCATTGTCGACGCGCAAGGTGACGCGGTTCAGCACGGGCGAGTTCGGATCGTAGCCGACCACGACGTTGTCGGCGGCGATGATCGGCGGCGACAGGATTTTCTCGGGCGCGGGAAAGCTGATCTCGCGTACGTCCTGGGTGACCAGCGCCGTGATCGGCTTCAGCCGCTCCAGCATTTTCACACGGGACTGCGCCTGGCGGGCTTTCGAGGCCTTGGCCTTGAAACGGTCGACGAAGGCTTGCAGGCGGGCGCGTTCGGCTTCCTGGCGCTTGACCGCTTTGGCATCGAGCATCTCGCGCATGGCGCGCTGCTCCTCGAAGGAGGAGTAGGTGCCCTTGTAAAGGGTGAGCTTGCTGCGATCCAGATGCAGGATCTGGTCGACCGAGCTTTCCAGCAGATCGCGATCATGGCTGATCACGATAACGGTGCGCGGATAATGCGCGAGGTGATCCTCGAGCCACAGCGTGCCTTCGAGGTCGAGATAGTTGGTGGGCTCGTCGAGCAGCAACAGGTCGGGAGCCGCAAACAGCGTTGCGGCGAGCGCAACGCGCATGCGCCAGCCGCCGGAGAATTCGGCGCAGGGGCGGAGCTGGTCGGCGGCGGAGAAGCCGAGACCGGAAAGGATGGCTGCGGCGCGGCTCGGCGCCGAATGCGCGTCGATGTCGACCAGCCGGGTCTGGATCTCGGCGATCTGGTGCGGGTCGGTCGCGCTCTCGGCCTCGGTGAGCAGTGCGTCGCGTTCGAGGTCGGCCTTGAGCACGACCGAGATCAGGCTCTCGGGGCCGTTCGGCGCTTCCTGCGCCAGGCTGCCGACGCGCCAGCGGGGCGGCAGGCTCACCGTGCCGTGCTCAGCGGCGAACTCGCCGCGGATCACCTTGAACAGGGTCGATTTGCCGGTGCCGTTGCGACCGACCATGCCCACGCGGGATCCGGGCGTGATCTGCACGGAACTCTGGTCAATCAGAAGGCGTCCGGCGAGGCGGATGGAGAGGTCGGTGATGGAGAGCATGCGGCCTTGTCACCGCACCCGCGATCAAACGCAACCCGTTTTTCTGTGTTTGCAAGCCGGTGCTTGTCAACTCAGTGCGAATCGCGCTCGCGCTGCTTCAGCTCATTGAGGAGTTGCTCGAGGTGCGTCGGCAGCCTGGCTTCGGGCCGCAGGCTCTGCTGGAGCCGTTCGCCCACCGCATCGCGGATCGAGCGGCTGGTGCGCCGGTCGATTTGCTCGCTATCGTCGGCGAAAAGGCTAACCATCGCAGAGTTCCGTGTTCTCAAAGAAGCGACACGGTACCAAGTCCTTGGCCCCCAAATGGTTTCGCCACTCGCGGCGATTGCGCGGCATTCTAGCAAAAATTGTGTGAAGCCGCGCAATATCCTCTCCGAATACAAAGCCCCGGCGCTGGGGGACGCCGGGGCTTCGACTGGAAGGTACCTTGGGGGCTCAGGTATCTTTGGAAAGGTGCTGTCGGGCTCAGTAGCAGCGGTTGATCATCCGCCAGCGGGGTCCCCAGGGAGTCGGGACCAGCCGGCGCACATAGCAGCCGCCATAGCCGTAGGAGACGGGAGCATAGAAGCGCGGTCCACCCCAGCCGTGGCCGTTGTGCCAGCCACCGCCGCCGTGCCAGCCGCCGCCGCCACCATGCCAGTGCGCGGAGGCGGAGGTCGGCGCCAGCGCGGCACCAAGCGCAACCGCGGCGACGGCGGCGAGGGAAAGTTTCCTCAACATGGTGATCTCCTCAAATCTGTTGGCGCGGGGCTATCGCGTCGATGGAAAGGCCGCCGAAACGGTCTGCCTCTGAAAGAGGCTTTGGTTTCGATGGACCTGAGATTATCCGGGCGAGGCTGAACCAAACCCTGACGAGGCCTTCAGATTGAGTTCATTTGGGTGAAATCATTGTAATCCACGTTGGAATTCCAAGCCTGAGAGGGGGACCCACCACGCGTCCGCAATGGATGGGAAGGAGACCACGCTGAAGCTAAGCTTCGCGTCTGCCTTGAGTGCTACGGTCATATAGAGTCTGCCATGGTCGATCCTCAGTCACACCAGGAAGGGGCCTTCGCGTGATCACCGTTTGGGGCGGACAGACCTCGCGATCGATCCGGGTCGTATGGGTGCTGGAGGAGATGGGCCTTCCCTACCGCGTGCGGCAGGTGGACATGCTGGCCGCCAAGCAGGACCCCGAGTTCCTGGCGGTCAACCCCGCTGACTACATCCCGGCGATCCAGGACGGCGACGTCGTCATGGTCGAGTCGATCGCGATCATGGAGTACCTGATGGCCCGCTACGGGCCGACGCCGCTGGCGCCCGCGCCGCAGGATCCCACGTTCCCCGCCTACCAGCAATTTCTGCATCTGGGCGAAGCCGGTCTCGCGACCCTGATGATGCCCGTCGTCGTCAGCCGCTTCATCGCGCCCGACGCCGAACGGGAGAACTGGGGCGCGACCTGGTGCCTGCAGTCGTTCCAGAAGCGGCTAAAGCTTGTCAGCCAACGGCTTGCCGACTCGTCCTACCTTGCCGGCGAGGCTTTCACAGCAGCCGACATCTCGGTGACCTACGCCCTGAACCTGGGCCAACGGAACTGCGGGATCACCCTCGGCGACGCCGAACAGGCCTATCTCGCCCGCACCACCGGCCGCGACGCCTACAAGCGTGCCATGGAGCGTTCGCACGAAGGGGTGAACACCTGATTCCCGTTTCGTCCGCCAATCGAGACACGAGAGGTCAGCACTCAACGTCATGGGGTCGAAAGCGGCCCTAAGCCCGACGCCGACCTTCGCCCAGATCGCCGCCATCTACAAGTATCGGTTCAGGTGAACACTCGCCCTCGGCCTGCGGCGAAGCGCCCGCGAGCCCGTTTGGGCGGTCGCTTGCCGTATCGCGAAGGCGCCGATATAAGCCCGGCAACTCCGAACCACTGTTTCTCTTCAAGGACAACATCATGGCCATCGAACGCACCTTCTCGATCATCAAGCCCGACGCCACCGCGCGCAATCTCACCGGTGCGGTTAACGCCGTGATCGAGAAGGCGGGCCTGCGCATCGTCGCGCAGAAGCGTATCCGCATGACCAAGGAACAGGCCGAGACCTTCTATGCGGTCCACAAGGCGCGCCCCTTCTTCGGTGAGCTCGTGGAGTTCATGACGTCGGGCCCCGTGGTCGTCCAGGTGCTGGAAGGCGAGGGTGCCGTCGCCAAGTATCGCGACGTGATGGGCGCGACCGATCCGTCCAAGGCGGCTGACGGCACCATCCGCAAGCTCTACGCAAAGTCGATCGGCGAGAACTCCGCGCACGGCTCGGATGCGCCGGAGACCGCCGCGATCGAGATCGCGCAGTTCTTCTCGGGCAACGAGATCGTCGGCTGATCCGTCAGCCGATAAGGTAACGAGACGCGGCGAAAGGACGTAGTGTGAACTGGCTCTGGCAGATCTTCGATCCCGCTACGATCGGGGCATTCTTCACCCAGTTCCGCGTTGAGATGGCCGAACCGACCTTTTGGGTCGCGGTCGGCAAGATCATCTGGATCAACATCCTCTTGTCCGGCGACAATGCGCTGGTGATCGCGCTTGCCTGTCGCGGCCTCAAGCCGCGGCATCGGCTGTGGGGCATGATCCTCGGTGCGGGCGCCGCGGTGCTGCTGCGGATCATCTTCACGGGCATCGTCGCGAGCCTGATGGAGTTGCCGTACCTCAAGCTGGTGGGCGGCCTCGCGCTGATCGTGATTGCGGCCAAGCTGCTGGTGCCGGAGCAAGAGGACGAGGACGGCGTCGAGTCGGCGTCGCATCTGTGGCAGGCCGTGCAGATCGTCGTCGTTGCCGACATCGTCATGAGCCTGGACAACGTCATTGCGGTGGCCGCGGCCGCCAATGGCAGCGTGCCCTTGCTGGTGCTCGGTCTTGCCATCAGCGTGCCCTTGATCGTCGCCGGCGCGGCGCTGATCATGGCGCTGCTCGCAAAGCTGCCGGTTCTGGTGTGGGCCGGCGCGGCGCTGCTCGGCTGGATCGCGGGCGAAGTGATCGCGACCGATCCCGGCATCGCGCCGAGGCTGCATGCGCTGTTCGACGGTCCGTTCGGCGCTTCGCTCGACAACATGCTCGGCGCCTTGCGCATCCCGCCGCAATTCGCCCATGGCGGCGGAGGCGGCGAATATCTCTGCGCAGCTCTCGGCGTCGTTGTCGTGCTGGTCGTCGGCTCCATCTGGCGCCGCCGCAGCATGAGCGCGGCCGCGCTGGAGTCCTCCGAACGCCACGTCAAGGCCTCGGCGGAGTAGATCTATCTTTTGAGCATGATCTCTTGGGAAAAGCGCTAGCGTCGGACGATCGAGCCGGCGCGGTTGATCAGGCGGGCGAGCGCGCGGAAGCGGCTGCCGACTCGATCCGCGACGAGATCGCCGAGGCGGTGCTCGAACACCAGCAACAGCTTGCGGCCCATGCTGCGGAAATGCGTCGCGGGCAAGACGCCCGGACGCGCCGCCGAGATCAGATGTGCGACGCGGAAGGCCGCGCCCAGCAGGCGGGCGCGTTCGAGCTGCGCCGGCGTCAGCAGCTCCTGCATGGCGACCGGCGGCTGGTTCTCCTCGCTGAGGCCCGCATAGCGATAGAACACGGACAACCCGACGAAGGCGCGCTCGGTGTGGGTGATCGCGCCGAAATTACCGTTGACGACGAGGCTCAGCGTCTGCTCGCCGCGATGGTCGGGATGCACGCGCCACCCGATGTCGGACAGCAGGCACGCGGCGTGGCGCAGGCGGCGGTCTTCTTCGGTCTCGCGCAGCTTCACCACGCGCGCGAGGCGGTCGGTCCAGGCGATCAGCTCGCGGGCGTGCTTTGCCGAACGCGACAGCAGCTGGTTCAGCTCCTCGGCCGCGCAGATCAGTCCGTCCTTGTTGCGCTCGGACTCCGGCAGCTTCTCGTGCAGCAGGCCCTCGCGCACGCCGAAGGTCGAGAACACGATGGTCTTCGGCTTCGCCACCCGGATGATGTGCTCGAGCACCAGCGCCGCATAGGTGAGGAGCGGACGCCGGGCATCGGCGACGATCTCGATGTCGGCGAGCATGCCGGCGGCCGCAAGCCGGCGGAGACGACGCGAGAAATCGAGCGCCTCGGCCGCCGAAATCGAATAGCCGTGCATCACCTGCAGCGGATAGCCGCTCTGGATGATGTGGATGCGCGCAAGCGCGCGCCAGGTGCCGCCGACCGCGTAGAAGCTGCGGCTGCTCCCCGCCTTGAGCTGCGGCACCCCATCGAGCGCTTCGCGCACGATGCGGTCGGCGCGTTTCAGGGATTTATGCGCGAGGTCCTGCAGCGCGAGGCCGCCGAGCGGCAGCGTCACGCCGCTGCGCACGGTGTTTTTGCGCACGTCGATCAGTTCGAGCGAGCCGCCGCCGAGGTCGCCGACGATGCCGTCAGGATGATGGATGCCGGAGATCACGCCAAGCGCCGACAGCCGCGCCTCGCGCGGGCCCGACAGGATCTCGATCTTCACCGCGCAGATGCGCTCGGCTTTCGCGATGAAGTCGGCGCCGTTGGAGGCATCGCGGCAGGCGGCGGTCGCAATCGCAAACACCCGCCCGACCTGCATGACCCGGCACAGCGCACGGAAGCGCTTGAGCGAGGTCAGCGCCTTGTCGACGGCGTCGGGCGCAAGCAGTCCCGTGCTCTGCACTTCGCGCCCGAGGCCGCACAGCGTCTTCTCGTTGAAGATGGGAATGAGGCTCCGCGTCAGTCCCTCGTAGACGACGAGACGGACCGAGTTGGAGCCGATGTCGATGACCGCGACGCTCGAGCCGCGCTTGCGCGGCCGCTTCACGTCGACGATCCCGGATCAAGATTGATGACGTTCATTACGGCGCGTGAGGCGGCGCGGCGAGGATTCCTTGAGCGACTTACCACGGCCAGACAGACTCGGATTTGTCATGAAGTAGTTGTGGACGTTGAAAGGCTCCTCGCCCTTCGCGGTCTTCATACGCGTTGAGGACCCGTCCGGCAACAATTGCCAGCTCTGTTCATTGTCCTTGAGATTCGCGACCATGATCTGTTCGAGAACCTGCTGATGCACCGTGGGATTCTGCAGCGGACACAGCACCTCGACGCGGCGGTCGAGGTTGCGCGGCATCATGTCGGCTGAGGAGATATATACAGCCGCTTTCGCGCTCGGCAGGCCCTGGCCCATGCCGAAGCAGTAAATTCGGCCGTGTTCGAGGAATCGTCCGATGATCGACTTGACGCGGATGTTCTCCGACAGGCCGGGAATACCGGGCCTGAGGCAGCAGATACCGCGCACCACGAGCTCGACCTGCACGCCGGCCTGGGAGGCCTCGTAGAGCGCGTCGATGATATCGGGGTCGACCAGCGCGTTCATTTTCATCCAGATCGCAGCAGGCCGGCCGTGCCGCGCATGCGCGGTCTCGCCCTGGATGTGCTCGATGATGCGCTTGCGCAAGGTCAGCGGAGACACCGCCATCTTTTCCAGATCGCTCGGCGCAGCGTAGCCGGTGATGAAGTTGAACACGCGCGCGGCGTCGCGGCCGATGGTCGGCTCCGAGGTGAAGTAGGAGAGGTCGGTGTAGATGCGCGCGGTCACCGGGTGGTAATTGCCGGTGCCGGTGTGGACGTAGGTCGTGAGGCTGCCGCCCTCGCGCCGCACCACCATCGAGAGTTTCGCGTGGGTCTTCAGTTCGAGGAAGCCGTAGACGACCTGCACGCCGGCGCGTTCGAGGTCGCGCGCCCAGCGGATGTTGGCCTCCTCGTCGAAGCGGGCCTTCAGCTCGATCAGCGCGGTGACGGATTTGCCGGCTTCGGCGGCTTCCACGAGCGCGCGCACGATCGGCGAGTTGCTGGAGGTGCGGTAGAGCGTCTGCTTGATGGCGACGACGTCGGGGTCGCGCGTCGCCTGCTGGAGAAACTGCACCACGACGTCGAAGGATTCGTAGGGGTGATGGACGACGAGGTCCTTCTGCCGGATCGCAGCGAAGATGTCGCCGCCTTGCTCGCGCACGCGCTCGGGATGGCGCGGCACGTAAGGGGTGAATTCGAGATCGGGCCGGTCAAGGCGGGTGAGCTGCGAGAGCTCGTTCATGGCGAGCACGCCATCGACCAGGAACACCTCGTCGTCGGCGGTCGACAGCGCGTGCTGCACGAAACTGCGCAGCTGCTCCGGCATCTTGGCGTCGATCTCGAGTCGGATCACCGAACCGCGGCGGCGGCGCTTCAGCGCGGTCTCGAACAGGCGGACGAGATCCTCGGCCTCTTCCTCGATTTCGAGTTCGGAGTCGCGGAGGACGCGGAAGGCGCCCTGGCCGTGAAGATTGTAGCCGGGGAACAGGCGGTTGATGAACAGCGCGGTGGCCTGCTCCAGCGAGATCAGCCGGACGACCTTGCCGTCAGCCGGCAGACGGATGAAGCGGTCGATCTTGCCGGGCATGCGGATCAGCGCGTTCATCTGCTTGCCGTCGGCGGCGCGCGTGAGCTGGAGCGCGATGGTGAAGCCGAGGCTCGGAATGAACGGGAAGGGGTGGGCCGGGTCGATCGCGAGCGGCGTCAGCAGCGGGAACACGTTGCTGAGGAAGTAGTCCTCGACCCAGGTTCGTTCCGCCTTGGTGACCTCCTTGCCCTCGACCAGCACGATACCCTCGTCGGCGAGCGTGCCGCGCAGGTCGCGCCAGATTGCCTGCTGGTCGGAGGCAAGCTGCGAGACGGTCCGGTTGATGAGCGCGAGCTGCTCGGACGGGGTCAGACCGTCGGGGCTGCGCTCAGCAATACCCTCGCGCACCTGGGCCTTGATGCCGGCGACGCGGACCATGAAGAACTCGTCGAGGTTATTCGCTGAAATCGACAGGAATCGCACCCTCTCCAGCATGGGGTGGCTGGGATTGACCGATTCCTCCAGGACGCGGCGGTTGAAGTGCAGCCAGGAAAGCTCGCGATTGATGAACCGCTCGGGGCTCGATGCGATCGGCGGCGGGCCTTCGGCTTCCGGGGCTTTTTCTTTAACTTCAACAGCTTGCGCAGAATCCATCAGAAGTCGGTCCATCCAGTTCGCTCCAATTTGCGACTTACGCGCAAAACCCGCGGGAGCATGTGTTAGAGCGATGACGTTTCGATGACATTGATGTTCCGCCGCCCGGCCGCGTCAACCCGCCTTGGTCAGACATCCCGGAGCAGCTCGGCCGCCAGGGCCCGGGTGACGGGGCGGCCGAGGCGCAAGGCCTCGCTGTCCAGCAGGTCCACAGCCCGTCGGGCGGCGGCCGAGGACCGCTCCAGGCGAGTGGCGAGGTAGCTGACCACGCTCTCGTCCACCGCGAGCTGGCGGTCGGCGCAGAACTTGACGATCAGGCCGCGGAAGAGCTGGTCGTCGGGCGGCAGCAGCGAGACAACGGGGACGGCGCGGAGCCGCGAGCGCAGGTCGGCGAGCTCGATCTCGAGAGACGCGGGCACCTCGCGTCCGGTGAAGAGGACGTAGGCGCCGTCCTCGCGGGCCAGATTCATCAGATGGAACAGGGCGCGCTCGTCGAATTCCCTGGCTTTGGGATCCTCGACCACCAGCGCGCCGGTGGCGAGCGCAGCCGGGACGGCCTCGGCGGTCAGCCCATTGGCCGTGGTCGAGCGGGCGCCTGAAGCCTCGGCCCAGATCGCGGCGAGATGGCTCTTGCCGCTTCCTTCCGGGCCGGCCAGCCACATGATTCGGTTCGGCCATTCCGGCCAGGCGTCGATGAGGGCAAGACCGGCGGCGTTGACGGGGCCTTCGAGGAAATTGTCCCGGCTCAGGCTCTCCGCATGCGGAAGCGAAAACGCCAACTGTCGGGGATGAACGCGGCCTGGCACGCTTGCTTTGCTCCGTGCCGGCGTGCCGGCTTCGTTTGACGAGATGCGACCTAATCGAGCGGGAGTTGGCCTTTTACGGGGCCGCTCCCAACTCACTTGGCCTCGATCGTGCTCATGTGCCGCAACCATTCGACAAGATAGAGCGACACGGAGGAGAGCGTGAAGACCGTGACGAGGCCCATCAGGATTATATCATAAGGACCGGGTTTGAAGCCGAAGGCGAGGGCGGCCAGCACCAACGCCGCGAACGCCACTTGGGCCACAGTGTTGAGCTTGGATACCTTTGAGGGCTTCATCTCCACAGGTCGGTCGAACAGCCACGATATGATCACGGCGGCGACGATCATGATGTCGCGCGAGACCACCAGGATGACGATCCAGCGCGGAATCGCGCCCCAGATGCCGAGCGCCATGTAGATCGAGACCAGCAGCGCCTTGTCGGCGAGCGGGTCGAGCAAGGCGCCGAGCTCGCTCGTCATGTTGAAGCGCTTGGCAAGGAAGCCGTCGACCGCGTCGCTGATACCGGCGATCAGGAATACGGCGAACGCCACCTCCATTTGGCTCGACACGATGGCCCAGACGATGATCGGGACCAGCATGATGCGGCCCAAAGTAATGATGTTCGGTATACTCACACGGCGCTTCCCGGCACCCGGCCTGACCTCGAATTCGGCCCTTTGGAGGCTGAACCGGTTGATATCTCTACATAGTATACGGCGGCGCGCCATGCGAGCCATTGCGCGTCCCCGGAATTCGACGTAACCAGCCGCAAACCCACTGGAAATCGGGCATGACCGACCGCAAAAACGGCCTCACTTACGCCGATTCAGGCGTCGATATCGATGCGGGCAACCGCTTGGTCGACCTGATCAAGCCGATGGTGCGCGCCACCGCACGGCCCGGCGCCGACGCCGAAATCGGCGGATTCGGCGGCCTGTTCGATCTCAAGGCGGCCGGTTTCAAGGATCCCATCCTGGTGGCCGCGACCGATGGCGTCGGCACCAAGGTCAAGATCGCGATCGAGACCGGCCTGCATGGCGGGATCGGCATCGACCTCGTCGCCATGAGTGTCAACGACCTCGTGGTGCAGGGCGCCGAGCCGCTGTTCTTCCTCGACTATTTTGCCTGCGGGAAGCTCGATCCGGAGGCGACCGCGTCGATCGTCGCCGGTGTCGCCGAAGGCTGCCGCGAATCCGGCTGCGCCCTGATCGGTGGCGAGACGGCCGAGATGCCCGGCCTCTACAAAGACGGCGACTACGACCTCGGCGGCTTTGCCGTCGGCGCCGCGGAGCGGGGCACGCTCTTGCCGCGCAAGGACATCGCCGCCGGCGATGCCGTGATCGGGCTCGCTTCGTCGGGCGTGCACTCCAACGGTTTCTCGCTGGTGCGCAAGATCGTGGAACAATCCGGCCTCGGCTTCGGGGCGCAGGCGCCGTTTGCGCCCGTCATGACGCTCGGCGGCGCGTTGCTGACGCCGACGCGTCTCTACGTCAAATCCTGCCTGCGCGCGATCCGCGAGACCGGCGCGGTGAAGGGGCTTGCCCACATCACCGGCGGCGGCTTCACCGACAACATTCCGCGCGTGCTGCCGAAGCATCTCGGCGTCGGTATCGATCTGGCGCGCCTGCCAGTGCTGCCGGTGTTCAAATGGCTGGCCGCGCAGGCCGGCATCGCCGAGCTCGAAATGCTGCGGACCTTCAATTGTGGGATCGGCATGATCGCGATTGTCGAGCCGGACAAGGTCGAAGAGGTCGTGGAGATCTTCACTGACGCCGGTGAGACCGTGGCACAGCTCGGCAGCGTGATCCCGGCCGAGGGCGAGCACCGCGTCGTCTATAACGGCCATCTCGACCTGGCGCTGTAATGACCGGCGCTGTAATGAAACGCCGCGTCGCCATCCTGATTTCCGGCCGTGGCTCCAACATGGCTGCGCTGATCAAGGGCGCGGCCGCGCCGGATTTTCCGGCGGAGATTTCGCTCGTCATCTCGAACAAGGCCGATGCGCTGGGGCTGGAAAGGGCCAAAGCGAGCGGCGTGAAGACGCTGGTGATCGAAAGCAAGCCGTTCGGCAAGGACCGCGCCGGCTTCGAGAAGGTGCTGCAAGCAGCACTCGATCAGCACGGCATCGAGCTGATTTGCCTCGGCGGCTTCATGCGCCTGTTCACGGCCGAATTCACCAAGGCGTGGTACGGGCGGATGCTCAACATTCATCCCTCGCTGCTGCCGTCCTTCCCCGGTCTCGACCCGCACGGCCAGGCCTTGCGCGCCGGCGTCAAGCTGTCCGGCGCGACGGTGCACTTCGTGATCCCCGAGACCGACGCCGGCCCAATCGTGATGCAGGGCGCGGTTCCCGTCAGCGACGACGACACGGCGGACACGCTGTCGGAGCGTATCCTTGAAGTCGAGCACCGCATCTATCCCGCAGCACTGAGCCTGCTCGCGACCGGCAAGGTCCAGATCGAGGGCGATGTGTGCAAGACCGCGGGCAGCGGGCCGTCGGAGAATTTTCTGGTTTCGCCGTTGGTGCGGTGAAGCGCCGTCGCACTCGGAATACTTCTCATTCCACAAAAACCCCCGGCAGAGCCGGGGGCAACGTCATGATCTCTTGCGCAGACCGCGAGAGAAATCAGGAAACCTTGAGGTTCTCCGCGGATGCCTTGCCGCGGTTCTCCACGAGATCGTATTCAACCACCTGATTTTCATTGAGGGTCGAGAGTCCGGCGCGCTCGACGGCGGAGATGTGGACGAAGACGTCCTTGTCACTGCCGTTCGGCTTGATGAACCCATAGCCCTTGGTCGGGTTGAACCATTTGACGGTGCCCTTTTGCGGCATCCTCAGTCTCCTCCGCTAGATACAAAAACGACGCGGCCGCTTTTCGCGTGCCACGCCACAAACGGGCTTCCGGTAGTCTGTTCGAGTCTTGAGTCTCAATGTCGCGAAACGCACAGTCGAGCGGCCAATTCCGATTGTGTCCGATATTGCAACATGAAAATCGCCCGTTAGCAAGCCGCGCGCGAATTTCAAGACTTCGACCCGAGTGCCCGTCCGCAATTTGCGACCTGTGGCCGCGGAACCACAATCGGAAGCAATGCCTTTGCCGGGACGCGCCAGCCGGTTGACCCTCAGTAACAGTTCGGCACAAATCGCGGCACGCGTGCGCCGCTCCTGTTGCTTTTTTGCGCGCCGCCCTTTGCTTCAGGATTTGTCGCCATGTGCTGCATTTCGCAGCCCTCAGAGACACGGCAGGCGATCAGGCTGAACCGCGTCCGCTGGATCGCGGCTGCCGTGGCGTTTGCTCTCATCATGGTACTGTCGACGACATCAGGCTTTGCGCAGAGTCCCACGCCCACGCCGACCCCGACACCCACGCCGTCACCGACGCCGATTCCGATGCCAATTCCGATGCCGACCGCGACCAATTACGACCAGTCGGCCGGCAACAGCTCGCTCAATCTCGGCTCGAATTTCCTGGAGCGGCTCGGAAACCAGGCATCTGGCGGCGTCAACCGGGCGTTTCGGACCAATCCCGGCGGCGGCGGCGCGTCGGCGAGCACGGAAGACCCGCGCTACCGCACCTGGTTCGAGGGTTATGGCATCTCGGTCCGGACGGATGCGCAAGGAGACTTTGTCGGCGACAAGCGCAAGACGTTTGGCGGTGTCGCAGGCTTTGGCGCGCGGCTCGCGCCGGGTGTCAATCTCGGCTTCTCCGTCGACCAGAGCCACACCGATATCGACGTGCCGCTCGCACTTCAGTCCGCCACGCTGGATCTGACGCAACTCGGCTTCAGCGGCTCGGTCGACAAGGGCCCCTGGACCTGGGCCTTCGCGGTGGTGCACGGCTTCGGCAAGGTCCGCTCCAGCCGGGATACTGGCCTGGGACTTGCGACCGCGGGTTATCGCGCCGCAATCGACGGCGCGCTGACCGAGATCAGCTATTACTGGACCAAGGACCACATGCGCATCGTGCCCAAGGGCGCACTGGAATATGTCCGCGCCACCAGCGTCGCGTTCCAGGAGGTTGGCGGCCTCGATCCACTCAATGTCGGCTCGACGGCGCTCTCGCGCGCGCGCGTCATGATCGGAGCCGAGATCGGGCGCTACTTCATCTTCGACCAGAAGATCCTGGACCTGTCCGCCTACGGCAAGTTCGTCGACAATTTCTATCAGAACCTGGGATCGGTGCAGGTCAGCCTCGGGACCCAGAGCATCGTCGTGCCCGGCATCGGCGAGAGCCGCTACGGTACGGATGCAGGCGCCTCGGCCTCGCTCAGCCTGACCAACACGGCGCGGCTCTACGTCAACTACGACGGCAAGTTCCGCAACGAGCTGACGTCGCACCAGGGCACGGTCGGCTTCGAATATCGGTGGTGAAGCGAAGCCTGCCCGCGTCGGCCCAGAGGAGGATCCCGGAAAACTGCGAAGCGGTTTTACGAAAGCATCATGCTCGAGCTTTAAGTCGGCATTGCCGCGACATAACCCGTCAATCCAAAGGCCGCGCGCGCGGCCGTCATCATCGGCGCCAGCGCGTTCGGGTGGATGAACTCGTCGCGGAAACAGGGATGGATCTTGGGATCGAAGATTTTCTTCAGCCAATCGACCACGATCTTGTGGCGCTCGGAGGCGCGGAACTCCTTATGATAGGTGAGCCAGAGATCGGCGTGGTGGCTGACGCCGAGATCGACGGCAACCAGCGGGGCGCCGAGCGCGATCGAAACCGTCGGCAGGAATCCGATGCCGGCGCCGCGCTCCACCGCATAGAGCACGCCGACCGAGGAGTTGGTCTTGATCCCGACGATGCCCTCGAGCGACTTCAGTCCGAGCACGCGGGCGTAGGCGCCGTCGTCGACCTGCGGGGCGCTCTGCTTGATGATGCGGTGGTTCTTCAGCTCGGCCAGGGTCGCGGGCACGCCGTAGAGGTTTTCGTACTCCTTGGAGACGAAGGGATAGATGTGCAGGCGGCCGAGCTTGGCGACGATCAGATCGGGATTGGTCGGCGGCTCGAGCTGGATCGCGATATCGGATTCGAGCCGCGCGACGTCGGCCTGTTCCATCGCGCAGCGCAGGTCGACGGTGATCTTGCGATAGGTTTTCTGGAAATCGATCAGTCGCGGCAGAATCCAGAAATTGCCGGGGCCTTCCGTCACCGCGACGCGCACGGTGCCTGACATATCGTTCGACGATCGCGAAGCACGCCGGAACACATTGAAGGCATGACGCTCCATGTGCGCGACGTCGGCGATCATCGCGCTGCCTTCGTCGCTGAGCGTGAGCCCGCTCTGGTCGCGCAGGAACAGCTTGCAGTCGATGCTCTCTTCGAGCCGGTCGATCCTGCGCATCAGGGTGGTGGAGGTGAGCCCGAGCTCCTCGGCGGCGTTGCGGAAGCTTTTATATTTTGCGCAAGCTAAAAACAGTTTCAAATCGTCCCAGGACATGTCCAGGGTTTCTTCACGGTGCTGCATCACCGCAGCACCCCGGTGCAATAACTGCTGCATACGCCTGATCCCCAGCCGCTAAGCTCATCGCCATAGCGGGGCACGAAAGCCGCGAACGATAGAGGGGCGACATGAGTATGGAAAGGGGCTCGTTTGCCGCAAGGCATGATTTCGACGCGCTGCCGCTCAGTCCGGATGTCGACGTCCGTCGCGCCAAATTTTCCGAAATCGCCGCGCTTTCGCAGTTGGCGCACCGGCTGGTGCCGGGCGTTCGGATCGGGGCGACTGAGCTTGCAAAATATTTCGCCTTCGATCCCGAGAGCATCCTGACTTTCAGCCGGAAGGGCAACCTTGTCGGCGGCATGGCCTTCCTGTTTCTCAACGATCGCGGGCATGATGCGTTGCTGCTCGACGAGATCTGCCTCACCGCGCCGGAGACGCGCTATCTCGCGTCCGCGAAGGAAGACGTTTCCGCTATCTACATCTGGGCGATCGCGGCGACGGGGCGCGGCGTCGCCGGTCTCGGCAAGGCCGCGGCTCATCTTAGACAGCTAAGGTTTCGCAACGCGGATTGCTATGCGCAGCCGTCAACCGTGGCCGGCCGCGACATCATGAAAGCGACAGGCTTCGAGCCTGTTCCAAGCTTCCAACCCGACCTCTGGTGCTACGAGCGGCCCTGGCATCGGCAGCCGATGCGCATGCCGAGCGCGATCATCCAAGCAAGGAGTTTTGCAGATGCACGGTACTAGGATTCCTCTCGCCAAGCCCGATTCCCGCGCCATCACCATTCGCCTCGCGCGCGATCTCACCGATCTCATGCTGGTCACCTCGATCCGCTCAGCCGTCTATCTCGCCGAGCAGGATTGCCCGTTCGATGAAGAGTTCGACGGCAACGACATGGTTGCCGCGCATTTCATCGGCTATGTCGGCAACGAGCCTGCGGGCTGTCTGCGGGTGCGGTTCTTCGGCGATTTCGCCAAGGTGGAACGGCTTGCGGTGCGGCACCAATACCGGCGGTCGCGCGTCTCGTTCAAGCTGGTACAAGCGAGCGTCGACTATGTGAAGCGCAAGGGCTTTCGCAAGATCTACGGCCAGGCGCAGGACCGGCTGGTCGATTTCTGGGCCCATTTCGGCGCCAAGCCGCTTGGTCACAATCGCAAGATCACATTTTCCGACTTCTCCTACACAGAAATGCTGCTGGAGATCGAACCGGGTCCGGATGCCATTACGCTGGACAGCGATCCTTACGTGATCATCCGCCCCGAGGGCGATTGGGACCGGCCGGGCGTGCTCGACGCCTCGGCAGGACGGGCTGTGACGTCGCCGCTGCGGGACGTCGCGCTCGCTGGTCGTTGAAACTGGTGCAGCTGCGCGCAAAACCATGCTGGTTTCCATCACAGACGATCCGCCGATCCTGGTCTGCACGGATCTCCAGGTCGAATATCTGACCCCCGGACGTCGCCACGTCATCCTCGACGGCGATGCCGCAACGGCGCGCTGCGTGGAACTGCTGACGTTCTGGCGCGACAATCTCTGGCCGGTGATGCATCTGAAGCGCATCGCGCAGGCGGCCTGGTTCAATCCGGCATCCAAGCTGACCGATTGGATCGCGGAGGCGAAGCCGCGGCCGGGAGAAATGACCTTCGAGCACCCGCTGCCGTCGGCCTACAGTTCGGCGCGGTTTGTGGACTACATGTCCAATATCCGCAATGTCCGTTGCGTGCTCGCGGGCTTTTCCCTGGACGAAACCGTCCTGGCCACCGCTATTGACGGGTTTCACCGCAGTCATCGCTTCCAGGTGGTGGCCGACGCGGTGGCCTGCCGGCAGCCGGGGACTGGCGATGCTGCCGCCTACAAGCATGCGGTAGTGAATGTGATCGGGAATTTTGCTACAATCCAGTCCAGCGCCGAACTGATCAGAACCAGCGGCGCCGTTGCGGTGTAGGCGGCCGCGATCGACGGATGGAGTGGGACATTGTCACGGGGAGATCAGCTCGAGGAGCTGGCAAGCGACCTGTCGCGTGCCGCCGAGGCGGCACGCCGTCTTGGTCTGCCAACGACGGTGTATCTGCTCTCGATGGCGCTGGTGGAGGTGCGGGAGGCCGCTGCCGCCGATAGCGATGGGAATGACGACGGTGCGGCGTGACAGCTGCCCGATGTGCGGCTTTGTGCAACGCAGCTGAGCGCTTCCTGCCGACGAATTGACGTTGCAAGTTTTGCGCGGTGGCAATAGCCAAGGAGCTGGATCATCGAGTGATGACGCTGGCCGCGCCGGCGACGTGACGCTTTCAAGGATTCCTGCAAATGTCCATGCTGCCCAATTCGCAAGAGGCCCGGGATGTGGCCTACCAGCTCCATCCCTACACCAACGCGCGCGCCCATCAGCAGGCCGGTCCCCTGGTGATCGAACGCGGCGAGGGGCCTTACGTGTTCGATGCGTCAGGCAAGCGCTATTTCGAGGCGATGGCAGGCCTGTGGAGCGTCGGACTCGGCTTCAACGAGAAGCGGCTGGTCGACGCCGCGCACAAGCAGATGCTGGCGCTGCCGTTCTATCACACGTTCTCCGCCAAATCGCACGGGCCCTCGATCGATCTCGCCGAGAAGCTGGTCGCGCTCGCGCCTGTTACGATGAGCAAGGTGTTCTTCACCAATTCCGGCTCGGAGGCCAACGACACTGTTCTGAAGTTGATTGCCTATCGTTCCAATGCGCTCGGCCAGCCACAGCGCAAGAAGGTGATCAGCCGGATGCGCGCCTATCACGGCGTCACCATCGCGTCCGCCAGCCTCACCGGGCTGCCGAACAACCACCGCTCTTTCGACTTGCCGCTCCCGAACATCCTGCACACGGGCTCGCCGCATTTCTACAAGGATGGCGCGCCCGGGGAGAGCGAGGAAGCGTTCGCGACGCGGCGGGCCGAGGAACTCGATGCGCTGATCCAGAAGGAAGGCCCGGACACGATCGCTGCGTTCTTCGGCGAGCCGGTGATGGGCGCGGGCGGCGTCATCGTGCCGCCGGCGACCTATTGGGACAAGATCCAGAAGGTGCTGAACAAGTACGACATCCTGTTGGTCGCCGACGAGGTCATCTGCGGCTTCGGCCGCACCGGCAAGATGTTCGGCTGCGAAACCTACGGCATCAAGCCCGACGCCATCGTGGTCTCCAAGCAGATCACCTCGAGCTATTTCCCGCTGTCGGCCATCATGATGAACGATCGCATGTTCGAACCGATCGCCGACGAGAGCAACAAGATCGGCGTGCTCGGCCACGGCTTCACCGCGGGCGGCCATCCGGTCGGCTCGGCGATTGCGCTCGAGAATTTGAAGATCATCGAGGAGCGGGGCCTGGTTGCGCACGCCGCCGAGCTCGGTGGCTACATGCAAGGCAAGCTGCGTGAACTCACCAGCCATCCACTGGTGGGCGAGGTCCGCGGTGTCGGCATGATCGCTGCGATCGAACTGGTGCTGGACAAGGCGCGCAAGACCGCAGCGGCAACGCCGGGCGCCGTCGGCGGCATGGCCAGCCGCATGCTGCAGGAGCGCGGCGTTATCTCGCGCAACATGCTCGATGCCATTGCCATCTGCCCGCCGCTGATCGTCACCAAGACTCAGATCGACGAGCTGGTCGCGGCGATTTCAGGTGTGCTGGACGACATGAAGCCGGAAGTGGCGAAGCTGACGCCGGCGTAGGGACGGCGCTTCACGCGTGAGCGTAGCGCTCTATCACACCCCCGGTGTCGTCCTGGCCTAGTGCGCAATTGCGCACTAGGCCAGGACGACATCGGGAGGCATCGGGGCTATTCCGCTCGCTGAACCCCGATCACGCGGCCTTTCTCGACCGCCAGCGCCAGCTCGCCGCGCTTCAGTTTCAGGGCGGCCTCGCCGAACAGCTCGCGGCGCCAGCCGCGTAGCGCCGGCACGTCGGCCTCGTCGTCGGCCGCAATCTCCTCGAGATCGTCGACGGTCGCAATCACCTTGCTGGCGACCGCATGGCGCTCCGCGGTCATGCGCAGCAACACCTTCAACAGTTCGACGATCGCGGCGCCATTGTTATTGTTGCGCGGCTTTTCCAGCTTCGGCAGCGTGGCGTGATCGCGCGCCAGCCCGCGCTCGACAGCGGCGACGATGTCGGCGCCCCATTTGGATTTCTCAAAACCCTTCGGCACGGAGCGCAGGTTTGCGAGCTTCTCGATCGTGTTCGGCGCATGGGTCGCGATGTCGCTGACGGCCTCGTCGCGCAGCACGCGGCCTCGCGGCACGTCGCGGCTCTGCGCCTCCTGCTCGCGCCAGGCGGCGACCTCCATTAGGACCGCAAGGTCCTTGGGCTTGCGCACCCGCGTCTTGAGCCGTTCCCAGGCGCGCTCGGGATGGAAGTCGTAGGTCTTGGGCGAGGTCAGGACTTCCATCTCGATCGAGACCCATTCGCTGCGCCGGCGCTTTTTAAGGTCGGCATCGAGCGCTGCGAACACGTCGCGCAGATGCGTGACGTCGGACACGGCGTAGTGCATCTGCTCCTTGGTCAGCGGCCGGCGCGACCAGTCGGTGAAGCGGTGGGTCTTGTCCGGGCGGTGTCCGGTGACCTTCTCGACCAGGGCGTCGTAGGCGATGCTGTCGCCGTAGCCGAGCACCATGGCCGCGACCTGGGTATCGAACACCGGGTGCGGGATGATACCCGCCTGGTGCCAGATGATCTCGATGTCCTGGCGGGCGGCGTGGAACACCTTCAACACGCCCTCGTTGCCCATCAGCTCGAAGAACGGCTTGAGGTCGATGCCCTCGGCCAGGGTGTCGATGACGATTGCTTCCTCGGCGCTGGCCATCTGCACCACGCACAGCAGCGGGTAATAGGTGGTCTCGCGCAGGAACTCGGTATCGACGGTAATGACGGGGTGCTTGGCCAGCCGGCTGCAGGCAGCCGCAAGGTCAGCGGTGGTGGTAATCAAATCCATGAACGGCCCATGACAAGTCCATCAGCCGTTCTGCCGAAAGCGCTGTGATGTCAAGGGGCTCGAAGCGAATTCGAGCCTTGCATTTGGACCGGAATCGCATTTTCCGACGAAAATCCTATTCGTAGCGGACCCGCCGGGAGGGTTTGCGCGCGCAGGGCAGTGCCACCACGACCACGCACATGGCGACCAGCGCCAGCCCCAGGAACTCGAAAACCAACAGATCCACGGCAAAATCCCCCAGCAACATTGCTAAACTTGTCGGGGGCGAATTGAGGGTCTGTTAATTCTCGTGGTTACCGGCGGCGGGTCGGGCCGGATGGTGGACGGGGGGTTAACGGCCGCGGCATGCTATGCAGGCGTCACGGCATCAGGCGTCAGGTCATGAGCTTCGGCAGGGCGGCCGCCAAGGCGTCCACGGCGGCGCGAACTTTCGGCGGCATCCGGGGCGAGCGTGGCCAGAGCGCGTGGCAGTCGTAGAGAAATCCCGGCTGACCGCTCAACAGAGTGACGAGTGTACCGGCGCGTAGGCGTTCGCGGACTAGCCAGTATGGCAGCCAGGCCAGTCCCATCCCCTGTGACGCGGCGTCCGCGATCGCGTCGAGATCGTCGAGCCTGAGCCTTCCCGCCGGCACGATTTCGCTCGGAGGCTGGCCCTCGCGGGGAAACAGCCACGGCCGGACGCGTCCGGAGCGGCGATAGATGATCGCCTGATGCTGGGCAAGATCGTCGAGCGATTTCGGCTTGCCGTTGGCGCGCAAGTACGAGCGCGTGCCGCACACCACCATGCGCTGGCTTGCGATGCGCCGCGTCATCAGGCCGGATTGATCGTGTAGATCGCCGGTCCGGATCGCAAGATCGTAGCGGCCCTCGATGATGTCAGCGATCGGGTCGCCGAACGAGAGATCGAGCTCCAGATGGGGATATCGTCGCGCGAGCTTCATCAGCAAGGGGGCGATGCAGTGCCGGCCCAGCAGGGCAGGCATGGTCACGCGGAGCCGGCCACGCGGCTCGGACAATTCGTCGGAAGCGACGGCGTCGGCGGCCACGGCTTCAGCGAGCACAGTGCGGCAGCGCTCGTAGTAGGCTTGGCCTGTCTCGGTCAGGCTCTGGCGCCGTGTGGTGCGGTTGAGGAGGCGGACGCCGAGGCGCTCCTCGAGGAAACGAACGTGCTTGCCGACCATTGGCGCCGACATTTCGAGCGCATCGGCGGCAGCGGCGAACGAGCCTACATCAACCGCCTTGACGAAGACGGCCATGCTGGTCAGGCGGTCCATGATTGCAAACTCCTGGTTTCGACTGTTCACCCCTCTGCACGCTTTATCCGGCGCCGCCCGGTTGGCATAGCTCCATTGAATTCAATTGTTTTGGATGTGTTCATGGCGCGCGTCGTTCGCTTCCACAGACATGGTGGCCCCGAGGTGCTGCGCATCGAGACCGTCGACGTCGCGCCGCCAGGGAGGCGCGAGGTGCAGATCAGGGTCAAGGCGCTCGGGCTCAATCGCGCGGAAGCGCTCTTGCGGAAGGGGACCTATATCGAGACCGCGACCTTTCCGTCCGGCCTCGGTCTCGAGGCCGCCGGCATCGTCGAGGCGATCGGCGAAGGCGTGAGCGGCTTCTCGCCGGGCGAGGTCGTTAGCATCGTGCCGCCCGTGTCGATGGTGCGATGGCCGGCTTATGGCGAGCTCGTCACGTTTCCGGCGGAGTTCGTCGTGAAGCACCCGCCCGAGCTCGGCTTCGACGCCGCGGCCGCGGTATGGATGCAATATCTGACGGCGTTCGGCGCTCTGGTCGATATTGCTGGGCTGGAGCGAGGGGAGTCCGTAGTCATCACCGCGGCGTCGAGTAGCGTCGGGCTTGCAGCGATTCAGATCGCGAACCGGATCGGTGCGATCCCGATTGCAGTGACGCGAACCTCGATCAAACGGCAGGCCCTGCGCGATGCTGGCGCCGCCGACGTCATCGCCTCGGTGGAAGAGGACATCCGGTCACGGCTGCAGGACATTGTCGGCTCAAACGGCGTTCGCGTGGTGTTCGACGCGGTCGGCGGTCCCATATTTGAGCCGCTCACCGCCGCGATGTCGCCGGGTGGCGTTCTCATCGAATATGGCCGCCTGAGCCCAGAGCCGACGCCGTTTCCGCTGGTCAACGTACTGACCAAGAGCCTGACGCTGCGCGGCTATCTCGTGCACGAGATCATCCGCGACCCCGCGCGGCTTGCTAAGGCGAAGACCTTCATCCTCGACGGGCTGCGGGACGGCGCATTGCAACCGATCATCGCCAAAACGTTTCAGTTTGAGGAGATCGGCGAAGCGCATCGCTTTCTGGAGTCAAACGAGCAGTTCGGCAAGATCGTGGTAACGATCTGAGCGAATGATCGTCTTGAACAAACGATTTCGGCACCCCCGCATCTGGATTATGCCTTCGGCTCGTCCACGTGCGCACCGAGCTTGCCTCACGTCCCGCAGAACGTCTGCAGCACCCGCTGCTCCGGCAGCGGCGGATCGGCGTAGGCTGCATAGTCCGGCTGGCCCTCGAACGGTTTAGCCAGCACCTTCACGAATTCCTCAAACGGCGTGTAGTCGTCATCGTTGACCGCGGCCTGGATCACGGCCTCGACGCGGTGGTTGCGCGGGATGAACATCGGGTTGACGGCGTGCATGGCGGCTTGCCGTTCGGCTGCGGTTTGCGGCTCCAGCGCCGTGCGCTCGTGCCAGCGCCTGGCCCACTCGTCGAACGCCGCGGGGTCCATGAATTGCGCGCGTGCATCGTCAGCAGCCGGATCGCCAGCGGCGTCGCCGAGTTTGCGGAAGGTGAGGGTGAAGTCGGCCTGGTTCTTGGCCATGGCGTCCAGCAGGTCCTGGATCAGCGCGTCGTCGCCGTCGCGCTCCGTGAACAGGCCGATTTTCTTGCGCAGGCCCGCCTGATAGCCGTCGCTGAACGTGTCGGAGAAGGCGCCAAGAATGTCCTGGGCCTCGGCGACCGCCTTTTCCTGATCCTCGGAAAACAGCGGCAGCAGGCATTCGGCAAGCCGGGTCAGATTCCACAGCGCGATGCGCGGCTGGTTGGCATAGGCGTAACGGCCCATCTCGTCGATCGAGGAAAACACTTGCGACGGATTGTAGGCGTCCATGAAGGCGCACGGACCGTAATCGATGGTCTCGCCTGATATCGATGAGTTGTCGGTGTTCATCACGCCGTGGATGAAGCCGACCAGCAGCCAGCGTGCGACCAGATCGGCCTGGCGTGCGACGACGCCACCGAGCAGCGCGTGATAGGGCCGCTCGGCGCCGAGCAGCTCCGGATAGTGCCTGGCGATGACGTGGTCGGCGAGCCGGCGAATGGCATCGGTGTCGCGGCGGACGGCGAAGAACTGGAAGGTGCCGACGCGGATATGACTCGAGGCGACGCGGGTCAGCACCGCGCCGGGCAGCGCGGTCTCGCGGATGACGTGCTCGCCGGTGACGACGGCAGCGAGTGAGCGCGTGGTGGGGATGCCCAATGCGAACATCGCCTCGCTGACGATGTATTCGCGCAGCACCGGCCCGAGCGCGGCACGGCCGTCGCCGCGGCGGGAGAATGGGGTGGGACCGGAGCCCTTGAGCTGGATGTCGCGGCGGATGCCGTCCTTGTCGATGACCTCGCCGAGCAGGACCGCCCGTCCGTCGCCCAGCTGCGGAACGAATTGCCCGAACTGGTGGCCGGCATAGGCCATGGCGATCGGATCGGCGCCGGCGGGAACCGTCTTGCCGGCCAGGATCTCGGCGCCCTCAGGGGTTTCCAGCACATCAGGATCCAGCCCGAGCTGGACCGCCAGCGGCCGGTTCAGCTTGATCAGCCGGGGCGCTGCCACCGGCGTCGGTGCGACCCGGGCGAAAAAGCTGTCCGGCAGCGCCGAATAGGAGTTCTGGAACGGGAAATGGACTGTCATGGCCTCAAGATAGGCGTGGAACGCCTGATGGCAAAGGCTTGAGCCGAGATTGGGCAAAAATGGCCACTTCCAGCCGAAAACGGGCCGTTCCCTTGGTTGCCGCCCCCGTCCTGCCGAGGTAAACCCTGCCGCAACTTTGAACCTGCCGTTTCGGCGGTTCGATTCGATCCTCCGACATTGAATTTGGGACGACCATGCATCGCTACCGGTCACATACATGCGGCGCGCTCCGCGAGAGCAACATCGGCGAGACGGTCCGCCTTTCAGGCTGGGTCCATCGCGTTCGCGACCATGGCGGCGTGCTGTTCATCGACCTGCGCGACCATTACGGCCTGACCCAGTGCGTGGTCGATCCGGACTCGCCGGCGTTCTCGCAGGCCGAAAAGCTGCGTTCGGAATTCGTGGTGCGGATGGACGGTAAGGCCCGTCGCCGCCCCGAAGGCACCGACAATGACGATCTGCCGACTGGCAAGATCGAGATCTATGTCAGCGAGATCGAGGTGCTGGGCCCGGCCGGCGACCTGCCGCTGCCGGTGTTCGGCGACCAGGAATATCCTGAAGACATCCGCCTGAAGTACCGCTTCCTCGATCTGCGTCGCGAGAAGCTGCACCAGAACATCATGACGCGCGTCGAAATCATCAAGTCGATGCGCAGGCGCATGGAGGGGCAGGGCTTCTTCGAGTTCAACACGCCGATCCTGACCGCGTCCTCGCCGGAGGGCGCGCGCGACTTCCTGGTGCCGTCGCGCATTCATCCCGGCAAGTTCTATGCCCTGCCGCAGGCGCCGCAGCAGTACAAGCAGCTCTTGATGATGTCGGGCTTCGATCGCTACTTCCAGATCGCGCCCTGCTTCCGCGACGAGGATCCACGCGCGGATCGTCTGCCGGGCGAGTTCTACCAGCTCGACGTCGAGATGAGCTTTGTCACGCAGGACGATGTCTTCGCCGCGATGGAGCCTGTCATCACGGGTGTGTTCGAGGAGTTTGCCAAGGGCAAGCCGGTGACCAAGGGCTGGCGCCGGATTCCGTTCGCGGAAGCCTTGCGCAAATATGGCAGCGACAAGCCGGACCTGCGCAACCCGATCGAGATGCAGGACGTCTCCGAACACTTCCGCGGCTCCGGCTTCAAGGTGTTCGCGCGCATGTTGGAGGACCCCAAGAACCAGGTCTGGGCGATCCCGGCGCCGGGTGGCGGCTCGCGCGCCTTCTGCGACCGCATGAACTCCTGGGCGCAGGGCGAAGGTCAGCCCGGCCTCGGCTACATCATGTGGCGCGAGGGCGGCGAAGGTGCCGGTCCGCTTGCCAACAACATCGGTGCTGAGCGCACCGCCGCGATCCGCGCGCAGATCGGCGTGAAGGAAGGCGACGCCGCCTTCTTCGTCGCCGGCGATCCCGACAAGTTCTGGAAATTTTCTGGGTTGGCCCGCAACAAGGTCGGCGAGGAGTTGAACCTCACCGACAAGGAGCGGTTCGAGCTGGCCTGGATCGTCGACTTCCCGATGTACGAGTACAACGACGAGGACAAGAAGGTCGACTTCTCGCACAACCCGTTCTCGATGCCGCAGGGCGGTCTCGATGCCTTGAAGGGCCAGGACCCGCTGACCATCAAGGCGTTCCAGTACGACATCACCTGCAACGGCTACGAGATCGCCTCGGGTGGCATCCGCAACCACGTGCCGGAAGCGATGGTGAAGGCGTTCGAGATCGCCGGCTATGGCGAGCAGGAAGTCGTCGATCGCTTCGGCGGCATGTACCGCGCCTTCCAGTACGGCGCCCCGCCGCATGGCGGCATGGCCGCCGGTGTCGACCGCATCGTCATGCTCTTGTGCGGCACCAACAATCTGCGCGAGGTCTCGCTGTTCCCGATGAACCAGCAGGCCATGGACCTCCTGATGGGCGCACCGTCGGAGCCCAGCCCCAAGCAGCTCCGCGAGCTGCACGTGAAGGTGAGCCTGCCGCAGAAGTGAGGCTGTCTCCACAGCGTCATTGCGAGCGAAGCGAAGCAATCCAGAATCTTTCCGCGGAGTGACTCTGGATTGCTTCGCTTCGCTCGCAATGACGGGGAGGGATTTTCGCCGGTCCAACTGCCATCCCCGCGCGCAGCGTCGTTCCCTACAGCCCCGTCGACGCCTCGATCCTGAACTGCGCAAGCGCGCTCTGTGGGTCGGTTTGCAAGAGCTGCATCAATTGCATCAGCGGTGCCTTGGCGCGCGGGGACAGCATGATGGAAAGCGTCTGGCCCGGCGTCTCGACGAAGCGGGCGATCGCGTCCACGGCCGCGTTCGCATCCGGATTGGCGGAAGCAACTTGCTCGCGTTTAGCCTTGATGCTCTCGACGAGCGCCTGGCGTGCGGTATCGCGGCTGACATTCTGCATGCGCGCGAACTGCGCCGCGACGAGATCGATGACGCTGCTGTCGCGCAATGAGAATTCGAGCGTGCCCGCCTCGATCCGGGCCGCCTGGCCCATGAGCTGGGCCGGATCGGCCGAAAACACCTCGCGTGGTACGTTGCCGAGCGCCATACGCAGTTGCGCTCTTGCGTTGCCTCCGATGTCGAGGGTCGCGGGCGTCAGAGCGAAGCTGTTGGACTGTTCGGTCCAGGCAGCGCCGAGATCGAGGTCGATAGCGAGCTTGTCGATCCCGCTGGCAATCAATGGAAGCTGTTTTGGACCGGATGGATCGGCTGGCGTGACAAATTTGGCAACCACATGCGCCTTGCTCGGGATCGAGCCGACCAGCTGCCCCCAGTCCAGGCTCAGTGTGTCGATCATGACCAGCTTATTGGTGGTCTTGAACGGCGCCGTCACGCCCTTGATCTCCGCGCCTGCGAGCACGCCGAACAGCCCGAGCATCTGATCCGGCGAGGGCGCCCGCCCGGCAGTGGTGAGGCTTGCTGCCCAGCGCATCAAACTCGCCGTGCTGAAGGACTTCAGCGCAAAGCGCTCCATCTTGAACTGTCCCTGCGGAGACGGCGCGTCGACGCCTTCGACCGCGAACTCGCCGTCGCGAAATCGGATGGCACCAACCGTGGCCGTTCCTTGCGGCGTGCCGACCGACATCTTGCCGATTTCGGCCTTACCGATGCGAAGACCCTCATAAACTCCGGCGAGCTTCTCCAGCAGCTCGCGTGCCTGCGCCGGAGTCGGCGGGGCCGATTGATCCCGTGGCAGCGCGGCAAATATCTCAGCCAGCCGGAATTTCGACGGCTGGACGGCGATGTCTTCCATGGTGAACCCGTCGACATCCACTCGCATCCCCTGTGCCGATTTGAGCGCATAGGGGCCCGTCGAGACCTGCCGATAGACCCGGCGATAGCTGTCGTCGCTGGCCGTCTGCGGATCGAGCGCGGCGATGATCGCGGTCGCGTCGAAATCGTTGACGATGATGTTCGACGATTCACCCGTCAGCTTGTCCGTCTTGCCGGGTTGCTTCACGTCGACCGAGATCACGGCGCGGTCCGACTTCATCCCGTCGATCTTGCCGTGCTTTAGGTTCTGGATCGCCAGTCCGGAATAGGTGACCTCGCCGCTGCCGGCGGCGCGGGAATCGAAGCTGATCGTGAGGGTCGGAGCCGTGAGCGACGATGCAGCGACACTCGCATATTGGCCGAGCACGTAGCGGTACATATCGACCAGCGAGCTGTCCGCCGGCACCTGACCGGCCTGAACAGGACCGGCATAGTCGCGCATGACCAGGTGCGGGATCTTGTACGCGACCTTCAGCTTGGCAGCGCCGATCTGGTCCAGCGTAACCTCGAGCCCGGTGATGTCGACGGGGTCGGCCGAGATCCTTGTTTCGTCGATCTGGCGAACGCCCGTGCCCTTGATGGCGGCGATCCTGATCTGCGCCTGCGTGCCTTGCCCGGCGTAACCGCGATGTCCTCGATCGTGATGGTGCGCGTGGGCAGATCGAAGGCGATCTTGCCGTAGCTAGCCTTGCCGCCTTGCTTGCGGATTTGCTCGAACGCGGTCTCCACCTCGGCGGTGACGCGATGTTTTGCGTAGAAGCTGAAGCCCAACCATCCGCCCGCGGCCACCACGGCCACGACGATGAAGCCGATCAGGATTCGCTTCATTCCCAGCTCCAGTTGCTCGCGTTGCAGCACGCAACCTGCCATATTCGCAAAGCAACGCGCGGTCCAGGGAAAGCGAGCGCTATCAGATATTTGACCGCGCGCCCTGTTGATGGGGCAGCAATCGGATGTTGCCACCGGGCCGCCCGACGTGCTTCATCCCGTCTCCATGACCCGGAAATACCACCCGAAGGCGGGCCGGTCAGGACAACGTAGTTTGAGGCCGGTAACGCGAGGCAAGACACCGCATGTCGTCCTATTCTGATGATCTCCACCAGGCGGCGCTGGCCTATCATCGGCTGCCGCGCCCCGGAAAGCTCGAGATCCAGGCGAGCAAGCCGCTCGCCAACCAGCGCGACCTCGCGCTGGCCTATTCCCCCGGCGTCGCCGCCGCCTGCATGGAGATCGCCAAGAACCCCGCGGAAGCGGCGACGCTGACGATACGCTCCAATCTGGTTGCCGTGGTTTCGAACGGCACCGCCGTGCTCGGCCTCGGCAATATCGGCCCGCTGGCCTCGAAGCCGGTGATGGAGGGCAAGGCGGTCCTGTTCAAGAAATTCGCCGGCATTGACGTGTTCGACATCGAGATCGCGGCCGACACCATCGAACGCGTGGTCGAGACCGTGGCCGCGCTCGAGCCGACCTTCGGCGGCATCAATCTCGAGGACATCCGCGGACCGGAATGCTTCGAGATCGAGGCGCAGCTCAAGGAGCGCATGAAGATCCCGGTCTTTCACGACGACCAGCACGGCACCGCGATCATCGTCGCCGCCGCGATCACCAACGGTCTGCGCCTGAACGGCAAGAACCTGTCGGACGTCAAGATCGTCGCATCGGGGGCAGGGGCCGCAGCGCTTGCGACACTGAACCTGCTGGTGTCGATGGGGGCGCAGCGCAAGAACATCTGGGTCTGCGACATCGACGGCCTTGTTCACGAAGGCCGCAACACCACGATGGACCGCTGGAAGGCGGTCTATGCGCAGAAGACCGACAAGCGCACGCTCGCCGACGTCATCGGCGGCGCCGACATCTTTATCGGTCTCTCCGCACCGGGCGTGCTCAAGCCCGAGATGGCCAAGGCGATGGGCGACAAGCCGCTCATCATGGCGCTCGCGAATCCGACGCCGGAGATCATGCCGGAGGAGGCGCGCAAAGCCCGTCCCGACGCCATGATCTGCACTGGCCGCTCCGACTATCCGAACCAGGTCAACAACGTCCTGTGCTTTCCCTTCATCTTCCGTGGCGCGCTCGATGTCGGCGCCACCGCGATCAACGAGGAGATGAAGCACGCCGCCGTCGAGGCCATCGCGCAGCTCGCGCGCGAGGCGCCGTCCGATGCGGTCGCGCAAGGCTTCGATACCGGCGAGACGCAAGGGTTTGGCCCGGGCTCGCTGATCCCGAGTCCCTTTGATCCGAGATTGATCCTGCGCATCGCGCCGGCGGTGGCGAAGGCCGCGATGGAATCGGGCGTTGCGACCCGGCCCATCACCAATTTCGACGAGTACACCGCGTTGCTCGAGCGCTTCGCCTTCCGCTCCGGCCTCGTCATGAAGCCGATGTTCGCCAAGGCCAAGACCCAACCGGTGCGCGTGATCTACGCCGAAGGCGAGGATGAGCGCGTGCTGCGCGCCACCCAGGTGGTGCTGGAAGAGAAGCTGGCGATGCCGATCCTGGTCGGACGTCCGTCGGTGGTCGAGGCCCGCATCGAGCGCTTCGGCCTGTCTATCAAGGCCGGCAGGGACTTCGACCTGGTCAATCCCGAGGACGATCCGCGCTACCGCTCCTACGTGCAGTCCTATGGCGAGGTCGCCGGCCGCCGCGGCGTGACGCCGGATGCGGCGCGCACGGTGGTGCGCACCAATAACACCGTCATCGCGGCGCTCGCGGTGGTGCGCGGAGAGGCGGACGCCATGCTCTGCGGCGTCGAGGGCCGCTACATGAGCCATCTGCGCCATGTTCGCGAGATCGTCGGGTTCACCCCGGGAATCAGCGACTATGCGGCGCTGGCGCTGCTGATCACGAGCAAGGGCGCCTTCTTCATCGCCGACACCCAGGTGCGGCCCAATCCGAGCGCCGAAGAGCTCGCCGAGATCGCCTCGCTCGCGGCGGTCCACGTCCAACGCTTCAACATCAAGCCGAAGATCGCCTTCGTCTCGCATTCGGATTTCGGCAGCTACGACACGGAATCCTCGCGCAAGATGCGCCGGGCAACCCAGCTCCTGAAGGAGAAGCATCCGGAACTCGAGGCCGACGGCGAGATGCAAGGCGACACCGCGCTCTCGGCCGCCGCGCGCAAGATGGTGCTGCCGCACTCCAAGCTCGAGGGCGAAGCCAACATCATGATCATGCCAAGCCTCGACACCGCCAACGTCGCCTATCAGATGATCAAGTCGCTGGCGGACGCGCTCCCCGTCGGGCCGATCCTGATCGGCCCGGCGCGCCCGGCTCACATCCTCACCCCGTCGGTAACGGCGCGCGGCATCCTCAACATGACCGCAGTGGCTGTGGTGGAAGCGCAGGAGCGCGCGTCGCGGCAGCAGCCGACGTTGTTTACGTAGGCCGTGCGTGGCCTTCCCCTCTCCCCTTGTGAGAGAGGGTGGCTCGCCGCGGAGCGGCGAGACGGGTGAGGGGTTGCTTCCGCGCGCACATTTCTCACGGTTGAATTTGCAGAGCGAGACCCCTCATCCGGCACTGCACCTTCTCCCACAAGGTAAGAAGGTGCAGTGCCGGGCCACCAACTTTGAATTGCTCGCAGTTAGCCATTTCCCCGTTTGTAAACCGGCGAATGTATCTTCATAATCGCGAAGTGCTTTCGCGAGAATTCAAAAGCCTGAGCAAAGAGGCCGATCATGCCAGCGTTCGTGACTTTCGGGCGGATCCTGTTCGCCGTGCTGTTCATCTACACGGGTGCGGCAAGACTGTTTGCCATGCAGGCGACCGTTGATTTCATCGCCGCCAATGTCGTGACGCCCGACATGATCGCGCCTTACGCCAAGCAGATCGAGACGGCGACGGCCATGACCACGCCGCAACTGCTGGCGATCGCAGTCGGCGTGCTCGAGATCATCGCAGGCGTGATGATCGCGCTGAATTTCGGCGCGCGCTTCTTCGCGATGCTGATGATTATCTATGTCGCGGTCGCGACCTTCCTGTTCTACGACTTCTGGAACCAGGTGCCGCCTGACAACGGCAAGATGCTGGTCGACGCGCTCAAGAACCTGTCGATCATCGGCGCCCTGTTCATGATCATGGGCTACGGGCGCGCCACGCGTCCGGCCGAAGCGGCCTACGGGGACGTATAAAGGTTAAGCCACTACGTCCTGCGCCATGGCGTCACCGTCACGTCATGCGCGGCGTCGAGCAGATACGGCGCGCCCGGCTTCATCCCGTGTGAGGCCAGCACCTCCTGAGGCGTGCGCCCCGGTACTTCGACAAAACAGCCCTCGCCGCCGGGCAGCCGAAGGTGCGGGGCTTCCGACAGCCAGAACGTATCGTAGCGATCCATGAACATGTCGAACACGACGGGGCCGCCGATGATTGCGACGGTGCCGGAAGCGACATCGGCGAACGCACAGGCGTCCTCAAAGCTGGCGTGAGCCGGATTCCACAAGGTCGCGTTCGGCATCTCGGGATCGACGGTCAGAGTCTGGATCTTGCGGGTCAGGATCAGGCGCTTGCGCTTGGGTGAATTCGGCTGCTGCTCATGCGAGTGACGGCCGTGCACGATCAGCGCGGCGCGATCGAGCGCCTGCTCGAAGAACAGCTTGTCGCCTTCGAACTTCAGGCTGTCGGGCATGACATGCTCCGCGTCGGCGAGCATGCCGTCCGCGGAGACGATGACGTAGCCTTCGATGCGAAAGGACAATGGCGCGGCTATTCGGAGACCGTCGTCACGACGCTGTTGACTGGCCGGTTGCTCACCGTCGGCAGCTTGACGTCCTTGAGCAGCTCCTGGTCGTATTCCGGCAGCGTCGAGGCCGGGAACTTGGCGCGCATCGCCACCACCTTGTAACCGCCAGCCTTCAGGCGCTTGAGCAATTCGGGCAGGGCTTCCGCAGTGTGCTTCTGGAAGTCGTGCATCAGGATGATGCCCTTGCCCTTGCTGTCGAGCTTCTTCATGACGGTCTCGACCACCTTCTCGGGCTTCGAGGCCTTGAAGTCGAAGGAGTCGATGTCGCAGGAGAAAATCGCCGTGTTGCGGTTGCCGAGATAGGTGACCATCTCCGGCGGATGCTGGAGCGCCGGGAAGCGGAAGAAAGGCGAGGGCGAAATGCCGCCGAGCGCCCATTTCACCGCGGAAAGACCCTTCTCGATCTCTTCCTTGCGCTGCGCTTCCGTGAGCTTCTTGTTGTTGAGGTTGGCGTGCGACCAGGTGTGGGTGCCCACGGTATGGCCGGCCGCGTAGACCTGCTTCAGGATCTCCGGCTCGTAGGTCGCGTGCTTGCCGATCGAGAAGAAGATGCCGGTGGTGCACTCGTCGGCGAGCGCCTTCAGCACCGCGGGCGTGTTCTTGGGCCAGGGGCCGTCGTCGAAGGTCAGCACTACCTCGTGGTCGCGCAGGAAATCGAGCTCCTTGAAATGCTCGAAGCCGAAGCCAGGACCGCCCGTGGTGTCGATCTCGACGGTGCGGGCGACCCCAAGCGCGCCCGGCGTGTTGCAGGCTGCGCGGGCGGGCTGCGGCGCCTGCTTAGGCGGCGGAGGATTGACGAAGCCCGCCGGCGCGGCGGCGGGTGCGGGAGCTGCAGCGGGCGCAGCCGCAGCCGGTGTTGCCGCCGGTGCGGCCTGCGTCGCGGCGGCGGGCTTTGCAGCCGGGGTCTGCGACCATGCCGCGCCCGTCATCGCCAGAGACATCGCGCTTGCCAATATCAGTCCTGCCGCCACACGCATGGTGTTGTCCTCGAGATTGATCCCGTTGTTCCGCCGCGGCTTTTCGCCTTCGGCAAAACCATCCTGCCCATAACAATCCTAGCCTAGATGGTGGGCCCTCGCCATTGCAACGGCTGTTTGGCGCGCCAGCCCAATTGTGCCCAACCGGGTTGGGGACGCGTGGCGTCAAGTGTCGGCCAGCGCCTTGGCGATCGCCGTCTTGATCCGCGTGTCTGTCGGTTCGACCGCGGATGCAAAGACATCGGCGATATAGCCGTCCCGGCCGATCAGATATTTGTGGAAGTTCCAGCGCGGAACTTCTCGCGGGCGCGCCTCTGCCGCCCATTTGTAGAATGGATGCGCCTTTGCACCGACCACGATGGCCTTGGCCGCGATGGGGAAGGTAACGCCGTATTGGTGGTGGGCGGTTTCCGAGATCTCACTGGTGCCGCCGGGCTCCTGTCCGCCGAAATCGTTGGAGGGCACGCCAATGACGGTGAGGCCGCGTTCGCGAAACTCGCCCCAGATGTCTTGCAGGCCGGCATATTGCGGCGTGTAACCGCAGAGCGAAGCGGTGTTCACCACCAGCAGCGGCCTGCCAGTGAAGGCCGCAAGGCGGATGTCGTCGCCTGACAATGCCGGGAAAGAGAAGGCGTAGGCGGAAATTCGGCTCATGCCGCCATCCGCCAGTGCACGCGTCGCCGGCGCCAGCGTGCCTGCAAAGGCGGCGATGAGTATGGTCCTGCGGTTCATCATAACGGCGTCCCCCGAAATGATCCGGGGCGCATGTTACCCCGTCGGTGCGAGCGGCGTCGTCAACACGGCGTTATCTGCCGCGATGAGGCGCGTTAGTACAGGCGGACGATGAAATCGGTGCCTTCGCCAGTCTCGCCCTGGTTGATGCCCTGGTCGGAGACGATGATCGAGCCGCCCGATGTCAGCATTTCGTTGATCCTCGCGATCGTGTCGGCCGGGATCGAGACGCGGTCCAGGGCCTCGGCTGGACTGTCCGGCGGGACCACAGGCTTTACGGCGACGGGAATCACCGCCGCGCCACGTTGGCGGCCTGTCACGCGGCCGTCATCTTCGCGCGCGGCAGAACGGACCGACACTGGCAAGGACACCACCGACCAATGCAGCGCATTGGAATCGGCCTTGTCGATTTCGGCGGTAAAGACATGCGTGCCGAGCGGCCGATCACTCGCGGCGATTGTGACAGGCACCTCGAACAGCGGCGCAAAGTTCTGCCGCACGTAGAGCTTGGAATCCTTGCGGCTGATGAAGACCGCGATCTGGCCCGCTCGCTTGGGCGCTTCAGGTTTTGCCACGGGCGCCGGATCGGCAACGCGGGTTTCGTCCTTCTTGACGTCGGTCGTGGCCGCCTGCGCTGGCGCCGCGGCCGGTGCATCGGATGTCTTCGCGAGTTCGGACTTCGGCGTCTCCGCGGCGTCGACAGGCTTCGCTTCAGTGTTCGCGGGCTGCGCGGCGTCTCCGGCCTCTGGCTTGGCCGCGTCCGCCGCCTCAGCGGGCTTGGTCTCGGGCTTTGCCGTTGTCTCGGTGTTGTCGGCCGATGCCGGGGCCTCCTCGCGGGCTGGGGCATATCCGGTGGTCACGTCCGACATCACGGTGTGGCCGACCGACGAGCGCAGCTCGGGCACGCCGTCGGCGCTGGCGGTTTTCGTTTCAACCGGCTTTGCTTCGGTGGCCGCGGTATTGGCCGTGCCCTTGTCGGCCTTGTCGCCGGCATTGGTCTGCGGCTCGAGGCTGGCCGCGGGTTGCGGTGGCACGCGCAGCGAGGCAAGCAGCGGATGTGAGAACTTCTGCGGCGACATCTGACCGGGCGAAACGATCACGCGCGCGCCCATCCTGGTCCAGTTCCACATCTTCACCGCGAACGCCATCGGCATGCGGATGCAGCCGTGCGAGGCTGGATAGCCCGGCAGCACGCCGGCATGCATGGCAACGCCCGACCAGGTGATCCGCTGCATGTACGGCATCGGCGCGCCGCTATAGATGTTGGAGTGGTGGAATTTGTGCTTCTGGATGACGCTGAACACACCCATCGGCGTCGAATGGCCCTTCATGCCCGTCGAAACCGGGGATTCCGCGAACACGCCTTTGCTGTCGTAGACCGTGACCTTCTGCCGGTCGATCGAGACGACGATGACGAGAGGACCTTGCGGTTTGGTGCCGGCTTCTTTTTCGGCAACAAGGTCTTTTTTGCCGACCGCACCGCGCTTCTGCGGTTTCTGGCGCGGGACGTCGAGATGGCGCTCCTGGCGCCCGTAGGACCCGTCGGAATAGTCCGTCCAGTAATAAAACGCTGCGTCCGCCTGGCTTGCCGTGCCGATCGCACCCGCCGCCGCCAAAATGGCGACCTGCCAAAGCCGCGTCGGCTTGGCAGAAAAACCGGCCCCGTTCACGCTGTTCATCCTCGAATCCATAATCCAAATCAGATGTTAGTCTCTCAGAGGGGATACGCGTTCACCAGCATGGCGGTTCTGCCATCAGCTACATTTGTCCAAAGCGTAGCAAAAAAGCCTCACGGAGCGGTAAACGGCGGCCGTGTCGGCTTGCCGGTCGTCTTCCTGATCGGTCGCCTCATCCCTACATTGCTGGAAGTTGTTACCGGAGAGGTTCATGTCATCTCGTTTCCGCAGTCTTTCCAGCATCCGCTTGAAAGGCCTCGCTTTATTCCTCATGGCGTTGACCGTGCCGGCAGCGTCCGCCTTCGCCGCCGACGAGCCGGATCTGATCTTTCGCCGCTCGACCGTGTTCAAATGGATGAGCCCGAACGACAAGCTTGCGACCTACGGCCTCGACGATCCTGAAGTCGAGGGCGTGGCCTGTCATTTTACGGTGCCGGAGAAGGGCGGCTTCAAGGGCTGGCTGGGCCTTGCCGAGGAAGTCTCGGACATTTCGCTCGCCTGCCGTCAGGTCGGCCCGATCAAGTTCAAGAACAAGATGGAGCAGGGCGACGACATGTTCCGCCAGCGCCGCTCGCTGTTCTTCAAGAAGATGCAGATCGTGCGCGGCTGTGACGCGAAGCGCAACGTGCTGGTCTACATGGTCTATTCGGACAGGCTGATCGAGGGTTCGCCGAAGAACTCGACCTCGACCGTGCCGGTCATGCCGTGGGGACCGGCGGACGCCAACGTCCAGAAGTGCGGAGAGTTCTTCACTCAGTGACGCTCTTGCGTTCACTCAGTGACGCTCTCGCGTGCACTCAGTGAGGGGTTTGCGTTCACTCGATGATGTCAGCGCGGATGGCGCGCGGTTTTGCAAGATGCGAGCCGGTCAGCCGCACGAATGACTGCGGCGTGGCCTCAAAGCCCCGGCTCGATTGTAGCGCCATTTCGCCAGGCGAATGGGCACTGCTGTGAACAGGTCGTTGCTCCCGGCGGTCCGTTCGTTGGTCCGCATCGCGCGTCGTTGCGCGATTCTGCGCGGTCATGATGGCTGTTCCTCACATGAACGCGCTCGGCGATGCTCGGGCGTCCTCGGTCTCGATAGCTTGGGTCGCAGTCGAAGCGCCCCCGGTTCGACAGGACCCAGCCTTCGTTCGGCTTCTCTTCAGCAGAAAAACGTAAAACGCATGTGAAGGGTGTGAGGCGGGATCATGACGGCGCCGGCGTTCCGCGGCGCATCCGAGCTCGCCGGAACCTGCCAGGCTACATTGGGTGACCGCACGACCCATCTGAAAAGATTGAGATTTTCCATGGAATATGTCGTCGCCTCGAGCGGGACGAAACAATTCTCACGGAGACGAAACCATTTTCCGGCTTTGGCGCATCACGCGCGAAACCGCCCATGGTTATCAACCTCACAACGACGACGGCGCACGCCGGCCACCGAATTCGGAGAGAACTTCATGCGCACGCTCAGCCTCATCCTTGCTTTCGGTTTCGTGCTCGCCGGCTCCTCGTTCGCAGGCTCGCCGGACGGCAATGTCCCGGGTATCGGTACTTTCCAGTACAGCGGCTCGCCGATCATGATCCCGGCACCGCAGCCGATCGTGGTTGCCGCGCGCTTCTGATCGCCAACAAGAAAAATCAGCCAATAAAGGCCATCATGCTTGCTCGTTCCTGCGCCGCGGCGTTCATATCCCTTCTGACGATCAGTGCCGTTCAGGCGCAAGTGCGCTCTCCCTCCAGATTACCCGATCCCCGTACCGAGTTCGTGAGGCAATGCGCGCCGCGCATGCTCGGGCGATGGGAGCATCCGGAAGAGGTCTGCGGCTGCCTGCACGATCATGCTGCCGCCGTCGTCGAGGATCGCGATCTTCGCGAGGCCCTGCTGCGCGGCATCAGCGAGACCGGAGTGCCGACGATCGAGACCGATTGGGTGCCGGCCGCAAAGCAGATCGAAATCGGCCCGACCTTCACCAAGATCGCCAAGCCGACCCTGCAATGCATGTTCGACCCGGCGAAGTAGCGCTCAGCGCTTTGATTTCGGACCAAATCGCGACACGCAGATGCTCGTCCGTGCGACGCCCTTGTCGGTCATTTTGGCGCCGCGCACTTCCTTGACCTGTCCGGCGGGGCAGGTTCCGTCGTCCACTTGCACGCGCTGGCCGAGCTTGAGATCGACGATGTCCTGCTCGCGTCCGACCGAGCCTGCGCGCGCCGTCGCGGCGAGTGCGATGAAGATCAGGAGCGAAAGGCAAGTCGCGCGGCGTAGCAGCATGGGGTGAGCTCCCGGCATCGATGTCGCAATGTAGGGAGCGGCAGCCGATTCTCATAGTGAACGTTCATCATGCCCGCCGGGCCGGCGTGCGCCTCGCTCGCAAGGCCACTCGCGATTCCCGCGCGAGTCGTTCGGCGGAGGCCACGAGCTTCGAAACCGCGTGGCCGGAAAATCCCAGCACGAAACCGGGCTGTGGGCGCGCGCGTGAATAGGTGTCGGCCAACAGCCAGCCTTCGGCGCTCGCGGCCTGCTTGGCTTTCGCCGCCACAGACAGATCGACCGAGGGATCGAACCGGGCGACTAGATGCAGACCCTGTGATGGGACCGGCACCGACAGCACGCCATCGGATGCGGCTTCGAGCCTCCCGGCCAGCGCGTCGCGCGCCTCGCGGTAAAGCTTGCGCACGCGCTTCAGGTTCGCCGCGAACGCGCCGGAATTGAGCATGTCGGCCACCGCGCCCTCCATCAGCGTGCCGGGAAAGCGGTCGAGCGCGGCCCGCGTCGCGGCGACATCCGCAATCAAGCGCTCGGGCAGGGCGCAATAGCCGATGCGCAGGCCCGGAAACAACGTCTTCGCGAACGTGCCCATGTAGATCACGCGCTGGAGGTGATCGATACCGGCCAGCGACATCAGCGGCGCGCCGTCGTAACGGAATTCGCTGTCGTAATCGTCTTCCAGCACGAAGGCGCCGGCCTGCCTGGCCCAGTCCAGCAGCTCGAGCCGCCGCGGCATCGACATCTGCACACCCAGCGGAAACTGGTGCGACGGCGTCACATAGGCTGCGCGCGCGGACGGCGCCGCTGCGCGGCCTTTGGCGACCCGCATGCCGTGCGCGTCGACGGGAACGGAGACGGCACGATAGCCGCAATGCGCGATGGTTTTCCGCGCAGCGGGGTAGCCGGGGTCTTCGCACCAGACCTGGTCGTTGGGCTTCAGGATCGCGCTCAGCACGATGCGCAGCGCGTGCAGCGTGCCCGACGTCAGCATGATCTGATCGGGATCGCAGCGCAGGCCCCGCGCCGACAACAGATGATCGGCGATCGCCGCACGCAGCTCGCGGCTGCCACGGGGATCGCCATAGTGCAGATGCTCAGCGCCGAAGGCGCGCATGCGACGGCCGACAAAGGCGCGGAAACGCTGCACGGCGCGCGCGTCGATATGGGTGCAGCCGAGCGAAAACGCGCCTTGCCCGGGCGTTTCGACGCTGATCTTCGGCCGCTTCGGCTCAGCCGCGCGCGCGGGGATGCGCGCGGCGACGAAGGTGCCGGAGCCGACGGTGGCGTCGGCAAAGCCGTCGGCAATCAGCCGCTCATAGGCGGTGACGACGGCATTGCGCCGAAAGCCGGTCTGTTTGGCCAGCGTGCGCGACGGCGGCACCGGCTCGCCGGGTTTCACCAGACCGCCGACGATCATCTCGCACAGTGCCTGATACAGCCGGTGCGCCGACGAGGCGCCAGCCGTGATGTGCGGGCCTGCGAGGTCGAGCGGCAGCTCGGCTTTGGCCGGCGAGGGGACAGAATTGGTCGGAATTTTTCGCATGGAATTGGCACTATCGCAGACCAAATCCGCGCCTACAACTGTTCTGGCATTGTTCAAATCCGACAGGAGCGGCCGTGAGCCAGACCGAGAACCAGAATTCCTATCCGATATCCACGCGCAACCAGGTGAAGCGCCGTCATGACCGCGGCTTCTACGATCACGACACCGTTCATCGTATCCTGGATTCCTCGATGCTCTGCCACGTCTCCTACGCGATCGACGGCCAGCCCTATTGCACGCCGACCTTCTTCTGGCGCGAAGGGACGAAGCTGTACTGGCACGGCTCAAGCGCCAGCCGCATGCTGCGCAACCAGACCAGGGGCGAGCGCGTGTGCCTGACGGTCGCCCATCTCGACAGCCTGGTGCTGGCGCGCTGCGGATTCAATCACTCGGCCGACTACCGCGCCGTGATGGCATTCGGCACCGCCTATCTCGTCACCGATCCCGACGAGAAAGAGCGCGCGGTCATCGCGATGGTCGACCGCTTCTTCCCCGATCGCACCGCGAGCCTGCGGGCGAGCAACACCCAGGAGATCAAGGCGACCTCCTTTATCGCGATGGAGATCGAGGAGGCCTCCGCGAAAATCCGGGCCAAGGGTGTCGCCGACGACGACGAGGACTATGAATTGCCGATCTATGCCGAGCGCATCCCGGTGCGCACGGTGCTCGGCGCGCCGGAGCCTTGCCCGCGGCTGCTCGACGGCGTGCGCCGGCCGGCGACACTGAATGGCTATTCGGAGGGCCGGCTGCTCGAAGATGCATTGCGGGATGCCTATTTTGCAGAGTACCGGAACGGCTGAAATCGGTTAGCTTGCGCTCCATCGATGATCTCAATGCCCGATTGGAGTTGCCGGATGAATGCCGAAACGCAGCAGAGGATTCTTGACGCCGTCGATGCCGGCTTCGAAGCCCAGCTCGCGACCACACGCGATCTCGTCGCGATCCCCTCGACGCGCGGTGCGGAGGGGCCATGCCAGGACATGATCGGCGACCTCCTGCGCGCGCGCGGATACGAGGTCGACGACTGGCACATCAATGTCGACGACCTCAAGGATCTGCGCGGCTTCGGGCCCATCGAGCACGATTTTTCGAAGGCCCGCACTGTGGTCGGCACGTACCGGCCCAAAACCGAGGCGGGCAAATCGCTGATCCTCCAGGGCCATTGCGACGTGGTGCCCGCGGGGCCGCTGGAATTGTGGGACACCCCGCCGTTCTCGCCCGTCATCAAGGACGGCAAGATGTTCGGTCGCGGTGCCTCCGACATGAAGTCGGGCACCATCGCAGCGCTCTCCGCGCTCGATGCGATCAGGGCCGCGGGCCTGAGGCCGACGGCGCGGATTCACTTCCAGTCTGTGATCGAGGAGGAGAGCACCGGCGTCGGGGCGCTCTCGACGCTTCAACGAGGCTATCGTGCGGATGCCTGCTTCATTCCTGAGCCGACCGGCGGCAAGATGGTGCGCTCGCAGGTGGGCGTGATCTGGTTCCGCCTGCGCGTGAAGGGCCATCCGACCCATGTCGCCTTCGCCGGCTCCGGCGCGAATGCAATCATGGCGGCCTATCATTTGATCCAGGCGCTGCAAAAACTCGAGATCGAGTGGAACGAGCGCGCGAAAGCCGATCGTCACTTCAAGACGCTGAACCATCCCATCAACTTCAACCCCGGCATCATCAAGGGCGGCGACTGGGCCTCCAGCGTGCCGGCCTGGTGCGACGTCGATTGCCGGATTGCCGTGTTGCCGGGCTGGTCGATCGCCGATCACCAGAAGGAGATTCTTGCGTGTGTCGCCGCCGCCGCACGCAACCACCGCTTCCTCGCCAACAATCCGCCGGAGATCGAATGGTCGGGCTTTTTGTCGGAAGGCTATGAGCTGACCAATGCCACCGCGCCTGAGGCGGCGTTCGGCAAGGCTTTCAGCACCGTGTATGGCGGCCAAATCGAAGACCTCGTCTTCACCGCGCTCACCGACACCCGCTTCTACGGCCTCAATCACGGCATCCCGAGCCTGTGCTTCGGCGCGAGTGGCGGCGAGATGCACGGCTTCAATGAATATGTCGATCTGGACTCGCTGAAAAAGACGACCAAGGCATTGGCGCTGTTCATCGCGGATTGGTGCGGGGTGGAGCAGGGGTAGGGGCCTTCCCCCGTCATGCGAGGAGCCCTTGCGACGAAGCAATCCAGACTGCCACCGCGGAGGCAGACTGGATTGCTTCGCTGCGCTGGCAATGACGGGGGCTGCCCAATCCACCCGCGTCCCAAAATCCTTTAAGCTTAAAATAAAGACTAGGATGGCGGCCGCGCCGGTGGCAGACTAAGGCCCGGTCCGCAGGACAGTCCGAGGAAGGCACGATGCGCGATTGGGATGACGCCTACGCCAATTCGGCCCATATCCCGGGCTCGGACAAGATACCGGCGCTGTGGGCGGAGCGCGCGGCGGCTTATCGCGCCGGACTGAAGGAGTTTCGCGCCGACATCGCCTATGGCCCCGGCGAGCGCCAGCGCCTCGACCTGATCTTGCCCGACGGCGACAGCAAGGGCCTCGTCGTCTTCGTCCACGGCGGCTACTGGATGCGCTTCGACAAATCGGCATGGACTGATCTCGCCGAAGGCGCGCGGCATCACGGCTGGACGGTGGCACTGCCAAGCTACACGCTGACGCCGGCCGCGCGCATCTCCGACATTACTGGGGAAATCACCACAGCGATCGCCAAGGCGGCCGCGCTGGTCGCGGGCCCGATCCGGCTCGCCGGCCATTCCGCGGGCGGGCATCTCGTTACGCGCATGCTGTGCGACGACAGCCGGCTGGAGCCCGCCGTCTTCAACCGCATCGCCGGGACGCTGTCCATCAGCGGCCTGCATGATCTGCGTCCGCTGCTCAAAACCAGGATGAACAACACCCTGCGCATGACGATGGAGGAGGCCACGCTGGAAAGCGCGGCGCTGCATCTGCCGCGCGGGCCTTCGCCGGTGACCGCCTGGGTCGGTGGCAACGAGCGGCCCGAATTCATCCGCCAGTCCGATCTGATGGCCAATGTCTGGACTGGTTTCGATGTGCCGACGCGTCTTGTCGTCGATCCCGGGCTGAACCATTTCACCGTGATCGACGCCCTCAAGGACCCGTCGTCGCCCATCACCGCGCGCCTGATCGGCCTCGACTGACGAGGCCTTGAAGATCGATCGAAAGGGCCTGCCATGACGTCCAGCCAATACGATCCCGCAAGCGAAGGCGCTGAGACCGATTTCGCCCGGCGCATGTCCTATGGACACTATCTGGCGCTGGACGCGATCCTCGGCGCGCAGCATCCCCTGTCGGAAGCCCATGACGAGATGCTGTTCATCATCCAGCATCAGACCACCGAGCTGTGGATGCGGCTCGCCATCCACGAGCTCAGCGCCGCACGCCGTTCGATCGCGAAGGATGAGGTGCAGCCTGCAATGAAGATGCTGGCACGGATGTCGCGCATCTTCGAGCAGCTCAACGGCGCCTGGGACGTGCTGCGCACCATGACGCCCAGCGAGTATACGCGCTTCCGCTCGCAGCTTGGCCAGTCTTCAGGCTTCCAGTCGCGGCAATACCGGCAGATCGAATTCCTGCTCGGCAACCGCAACCACGCCATGCTCAAGCCGCACGCGCACGATCTGGAAACAACGCAGCTGCTCGAAGCCGAGCTCGCAACGCCAAGCCTCTATGACGAGGTGCTGCGGCTCGCCGACCGCAACGGGCTCAAGATGCCTGCGGCCGTGCTGGCGCGCGATGTTCGCGAGACTCATAGCTTCAATGAAGGTGTGCTGCAGGCTTGGCGTATCGTCTACGAGACGCCGGAAACGCACTGGATGCTCTACGAGCTCGCCGAGAAGCTGGTCGATTTCGAGGACTATTTCCGGCGCTGGCGCTTCAACCATGTGACGACGGTCGAGCGCGTCATCGGCTTCAAGCGCGGCACCGGTGGCACTGGCGGCGTCAGCTACCTCAAGCGCATGCTGGAGGTCGAGCTGTTTCCGGAACTCTGGCGCGTGCGCACGATCCTGTAGAGAATTCCATGACCAAGCTTCGCGTCTACGACGACACCAAAGCGCTGTTCCATATGCCGGACGGTGTGATCTATCTCGACGGCAATTCGCTCGGCGCGTTGCCGCTTGGCGTTGCCGAGCGCGTCAGCCGCGTCATCACCGCCGAGTGGGGCGATGACTTGATCCGCGCCTGGAATACGGCTGGCTGGTATGCCCAGCCGCGCCATGTCGGCGATCGCATCGCGCGCCTGATCGGTGCGGAAGCCGGCTCCGTCATGGTCGGAGATACGCTGTCGCTCAAGCTCTATCAGGCGCTCGCCGCCGCGCTCGACATGAACGCGTCGCGCAAGGTCGTTCTATCGGACACCGGCAACTTTCCGACCGACCTCTACATGGCCGAAGGCCTGATCGCGACCCTTGGCCGTGGCCATCAATTGCGCCTGGTGGCGCCGGAGGAGATCGAGGCTTCGTTGTCGGAGGAGATCGCGGTGCTCTACATCACCGAGGTCGATTACCGCACCGGACGGCGCCACGACATGGCGAAGCTGACTGCAAGAGCGCATGCGCTCGGCATCGTCACGGTCTGGGACCTCGCGCATTCGGCCGGCGCGCTGCCGGTTGACCTTGCAGGCACCGGCGCGGATTTCGCCGCTGGATGCACCTACAAATACATCAACGCCGGCCCCGGCGCGCCGGCCTTCCTCTACGTTGCGCCGCGCCACGCCGACAGCGTGCGCGCCGCTTTGTCGGGTTGGATGGGGCATGCAAAGCCGTTCGCGTTCGAGCTTGCCTATGCGGCCGCAGGTGGCGTTGAGCGCATGCGCGTGGGAACGCCGCCGGTGCTGGCAATGGCGGCATTGGAAGCTTCGCTCGACATCTGGGACCGCGTCGATATCGCCGAGGTCCGAGCCGGCTCGCTGGCCCTCGGCGATCTCCTGATTGCCGAGGTCGAACGCCGCTGTCCGTCCTTGAAGCTTGTTACGCCGCGCACGCATCAGCGCCGCGGCTCTCAGGTCTCCTTCGCCTTCGACGGCGGCTATGCCGCGATGCAAGCCCTCATCGCCCGTGGCGTGATCGGCGATTTCCGCGCGCCTGACATCATGAGGTTTGGCATCACGCCGCTGTATATCGGCGAGGGCGAGATCGTGCGGGCAGCCGAGTTTATCGAGGAGGTGATCGCGGGCGAAATTTGGCGGCGGCCGGAGTATCAGGTGGTGAATGCGGTGACGTGAGGTACGAACGCTGTCTCCCCGTCATTGCTTTGCCGCGAAGAGCAATTCACCCTGTGAGCAGAATGATTTGGGAGGAGATCCGATGACGCCGCTCGAGAAAATTAAAGCAATGAAGATGCCGTT
>NZ_JBHTFN010000044.1:381648-768947 GCF_042666195.1 Bradyrhizobium sp. GCM10028915
GAGCGCAGCGAAGCAATCCAGAAATGTATCCGCAGAAAAATTCTGGATTGCTTCGCTGCGCTCGCAATGACGACCTCGGACGTCATTGCTTTGCCGCGAAGAGCAATTCACCCTGTGAGCAGAATGATTTGGGAGGAGATCCGATGACGCCGCTCGAGAAAATTAAAGCAATGAAGATGCCGTTTGCCGAACTCAAGGGCGTCGAGTTCGTCGAGGCCGGGAAAGATCGCGTGGTGGCGCGGATGACGGTCAGGCCTGATCTCTGCACGCTTCATCACACCATCCACGGTGGCGCCGTGATGGCGCTGGCAGATTCCGTCGGCGCAGCGGCCACCGTGATCAATCTGCCGGAGGACGCCAAGGGCACAACCACGCTCGAGAGCAAGACCAATTTTATCGGCGGGGCCAAGGAGGGAACAACGGTGATCGCGACCGCCACCCCAGTCCACAGAGGCCGGCGGACCCAGGTCTGGACCACCCGGCTGGAGACCGAGGACGGCAAGCTGGTTGCCGTGGTGACGCAGACCCAGCTGGTCCTCGTGTGAATACGGGGGCTTGATTCCATTAACGAATTAGTGGCCCCCGTGCCCGAAACTTTGGGCAGGTTCCGGTCTTGAAAAGTTTGTTGCGATGCACAATATTGGAGGCCTAGGGATTCGAACGCCTCCTCGAGGGACACCAAGAGGAGTTTTGACTTGTCACTCGCAGCAGATTTTGGACTTGAAGTAACCAACCGCCCGAAGTCCGTTCAGGGCTACGTGCGGACCTTGAGCCAGCAGGAAGAATTGCCGCTTTTGCGCGATCACCTGCTGAGGCTCGATGCCGAAAGCCGGCACGACCGCTTCAACGGTTTTCTCGACGACAGTTTTATCGAGCGTTACGCCGCCCGCTGTGCCGAGGACGGCACCGTTATTGTCGCCTATATCGTCGATGGCGTGGTCCGCGGTGCGGCCGAGCTGCATCCGCCCGAGGGCGATTCGCTGCCCGAGGTCGCCTTCAGCGTGGAAGCTTCGGCGCGGCGCCAGAACGTCGGCACCGTGCTGTTCAGCCGCCTGATCGCGGAAGCGCGCTGGAAAGGCTACAAGCGCCTGCGCATCACCACCGGCGCCGAGAATCACCCGATGCGCGCGCTCGCCAGGAAGTTCGGGGCGCATCTGCAATTCCGTCATGGCGAATCGACCGGCACGATCGATCTCGCCAAGGCGCCTGAGGACGAACTCGCTGATCTCGCGGCCTCGCCATTCAGGGCCGGCCGCGCTCTTATCAGCTTCAACTCGACCTGCTGGAAGATCATCTCCAGCATCTACGGCAATCGCGCCGCCTGACCTGAAAAATCCGATTGGAATCAAAAAAGCGGACCGGCAAAACCGGTCCGCTTTTGTATTGTATGTAGGGACTAGGCCGTCAGGTGCCGGTGCGCTTGTCGTTGCCGAAGCGGCGCACGACACGGCGTTCGACCACCACCGAGCGCTGCGCACCCTGTTCGCCGGCGATCACGCGGGTCGAGGTGATGCGGCTGTTGGTGCGAACCTGCTTCTTGACCTCGGCCTGGACGACATCGAGCGGCATGCCCATCAAGGCTGCGGCGATCTCGGCCTGCTGCTCCTGATCATCGGTGATGCCGACGGCGGCGAAGATCGCCTCGTCTAAGGTCGGGGGATCGTGGCGCACGCGCCGCGTGCCATATTTGGTATTCCAGTCTGCGTTCATAACGGCCTCGTTTCGATGCCGGGATACCTAGTGCCGTCTATGTTGCATTGCAATATGAAATCGGTGTGGCATCTCAGCTATGCACCGGTTGGGTGTCAGGGTAGTGACGGGAGACCGGCAACATCCGCAACCCGCTGTTGTGGCCAGCGTTTCAGCGCCGCCTGGCCAGCTTCCGTCAGCCCGTAGATTCCCCGCTCGGTGCGTTCGAACCAGCCATACACATTGTTAAGCATGATCTTGCCGGCATCGGGACAGCGCCGGCGCAATTCGCTGACCCGCCGCGGGCCTGCCGCGAGCTCCGAGGCGCAGGCCAGTGCCTGCTGCCGATAGGCCGTCATGATCGGCGCGCGCGTGCTGCCGCCCAGCGCCGGATCGCCCTGGCGGCGCTGATGCTCTGCGACCAGGCGCGAACGGACCTTCGGCTCCCGGCGTGCGGCTGCCGTCGGCGGCTTCACCAGCACCTCGACCTGACCGCGGTCGGTCACCCCGAGCATGCCGAAGCCGAGGCGGCGACAGAGATTGCGATAGCGTGCGTCGGTCTCGCGTCCCTTGCCGCGCGCTGACATCTTTGCGGCAATCCAGACCTCATCGCCGGCCGGTGCACGATCGACCGCCTGAAGGATCAGCTCGAGATTGAAGGTCAGCTTGAGCTCGCCGATCACCACCACCGGAGGATCGCCGGCGCTGAGGCCCACGAGATCGCAGCCGCCGATCTCGCCCTTGACCGTGAAGCCGAGCTCTTCGAGGAAGCGTTTGACAGGCAGATAGAGCGTGGTTTCCAAAGGAAGCTTCCGAATGTCACGTTCGATCGGAGAATCAGTCTGCGTCAGTTTAGCCCCGGAATGGACTTAGAGCTCTGCGCCATTTGATCGGGAACAGATGATCCGGCTATCCTGCGGGTGGGACAATCGGGCGCTTCACGAAGATGACCATCAGGAATGGGCTCTATCATATCCGCATCGAAATGCTGGATGCCGTCCAGGGCGGCAACCAAGGCGTCATGGTGATGCGCGACGGCACCATGCGGGGCGGGGACTCATTCTTCTTCGCCTACGGCAGCTACACCTCGGCCGATGGCAAGTGGAAGGGCGAGCTGACCAACGAGGAGCATTCCCCCTCGTTCGACGAGCGCCCGGTGTGGGGCCGCAAGGTCGTGACCATCGGCTTCAGTGGCACTTACAATGGCGAGACCGCGTACGGCGAGGGCATCGCGCTCGCCGGCAAGCAGAGCATCCGTTTCAGAGGCCATCTCCGGCTCTTGGTGCCGGATTGATTACACCCGCCCGCCAACCGGGATCAGCGCGCCGGTGACGCCGCTGGCGGCATCGCTGGCGAGGAACAGAATGACTTCGGCGAGTTCCTGCGGTGTCACCCATTTGGCGAAGTCGGCCGTCGGCATGTCGGCGCGGTTGGCCTTGGTGTCGATGATCGAGGGCAGCACCGCGTTCACGGTCACTTTGCCTTTCCACTCGCTCGCCAGCGCCTCGGTGAGCCGGTGGACGCCGGCTTTCGACGCCGCATAGGGGCCCATGCCGGAGCCGGCCTGAAGCGCGCCCATGGCCCCGATATTGACGATGCGGCCGGCCTTGGACGCGGCCAGATGCGGCAGGGCCGCCTGCGAGGCGTTGAGTGCCGTCAGCACGTTGAGCGCATGCATGCGCTGCCATGTCTTGACGTCGCCGTCGCCGACGGTCTCGAAGACGAAGCCACCGGCGATGTTGACCAACACGTCGAGCCCGCCAAAGTGTCTCGCCGCCGCCTCGACCGCCGTCTTTGCTTGTGCTGCGTCGGACAGATCGACGCCGCCGATCTCGATGCGCTCAGGCATCGCGGAGATTTGCGATGGCGCATGGTCGATGCCGGCCACGCGCGCGCCGCGTGCCAGCGCGGTCTCGGCGACCACCTTGCCGAGCGCGCCGAGTGCGCCGGTCACGATCAGAACCTTGCCTTGCATCATTGTTCTCCCGGCACGGCCGCTTAAGATTTACGGCCGCCTACGATTGCAGATAGCGCGCCTTCAGTGCGATCCGCTCCGGTGTGCCGAGCTCGAGACCGTCGCGCAAGTAGGTTTCGAGATCGCCATACTCGCTACCGACGGCCTCGAAAGCAGCCGCAAGATACGAGGCCTCGACCTTGCCGATCGCGTCGAGAACATCGGCGGGAAGATCGGAGACGTTTGATGCGTCGCGCTTGTAGTGCTGGTTGGTCAGCAGATAATCCTCGGCAATGACGTCATCAGATACGCCGAGCGCATGCAGGATCAGCGCGCTGGCAAAGCCGGTGCGGTCCTTGCCGGCGGTGCAGTGGATCACGAGCGGCGCGCGGTCCTCCAGGAGATGCCCGAACAGGTTGCGAAAACTGGCCGTGTTGTGGCGTACATAGTTGCGATAGGATTCGCGCATGAGTTCGAGCGCGACCGGCGCGGTCAACCTGCCCCTGCCGAGCTCGGCGCGCAGCGCAGCCACGACTGTCGGCTCGATCGGCAGCGAATGCACGGCGATCTCGTTGACCACGCAGACACCCGCCGCGCGTTCCTCGACGCCGCGAAAATCGAAGGCGCTGCGCACGCCCAACGCGCGGACGATCTCGATATCGGCAACAGTGAGCTGGCCGAGATGGTTGGAGCGGAAGATCTGCCGCCATCGCGTGATACGGCCATCTGCGGTCGGATAGCCGCCGAGGTCGCGAAAATTGCTGGCGCCTTGCAGGGCGAGATGGCGGGCAGGGAAGTCTTTCATGGAGGTGTCTTGTCAGGCATCTGAAACGGTCTGTGATCACCTGCGCGACCATATAATCCCGCAATCAAGTCCGGAATGGAAAAGGGCCGAAACACCGTTGTTTCGACCCTTTTTCGAACTGACGCCGGGCATCGAGAGACCGCGGCGGTATTGAACCGAACGCAGGCATCAGCGATCCCATTTCGGCTTGGCTTCATCGACTGCTTCCTGATGGTACCAGCTGCCGCTGCAAATCGTCTCGTTCACGGGGAGCGAGGCGTGGTTGGCGGGAAGGCGGGTCTCACCGTTGCGGCGCCCCCCGAGAGCCGAGCGGCCCCCGACCGGGAATTGGTAGATCTGTGCAGATCCGTGACTCAGTCCATTGTTCATCATTGCGGTATCTCCCGAGATCGCAGCGCTGGGCCTCCATGGTGCGCCCGACTCGTTGGCTTGTGGTTACTGGAATCCCCATATCGGCCGTGCATTCCGAAATGCAAAGTGCTGAAAAGGAAATCACCCTTGGCCTATTTTGTAGGCAGACTGCATTCTGCTTCCTCTAAGGCAGCGCTCGGGTGGCTAACGCGTGGGCCGTTGCGAAGGTTGCGGGCGACGGTCGCAGTCTTGGCGAATATTGCCCGACGTTGATGCGCGTTTAGCCGGCAACCTTAAACCCGGGTCGGCCTGCTTCAGAATCGGGCGATTTCCGCGGGATTTTTGCGATGCAGCTTCACGCAAAGGTGCGCCGCTATGACGCACGGCGCACTGGCCGATCCGCCGGGAGGGAAGAGGGGGCCGGCGGCGGTGTAAAACCTCCCGCGCTGCGGCCTTTTGGCACGTTAAATGCTTGGAAAGGGTCGGCCGATGTTGGCCGGGTAAACAATCGTGCGGGGGCCTGCGGCCCCCACCTTTCGCATCATCTACAGAGAGGCTCAATGACCAAGTATAAGCTCGAGTACATCTGGCTCGACGGATATACGCCGACTCCGAACTTGCGCGGCAAAACTCAGATCAAGGAATTCGCGTCGTTCCCGACGCTCGAGCAGCTTCCGCTCTGGGGCTTCGATGGCTCCTCCACCCAGCAGGCTGAAGGCCACAGCTCCGATTGCGTGCTGAAGCCGGTCGCGGTGTTCCCGGATGGCGCCCGCACCAACGGCGTGCTCGTGATGTGCGAAGTCATGATGCCCGACGGCAAGACCCCGCACCCGACCAACAAGCGCGCCACCATCCTCGACGATTCCGGCGCCTGGTTCGGTTTCGAGCAGGAATACTTCTTCTACAAGGACGGCCGTCCGCTCGGCTTCCCGGCCTCGGGCTATCCGGCGCCCCAGGGTCCGTACTACACCGGCGTCGGCTTCTCGAACGTCGGCGACGTCGCCCGCAAGATCGTCGAAGAGCATCTCGACCTCTGCCTGGCTGCCGGCATCAACCATGAAGGCATCAACGCGGAAGTCGCGAAGGGCCAGTGGGAATTCCAGATCTTCGGCAAAGGCTCCAAGAAGGCCGCTGACGAAATGTGGATGGCCCGCTACCTGATGCTGCGCCTGACCGAGAAGTACGGCATCGACATCGAGTTCCACTGCAAGCCGCTCGGCGACACCGACTGGAACGGCTCCGGCATGCACGCCAACTTCTCGACCGAGTACATGCGTACGGTCGGCGGCAAGGAGTACTTCGAGGCGCTGATGGCGGCCTTCGACAAGAACCTGATGGACCACATCGCCGTCTACGGCCCGGACAACGACAAGCGTCTGACCGGCAAGCACGAGACCGCGCCCTGGAACAAGTTCAGCTACGGCATTGCCGATCGCGGTGCTTCGATCCGCGTGCCGCACTCCTTCGTCAACAATGGTTACAAGGGCTATCTGGAAGACCGTCGTCCGAATTCGCAGGGCGACCCATACCAGATCGCTTCGCAGATCCTGAAGACGATCGCCTCCGTGCCGGCCGACAAGAAGGCCGCCGCCTAAGATCCTCCCGGCCCGGGCTGGGGGGCTGGCCCGGGTTGGACTTCGATCCGCCGAAGCCGAAAGGCTTCGGCGGATTTTTCATTTTGCTGACAGCCGTTGCGGAGACTCATCGGACCTCATGGCCGGAAACTTGTCCATCGCCGCCGAAAGCGGGATAGAGTGCGTCTGGGTGCGCGCAGGGCCGGGGACGGCTGGTGTTTGAAGGCTTCTACAAGGTGAGATTTCAGCTCGGCGACCGGGTCGGCCGGAGCGTGATGCATGCCGGCAACGGCAAGATGCTCGGCGGCAATTCGGCCTTCGCCCATATCGGCACCTACGTGAAGACCGAAGCCGGCGTCGACGTCGTGATCAACACCGTCCGCCACAACCCCGATCCGAACTATCGCGCCATGGCGGGCACGGACGATGCGACGTTGCTTGCCAAGGGCTGGGCCGACGGCGATCTCTATCGCTTCAAGGGCGAGCTCAAGGAGCTGCCCGGCGTACCCTTTCAGTCGTTGATGACACCGATCACCGAAGACGAGATGCCGATCGCCGGCGGTGTCGGCGAGGCCGGTATCGCCGACGGGCTCTACTCGGTGCATCTGCGCATGCTCGATGGCGTCGACGGCGGTCTCACCGGCGTGATGCTGCTCAACAAGGGCCGCATCCTCGGCGGCGATGCATCGTTCTATTATCTCGGCAGCTACACCGCCGCCAACGGGCGCTGGAAGGGCCAGATCCTCAATCAGGAGCACACGCCGGCCAAGGACGATCCGATCTTCGGCGGCCACGAGGTCGGCATCGGCTTCTCCGGCACCTATGATGCCGAAGAGGCGGTGGTGGAGGCAACGGCGCTCGCCGGCAAGCGCAGCCTGCGCCTGACCGCCGCGCTCAAGCTGATGCACCGCGCCTGATCGTCACGGGAATCGCTGATGGAAACAATTCGCATGCTCTCGACGCTCGGCCTGATGGGCGCGATGCGCAGCCTCTCCTCCGCGTACGAGACCGCGACCGGCGTCCACATCGATGCCGATTTCGCGCCGACGCTGGCGCTGCTCAAACGGTTGCGCGACGGCGAGGCCGCCGATCTCGTCATCCTCACCCGCGAAGGGCTCGACGAGATGATCGGCGAGGGCCGTGTGATCGCCGAGAGCGCTGCCGATCTCGCGCGCTCCTTCGTCGGCATCGCGGTGCGGGCAGGGCAGGCACATCCCGACATCGCCACGGCATCCGCACTGCGCAACACGCTGCTCGCGGCGCGGTCGGTGGCCTATTCGCGACTGGGGGCGAGCGGGGTCTATTTCGCCCGGTTGATCGCGCAGATGGGGATCGCGGAAGAGATCAACGCCAAGGCCACCATCGTCGAGCAGGGCTTTACCGCGGAGCGGCTCGTGAGCGGCGAGGCCGACCTCGCGGTGCAGCAGATCAGCGAGCTGAAGCAGGTCGAAGGCATCGAGGTGGTCGGCCCGATCCCGCACGATCTGCAAACGCCGGCCGTGTTCTCCGCCGGTCGGATGACAAACGCCGAGAACGCCGACGCCGCTGACCGGCTGCTGCGCTATCTGGCATCGCCCGAGGTGGTCCCCGTGCTGCGCCAATCGGGACTCGAGCCTTGAATTTGCCGAGACTGCGACGCAACCTGGCGTCCATGCGGACTTTCCTCGTTGCCATCCTTCTCACGCTTGCGGTGCCGTTGTCGGGGCATGGGCAATCGGCCGACCTCGTGCTGTGCGACCGGGTCGCGGCCGATCCCAGCGATCCCGACAAGCCGGCCGACGTCAGGGGCGCGACCGAGATTGCGGCCTCCGACGTTGCGACCGCCATCAAGTTCTGCAAGCAGGCCGCGTCGTCGTCGCGGCGCGCGATGTTCGCGCTCGGCCGCGCCTATGCGGCCAACCGGCAACCGGCGGACGCGATGGCAGCCTGGCGCAAAGCTGCCGACAAGGGATCGAGTGCGGCGATGGTCGAGCTCGGCGTGGCCTACGGTACCGGCTCCGGCGTCGCCAGGGACGAAGCGCAGGCGCGGAAATTGTTCGAGAAGGCGGCGCAGGCCGGCAATCCCCGCGGCATCAGCAATCTCGCCGCGCTCGGCGGCAGCGGCGGTGCCGCGCCGGCCGATCCCGCACAGGCGCGCGCATTGCTGGGCAAGGCCGCCGAGACCAACGCGGAGGCGCAGTACCAGCTCGGCATGATGCTCTCCGAAGGCACGGGCGGGGCGAAGGACGACGCCGCGGCGCGCGCGCTGTTCGAAAAGGCTGCCGGGCAAAACCATCCCGGCGCGCTGGAGCGGATGGGCGCCTTCGCGCAGGAGGGCCGCGGCGGGCCAAAGGACAAGGACGCCGCGAAATCCTACTACGAGCGCGCCGCAGCGCTCGGCGACGAGGATGCCAAGCAGGCGCTGGAGCGGCTGCGCTGTCCCTATGCGATCAAGGACAAGCAGGGCAAGCTCGTCACCACGCTGTGCTTCTAAAGCCCGATGAACGCGCTGTAGATTTATTTGTGAGCATGATCTTTTCGGGAAACCGCTGCGCATTTTTCCGGATCATGCCGTAGCGCCTCGGCCGGCGGGTTCGAAGCCGGCTTTGGTGAGTGCGCAAGGACCGTTCGCGACCGGCCAAACAAAAAAACTCGAAAAACAACCCCATGCACAGTAGCCAAGTGGTTGAAATCACAGGCCTGCAAATGGTGTGAAATCGCCATATGCGGAATTGCCGAAATTGCTTGCGCCGTCGGGCAAAACAGGCGCATGATGGCATCATGGCAGGGCGTGGCTTCGCGAATGGCCCTGCGCGAAAAAGCCCGATGGTCTTGATGCGATGGCAGTGCTAGGTAGCGCGTGCTTTCCTTATGATTTTGCGGGTCACTTGCGTTGCTGGACGGGCTCTACAAGGTTGAATACGGCGTCAACGATGCCTTCGGCCGCAGCATCATGTGCATGCATGATGGCAAGCTGCTGGGCGGAAATTCGGCCTTCGCGCATCTCGGAAGCTATTTCGAGCGCGACGGCGAGATCATCGCCGAAGTCATCACCGAACGGCACAACGACGATCCCAACTACAAGCCGCTGATGGGGGCTGATGTCGCCGCGATCGGCGCGCGCGGCCGACTCGTCGGCAACCAGATCCGTCTCGCGGGCAGCGCGGACACGATGCCGGGCGCCGGTTTCTGGGCCAATCTCACGCGGCTCGATGACGAGGGGTTGCCGCCGCAGGGGACGATCGGTCCAGGCGGGGTGGTGAACGGGCTCTATGCGATCCATCTGCGCGCGCTCGACGGCGTCGATGCCGGGCTCTCCGGCGTCATGCTGCTGATGGACGGCCGCATCCTCGGCGGAGATGCGTTCTTCTACTATCTCGGCTCCTATTCCTCGGCTGACGGCCGCTGGAAGGGCGAGATCCTCAACCAGGAGCATACGCCGGCAAAAGGCGAGAACCCCGTGTTCGGCGGCTATGAGGTCGGGATCGGCTTCTCCGGAACCTGCACGGCGGACAGCGGCGAACTCGAAGGCATCGCGCTCGCCGGCAAGCGCAGCCTGCGGCTCGCGGCCTCGCTCAAGCTGATGCGGCGGGCGTAGGGCGGTTACTCAAAGATTTGGGATCTCCGCTCGAGAGGCTCAACAGGCCTGACGTCCGAGCCGCGGCAATGTCGGCAAGTGACCCCCAAGCGGACATATCGAAATCAGGACAGATCGAAACGGCCGAGACGAGAAGCACTGCGGCTCAGCTAGGGAAGTCCTTTTGTCATCGTAAAGGGATTCAACCCACGTTCCGCAAGGGCAGCCCACGAAGCTGCGCCAAGATGTGACAATCGGAAATAGTTTCGCGGCTTGGTCGGGTCGGTGTCCAACACGAACCCCGTCGGTAACGCGCGGACAGTCGTGGCATAGAACCCACCATCGGGCGACCTCTGGGATTCGATGACAGCGATCAGCGATTCTGCCCTCTTCGTCTTGCCGAGCAATTTCATCAAGAGAGCCATTTGGCTCGTACCTTCGGTCCACACACCGTCTCGGTCTTCACCGTAAGAAAAGCCTCCGCCGACACTCATTCGCTGTTCGGCGGTCGTCATTGCCGATGCAAATTTCCCGGCCGCTCCGTGAAGCGCTGTTAAAGGCCAGATCTGGGCATCCAGAGCCAAAATCGGATTATGCGTGACACCGTCTTCAGCGGTTCCTGCGGCGAAACAGACGCACCCCGGATCCCACATCGTATTTACAAAGTACTCGGCAACCGTTGCCTTATCGCGCCAGCGCGAATCGCCTGTGCGGATCGCAAGAAGGCCAAACGCGGCGGCGAGGTCAGTATTATGTTCAGTCGATTTCCACGTCCGCACTTCCGGCGTCGGTTCGTGCCCAAACGTACCTCCCGTGAAACCGCCAGTACCGCGCGTATCGGCCCATTGCGCGACCCAAGCGCCAAGCCGCGCTGCACCATCGCGAAACGGGGAGCCGGTGTTCACATCATCAATCGACAGCAACGCCAACATGGCCCATGCCATGTTACCAACATCGCTTCCCACCTGATATCGATCCTCCAACCATTCGTTCCGATTATTGTCCCACCAACCCGGAAGTTTGGCGGAGCCATTCGCCACCACACCCGCGGCGTAAGCGTTTCGGAGCCGTCCATCATGCCAGGTCCGGTCATTATCGACGGCCCAGAGGATCGCCGCGCCCATCCGACTTGCTTTGTCTCGCTCACCGCAACCGACCAACGCGATGACGGCCACCGCATTGTCATAGAGGTATGCGGCGCCATGGAGAGGCCCCGATTCCACGGTCGGATAGCTGGGCAAAAACAACGGCCCTGGCTGCGCCTTATCAATTTGACTAGCGAGGTACCCGCATGCAGACGCTTCCGGTGTTGCCAAAGCCCGTAGTGGAGCGGTGGCTAAAATGATTATGAAGGTCGTTACGATCCATACGAAGGTTTCTATTCGGGCCACTTGGCCGTTCTCCAGGGTGGACGATGATTCTATATACCCATCGGCGAAGTCTGGAAGTGGCCCCATCGCAATCGCGCTTGCGGTGCCCGCTCATGTCCGAAGTTGAGGGTAGACCGCCCGCCCTGACTGCCCACGGCCGAAACCGGCGCTATTGACCCACCGCGGAGTCCGACGCATCGAGCTCCCCCCGAGGGTGTGGACGGTCGGGTTCCGATACTCGGAACTCATCGGGATCGCAACGGGATTCACATGCCTTAATGAAGCCGCGCACGACCGCTGCTTTAATTCGCGGTTCGGTAGCGAATTTGAGTAATGGGGGCGATCATGCAGGACTTTCAAGCTGAGCTGGCCTCTCGGCTCAACGACCTCTATTGCCGGCTCTCAGAACTGGAAAATCTTCGACTTCAGATCGAAGATGCGGAGCGATGCCATCGGGCTGTGATTGCACCGCCGCCCCTCGCAACTATTTCGCCGTCAAGCTCGAAAAGAGCCTGCACTTCGCTGAGGGAGCGGACGCGCTTTTGACCACCCGTGGCGGACATCGCTGTGTTGAGCTATAAGCGCAGGAGCGAACGTCCTTTTGGCATCATCTGATGGAGCAGCAAGGTCAGTGGCAGGTCGCTGGTAGTGCGCCCGAAGTGTACGAACGGGAGTTGGTCCCGGCTGTGTTTGGGCCATGGGCCCCCGTCCTGATAGACCTCGCTCGGCCGAAGCTGGGCGAACGCGTAGTCGATATTGCTTGCGGCACTGGAATAGTGGCGCGCCTCGCGGCGGTGAAGGTGGGCCCTACCGGGATCGTGACGGGCATCGATCTCAATCCTGGCATGTTGAACGTGGCACGATCGCTCGGGATGGCCGATGACGCTGCCTCGGTTCAATGGCAGGAGGCCAGTGCAGACAAACTGCCGTCCGCTGACAGCGCGTTTGATATTGCGTACTGCCAACTCGGCCTCCAGTTCTTCGCCGACAGACCAGCTGCTTTGCGCGAAATGCGCAGAGTTCTATCTTCAAGGGGAAGGCTCGCCCTCATGGTGTGGTGCGGCATCGATCAAAGTCCCGGGTTTGAATCTTTAGCCAAAATACTGGAGCGCCACATCGGTCCAGCGGCGGCCACAATCATGCGAGCTCCATTTGGACTCGCCGATGCCGATGAGCTGAGCCGACTTGTCGCTGCTGCGAACTTTCAGGATATCACGGTTCAACGGAGGGTCGGTGCCATCGAGTTTCCATCCGTCGAACGATTTGTATCTAGCTATGTTGCGGGTTCGCCACTGGCCAGTCATGTATCGCAAGCAAGCGAGGTGGCTCGCGAACACCTAGCCGAAGATACCAAGTTGGAGTTGGGAAAATACGTGGGTAGTAGCGGGTTATCGTTCCCGATAGCAGCTCACCTACTCACCGCAACCGCTTGATACGTCCGCTGCTGGCATGGCCCTTAGCGGACCGCTGGCCTAGCCGCGCGGCCCCCGAGGGAGTGGATGATCCGCCGGTTTGCACGGGAACTTTTGTGCACTTTTGCACTTATCAGTCCTGCCGCGATGGTCGCGCTGATCAAGCGCTCCATCGAACTCCTCCAAGCATCAGCTCCTAAAGTTCAAAGCCGAATGCCATCCGGTCGTCGACCTCCGAGCGATGCACCGTCCTGAGGGGAGTGAACTTCATCCATCCTTGCACGATGAGGCTTGAGCGGGGGGCTCATTTGGCGATGCCCGCTTCTGGCCCGTGGCTGACCTCAGCCCAGAGCGCGGCGATGTCCGCTTCGTGCAAGTGACCCGACCAAGGTTATGCTGGCTGAAGAGGGCAGCCTTTGACCCCTGGCAGACCTAGGCTGGGCGCTTGCTCGAGCTGGTCAGCCGATCATGACACATCGGCTGCAGTATGCCGTACATCAGTGTCCGCCATAACCATTCGACCGGGCCGTACCTGTACCGGTCTAACCACCAACCGCTGACAAATACCTGGCAGACGTAGACGAAAAGCCCGATAGCCAGTGCTTCGGCCGCCCCGAGCTGCCCAAATAGCCCGAGGCCGTATCCGTAGAAAATCCAGCCAAAGATCATGGACTGAGCGAGGTAATTCGTGAATGCCATGCGCCCTAGCGGCGCAGCCCAGCCCAGCAATCGCTTGCCGTTCGCCAGATCGGCGACGGCGATGATCATTGCACCGTAGCCGAAAGCCAGCAGGATCGTGCCGGTGGGAGTGGCCAGTGCGCCGAGACCGACGCCCGCTACGACGCCGCTTACTCTTAGGAGGATCAAGACTGCGCCTAGCCCAGTACAGCTGATTGCTGTCAAGAACAGGAGTGGACGATCTCGCTTCCTCAAGGCATTGCTGCGCCAGACGAGGGCACCAATCAAAAATAGCCCTATCGTCCGCGGGAATACGTAGATGTGGAGAGGAACGATCACGGGGATTTCGCTGACCCGGAACGCCAGCACCTGCCCGAAGCTGCCCCCTGCATAGACCTGATTGGCTTCAAGCACATGGCGTTGCAACGAAGCCAAGCTGGGAAACAATCCAGGAGGGGACCACACCTGCATGCCCAAATACAGCGCCAGGAATGTCGCCGCGCCGCATGAAAGCAGCCAGCGGGGGCCAAACAGGAATGGTAGGACGACTAACCCTGCGATCGCATATTCGGTAAGAATGTCACCATTCCAGATCAGGAAAAGGTGAATCAGTCCAAACGTCAGCAAGGCGATCAGACGGCGAAACAACAGAAGCGCGCGATGCGGGTTCGTCGAGAGGTGCTCATCTTGAATGGCAAGTCCAACTCCGAATAACAGTGAGAACAGGGCAAATGCCTTCATATCGACCGCGAGCATCAAGACTGTCTCGACCGCGCGGTCAAACGGAGGTCCCGGTCGCCCGGCGGGTAAGAACTGCTCGAAGATTGAGACGCGGAATTCAGTGACGACGTTAATAGCAAGGACGCCGAGCAACGCCAGGCCGCGAAGCACATCGATAGTTTCGATGCGCTGCCTTGGGTTTACAGGGCCGGAGCGGCTCTCACAGCTTATGGCGACCATTGCACGAGCACTATAGGTTGGGGGAGGAGATTGGGCCAGTTCAGTTCTGGTATTGGCCTGCAGCGGACTTCGGTGCATCGGTACTAGAGAGCCTATGGTCGTGGATTCCGGGAGGAGAGCTTGAAGAACATTCAGATTATAGATCGCGCGGTCAACGCGACGTTCAGCTTGTTTCAAGCGACCGATGATGAGTTCGCTGCTATCTTTCCCGGCCCGGGCCAAGACATGGAGTTGATTGAGGACTTTACCGAACGCGCTGGGGAAGAGCAGGCTTTGCGAATATTGTCGCCCGTATGGGAGCGCCCCATTTTGAAGCGCGATGCGCAAGGTGTCCACGGGACGCTGTACTTCGAGTATGCCGACCGGAGGCAATCTCTTCCGGAATCTAAGAGAGAGGTCGATTGGCCCGATTCTTACGTTAATCTTGCGCAGCGCAAGCTGTTTGCCAGCAAACGTTAGGGCCTGTATCTGGCCCTGCGACTCGCGGCGATGTCGGCTTGTAACCCGTTGCAGACGTTCGGACGACCAGCCAGATTATAATTGTGAACAACGTCACAGAGCCGAAGCTTGCCTTTTGGCAAGCTCTACCTACGCTGCGCACATGTTGTTCGAGGCTGCGATGCGCGCGTTTCCCTGCGTTCTATTGGTCTTTTTCATCTTGCTTGCTTGCGGCTCAGCGGGAGGCGGACCGACGTGCAAGCTGCGCGAGGCTGGTAGCGGCAGTCAATGCGGCACAGTTCGGCCAAGTTTGATCCGAGAGTTCGCTGGCGAATGGGGGCACTGACGGCCAAACTGTATTGGATCTGTGCTGCCGTACTCGGCTGCTTGATGTCGCCTGTGCAAGCTGCCGGTGTTCAGCTTCTGGATACCGATCCAAATCTGGCTGGCGCTATATGGTACCCTTGCGCAGCAGCGGCGCAACGAGTGCCCCTCGGCAAACTCACTGTCCAATTCATTGATTCGATTGAAGGTACGAAGGACTGTCCCGTCACAGGAACGAACTTGCCACTCGTGATCGTCTCGCACGGACGCGGCGGTTGGTTCGGACAACACGATGACACGGTGCAGGCCCTGGCAAACGCTGGATTTGTCGTCGCCTCGATCAACCTTCCGGGTGACAATGGAAACGATTCCTCGCAACGAGACAGCCTTTCCATTCTAGCAACCCGGCCCGCCAGCATTATCCGATTGCTTGATTTCATCTTGAATGACTGGAAAGACCGGGCTGCGATTGATTCCTCCAGGATCGGCTTCTTTGGGTTTTCGCTCGGCGCCTATACCGGATTGGTGTTGGCGGGCGGCAATCCCGATCTCCGGAGATTTGCGCTCTACTGCTCGGACGCGAACCGAACGCGGGCATGCGAGCAACTCCGTAGCGGCGACATACCCAGCAGCTTGCCTCACGAACCTCGTATCCGAGCCGCAGTGCTCGCCGATACGGCAATTAACTTCGCCTTTCCCGCCGACCGCTTGGCAGACATCACAATCCCGCTTCTGATCTGGCGATCAGAGTTTGGCGGCGCAGGCGTAGACCCGAAAAACTCAGCGCTCGTTGCTCAGTCGCTGCCCGGCAAAAAGGAAGTGCGCGTGGTGCCTGCCGGTCATTTTGCTTTCCTGTCGCCATGCACGGCAGAGTTCGCGGAGAAGCTTCCTCGCTTCTGTACTGACCCGCCGGGTTTCGACAGGACGGCATTCCATCGCGAGTTCAACGCCAGCATCATCAATTTCTTTCGAGAGACTCTCGTTCGCCAGGGCGAGAGCCGTTAGCAGCCGATCTATGAGCGCGATGGACGGCCGCATCCTGGGCGGCGATGCGTTCTTCTACTATCTCGCGGCGAGCTCGAAGGCATCGCACTCGCTGGGAAGCGCAGCCTGCGAGCATCGCTCAAGCTGATGAGGCGGGCCCAGAACGGTTACTCAGAGATCTCGGATGTCTGCCGAGAGGGTAACGCAGGCCTGACGTGCGACCGCGGCGAGGTCGGCAAGTGAGCCCAAGCTGACGTTTGGCCCAATATCATCACGTTTGACGAGATCATTAGTTTATGCTTATCATTAGTTATGGCTAATGATAGATCCGCTACCGTAACGGCAACCCTTCGGCGAAGCATGGCGAAAGACAGCGTGCAACTGGCCGCTCTGGGCGATTCGACCCGCAGACGAATATTCGCATTGCTGGGCGCGCGGCCGCGCACTGTCGTTGAACTCACCCGTGAACTGACTGTCTCCCAGTCAGCCGTCTCTCAGCATCTGAAGGTGCTGCGCGAATCTCATTTGGTTCGTGCCGAGCCGAAGGGAGCCAGCAACATTTATCACATCGATCCAGCGGGGCTCAGCCAGATGCGCGCCTGGCTTGACCGGTTCTGGAGCAGCACACTGGCTGCGTACAAAGTGGCCGTAGAAAAATCAGTGGAGGACCAGAAATGAGCATCCGTGTATCGGCGGCACCCATCAAACAATCGATCGTGGTTGAGGCGCCTATCGAGCGCGCGTTTAAGGTCTTTACGGAAGACTTCGGCAGCTTCAAACCACGCGAGCACAATCTGCTCTCCGTGCCCATCGCAGAGACCGTGTTCGAGCCCCGGGTCGGCGGTCACATCTATGATCGAGGTGTCGACGGCAGCGAATGCCGCTGGGCGCGTGTGTTGGCTTTTGAGCCGCCGAATCGCGTGCTTCTAAGCTGGGACATCAGCCCGCGCTGGCAAATCGAAACCGATCCAGACAAGACCAGTGAATGGGAGGTGCGGTTCATTGCCGAGACGCCAAGCCGGACTCGATTGGAACTTGAGCACCGTCACCTCGAACGTCATGGCCAAGGTTGGGAAGGCGTGAGCGAAGGCGTTGAAGGCGATCAGGGTTGGCCGCTCTACCTGAAACGGTTCGCCGAGCGGATAGCCCGCGAGGCTTGATATCCGCGTAACCTATGCGACGTGATCGCATTTGCGGAGGTCCTTATGACAGCCTACTGGCTTAGCATTGTCGGGGTGCTTGCCCTTTGCCTCCTGTCAATTTTGCTGGCGGTCTATTCAGGATTCTCCAAAGGCAGGGCCGGGGCACTCTCCGGACCTGTCTTGCCGTTGGATGACGATAACCTGCTGTACCGGATCGATCGCGTCCACATGAACGCAGTGGAGGCGCTGCCGCCTTTTGTCGTCCCGACAGTCCTGGCTACGTTGGTAGGGGTAAGACCCGTCACGCTTGCAACGCTTGTATGGGTCTATGTCGCAATTCGTCTGATCCACGTTGCGGTCTATTTGCGCGGCGGTAACGCGGCCAAAGGCGGCAGCGTCAGAACCATTCTCTATGTTTCAGGTGCCCTCGTAACGGTCATCCTCATTGTCGTAACCGCCCTGGCAGCCATCCACTAGGGTATCAACGCTGGCCGCCTGACGACAGCGGCTTTTGGCCCGAAGCGAGTGATCTGTGCAATTCGCAAGTTGTGGCCCTGCAGACGTGGGCTGCAGCGTGAAATTCAGCATGATCTGATGAAGCTGCTGAACTGGAAATTCTGTACCGATTGCCACGGCGTCGCGTGCTTATGACGCCGATGATCCGTCAATGTGAAGCCGGCGCCGAGCAGTGCGGTGATGCTGTCAGCGGTGTGACGTGTCACGGGCAAGCCGCTGCATTTCTCCGGACCATCGATTGCGAATGTGCCGATGATGACATGACCGCCAATTTTTACGGTTCTTCGGACGCACGCGACATAAGCCGCTTGTTCTTCCGGCGCGGTGAGAAAATGGAACGCTGCACGGTCGTGCCAGATGTCATAATGGCGCGCTGGCTGCCATGTCGTCACATCGGCGACGATCCAATGCACGGCGTCGCCAGCGGCACCGAGCCGTGCACGCGAGGCCGCGAGCGCCGCGTCGGACAGATCAAGGACGGTCAGATCTGCATATCCAGCCGCCAGCAGCGCATCGACCAGCCGAGCCGCCCCACCGCCGATGTCAACAATCGGTGAGGTAAGCTCTGCGGCGGCCAGTGCGATCAATTCGAGCGAAGGCGACGGGCTCTCCTGGAACCAGCTTAACTCGCGTTCGCCCTTGCTCTCGTATACGTTCTCCCAATGGGCCGCCCGGCCTGAAATCGTCATGAAACCCGATCCCTTCCATGCTGACCCCGCCAATACTCGACCGCAAGCATTACTCCATCCCTTCAGTGTTCTCGCCCTCGGCGCTCCTGCGTGAAGCGCGGCGACAGCGCGGCCTGCCACGGCAGGATGTCCGGAGGTCTGCATTCTAGACCCGGACGGCGATCTCGTCAGGTGACCCAAGGCGGACCATGACCTGCAAATTCCGAGCTGGCGATCACTTCTAAGATTGCCTCGTTGAGCCGGTTTCCCACGCTACCGGCCCAAATTGATTTAGAAGTGGCCCAAATTCGTTCCTGTATCTGGAACTGAGTATCTGGTTTAGAGTCTCGTGATCGCCGCCCGGTCCTTGGCTTTTATCGGTGACAGAGAGTCCTGCACGCTCCCGCCTTTGACAATCGCGGTGAGCTATGTGTGAGAAATGTGACGAGATCGACCAGCGCATTGCGCGGTACAAGTACATAGCATCACGTATCACCGACCGAATTACGCTCGATGGCATAACCGAATTAATCGAAGCTGCGCCTGCCAAGAAGGCCGCTTTCCATTGCAAACCCGAGCAACAGTGAGGCCGCGTTGAACCTAAACGCCGGCGGTCCGACCAATGTCTACTGGAGGATTGCGGTTTCCAGTTCCAACGTGGCGCCACTGAGCATTATTGGGCTTGGTGGCGTTTTCGTTTAGGGGGAATTTCGAAACTCAGAGCGGCCTATTTCGACCTCGATAGGGGCGCTGGCCTGTTTCCCACCTCAGTGGCCCGGTTTGATTTTAGCCCCGTCCTGCCTTTCTTTGTCGCAATCGCTCAGCTTGTCCAAGGCATCAGTGGCTTAACCCACATATAGGGCGTAGACTCAGCCGATCACCGCCCCGCCATCGGCATCTATCGGTGACTGAGAGTATCGCGCTCCCGCCTCCTACCCGGAGAGCACTATGCGCACCAAAGCCGTACAACCCACATTGTCGTTGCAGAATAGGCTTATGCTCGAGGCTAACCGCCTCGAAGGCGATGCAAACAGGCTGCCCCCATGGCCCCCTTCGGGAAGCCATGATCCGCGCAGCGGGACTAACCGAAAGTGCGCATCGAATCGAGAATTGGCTGTCCTCGGCAACGTTTACGAGCGCCAACGTGACCAACGATCGCTGTCGTATTCATCTTCCTGCATCTCAGCGAGGTCCGAGACGAGCCAGAAAGGGAAGGGCATCCAGGGCGGCCCTGCGGCTTCAGCCGTTATCGCAGCCTGCCGAGCCACAGCGCGGCGAGGGACTGGCGACTGCGCACGGCGAACTTGGCGTAGATCGACTTGACGTGGAAATGCGTGGTGTTCGGACTTTGCTCGAGCTTCTGCGCGGTCTGCCTTTCCGTGTCCCCGGCGAGCAGTCCGAGCAACACGCGGCGTTCAGCGGGTGTGAGGGGCGCGTTGGCGATGAGCAGTCCGTGGCTGAGCAATTGTTGACGGTGAAACCATCTCAAGGCGCGCATCACGAAGCCCAGACGCTGGCCGTCCTGTGCCGTAAAGCGGGGTTGCTGCGCATCACGAAATACGAACAGGCGAATCCTCAAATCGTCATTGAGCGCAATGCGCACGGAGATGCTGTCGGCGAAGCCGACGTCCAGATAGTGGCGCCGATAGTGCTTGCCCTTGAACCATTCCGGCGGCAGCGTTTCGAACAGCAGGCGGACGCGGAACGGCTCGTCGCCCGACATTGACAGGATCTGGGACAGATCGACGTCGTCGGACCAGAGCGTATCGTACTGCTTCTGCACGGATGCCGCCACCGCCGGTATCGGGTCCAGCACCCTGACGAGACGCGGACGCCAGCCGAGCAGGGGATCGGTCCGCTTCGGCGAAGGCAATCGCACGACCACGCCCCACAGCACATTGCGTGCCGACAACATGGTGCGCAGTGCGGACAGCAGGTGGGTCAGCGCAGCGTCACTGTCGGCGACCGAGAAGTCGGCCAGCTGATCCCAGAGCGCATAGACGTCTTGATTTAGCGGATCGATGGGATCCGTGGAGAGATGCATGTCATTTCCAGATTGTGCCGGCCGCCGAGCTCAGAGGCGACCCCAGAGGCCTCCGACCTGCGCGAGCATACATAAAGTACAGCGAACCACCTTTCCAGGTAGTTCTCAGATGCACAAAATGGCGCGATATCGGCCCGGTTACCGGGAATACAGATTCTCTCAGCGTAACGACATTGGGAGATCGACGACGCGTACAACGACGGGCGCGCGCCGGCCTAAAAGGCCTGGCGAAGGCCGGACGGAGAGGCGACGGCGGCGCGGTTTTTTCCTCGCCCTGTCATCCGCGGTGCTGATTACACCCTCAGCCTTTGCGCAGCATCCACCGGCAAGGGTGTCGATCCGCCCCGGGCGTTAGCGTTCCCTGATCAAGCCGCTTTTGCACGCGTTTCCGTCGCTCTCGGAAGTCGATTGGCATGGAAATCTCATGATCCGGCCAGCCTGCCGGGTTTCTGATCGGCTCGTCGAGCCAGAAGAGCACGGCATCGTCGCTTTCATCATCTCGGCACTGCATGCGTCGCGGCGCCGCCTGGCAAGCCGCGTCATACGCCAATGTGAGCATTTGCTCGGAAACGAAGCCAAAAAACGTCCGGAGAACAAGAATGGTGACGAGCAGAGCGACGCAAACAAGATTGGCGGCCCGATCCCATGCCCACAATGAAACGGGCTGGCTGCTGGCAGTCGCCGCCGCATTCCTCATCGTGCACGCCGCCGCCTGGACCATCTGCGGACATGTTTCGAGCAACGAGGGCGCGCATTTCCAACCTGAGCCGATATGCCTGTCGTGCGATTGACGGCGCTCCTGGATTGCAAACCGATCCGCGGAGTCGATACGCCGGCTCAGAAAGCACAGCGAACCACCTTTCTAGGTAGTTCTCAGACCCCTCGGGTGGCGCGATATTCGGCACGGTGACTGGGAAAACGGATTCTCTCTGCGTAACGACATAGTTGAGCGGGCCTCCGCAGAACTTAAGCGCGTGCAGAACACGTTGCCGATATACCACCCCGCCTCGCAATCGTCGCGCCGTGACGATTGTTCGCCGTTTTCAAGGATGCAGCCATGGAACGCCTATCTGTTTCGCGCTCCCGTCGCGAGACATTTCCTGTCGTCGACACGGCAAACACGAGCGTTTCTGGAGTTACGTCATGAAGGTCAAGCTCGGTTCGACGACGCGGCTGCAAAACAGCAGCAGCATTCACAACAAGATGTCAGGTGGGGCAATGTCGGGCTTTGGACGGTTTTCGAACGGACGGGCCGCGCTGCTGGCTTTGGCATCAACCGGATTGGTCGGGATCGCGGTCCCGGCGTTGGGACAGGATGCGACCTGGCTGGCCAACCCTGGCACTGCCGATTACAACACCACCGCAAACTGGGCCCCGGCGACGGTGCCAGTCGGCACCGCATTTTTTGGCAGCTCGAGCACGACCGCGCTGACGCTCTCGGCCGACACCACGGTCGGCGGCTGGACCTTCAGTCCAGGCGCCTCGAACTATGTTCTCGACAACCACAACTTCCTTCAAACTCTCACTTTCAGCGGTGCCGGCATCAGCGTTCAGGGCGGCAGCGCCACGATCACCAACAGCGGCTTCCGGAGCTCCATCGCTTTCAACGGCAGCAGCTCGGCGGGCGGCGCCACCATCACTAACACTGCAAACGGCATCACGATCGGTTTCAACGACAGCAGCACGGCCGGCAGCGCCACCATCACCAACAGCTTCAGCAGCACCATCAGTTTCGCTAACAGCAGCACGGCCGGCAGCGCCACGATCATCAACCGCAATGGCTCGCTCGTTTTCAGCGACGGCAGCTCGGCAGGCAGCGCCGCCATCACCAGCATCGTCGGCGGCTCCGTTGCCTTCAATGGCACCAGCTCGGCGGCCAGCGCCACGATCAACGGGGCAGCCGGTAGCGTCGTCATTTTCCGCAACAGCAGCACGGCCGGCAGCGCAGCCATCAGCGCTAGCGGGGTACTGCAATTCCGCGACAGCAGCACGGCCGGCAGCGCCGGCATCACCAATAGCAATCTACTGCAATTCCGCGACACCAGCACCGCCGGCAGCGCCATCATCGCCAGCAGCAACGGCCTTACATTTGCCATGAGCAGCACGGCGGGCAACGCAACTATCGCTATCAGTGCCGGGTCGTTGGTGTTCTCGAACACCAGCACGGCCGGCAGCGCCGCCATTACCAACGGTGGCGGGTTCGACTTCCTGGACGCCAGCACCGCCGGCAGCGCCACCATCATCAACAACAACGGGCTGCAATTCGCTGACACCAGCACAGGCGGCAGCGCCACCATCATCAACAACGGCAGCCTGGAATTCGCTAACTTCGCGACGGGCGGCAACGCCGCCATCACCAACGGCGCTTCGAGCGTTACGGATTTCAGCGACTCGACAGGGCCCAACAATGATCACAAGCTCAGCGCCGGCTCGATCAATGGCGCCGGGCTCTTCAGCCTTGGTCAGAACGAATTGACGGTCGGCGGCAACAACCTCTCCACCAACGTCACCGGTGTCATTGCCGACGGTGGCGCTGTCGGCGGCACCGGCGCCTCACTCGTCAAGGTTGGTACCGGCACGATGACGCTGTCCGCTATCAACACATACACCGGCGCGACCACCGTGAACGGCGGCACGCTGGCGGTCAACGGCGATATCACCTCGGCAAGCGGCGTCACCGTGAATCCCGGCGGCACGCTCGGCGGCAGCGGCATCGTCGGCAACACCAACGTCAACGGCGGCACGCTGGCGCCGGGCAATTCGATCGGCAAGCTGACGGTGAGCGGCAGCCTGACATTGACGGCGGCATCGACCTATCTGGTGCAGATATCGGGCGCATCGAGCGACATGACGGTTGTGACCGGCACCGCCAACCTTGCGGGCAAGGTCACGGTCGATCCGCTGGCGCGCATAAGCGCAACCACCACCTACACCATCATGATCGCGGGCACCGTCAACGGCACCTTCGACACGGCGGGCGTTCTCGCCGGCAACAGTTTCGCCCGCAATGCGCGGGTGAGTTATGTCGGCAACGAGGTATTACTGACGGTCGATCCCGGCCTGCTGTCGCCGAACCTGCCCGCCAATGCCAATATCAACCAGAAGAACGTCGCGGCCGGAATCGACAATGCGCTCCTGGCCGGCGCCAACATGCCGGCGGGCTTCAACGCGCTGTTCGCTCTGACCGGCTCCGGTCTCGCCAACGCCCTGACGCAGGTCTCCGGCGAAACCGCGACCGGGTCGCAGCAGTCCACCTTCAATGCGATGAACCAGTTCATGGGGCTGATGACCGATCCGTTCATCGCCGGGCGCGGTGACGGTGCAACCGCCGGCGGCAACGCAACCGGTTACGCCGACGAGCAAGCGCTCGCCTATGCCGCGAGGAAGCGCAGCCCGAACGACGCGCTGGCGGCGATCTATACCAAGGCACCAGCTGCGGTGCCGTTCCAGCAGCGCTGGAGCGTGTGGGCGGCGGGCTTCGGCGGCTCGCAGAAGACCGACGGCAACTCGATCGCCGGCTCGAACAACACCAGCAGCAGCCTCTATGGCACCGCTGTCGGCGCCGACTATCGCATCTCGCGCGACACGCTGGTCGGCTTTGCACTTGCCGGCGGCGGCACCAATTTCAGCGTCGTCAACGGTGGCGGCGGACGCTCCGACCTGTTCCAGGCCGGCGCCTTCGTGCGCCACACGCTCGGCGCGGCTTATCTGTCCGGCGCGCTCGCCTATGGCTGGCAGGACGTCACCACCGATCGCACCGTCACCATCGCCGGCATCGATCGCCTGCGCGCACAGTTCAATGCCAATGCCTATTCGGGTCGCGCCGAGGGCGGTTATCGCTTCGTCGCGCCCGTGATCGGCGGGATTGGCTTCACGCCGTACGCCGCAGGCCAGTTCACCACCTTCGACCTGCCGGCCTATGCGGAAGGTGTCGTCTCGGGCGCCAACACCTTTGCACTCGCTTATAATGCGAAGAGCGTGACCGACACGCGCAGCGAACTCGGCGTCCGCGCCGACAAATCCTTTGCCATGCAGAGCGCGATGCTGACGCTGCGCGGCCGCGTGGCCTGGGCGCATGATTTCAATCCCGACCGCGGCATCGGTGCGACGTTCCAGACGCTGCCGGGCGCCAGCTTCTTCGTCAACGGCGCGGCGCAGGCTTCCGACTCCGCGCTGGTCACGGCATCCGCCGAAACCAGATGGATGAACGGCTGGTCGACCGCCGCGACATTCGAAGGCGAGTTCTCCAACGTGACGCGCAGCTACGCCGGCAAGGGCGTGGTGCGATATGCGTGGTGAACCCCTCGGGTGGCAGCGGTGCCGTTGGAAACGATCAAGCAGCGCCATGACTTGATGACGCTCGGCGTGAACTACAAGTTCGACTGAACTCCGTTCGCGGGACGGACCGCTTCGACGTCACGGCGCCGGGCAGGCCGCTCCGGTCTTCGCCCAAGCCTCGACCAGCGCGCCGGCCTGCTGTTGCGTGCCCGGCACGGGCGAGCGGCCGAAGCCGGGCTTCCAGGCCCAGCCGACGAGGGTGTCCTTGCCGATATGGTTGATCAGGTCTTCCACCTTGCGTCCGCCATTGCGCGCGGGATCCCTGATCTGCTCGCAGATCTCGCCGACGGTCCTGCCCTCCCAAGCCATCTCGCGCGGGGCGAGATGCCAGTCGGGATGGCCGGGCATGCGGCCGGGCTCGAAATTGGCCTTCTGGTGGCAGGTGTTGCAGCGCATCGCCTCGAGCCCATGGCCGTCAGCGCCGCGCGCGACCGGCGGCTGATGCAGGCGGGCATTGTCGCCCTGGTGCGGCCTGTCGCCGGCCGGATGGCAATTGGTGCAACGCGGATGCGTCAGCACCTTGCTGAGCTCGGTGAAGATCGCGGCCGAACGCTTCTCTGCGTCGCCGATCGAGGCAAAGCTCTCGGGCGAGGCGAGGGCGTGACCTGCCGCCTCCGACGCCGCGTAGCCCGCACCGAAACTGCCGGCGAGGGTGGCGACCACGGCAATCATTTTGAACCGCACGTCGGAGGTCATGATGCGCGTCACTTGGTGGCCATGAGGTAGCGCTTCGAGTCGGCGAGGATCACGTCGCGCACCGCCTCGTGATATTTGACGTAGCCGGTGCAGCGACAGAGATGACCGTCGAGCGCATCCGCGATGGTCTGCTCCAGCGCCTCGCGCGCGACCGGTGTCCGCGACAGGCGCTCCAGCAGGACCTGGCCCTCATTGAGGAAGCCGGCGGTGCAATAGCCGCACTGAAAGGCGAAATGCTCGATGAAGGCCTTTTGCAGGGTCGAGAGCTCGCCGTCCCGCGCGTGCCCCTCGACGGTGCGGATCGACTTGCCGTCGAAATTCACGGCCGGCGCGACGCAGGTCGGGCTGGTGGTGCTGGTGCCGTCGGGCGCGTCGATGATGACGGCGCAGCTCAGGCATTGCGCGGCGCCGCAGCCGAACTTGGTGCCGGTCATGCCCAGCATCTCGCGCAGAAAATCGTTCATCGAGAGATCGTCGCGGACGTCCATCGGGCCGTGCTTCTGGCCGTTGATGGTGAGGCTGAGGGTCGTCACGCGAGCACTCCCTTCAATAGGCTTGCGGTGACCGGCAGCGCACGGAAGCGATGGCCGGTGGCGTCGTGGATGGCGTTGATCAGCGCCGGCACGATCGGGATCATCACGACCTCCGCCATGCCCTTCGGCGCTTCGTCTGGTACTAGCGGCTTCAGCATCTCGATCTCGAGATCGCGGAGCGGCAGGTCGGAGCCGCGTGCGACCAGATAGCGCCCGAGATTCCATTCGCCGTTGCCGGGGCCGCCCTCGAACGGTGGGAGGGTTTCGAGCAGCGCGTAGCCGACGCCCATGGCGAAGCCGCCCTGGGCCTGGCCCATCACGACCTCGGGCACGAGCGCGGTGCCGCATTCGAACACACTGTAGGCCTTCGCGATGCGCAAGCTCCCGGTTGCGCGCTCGATCTCGACGCGGACGACCGTGCCGCACATCGAGGTGTAGGCGGTGCCAATCCGGTTGTTGTCGGTCGGCGGAAACTTGACGCTGGTGCGGTTGATCCGCTCGAATTTGCCGTTGCCTTTGCGGATCGCCAGCGCATCGATCTCGGCGCGGTATTGCTCGCCGGACACTGGGAAGCGTGCCCGCGACCACGCCCAGCGCGAGAAGCTGTGCGCAACCGCACCGGTGACGAAGCCGCGCGCGTGAGCTGTTGCGGCCAGTACCGGCAGCGCCAGCGGTTCGAGGCCGGGCATGGTGAGCTGGCCGTTCTGCCAGCTTGCGGCGTCCCATTGCCCCGCGCGCCGATCGGTCTTTGCGACGCGCCACAGCTCAAGCGCCGCGGGCCACAGGCCGAAGCGGAAAATCACGCGGGCGGCTTCCGCGGCCGAATGCGTGCCGACATGCGCGCCGATCGAGGAGCTCGTCGGCGAGCTGATCGCGGGCACCCAGCGCGGATTTTTCTCCGCGGCGTCCTGGGTCTTCTGGTCCATGGTGGAGGGATCGCCTGATGTGACCAGCCCGAGCATGTCATAGCTGTCGACGCGAGCGACCGAGACCTCGTCGGCGATGGCGCCGAGATGGCCGGCGACCCGGTTGGCCAGCGCCGTCCCGATGCCGTTGCCCATCTCGACGTGATCGCAATAGATGACGATCCTGCCGTCGGGGGCGAGCTCAACGCGTCCGAGCGAGCCGTCCGCACCGGAGCCATAGTCTTTCGTCACGCAGGCAACGCCGGTGCCGACCAGCCGATCCGACGAGGTCTGCTTGAACTGTGCCCGCTGCTGCCAGATCGGGTGCTTCTCGAGCTTGTCGAGGATTTCGGGCGTGCGCACCGAGACGATGTAGGGATTGCCCGTCATGGTCCGACCGTTCTGCGGCAGCGCGTTACGCCGCCGGAATTCGATCGGGTCGCGCTTGAGCTCGGAGGCGGCTTCGTCGATCAGGACCTCCAGCGCCGTCATGGCTTGCAGGATGCCGTAGCCCCGCATCGAGCCTGCGCTCACGCCGCGCGAGTGCACCGCGACGGTCCTGACGTCGACCTTCGGAATGTCGTAGATGCCGATCGCGCCGGTGGCTGCGACGACGGCGACGCTGGCCGAGAAATGGGCGAGCCCGCCGCCGTCGAGCACGTGATCGGCAGCGAACCCCTTGATCTTGCCGGTCGCGCGATCGATGCCGATGCGCGAGCGCATCTTGATCGCGTGGCGTTTGATGCCGGCCTGAAACTGCTGGTAACGGTCATGCGCCAGCCGCACCGGCTTGCCGGGAAAGCAGACCGCCGCGAGCGCCACATACAGAATGAAAGGCGTGTGATCGCGGCCACCAAAGCCGCCGCCGACATGGGCGAACTGCGCGTTGATGTGTGCCGGCTTGTAGGGCGCGCGGGCCTTGCCGAAGAGATGCGCGATCGACTCCGCCGCTTCGTAGGGCGACTGGACGCCGAGCAGCAGTTCGAGATTGCCGCCCTTGCCGTCGTACCAGGCGAGCCCGCATTCCGGCTCCAGGAACATCGGGTCGACCGATTGCGTCTCGAACTCGCGGTCGAGCACCAGCATGGATGGGTCATCCGCTGCAAGCTCGGCGCGGATCTGCTCGCCATATTTCGCCGCCTTGGCGTAATCCGCCGGCGTGTCCTTCGCGAGCGGCGACCACACCGGCAGCGCCGCGCTCTGCACCTTCTTGGGCGAGACCCAGCCGGCCTGGAGCGGCGAATAGACGTCCGGTTGGTCAGGCGAGGGACCTGCCACGCGGGTGAAGCGGAAGGCCCCGTAGTCGGGCACCACGACAGGCCCGGTCTCCTCGCCGAATTGGACGAACGTGCCGTCGCGCAGCGCGAGACGCGCCTGGTCGAAGGCATCGAACTTTTCGAAGATCAAAAGCGCGACCGGCTGCCCGAGATAAAGCGGCGTCTTGCCGATCGGACAGAACAGGTCGCCCGCATAGAATTCCGGCACCTGCGTCCCGATCCGATCGAGATCGGCGGCTGTCACTACCACCGACGGCTTGAGCGCGCCGCCGAGGCGGCCGAGGTCCAGCCCGGTATAGACATGCGTGGCGTCATTGGCGCGGACCAGGATGCCGTGCGAGGTGGCTTGCGGCCAGCCCGGCAGGTCGTTGGCGCGGAAGTCGGACGCGTAAAGCTTCGCACCGGTGACCTTGGCGACGCCGTCGACACGGCCGGCGCCCGTTGTCGCGGGATTGAACTTGCCGCGTCCAGGCAGCGTTTCGTGCGCTGCGAAGGGAACGCCCGCCGCGGACGCCAGATGTGACAGGCTGACCGAGATGCCTCCCGCCGATAACCACTTCACGAACTCACGTCGCGAAGGCGTCATGATCAGATCCTTGGACAGAGTTTCGAGAACATCGGGATGCTGGCAGCATTCGATGCACGCAGGCCACGCACCAGCGCGAGCGCCGAATCCGTTACGATTCATTGACGATAGAACGGGCGAGGAGGTTTACAACCAATGAATGTGATACGCTTACGGCTCGAATTGCGGTTTCGAGCTTGCTTTAAAATCGAATCGAACGGAAGACCGTCAGGCAACAGGGGGCGAAACGCAAATGCAGCACGATTCGAACGGTGCAGCTTCAGTCACCAGCGTGACAGGGACTATGACATTGTCGCGTCGCCAGTTGCTCGATTGCGGTCTCAAAGCCGGCGCGTTGTCGCTGTTCGCAGGTGCCGCGAACGCCCAGCACGCCGTGCACGACCATGCTGGCATGTCCCACACCGCGGACATGTCGCCGACCATGGGGATGGTCGCTGAAACGCCCGTTCCTGCCATGGACCAGGCGCTGGTCGAGCCCGAGGTGCGGCGGTCCGTCAATGGCGTGCTGAGCACGACGTTGCGGGTCGGCTACGCCTATCGCCAGATCGGCGGCGTCCGGCTCTATGTCAGATCCTATGACGGCGGCAGCCCCGGCCCGACCTTGCGCATGAAGCCCGGCGAAACCCTGCGCATCAAGATGATCAACGATTTGCCGCCGAACCGCGACGGATTGCCGGCCGACATCAGCCATCCGCACCAGTTCAACAACACCAATTTCCACTTCCACGGCGCGCATACCAGCCCGAGCGGGATTTCCGACAACGTCATGCGCTCGATGGCGCCGGGCCGCAGCTACAACATCGAAATCACCCTGCCGGCCGACCACACCAGGGGCACCTACTGGTATCACCCGCATCACCACGGCAGCGCCGACATCCAGATGTCCTCCGGCATGGTCGGCGCCGTCGTCATCGAGGGCGATTTCGTCGACGTCCCCGAGATCGCGACAGCCCGCGAACGCCTCATGGTGCTGACCCAAGTGGTCTACGATGCCAACGGCATGGTCGAAAATTTCGAGACGCTGTTTCCCGAGACTGCGACGCGCTTTCTCGCCATCAACGGCCAGCGCCGGCCAATGATCGAGATGCGGCCCGGCGAGGTGCAGCGTTGGCGCATCCTCAACGCCGCCTATCAGGACGACATGCTGCTCGACCTCGAAAAGCACGATCTGCATGCGATCGCCTATGACGGCATCCAGCTCGGTGCCATGCAGCCGCTCAAGCAGGTCCTGATCGCGCCGGGGCAGCGCGCCGATATTCTGGTCAAAGCAGGCAGCCCCGGCACCTACGCCTTCAACGCGGCGCCCTACGACCAGGGGCATCCTTCGCCGGTGGGGCCTCTGGCGCGGGTCGTGGTGTCAGGCGCGCCGATGGACATGCAGCTGCCGCGCGCCCTGCCACCAGCGCCGCTCGCGACCATCAAGGACTCCGAGATCACCAACCGCCGCAAGGTGGTGCTGTCGGCCACCGCGCCGGAGGCCGATGCCGCCGGCCATTGGCAGGAATTCGAGTTCTTCGTCGACGGCAAGAAGTTCGACCCCGGCCGCATCGATCAGCGGGTCAAGCTGGGCGCGGTCGAGGAGTGGACCATCGTCAATACGCATGAGCATGACGACCACGTCTTCCACATCCACACCAACCCGTTCCAGGTGATCTCGGCCAACGGCAAGGCGCTGGCGGTGCCGGAATGGCGGGATTCCGTGATCGTGGAGCGCAAGGGCGGCGTGGTCGTGTTCCGCTCGCGCTTTATCGATTTCACCGGTGTCTACATGCTCCACTGCCACATGATGAACCACGAGGAGATGGGCATGATGCAGACGGTCGAGGTCTACAAGCCGTAAGCTTCTGGGAGGACGCCTCTCACCAGGCGTATCTGACCACGCCCTTGCCGGCATAGGAGCGCGTGACCTCGGAGAACTCGCCCTCGAAGGTGCCGGCCGCAGACCAGCCGTTCATCCATTTCATTTCGAGGGACGCCGTCGTCAGCGCGGACTCGCTGGCCTGTCTTGCGCCGTTGACGGTGAAGCTGGCGCCGGGCAGCGCCTGGAAGGCGGAGTTGATGGCGTGATCCGGGTTGAAGTCGTGCGCCCAGGCCGCACGGCCGCGCAAGGTGAGGATCGCGTTCGGCATCGCCCAGGATTTGTCGGCGCGGATGCCGAGTTCGCTCCTGCTGTCCGTGACGCTCTTGGAGCCATAGGCCAGCGCAAAGGTGTTGGTGCCGGAGACGACGGACTCGGCATAGGCAGGCAGGTCGAACGTTGTGAACTGCCCGGCCGCATAGGGCGTGAGGCCGATGCCGCCGATCCACGGCGTCACGAAGTGGTAGCCGCCTTCGAGGCGACCCGAATAGGCATTCGCGTTGAACCCTGCGCGCAAACGATCGACGCCGGCAATCGTCACGGTGCGGTCGGTGGTGACGTCCTGCCAGCCATAGGCCAGCGCGCCCGAGACATAGGCCGCGCCGATGGTGTGACGCACGAAGGTGCCGGCCTGGAATAGGTCGGAGCGACCGCTGCCGCCATTGACGACGCTGAAACTGGTGCCGCCACCAGCGAGCGCAAAGCCTGCGACGGTGTTGGGTGAAAGGATATAGTCGGCACCGGCCGCCATGCCGAAGATGCGGCTGGTGCTGGTGTTGGAGCCTGCCGCGAGGTTGCCATCGGTGGTTTGCGCGCCGCCGAAGCCGGCCGCCCACACGCTCCAGCGCGGATCGTAATTGCTCCGCAGCGGCGCCTTGCTGTAGATCGCAGCATAAGCGTCGCGCTCGTTCTTGCTGCGCGGCTTGCCTGACGAGGCGTAGGCGTTGGCGGCAACATTATCCTCGGCATAGGCCGGCGCATGGACGCCGTCGCCGCGTCCGGGCGTGAACGGATCGGTCATGATGCTCATGAACTGGGTCATGGCGTTGAAAGTGGTCTGCTGCGACCCCGTCGCGGTCTCGCCCGAGGCCTGGGTCAGGCCGGCCGGTGTCAGCCCGCTATAGACCAGCGGAATGCCGCCATTGGTGTTGAAGTAGCCGACGATGGCATTGCCGACCCCGTTCTGGTTGCCAGTCAAACTGCCGCCTGGCGGGACGAAGTTCAGGACCAGGTTCAGATAGGCGTGGGTGGGATCATAGCTCAGCGTCGTATGGAAGTTCGTCGGCAGGTTGGTCTCGACCACCGATCCGAAGGTGCCGCTGACGCTGCCTGCTGTGAGGATCGTGTACTGCTTGGCGACGTAGCTGCCATTCGCGTAGGTCGCGTTCACCGTGGCGCCGCCGAGCGTGGCCGAACCCGTCACGCCGATGAAGCTCGAAGTCGTCGGATTGATCTGCACCATGTAGATGGCGCCGGACTGAAGGGCGAGACTGCCGGTTACGTTCAGCGACGTGCCTGCGGCGCCGTTGCCCGCCGCCAGGGTGCCGCCGGTGTTGATAACCGTATTGCCGACGGTGCCGACGCCCGACAGCGTGGCGCCGCTGCTGACGGCGGTCAGCACCGACGATGCGATCGAGCCGTTCACCACAAGCTCGCCTGCGTTGACAGTCGTGCCGCCGGTGTAGGTGTTGGCGCCCGACAGTGTCAGCGTGCCGGTGCCCTGCTTGGAGACCAATCCGCTGCCGCCGATGGCGCTGCCAAAGGTGACCGCATCCGAGCGGTTGAAAATTAGCGCCGCGTTGTTGGTGATGTTGCCGAGGACCGAGCCGGTGGTGCCGCCATCGCCGATCTGCAAGGTTCCTGCGGAAATCCTGGTGCCGCCAGCGTAGGTGTTTGTGCCCGACAGCGTCAGCATGCCGGTGCCGGTCTTGACCAGCGCACCGCCGATTCCTTCGATCGTACCAGCAACTGTGGTCGACTGGTTGTTGCCGCCAACCGTGATCGTTTTCGTGCCAAAGTTGAACGTGCCCGTGCCACTGATCGAGCCGGCAGTCGTCCCCGCGGATGTTAGGGTCGAGAAATCAACGACACCGCCCGCAAAAGTCCTCAGAGTTGCATTGCCGCCACTGCTCGTGTCGAAAAACTGGACCAATTGCAGGGTGACATCGGCGCTGCTGGCTGTGCTGTTATTGAAGAATTGCAGAACGCCACTGCCGTTGAATGCGGCGCTGCCGGCGCTGCTCGCGTTGCTGAACGTGGCGGTGCTGTTCACCAAGATCCTTGCAGTGCCGGCTGAGCTGGTGTCCTTGAACACCACAGCGGGGCTGCCGCTGAAGGCGTTGATTTGCGCGTTCCCGGCCGTGCTAGAATTGTTGAAATAGATCCTGTTGGCAGCGCCACCGCCGCCTAAGCTAATGCGGGAATTACCGGCCGTGCTGGTGTCGTAAAAGTTGACGCTGCCGCCGTTCTGGATGTCAAATTGAGTTGCAGGAGCAACTCCTGCGCCGGCCGTGCTGCTGTTGTAGAAATTCAGAGCATTTGTGTCGTTGCGTATAAAGGCTTGGCCGCCCTGGGCATTGATACCAGCGTCGATGAAGGAAAGAGACCGGCTATTGGTGAAGTGGTAAGTCGACGCGCCGCTGTTGAAGGTCCAGCCGCCGAAGCTGGCGTCGGCCGAGAATGAAACTGCCGTCGTGCTGGAGGTGCCAAAGAACGCGGTGCCAGTTGGCACCACGGCCGGGCTCCAATTGGCGGCGGTGTTGAAGTCGCCCGTGCCTGGGCTGGTCGACCAGGTCGAATCTGCGGCCTGCGCCGCCGCCGTACCGGCCAGCGTCGCCGCCAAGGCAGTCGAAGCCAGCCACGCTGCCCGCTTGGTTGAAATCCGCCGAAATCCCGACACTTGCCCACCTGACGTCTTGTTGACTGCCAGGCCATTGGCGGCACGACATGGCGACGCTATCGGAGTGGAACCCCTGGAACAATGAACCGTTGTTCGCAGCCGAGGCCATTGCTGGCGGCGTGCGTCATTTCAGCCACAGGCAGCAACTTCGGCGTGCGGCCAAGGTCTCTCCGAGCAGACAACACGGGCTCGGCCGGGCTTCCCCTGGCGGCCTGCATGGCCTATGACGCTGCAACGCAACAATCCCCCAAAAAGACCTCATGATCCGCCTCGACAACGTCAGCAAGCAAGCCGGCCACCAGATCCTGTTCATCGAAGCCTCCGCCGCCCTCAACAAGGGCGAGAAGATCGGGCTCGTCGGCCCGAACGGCGCGGGCAAGACCACGCTGTTCCGGATGATCGCCGGCGAGGAACTGCCCGATGAGGGGCAGGTCTCGACCGATCGCGGCATCACCATCGGCTATTTCAACCAGGATGTCGGCGAGATGGCCGGCCGCAGCGCCGTGGCCGAGGTCATGGACGGGGCGGGACCGGTGAGTGCGGTGGCCGCCGAGCTGCGCGAGCTCGAGACCGCGATGGCCGATCCCGACAAGGCCGACCAGATGGACGAGATCATCGCGCGTTACGGCGAGGTGCAGCACGCGTTCGAAGAGCTCGATGGCTATGCGCTCGACGGCCGCGCGCGCGAGGCGCTGTCCGGCCTCGGCTTCAGTCAGGAAATGATGGACGGCGACGTCGGAAAACTCTCCGGCGGCTGGAAGATGCGCGTGGCGCTGGCGCGAATTCTCCTGATGCGTCCCGACGTCATGCTGCTCGACGAACCCAGCAACCATCTTGATCTGGAAAGCCTGATCTGGCTGGAAAAGTTCTTGCACGACTACGAAGGCACGCTGCTGATGACCTCGCACGACCGCGAGTTTATCAACCGCGTGATCTCGAAAGTGGTCGAGATCGATTCCGGCTCGCTCACCACCTACGCCGGCAATTACGAGTTCTACGAGCAGCAGCGGGCGCTGAGCGAGAAGCAGCAGCAGGCGCAGTTCGAGCGCCAGCAGGCCATGCTCGCCAAGGAGATCAAGTTCATCGAGCGTTTCAAGGCGCGCGCCTCACATGCAGCTCAGGTGCAGAGCCGAGTGAAGAAGCTCGACAAGATCGAGCGGGTGGAGCCGCCGCGCCGCCGCCAGACGGTGGCGTTCGATTTTCCGCCGGCGCCGCGCTCCGGCGAGGACGTCGTGGCGCTCAAGAAGGTATTCAAGGGCTACGGCAGCAAGCGGATCTATGACGGGCTCGATTTCATGATCCGACGCAGGGAGCGCTGGTGCGTGATGGGCGTCAACGGCGCCGGCAAATCGACGCTGCTCAAGCTCGTCGCCGGGGCGAGCGAGCCGGACGAGGGCACGGTAGCGGTCGGCGGCAGCGTCAAGATGGGCTATTTCGCGCAGCATGCGATGGATTTGCTCGACGGCGAGCAGACGGTGTTCGAGTCACTCGAATACGCGTTTCCGACCGCGGGGCAGGGCTCGTTGCGCGCGCTCGCAGGCTGCTTCGGCTTCTCCGGCGACGACGTCGAGAAGCGCTGCCGCGTGCTCTCGGGCGGCGAGAAGGCGCGCCTGGTGATGGCCAAGATGCTGTTCGATCCCCCGAACTTCCTGGTGCTGGACGAACCGACCAACCATCTCGACCTCGCCACCAAGGAGATGCTGATCACGGCGCTGTCGGATTTCGAGGGCACCATGCTGTTCGTCTCGCATGACCGGCATTTTCTCAGCGTCCTGTCGAACCGCGTGCTGGAGCTGACGCCGGAGGGCATCCACCAGTTTGGCGGTGGCTACACCGAATATGTCGCGCGCACTGGGCAGGAAGCGCCGGGATTGCGGTCGTAGTGATCGGCGGTAGCCCGGATGGAGCGAAGCGTAATCCGGGTTTCGTGCCGCGTGGCTAGTCGTGCGCTGCGGATGGTCCGGCCCCGGATGTCGCTTCGCTCATCCGGGCGACAGGAGTCCGTGGAAATCTCGTAGCCCGGATGGAGCGTAAGCGTAATCTGGGTCAGTCTTCGCGTTCGCCGAAGCTACCAACTATCTCTCCAGCTCCTCCCCAATCGGGCGGAAGCACGCCTTCGCGGACGTAGCGGTGAAGCGATGAATGCGGCCAGTCTGCCGGCGAAGAGACATACCCGTGCTTGGCCGGGTTAAAGTGGATGTAGTCGGCGCAGCGTTCGAAATCGGCGTCGTCACGAATCGTGTGCTCCCAAAACCGCCTTTGCCACAGAGAGAACTCCCCCCGACGATTGCGGGAGATGGGGGCACCTGAAACAGCCAGTTGATGCGTGAAGGAGCTCTTGATCCGCCGCCATCGGCCGGAAAAATCAGCGTCATTGTCCGGCAGCGTCATGATGACGTGCAGATGATCAGGGAGGACCACGATTGCTTCGATCGTGAATGGCCTTTCAGCGCGCGCCACCCGGAATGCGTGGCGCAGCTTGTCCACATGATCGACCAACACGGATGATCTTCGATCATCCAGCGTCACGGTGAAAAAGAAGGTCCCACCAGGGAGAAGATTGCGCCGATAGCGAACCACGCGAGCACCTTCCCGGATTACGCTTCGCTCCATCCGGGCTACAACCAGATCGAGAGATTTGCAATCCATTCGCTTGCTTGCACGTTTCAGGGGCTCTCGCTACGCTGTTTCAAAAAAGCGGAGCGAAATAGCCATGAAGCAACTCCGGATCGGCGACATCACCATCGATGCGGTGATCGAGCGGGAGGGGCCGTGGCGGCGGCCGCAGGATTTTTTCCCGGCTTATGACGAGGGTGTGTTCAGGCACCATCTGCCGACCATGGAGCCGGAGGTGTTCGATGCCGCGCGCGGCATGATGGTCATCACCTATCAGACCTTCGTGGTGCGCACGCCGCGCTATACCATCCTGGTCGACACCTGCACCGGCGAGGACAAGGGCCATCCGCCGCCGTTCGATTTTCCCGGCAAGGAACGCTGGCGCAACGAGCTGTTCGCGCTCGGCATCGGCTTCGAGCAGATCGACTACGTGTTCTGCACGCATCTTCATATCGACCACACCGGCTGGAACACGACCTTGCGCGATGGCCGTTGGGTGCCGACGTTTCCGAATGCGAAATACGTCTTCCACAAGGGTGAATATGCGGCCTGGGAGGCCGAGCATGCCAAGGGCCGCAACCCGCCCGGCACCGTGTTTCGCGACAATTGCCTGCCGATCGTCGAGGCAGGCCAAGCGCTGCTGGTCGATGACGATTACGCGCTCGACGACACCGTCACGCTAACGCCGACGCCGGGGCATTCGCCCTGCCATTGCTGCGTGAACATCTTTTCGAAGGGGCGCCGCGCGGTGGTCGCCGGCGACCTCATGCATCATCAGATCCAGTGCCGCGAGCCGGACTGGTCGGCCAAGCCGGATTGGGATGCGAAGCAGTCCGCGGTGTCGCGGCGAAAGTTTTTTGCTTCCGTCGCCGACACCGACACGCTGATCCTGCCGATTCATTTCCCGGCGCCGACGGTCGGGCTGATCAAGCCGTTCGGCGCCGCCTTTGATTATCGTTTCAAGCGGGATTGACCACTGGGTCGCCGTCATGGCCGGGCTTGTCCCGGCCATCCACGACCATGGCTGCACGAAACAAGAACGTGGATGCCCGGGACAAGCCCGGGCATGACGAGTTCGTGGAGCGACCGCGCGTCGAATGCTCTAGTACGTATAGAACATCCGCTGGATTTCCTTGGTGTCGGTCGTCTTGGTCAGCGCCAGCATCAGCAGAATACGCGCCTTTTGAGGATTGAGCGTATCCGAGACGACGAAGTCATGCTCGTCGTCCTTGGCCTCGCCGTTGCGCGCGACGATGCCGTTGCCAACCCGGCTGCTGCGCACGATCACGACACCCTTCTTGCGGGCCTCGTCGAGGGCTGGCTCGACCGCGGGGCGAGCCAGGCTGCCGTCGCCGACGCCGGCATGCACGATCCCCTTGGCCCCGGCGGCGACAAACGCGTCGATCGCGACCCGGTTCATGTTGGCGTAGCCGTACACGATGTCGACTTGCGGCAGGACATCGAGGCTGGAGACGTCGAATTCGGAGTCCGCCGTGTGCCGGCGCGTCGATTGACGATAGAAGTACGGCTTGTTGCCCTGCATGTAGCCGAGAAAGCCGAGTTCCGGGGTACGGAAGGTGTCCGCCGTCGAGGTGTTGTTCTTGGTGACATCGCGAGCCGCGTTGATCTGATCGTTGAGAGCAACGAGCACGCCCTTGCCGACGGCCTCGTCACTGCCTGCGAGGATCACCGCATTGAAGAGGTTGATCGGCCCATCCGCGCTGATCGCCGTCGACGGCCGCATCGCGCCGACGACGACGACAGGTTTCTTGCTCTTGACGACGAGGTCCAGAAAATAACTGGTTTCTTCGATCGTATCGGTCCCGTGCGTGATCACAATGCCATCGACGTCGTCCTGCGCGAGCAGCGTGTTGACGCGCTTGGCAAGCTTGAGCCAGTAGTCATTGTTCATGTTCTCGCTGGCGATCTGGAAAACCTGCTCGCCCTTGACGTTAGCCACCGTTTTCAGTTCGGGGACGGCATTCAGGAGCGTCTCAATGCCCACCGTGGCGGCGGTGTAGCCGACCACGGTGGTGCTGCTCGCCCCGCTGCCGGCGATCGTGCCGCCGGTTGCGAGCACCATGACGTTGGGCAGTCCCGGGCCCCGCGCGTTCGCGGCTTCAAGTCCGATGAGCAGCGCGAAGAGCAAGCTCATTGCCGCGATGAAGTGATGACGCACTCGAGGTTGCCACATCTTGACGTTCCCTTTGCTAGAAAGCCTTGTCGATGCGCCCCGTTTCGCTCAGCACCGCATGATCGGTCAGTCGAGAGCTCCTGTCTAGGGCGACGCTGCTTTCGGATGATTTGGTCTGGAAGCCGGCACACGGAAACACACACGCGAATGGCCGGGACAAGCCCGGCCATGTGGCAGTTCGTCTGGCGATTGCTCGCTAAAGCAGCAGCGAATTTGCGGCGCCTTACGCGCCCATCTCGCACTTCTTCATAAAGCTGTTCTTGGCGGCGCCGGCGAGCGGCTTGCCCTCGGCGCTGACGGCCTTGGGCGCGCAGGCTTCGGCTTTGCACTTCTTCATGAACGAGGTCTTGGCGGCACCAGCCAGGGCCTTGCCGTCCTTGCCGACCGCCTTGCTTTCGCAGGTGTCCTCCGCGAGGGCCGAACCCGCTGCGAACGTGGCAACGATCGCAGCCAGGAAAATCCGCTTCATCATGATTGTCTCCCTAAACCAGAAATGGCACGCGGATTGGAGCCGGAAATCGTGGCGCAATCAAGCTGGATGAGCGCCTGCCGCCCGGTCTTGCTGGCGATTTCCGACCGCGGGTACGAAAGGGCCGACGCCTGCTGCACTGCTCGCTGACCGGGACGGGCGATCCTGCTAGCTTCAGGCGAGTTTAGCCGAAAGGGAGCATCGTAATGGAGACCCTGATTGCGAACATGCCGGATGCCGCTTCTGACCGGCATTCTCACCTGGTTCGGCCGCAAGAGATGGAATGGCAGAAGACGCGCTTTCCCGGCTGCGAGGCCAAGACGCTGCTGTTCGATCGCAGCAGCGGTCTGATGACGGCCTTGATGCGCTTTGCGCCGGGATCGGTGCTGCCCGATCACGAGCATGTCGGCGTCGAGCAGAGTTATGTCATCGAGGGCGCTCTCGTCGACAACGAGGGACCGGCCAAGGGGATTACCTGCAAGGCCGGCGAATTCATCTGGCGCGAGGCGGGCAGCCGGCATGCCGCCTGGTGCCCGGAGGGCGCCCTGATCCTGGCGATCTTCCAGGTGCCGAACAAGTTCTTCGAAGCCGACGGCCGCGTCGTCGATGCCGCCGGTCAGGATTGGGACCAAACTTGGGGGCACACCGACGCGCAGCGGGCGGGGAAGGCGCGGTAGGCGGCTCTTCGAAGCTCAAGTGCCGTCATTGATGCTTCTGACGAGCGTGGTGACCTGAACGGCGATCAGCCGCCGCATCTCCTTGCCGTTCCTGGCGGTTTCGCGCAGTCCCCGCATGCCGAACACCAGGCATCGCGCCAGCACCTCCGGCTCAACCGCTATCCCGGCGGCATTCACCTGATCGCGGATGAGGTCGGCGACCAAACACTGGAAGTTGTCGTAGACCTTCCGAACTGCGGGGAAACGGAGGTCGAACAGATCTGCCGAATCGGGATGCGCCTCGATCAGGTCGAAGCCATGCGATCCCCAGGATTTACAGGCGTGGAGCAGCCTGGCGTGAAGGCCGTCGAGGCGCGCGATTGCGGCCCTGATCTCCCGATGCTTCTGCTCGTCCATTCGCTGGATCACCGCCGCGAACACGGCGTCCTTGTCGGGGAAGAGCAAATACAGCGCCGGCCGCGACATTCCCGCCCTGGCGGCGATGTCGCCCATCGTCGTGCGGGCATGGCCGTAGCGGGAGAAGACCTCCGTCGCAGCCTCGACGGCGAGCTCTTCTTTCGAAATGCTGGAACGAGCCATGAGCCTCACAAGCGTCGGAACTGAACGTCGGGTCATATTGACAAAGTATCAATAATTGTCAAAATGACCGAAAGCGGCATGAAGCCACGAGAGGTTCTGCGAGATGGACGATGAAGCGCGACTGAAGACCTGGAACACCTATCAGGCGGCGTGGGGACCCATCGATGAGGACGAGCGGCGTCGGCTGCTCGAGCAAAGCGTGGTCGCGGACTGCGTGTATACCGATCCGGGCTCGCAGGTTGAGGGACGCGACGCCTTGATGGCGCGCATCGGTCAAACCCAGCTCAAGTTTCCTGGCGCGCATTTCAGGAATGACAGCTTCCTCGAGCACCATGATCAAGGGCTTTTTCGCTGGACGATGTATGACGGCGCCGGTCGCGTGTTCGTCACGGGCGAGAGCTTCGGCCGTTTCGGCGACGATGGCCGCCTCGTTCAGGCGACGGGCTTCTTCGAGGTGCCCGCTGCCAAGTCCTGAACGCCGGCCGGCGCGGCGGTCGATCCTGCCGCTCCGGATATCGCCCTCAGGCGCCGCGCGCGAGAAGCGCCTTGAAGTCCGCGCGTGCGCGCTGCGCTTCGGCTCGCGCCACCTCGGAGGCGTCGCCGAGGCCGAAATAGCCGTGGATCAGGCCGGGGCCTTCATGATGCTTCACCGGCACACCGGCTGCCTCCAGCGCCCGTGCGTAGGCTGCACCTTCGTCGCGCAGGGGATCGAACCAGGCGGTGGTGACGATCGCGGGCGCGACGCCGGCGAGCGAAGCCGCGCGCAGCGGTGAAACGCGCCAGTCGGTCGCATGAGAGGGATCGGCGAGATAATGACCGCAAAACCACTCCATCACGGCGCGCGAGAGGAAGTAGCCTTCGGCATTCTCGGCGCGCGAGGGGAAGCGTGCGTTCTCGCGCGCGTCCGCATAACTCCCGAGGACGTCGGTCACGGGGTAGACCAGGAGTTGCGCCGCGAGCTTGATGCCGGCGTCGCGGCAGGCGATCGCGGTGGTGGCGGCGAGATTGCCGCCGGCGCTGTCGCCGGCAACGCCGAAGCGTTTTGCATCGCCGCCAAATTCCGCGACGCGGCCAAACACGTCGCTGACCGCGGCAAAGGCGTCCTCGAACGCGCCGGGAAAACGCGTTTCGGGCGGACGGCGATAATCGACGGAGACGACGACCGCGCCCGTCTCGATCGCAAGGTTGCGTGCCTGCCGGTCGTGGGTCTCGAGGTCGCCCGCGACCCAGCCGCCACCATGGAAGAACACCACGGTCGGCGCCGGCGTGGTGCCGACGCGGTAGACCCGTGCATCCAGCGGACCGGCGCCGCCTTTCACCTTGATATCCGCGATGATGTCGACCGGTGGTGGCGCTATGGCCGCGCGTGAGGCAGCCAGTGCACGCAAGGAATCGCGGGCGCTCTGTGGCGTCATCGTCGTGGCATCGCGCATCGGCAGCAGCGGAATGATCTGGGCGATGACGGGATCGAGCGGTGCAGCCATGTTGGCTTTCATGGGATCCTCACAGGGTTCTTGGTCTTGCTTGCGGGTTAGCATAGATATTGCGCGCCGCATCGGCAACCGCTCGCGTGTTGGCGCGCCAGGGGATGAACGGGCAGGGAGGTCTTGAGGTGGAATTCGAAACGCTGGTTCAGTCGCGCCGCAGCGTGCGCGGCTTCAGGAACGAGCCGGTGCCGCGCGCGGTGATCGAAGCGATCATCGACAGCGCCAAGCGTGCGCCCTCGTCGATGAACACCCAGCCCTGGCACGTCCACGTGCTCACGGGCGGTCCGCTGGAACGGCTGCGCCGACGCAACATGGAGGAGATGGTTGGCGGCGCCAAGGTGAAGCGCGACATCGTCAGTCACGGCGAGTATCAGGGCGTGCACCGGACCCGGCAAGTCGACGTCGCCAAGAAACTGTTCGGCGCGATGGGGATCGCGCGCGACGACAAGCCGATGCGGCAGGACTGGGTGCTGCGCGGCTTCCGCCAGTTCGATGCGCCGGTGTCGCTGGTCTTGACCTATGACCGCGTGCTCGATCCCGGCGCGGTCTGCCATTTCGACCTGGGCGCGCTCTGCTACGGCATCGTGCTCGCGGCCTGGGACCGCGGTCTCGGTTCGGTGATCAACGGGCAGGGCATCATGCGCTCTGACATCGTGCGCGAGGTCGTAAACATTCCGGAGGACGAGGTGATCATGACCTGCGTCGCGATGGGCTATCCTGACGACAACTTTGCCGCGAACGCGGTGCGCTCCGATCGCGAGGGCAACGACGATTTCGTGCGCTACGTCGGATTCGCCGAGTAGTGCGGGCAGAGGAGATTATTCTCTCGCCGAAATTTTTGGTGCGGACCGCTTGGCGGCCTCTTGCAATCTCGATCGTGCAGGAGGAACAATGTGCGGACTGAAAGGTTTGATGCTGGCGCGAGGGAATTGACATGCGGCGGCTCGCTAGCCTGGTTCGACGGTTCTTCGGCCCGCGAGTGCGGCGTCCGATCGATGATGATCCAAGTCTTCCTTTCACACCCGAAGAGTTCGGCCGGCTGATCCGCAGCGGCCGGCACGAGGACATGAAGCTGCTGGCCGAAGGGCTCGCCTGCCGGACCGTTCCGCGCCGCACCAGACATCGCGCCGCGCACTAGACTGGGGTCGAGACGGGTTGCTGCGCTTACCTCGTGAGAGCGACCTGCCTGAACGCGGTCAGCAGCGCCTTCTCCAACTTTCCGCTCATCCCGCATAGGATGTCATAGGCTTCGCTGCGTGGCAGCGTCGGCTTGTAGTGCCGATACTCGATCAGGGCCGCGAAGATGTCCGAGATCGTGAGAATCCGCACGATGTCGCCAATACTCTCGGCCCCGAGTGCATCCGGATAGCCGCTGCCGTCAAGAAATTCGTGATGATGCCGCACGGCATCGAGGATCTCCGGTGAGATATTGTCGTGGTCTTTCAGGAAATCGTAACCCGCAATCGGGTGAGTCTCGATCATGGCACGTTCGGCCGGATCGAGACGGCCGGGCTTGTCGAGGATGGCAAGCGGGATCCGGGCCTTGCCGAGGTCGTGGAACATGGCCGCCGAATACAGCCGCTCGAGATCGGCGCGGCCCACACCGAGACTCAGTCCGAAGTCGATCGCAACGCCGGTCACGAGCAGGCAGTGCTGGTAGGTTCCCTCGTGGTGGCGCCGCACAGTGGTGAGCCACTCGGACAAGCCATGCTGGGTGATGCGATCAGCGATCTTGCGGCCGGCTTCCTTCGTGCCGTCGACATCGATGGGCTCGCCGAGCGCGACGGCCGTGAACATCGACGCGATCGCCGTCGCCGCGGCCTCGACGGCATTGTCCTGCTGCGGCGCCTGACCTGAGGAAGCAGACGCCTCTTCGGCGGAATCAGCCAGCGCTGCCAGCAGCTTGATCTTGTCGATCGTCCCGGGAAGGACGAGCGTGGCCCCGAGCGCGTAGGCCTGCGAGATACTCATGTGAGAGGGGTGCTCGACCAGGAAGATGCGCTTCGTTGCCTTTGCGAACTTTATGGCTCGTTTCTTGATGGCCGCGATGGTGTGGACGTCACGCAATTCCGCACGGATGACGATCGCGAACGGCATCTGGGACAGCTTGGCTTCTGCGTCGAGCCGTTCGCCTGCGACGGCAAACCGTTGCTCGAGAATCGAACAGACGCTCGACAATTTTTCCGAGGAGTCAGCCAGCACATGCACGAATGGGCGTGCCGCTTCCTTCTCTCGGATGCCGCCGTCGCCTTTGACGGGGCGGGATATAGTTCGCGCGTTCTGCACGGTTGACCTGAATCATGCTGGAGTTGGATCGGGCTGATGAATCCTTGGGCCTATGTGTTCTGAGCGGCAGCCTGCACAGAGGCTGCCGGTTTCTTCTTGCCGTCTGCGGTGACGAAGTGCACGCCGGCCGTGGTGCCGTCGATCCAGACCAGTTCGCAGCGCCGGTAGGCGAGCCCCGTCGAGGACAGCAGCAGGAAGAATTCCTTGGCCTGGAGCACGTCGAGCGTGCCCTCGACCTCGATCTTGGCACCGCTTTGCGATATGTCGAGCAAAACGCAACTGCGCCGCCAAGTGCCGTCCGAGCCCATTAGATTGACAGGCTGCTTGTGATCCATTTTTACGCGCATCGCTTTGCGACCGTCGAACTTCATCGGCTAACCCCCATCTTCGGGCTGCAATTTCCCGGGTCGCCTGTGCTGGCGTTTGCTACTATTTGCCCCCATCGCACTGTCCATTGGCTGGTGGACAGAAGCAGCGTCTCGAAGATCCGTTGCGCGCGCTCGCGCTCGGAATAGGAGAGCCTTTTTCCGCTGCGGTTGCTCAGGATGGTAAGGGTGGTCTGCCAGTTTAGCCGCGACGCCCGGCACGCCATGACCAGCCCCTCGCAATCGTCATCGCTCGCGACATGCTCGATAATTTCGAGCGGCGCCCCTGAAAGCACCGACAGCGCCGTGAACAAATTGGCCGTCTCGCCGCGGATCGCAAAGCGGTTCACCGTGGAATCGTTGAGCTTGCCGACGCGGTTGAGGGCGACGATCTCCGGCCTCGCGCCCGCGTAGTCGGCCCGGCAAGGCCGCTTTGGCGGAGCCGGCTCCGCTTCCGGCACCGGCGCTGCGACGGACGGGGCGGGTGCCTTCCGGGCTGGTGGGGCGGAGAGCAGCTTGCGCACGACCAGATCGGGCGTGCCGGGCCGGAGCACCAGCGCCTTCGCGATCTCGCCGTCCTGGTCGGCCTTGGCAATTAGCGCTGCATAGGCTGCGTCGGAGAATTTCGTTCCCTGGTTCTTGATCAGGTCAAGGCAGATCGGGCCGCCGTGCTTGATCAGCGCCTCAGTCACCGTCGGCGCGATGTCGCTGCGCGCGGCGATCGCGCGTCGATGCCACTCGCCACGGGAGTCAATGACAGCCTCGAGATCGGCTGCGGAAAGTGCACGCGACTTGAGCAACACAGGACATGCCACGTCCGGACTATCGTGCGAGGCGAGACGCCACAATGTTTCGGGAGGCGCGATGTCAAGTTCCGCGAGCGCCGTGCTGAGCTGAACCAGTGCGCTGGCCTCGACCCGTTCCGTCAATCGCAGCAGAACACCGTCGACCACGTTGACGAGCAATTCCCGGCAGTGGCCGCGGCTGCCAGTGAGCAACTGCACCATGCCGGCGAGAATGCGTGCGCAACGGTGCGGTGGGTAGGTTGCGACCACCTCTTCCAATTCAGCAAGAACATCAGCAGGCGAATTTGCCATCATGGCAGGGGCCTGACCTAAAATTAATTTGGACTATCGAACTGCACCTATTCCGCCCGACAGACGTTAATTTGAAGTTTGGATTTTGCTCGTCTAGGTATATCTGCACCGCTGGCCACACGGAAAACGCTATCGAAAATTGGCGAGATTTGATGCGCCGCCTTGTCCTTGGACTTCGACGCTCGCCAACTGGTCGGCATAGTTCGAAGTGATTCTTTCAGACTTAAGGCACACGGAGCGCAGAAGCGGGCCGGCATCGTCGCCGGACGCGTGTGTTGCGACGCGAAGTTCACATTGCCATGAATAGAAGTGATGATCCGCCGACGCTGGCGCCAAAGGTATTTCGCTTCACCGACGTCGATGAATTTCGAAACGCCATACGAGGGCTCGACTTCGAGTTCACGCCTTTTGTACGGAGGATTTCGGCCGAGCAGAGTATTCTGTCGCTACCCGGCTGCGACGTGAATTTGACGCGGGCATTTCCGCGGGTCGTCGACGCACAGCTCGTCGAGAATTGTACCGCGATCGGATTCACGATGGACGATTTGGACGTGACCGTTCGATTCAACGGCGCGCGGCGTATACGACCCGTTATCGTCATCGGCAGCGGCGGCGCGGCTTACACCATCATCGAGGAGGTGCAGCGGCAAATCGCCTCGGTGGTGTTCAGGCCGGAGGTGACGGATCGCGGCTGGCCACAAGCAACCCTCTGCTTCAACATCTTCGAAACGACCGCTGCGGGCTTGAGCCGGCTTCGCGGTGTGGTCCGGGAAGTCTTGGAAGCCGCGTCGGAGCCCGTCGCCTCGCCCGACTTGCCGCTGAAGGCGGCCGGCATGAAGGAGACCCTGCTCGGCGCTGTGGACGCAATTTTCGAAAGTATCGTTCCCGCGCGATGGACCCTGCGCCCCAATGACGAGCGCAACTTCAAAGTCTTTCAGGACATCCGCGCGCTGCTTTCCGACGACCTCTCGCTGCCCATCTACAGCGACGAGATCGCGCGCAAACTCGGCTTGTCCGTTCGCACCATGCACGACGTCGCCCGCCGCTATCGTGGAATGAGCCTGCACCGCTACTTGCGCCTGCGGCGGCTGTGTCTGGTGCGTCAGCGGCTGCTCGCGGGTGCCGATAGTGTCAAGGCCGTCGCGCTGGCGTTCGGCTTCTGGCATCTCGGCGACTTCTCCAGAAGCTATCGCGACCAGTTCGGCGAGACACCGTCGCAAACGCTTGAATCCGGACGGCGAACTTAGCGCGTCAAAACGTTGAGGGCCGGCCTGATGATCTGTGCTAGACTGCTGCCCATGAGCAATCGCATTCTCGTCCTCTACGGTTCCTACCGTTCCGACCGCATGGGCATACGCCTGGCGAATTTCGTCATCGATCGCCTGCGCGCCCGCGGCGACGACGTCGTGTTTATCGACGCCAAGGCGATCGGCCTGCCGATGCTCGATCGCATGTACAAGGAATACCCCAAGGGCTCCGCACCCGAGGCGCTGGAGAAGCTCGCCGGAGAGATCCGCGGCGCCGATGGTTTCGTCTTCGTCACCGGCGAATACAATTGGGGCATCCAGCCGGGCCTGAAGAATCTTACCGACCACTTCCTCGAGGAGTGGTTCTGGCGCCCAGCCGCGATCGTGAGCTACTCGGCCGGCCGCCTGTCCGGCGCGCGTGCCTCGACCGCCTGGCATGGCACGTTGTCGGAGATGGGCATGGTGGTGGTGTCGAGCACCATCGGCGTCGGCCCGATCGCACAGACGCTGTCGGAAGCGGGTGAACCGATCGGCGAGGGCGGCAAGGCGCTGGAACGCTCGTTCCCGCGCTTCGCCGACGATCTCGCATGGTGGATCGAGGCGGCCAAGGCGCAGCGGGCGCGCAAGGCGCCGCCGTACTAAGCCCTTACGCCGACCTGACCTCACCGAGGAAGCGGTCGAACTGTCCGGCGAGATCGCGTGACTGGGACGAGAGCTGCTCGGCTGCGCCCAGCACCTCCCGCGCGGCCGTACCGGTGTCGTCGGCGGCGCGCTGCACGCCTGAAATGTTGGTGTTGACCTCCTGGGTGCCGCGCGCGGCTTCCTGGACGCTGCGGGCGATCTCCTTGGTCGCCGAGCCCTGTTCCTCGATCGCGGCCGCGATCGCGGTGCCGATCTGGTCGATCTCGCCGATGACGTCGGCGACGTTGCGGATCGCGGTGACGGTCTCGTCGCTCGCGGCCTGGATCGCCGAAATCTGCTCGGAGATTTCGGTGGTGGCCTTGGCGGTCTGGCCCGCCAGCGATTTCACCTCGGCAGCAACTACCGCGAAGCCGCGGCCGGCGTCGCCGGCGCGGGCGGCCTCGATGGTCGCGTTCAACGCCAGCAAATTGGTCTGCTCGGCGATGCTCTGGATCAGCGTGACGACGTCGCCGATCTTCTGCGCGCCCTCGGCCAGCGCACGGGCGGTGTCGCCGGTGCGGCGGGCGTTGTCGACGGCGCGGGCCGCGATCTCGGTGGACTGGGCCACTTGACGGCCGATCTCCGAAATCGAAGAGGTCAGCTCCTCGGTGGCGCTCGCGACCGTCTGCACGTTGCTCGATGTCTGCTGTGAGGCGGCGGCGACGACGGCGGCCTGGCTGTTGGTCTGGGCAGCCGTCGAGGTCATCGACTGCGCCGTGCTCTCCATGGTGGCTGAGGCGCGGGACAGTCCGCCGACGAGCTCGGTGACCTTGGCTTCGAACGCGCGGGTGATCCCGTCGAGCGCCTGTGCGCGGCGCATCTTGCCGTCGTTCTCGGCTTGCTTCTCGGCCGCGAGGCTGTCGGCCCTGATCATGTTGTCCTTGAAGACCCGGACCGCCGCGGCCATGGCACCGATTTCATCGGAGCGCTCGGCGCCGGGAATCTCTTCCGTGACCTCGCCTTCGGCAAGCCGCGACATCCGCGTCGTCAGGTTGACGATCGGGGCGCAGACGCGGCGGCGGACCGTTACGATGAGGCCGGCGCTGGCGATCAGCGCGGCGAGGAGTCCCGCGAGTGCGATGGTGAAGCTGGTGTGGGCCGCAGTGGAGGCACCGGCGAGAATCTGCTCGGCGTTGTCGTAGAAGGCGTCGCGGACCTCGATAATGGTGCTGAGGCCGCGCTGCGTGGCGGTGTAATAGGTGTCCATGTCGTGTTCGTACTTGCCGGTGACCGCACCCTCCTTCACCAGCTTGAGCTCGCGGCCGAACTCTTCGATGTAGATCGCGTTGAATTTTTCCAGCGCGGCGGCGACGTTCGCCGGCGTTGCGGGATTGCCGCGCAACTCCAGCAGCGACATCACGATCTGATCGTTGCGGCCCTGCGAGCGGCTGATCTCGGCCTTCTCGGCATCGGTCGCCGGTTTCTTGCCGCCGACGAGATTCTTGTGCAGGCTGGAGTTGAAGCCGCCCACGTCGCGCAATGTCATCGCGATGTTGGCGTAGCTTGCCTGCCGGTAGGCATCGCCGTTGAGGATCGCCATGCGGCGAACCTGCTCGTTGAGCAGCGCGGTCACGCCGGCGTTGAGCACGGCGTTGTCGGCGACGATCTTCTTGGCGGCATCCTTGCGCGCCTCCGGCGGGCCTGCCATCGCCTTGTCGATGGCTTCGCGCAGCGCCGTGAACTTCGAATTGATGGCGTCGATGTTGCCGCCGGTGGTGTTGCCGTCATCGAACGGGCCGGGCAGGTCCTTGCGCAGCGCGTTCATCCTTTCGCGGGCGGCATCGGTCTGCTTGCGCAGCTTGTCCTGCTCGGCAAGCAGCGCCGGGTCGACCGCGGGAGGGCCGTAGAGGATGTTGGTGGAAAAGCCGCGCTCGGGATTGAGGTAGCGCGGGATGTCGCTGACGGCGCGGACGATCGCCAGCCGCCCCTGCGCTTCGGTGATCCGTTCCATCGTCTGGTATTTCGTCACGGCGACGTAGACGGCGAGGCCGCCGCCCACTGTCGAGAGCGAGACGATGGCGGTGGTCAGGAGCGTACCGATTTTCATGATTCTGTCCGGCAACTGGCGCGGGAAATTATTTGCACGGACAATAGGCAGGCGATGTTAATCCCGGGTTTACGCTGGTGGCTGCGGTCACTTGGGCTGTCGCTCAAGGGCCGCGAGGATATCGAGCGTTGCCTGATCGCGCTTGCCCGAAAAATACCGGGCGAGCGCCTCGTCGAAAACGGGCTCGTCGGACACCGCGTCGAACAGCGTCATCGACGAGCGGAATTTGGCATCATCGGGCGCGCCGAGGATGGCGTTGATGGTCCGGCCCTCGACGGCGAGCACGAGCCGCGTGCATTCGATCAGGCGCGGACCGAGGATGGGGTGGGCGAGGTAGGCCTGGGCCTCGGCGCGGGAGGTGATGGCGTAGCGCTGGGACATGGCGCTGAAGCCGAGACCGGCGACCTGCGGGAAGACGAACCACATCCAGTGGCTCTGCTTTCGGCCCCGGGTCAGCTCCCCCTGGACGTCGCCATAGACCGGGTCCTGGGCCCGGACAAAGCGCTCTAGATCGAACGGATCGGTCATAAGATACCTTGGGATACCCTGGAATGGCTTGCCGGGGCCCTTGCCGGCCGCGATTATGCCTAACTTTTGGCTCCCAATGTGGTAGCTGGTAGAGAATCTCCGGGTGGGGGTGGGTCCCCTCGGGGGTCGATTTTGGGGATCTGATGGTTTCCGACCGGGCACGAGCCGAGGGGCTATTGTCGCGCCGCCGTATTGGGCGAGCCGAGACCATATTGCTGTCTCTGGCCGCCGTCGCGCTGGCACTGGGCGCTGCCGCCTGGGTCGCGGATATCGGCGGTTCGGCCTCGCTGGTCACCGCCGCACTGCCGCCGGCCAATGCGCCTTCGTTCGATGATCGATTCGCTTCGGCTTCCAGCAGTCCGCCCGCCCGCGAGCTCGGCCTGCGAACGCTGGAGCGCTCCGCGGTCAATGCAGTCCAGCTCAAATTGCGCGATGCCAAGGCGATGCTCGCCCAGAAGCTCCAGGGCGACGACTGGCGCTCGACCCTGACCGATGACGACCGGCATATGTCCGAGGAGACGAGACAATCGCAGCGTGCTGACGCCATCCCGATGCCGCGCTCGCGCCCGCCCCAGGCGGACATCTCCGCCCAGATTGCCTCGAGCCAGGCTTATGCCGAGACCAACCCCCGGGTCGACAACCGCAATTTCTTCGAAAAATTCACCGACAAGATCAGGCTGGCCTCGCTGACGCCCGACAGCGGCCTGTTCGGCAAGGCGCCGGATCTCGCCGCGCTTGGCTACGATTCGCGCACCGCGGTCTACGACATCTCGGCCAAGGCGCTTTACCTGCCGAGCGGCATCGCGCTGGAAGCGCATTCCGGCATGGGCGCGCTGATGGACGACCCGGAGCACGTCGACCAGCGCATGGTTGGCGCGACCCCGCCTGCGACCTACGACCTGAAGCCGCGCGAAAAACTGTTTCACGGCGTCCGCGCACTGCGCTTGACGCCCGCCGAGGGCACCAGCGCGCTCGGCCGCGTCGGCCTGCTCACCCACAATTACATGCTCGGGCCTCGTGGCGACTCCAACGGCTGCGTTTCGATCAAGGACTATGATCGATTCATGAAAGCCTACGACAACGGTGAGTTCAACCGTCTGGTCGTGGTGCCGAGGCTGACCCCATCGGCGACCGCCTCGCAGCGCGCGAGCACCGAGTCCTGATATCTGCTCCGGATATTCGCCTGCTACGGCGGGGCTGCCGTTTTCCTTTCGTTAAGCCGTCATCGTCCAGAAGCAGCCCATGAGTGATCCGCAAAGTTCCGAGACCCCGCTGCGCACGACGTTCAAGATCAAGCTGAACGGCGACACGCTGGCGATCGCGACCGTCGGCCAGGCCTATCAATTCCTCACCAATTTCAAATCGGTCGAGTGGATGGAATTCCGCTCGCTGCATGAAGACGCGGTCGCGGCGCTCGAAGGTGCCGCCGAGAACGCCATGCTCGTGGTGCAGGCGACCAACGCCGTGCGCGCGCTGTTTGTGAGCGCCAAGCTGCTCTGAGAGCGACACGGGAAATTTGGGAAGATTCCCGGATTGCGCTGCGCTCCATCCGGGCTACCGCTCACTAGTTGAACTCCGCTATAGCAACAGGCCATGGTCTGCGAAGATCGCGCTCAAGCCGATACGTTGAAACATAGTTCAGGGAGAGACCATCATGAAACGCCGTACATTCCTCAAGGGCGGCGCGGTTGCCGGCGCGACGACGCTGGTTGCCGCACCTGCGATCGCGCAAAGCGCGCCCGAGATCAAATGGCGCCTGACCTCGAGCTTCCCGAAGTCGCTGGACACTATCTACGGCACCGCTCAGACTTTTGCGAAATATGTTGCCGAGGCCACCGACAACAAATTCCAGATCCAGACCTTCGCGGCCGGCGAGCTCGTTCCCGGCCTGCAGGCGCTCGATGCGGTCAGCACCGCTTCTGTCGACATGGCGCAGACCCCGCTCTATTTCTACATCGGCAAGGAGCCGGCGCTGGCCTATGTCACCGGCGCGCCGTTCGGCATGAACCATCGCCATCAGGAATCCTGGTGGCATTTCGGCGGCGGCGCCGACCTCACCAATGAGGCGCTGAAGCCGTTCAAGGCGCATGCCATCCTCTGCGGCAATTCCGGCACCCAGATGGGCGGCTGGTTCCGCAAGGAGATCAAGACCGTCGACGATCTCAAGGGCCTGAAATTCCGCATCGCCGGGATGGGTGGTCATGTGCTGGCGCGGCTCGGCGTGGTCCCGCAGCAGATCGCGGGCGGCGACATCTATCCGGCGCTGGAGAAGGGCACGATCGACGCAGTCGAATTCGTCGGCCCCTATGACGACGAGAAGCTCGGCTTCCAGAAGGTCGCCAAATATTACTACTTCCCCGGCTGGTGGGAAGGCGGCGCCATGCTGCACATGATCGTCAACGACGAGAAGTGGGCGTCGCTGCCGAAGCAGTACCAGGCGATCGTCAACCAGGCCGCGTCGGCCGCGGGCGCCTGGATGCTCGAGAAATACGACAGCGTGAATCCGGCGGCGCTGAAGCGGCTGATCGCCAATGGCGCGGAGCTGAAGGCGTTTCCGCAGCCGGTGCTGGAGGCCTGCTACACCGCGACCCAGGACCATCTGAACGAGCTCGCCATCAAGAGCGACCTGTTCAAGCGCACCAAGGAAAGCCACGACGCCTATATGAAGGAGCTGCTGTTCTACACGCAGATCGCGGAGAATTTTTACGACAATTATCTGCTCGGCAAGATGCGCAACAAGGCTTGATCGCGCAAACTCCCGTAGGGTGGGCAAAGGCGCACTTGCGCCGTGCCCACCACTGCTTGCTTGCCTCGCCATGGTGGGCACGCTTCCTCCTTCGCTCTTCGAGCTACGGCGGACAAGTCGCTTTGCCCACCCTACAGCATCTATCGTGCGGTGAATTAAGCCGCGCCCAAACCCAGCTTCTCGTAAATCCGCCGCGCATAGGCGCCGAACGCGTCCGTCGTTTTCAGCGGCAGAGCCCGTGGGAAGGGCAGGTCGATGGGGAAATAATCGGCCATCTTCGCAGGTCCGGCCGTCAGCACGGCGCAGTGCGAGGACAGGAACACGGCCTCCTGGATCGAGTGCGTGATGAAGATGATGGTCTTGCCGCTCTCGCGCCAGATCCGCAGCATCTCCAGATTCATCTGCTCGCGCGTCAAGGCGTCGAGCGCGCCGAACGGCTCGTCCATCAGGATCAGTTTCGGGTCGTGAATGAAGGCGCGCGCGATGGCGGTGCGCTGCTGCATGCCGCCGGACAGCTCGCGCGGATATTTCTGCTCGTAGCCGGCAAGACCCACCAGATTGAGCAGATCGCGCGCCCGCTCGCGCGCGGCCTTCATCGGAAGACCGACGATCTCTGCCGGCAGCAGCACGTTGTCCAGGATGGTCCGCCATTTCAGCAGCAACGCCTGCTGGAACACCATGCCAATGTCGCGGGTCGGATCGAACGGGCTTTTGGCGTTGCCGATCTTGACCGTGCCGCCGTCGGCGTCGTGCAAGCCGGCCAAAATCTTCATCACGGTGGTCTTGCCGCAGCCGGACGGGCCGACCAGCGAGACCAGCTCACCCTCCTGCACGTCCATGGTGACGTCGGACACCGCGAGGAATTCGGCGCCGCCGCTGCGATAGACCTTGCGGACGCCGTGCAGGCTGATGAAGGGGCTTGAGCTCATGCCAGCCATTTATCCAAGTTTGCGGCCACGAACGCGTCGTCGCTGAGGTCGGAATGCTCGCGGTACACGCGCTCGATCTCGTCCTTCTGGCCGGGGCTCAGGCCCTCGTTCGGATCGAGGCACCACAGGCCCTGCATCAGGCCCTGCCGTCGCAGCACCTCATGGCAGCCGGCGATGCAGCCGTGAAAATCGTTGGCGACGTCGAAGAAGGCGCTGTTGCAATCGGTGACGCGGGCATCGAGCGCGAGCAAATCGGCCGGCACGCTGTCCTTGTGCCGTGCCGCTTTGCAGCGCTCGAACTGTTTGATCGCGCTCGCCGTCCACACCGACCAGTGGCCGAGCAGGCCGCCTTTGAAATAAGTGCGCGTGGTGACGCCGTTGTCGCGGAGGTCGAACGGCAGCATCAAATCGAGCAGGATGTGGTCATCATTGCCGGTATAGAGCGCAACGCGGTCGAGCGCGCCGGCTGCTGCGACGCCGCGCAAAACATCAAGGGTCCGGTAGCGGTTGAACGGCGCGATCTTGATCGCGATGACATTGTCGATCGAGGCAAAGCGCTGCCAGAACCGGCTCGACAGGACCACGCCGCCGACCGCCGGCTGAAGATAGAAGCCGACCAGCGGAATTTCGGCTGCGACCGCTGCGCAATGCGCGATGATCTCGTCCTCCGACGCGCCCTTCATCGCAGCGAGACTGAGGAGCCCTGCGTGATAGCCGATGTCGCGCGCGGTGCGGGCTTCAGCGGTGGCCTGCCTAGTCGGACCGGCGAGGCCCGCGACCAGCGCCAGCGGACGCTTGGTCCAGTTCGCCGCCGTCTCGGCGGCGAGCTCGAGCACGGGACGATAGAGGCCGACGTCACGGATCGCGAACTGCGTGGTGTGCACGCCGACCGCAAGGCCGCCGGAGCCGGCGTCGATGTAATAGCGCGTCAGCGCGCGCTGATGCTTTTTGTCGAGCTGGCGTTCGGCGGTGAGCGCGAGGGGATGCGCCGGCAGGACGGTGCCGTCGGCGATCAGCTTGCGGATCTCGCTGTTGATCTGGCTGTGGTGCATGATGTCCTATCCGAATTCAGGGCCGGCGACGGCGAATGGCATGTCTTCACCCGCGGTCTTAGCGGGGCCGAACCGCATGCGCTGGAACGGGCGCTCGATGATCCAGCCGGATGCGGTCAATCCTTCAGGGAACGCGGCTTGCGACGCGACGGCATCGAGCAGCAGCGGTCCGGTCTCCGATCGCGCGATGGCATCGACCAGGGTCAGCGCGGCTGCCGCGTCGTCGGCAAGCAGCGGGCCGATATGGCGCGCGGTACGTCCGTCGCGAACCAGCGCGATGGCGCCGTTCGCGGCGACGATGCGCGAGCCGGAACGCTGCGCGAAGTTGGAGAGCAGGGCGGTTCGATCGAGGCCCGTGGCGCGCCGGTCGCGCGCGCGGAGCGCGTCGAGCGTCGCGGACGAAGGTGCCTGCCCGGACGCGGATGCCGATTTCACCAGCTTGAGCCGGCGCAATTGCAGGGTCGGCGTGAACCCGAGCGGCCCATAGACGGCAGCACCGTCCGGGGTTGCGTCGAGCCAGCTCGTCAGGCCGCGTTCGCGCGCCATCGCCAGGCAGGCGTCGACGAGCCGCGTGGCGAGACCGCGTCGGCGATGGCTTGCCGTCACCAGCACCATGCTGATCCAGGCGTTGTCGCCGGGGTAGGGCAGGAGTGCTGCGGTCGCGACCAGTTGCGCGCCATCACGGATGCCGAACGCGACGCCGTCGCTCAAGAAAAACCGCCAGTCGTCTTCATTCTGGTTCCAGTGCGCCTCTGTCGAGAGCGCGAGGCCCGCCGCAGCATCCTCGACGCCAAGCTGGATGATGCGCGGATCGTCAGTAGCGTCCATCGCGCACCTCGTATTTGGTGGGCTTGCCGAGGCTCGGCATGGCGCGCGACACCCAATCCGCCGTCCAGGCGATCAGCTGCTCGGTGTCGACGACCGGCAGGCCGAAAAGCTCGACTGCCTTGGACGTGTCGGTCAGCCACGCGGTCGGCTCTTCGTTTCCTGTCAGCACCGGCATACGGCCGAACCTGGCGCCGAATCTTGCTGCGAGGTCGCGCACCGCCAAAATCTCGTGGCCGCTGACATTGATCGGCGAGGTCGGCGCTGTGCAATGCGCGAGGCAGCGCAGCGCCTGCGATGAGGCATCGCCCTGCCAGATGAAATTGACATGACCGATGCTGAGGTCGATCGGCGTGCCCGTGAGCACTTTCAAGGCGATGTCGTGCAGCACGCCATAGCGCATGTCGATCGCGTAGTTGAGGCGGAATAGCCGCCCGGGCGTTCCGAACTTGCGCGAAAAATACTCGAACATGCGCTCGCGGCCCACGCAGGACTGGGCGTACTCGCCGGGCGGGTTCGGCGCCATGTCCTCGCCCGATCCTTTGCCGTCGACGGGGACGAACGGATAGATGCAGCCGGTCGAGAACGCCACGATCCGCGACGAGGGGAAGGCCTGCGCGATCAGTGCCGGCACGTGCGCATTCATCGCCCAGGTCAGCGAGAGATCGCCCTCAGCGCCGAATTTGCGGCCGGCCATGAAGACAATGTTGGGCGCCTTCGGCAGCGCCTGAATCGCGGTCTCGTCCATTAGGTCGCAATTGATAGTCTCGACGCCACGCGCGTGCAGCCAGTCCTTGACGCCGGCGTCGCTGAAGCGGGCGACGCCGATGACACGGCGATCGGGCGCTGCGGCCTTGGCAAGCCCCGCAAGCGTCGGCCCCATCTTGCCGGCGACGCCGAGGATCATGATGTCGCCGTCGACCCGGGCGAGGTCGTCGATCAATGCCTGGGTCGGCCGGCACAGGAGATCGTCGAGCGCAGCGATATCAGGGATGGTCTTCGGCAGGTTGTGGCGGGTGAGGAGCATGGTTTTGGTCCTTGATCTTCAAGTTTGTCTTGCGTCGCCGACGACGAAGATGCGTTCGAGGACGAGCACGAAGCCGTAAAGCGCGACGCCGAGCAGGGTGAGCAGCACGACGGCCATCACCATCGCGGGCGTGTCGAGCGACGACTGCACCTGGATCATGAGGTAGCCGAGCCCGCGCTCGGAGGCGATGAACTCGCCGACTATGGCGCCGGCGACCGCGAGGATGGCGCCGACCTTCATTCCGGAGAAGATGTAAGGCAGCGATCCCGGCAGCTGGATCTTGCGGAACAGCGTCCAGCGCGAGCCGCGCAGCGATTTGACGAGGTCGAGCAGATCCGGCTCGACCTCGCGCAAGCCCCGCGCGGTGGTGAGCAGGATCGGGAAGAAGCAGATGCTGAAGGCGATCAGGATGTTCGGCACGATGCCGTAGGAGAACCAGACGATGAGGAGCGGACCAAGCGCGACCTTCGGGATCATGTTCAGCGTCACGAACAGCGGCAGCAGCACGAGGCTGATCAGCGGCGCCCAGCTGAAGATGACGGCCAGCGTCACGCCGACGAAGGCGCCGAGCGCAAAGCCGCCGAGGATCTCGATCGCCGTCACCAGCGTGTTGGCGCCCCAGGCGTAGCTCGCGGTTCCCAGCGTCTGGATTGTCGCGAGCGGCGAGGGCAGGATGAACTTCGGGACGTGGAAGGCATCGACCAGCACCTGCCAGAGCACCAGCACGGCGAAGTGCACGATTAGGACGATCGCAAAGCTGCGCGTATTGCGGGCGCCGTCTCCTGTCACCGGTTACCCCCTGCTGTCAGCGGCCACCTTGCCGCTGGTCGCAAGCCTAGCCGTCCCGGAGGGAAGTTTCAACCAGTTGGTTGATTATGGCCGGAGCGAATGCAGCACGAGATCGGCGACGTGCCGGCGGCGGGCGCGGCGCGCGGCCCGGCTCGACAGGTCCTTGCCGAAGATCGCCGACAGCGTCGGCGTGTTGGAGAGATAGAAATAGCTGAGGCCCGCGATGGAGATATAGAGCTGGATCGGGTCGATCCCCTTGCGGAACATGCCGGCGCGGACGCCTTCGTGAAGGATGTAGGACACGCTCTTCACCAGCGGCGAATGCATCGCCTCCAGCCGCGTCGAGCCGCGGACGTGGCGGGCACCGCCGCGGTTCTCGTCGTTCAGAAGCACGATGAAATCGGGGTTCGTCGCGAGGTAATCGAACGAGGCCTCGATCAGTTTCCGGATCGCCTTTCCCGGCGGCAGGCCTTCGAGATTGAGCTGACGTTCCTGCTCGCGGATATCGGCGTAAACCCATTCGAGCACGGCGAGATAGAGCGCGTCCTTGTCGCCGAAATAGTGGTAGACGAGCTGCTTGTTGACACCGGCGCGCTCTGCGATCTCGTCGACGCGGGCGCCGGCAAAGCCGTGCCGGGCGAACTCCTCGCGCGCCGCGGTGAGCAGCTTCTTGCGTGTGGCGACCGGGTCGCGCCGCTGCGGCACGGTGTCGCCTGAACGTTTTGCGGGCATTTCCAACCAAACAGTTGACAAGTTGAGGGCGGCCTTGTTGCATTGGTATCCTCACGGGGGGAGAGCGACAAGCCGGTCGCGGGCAACGAGGAGAGATGCGATGAAGCGTTTGCAGGCGGCGGGCTCGGCCCTGGCGGTGGCCCTGATGCTCGGATCACCAGTCGTGCCCGCGAACGCGGGCGAGGCGGTCAATCTGATTCTGAACTGGGCGCCGACGGCCGATCACTCGCCCTATTATTACGCCAAGGCGCAAGGCTGGTACGAGAAAGCGGGCATCGATCTGACCATCGAGGTCGGCAAGGGCTCCGGCGTCTCCGCCGCCAAGGTCGGCTCCGGCGGCTCGCCCTTCGGCGTCGCCGATCTCGCCACCATGCTGGTGGCGAAGAGCAAGGGGGCTGACGCTGTTGCCGTGATGAGCGTCTACGCCAACACCGGCCAGACCTTCTACTGGTTGAAGAGCTACGGCGTGAACGGGGTGAAGGATTTTGCCGGCCACAAGATCGGCAATCCGCCCGGGGACGCCTCGCGTGTGATGTGGCCGGCCTTCGCCAAGGCTGCAGGGCTTGCGCCCGACTCCGTCGGCTTCGTCAATGTCGGGCCGACGGCGAAGATCGCCGCGCTCAAGAGCCATACGGTCGACATCATCAGCGACTTCTACAACGAGCACGATTTGAAGGTGATCGAGTTCGGAAGCGATCTCGGCTACGTCAATTGGAAGGACATCGGGCTCAACCCTTACGGCAATTCGCTGATCGTCAACGGCGGCTATCTGCAGAAGAACCCGAAGCTGGTCGAGGCGTTCGTGCGGGTCACGCAAAAGGCCTTCGCGACCTGCGTCGCCGACGCCGCGCCCTGCCTGAAGGCGCTGCTCGATCAGGTCTCCGGTCTCGACAAGGAGAACCAGGAGCGCCAGTGGGAGCGCATCAAGTCCCTGATGACGGACGAATTCACGACGACGAAGGCACTCGGCTGGATCGACGGCGAGCGGATGAAGAAGGACTACGATCTGGTCCAGACCTATCTCGGCATGGAGAAGCCGTTCGACGTCACGACGGCGTTCACGACCAAGATGCTGGACCCCGCCATCAAGATGGATGCGAGCAAGGTGAAGAAGTAGGGGGCTGGTCGCCGCGCCGGCCCCACATTCCGCTGTCATGCCCCGGCTTGACCGGGGCATCCAGTACGCCGCAGCCTTTCGGCTGACCCGCAACCGTCTCGGAGTACTGGATCGCCCGCCTTCGCGGGCGATGACCGTTGTGCGGGGCGAGAGCGCCTGCTCAACGCCCTTGGTGCGCTTCCATGCCACGTAACCCCACGGAGAAATTAACCGGCCATTAACCATATCGGCGGCATCGTTAACCATTCAATAACAGGGGACGAGTCGGCCGCTATGGAGGCTGCAGTAAAACCTCAACGCCAAATGGTTCGCCTGCGCGGGCGCTCCTATGTGGCCTTCGTCTTCGTGCCGACGGTTCCCATCCAGGACTGGCTGCAGGAGATCGACACCACCATCGCGCGCTCGCCGGGCTTCTTCGCCGGCCGCCCCGTGGTGATCGACCTGTCCTCGGTCGATCTCAGCCAGTCCGGCATCGGCCATCTGCTCACCAGCCTTCAGGACCGCAACATCCGCGTGCTCGGGATCGAGGGCGTGGAGGAGGGCCGGTTGAACCCCATGATGCCGCCGCTGCTTTCGGGCGGGCGCAGCTGCGTGGTCGAGCCGAGTGCGCCCAAGAAGGTCGAGGCAAAGGTCGAGACCAAGCCGACCTCGCTGCTGCTCGAAAGCCCCGTGCGGTCGGGCCAGACCGTGATCTTCCCCGAGGGTGACGTCACCATTTTGGGCTCTGTCGGCTCCGGCGCCGAGGTCGTTGCCGGCGGCTCCATTCACATTTACGGCGCGCTACGCGGTCGCGCCATGGCGGGCGTGAACGGTCACACGAGCGCGCGCATCTATTGTCAGAAGATCGAGGCCGAACTGCTTGCAATCGATGGTTTTTACCAGACCGCCGACGATATCGACGCGGCCCTGCGCGGCAAGCCGGCCCAGGCCTGGCTGCAGGGCAACACCATGCGAATTACTGCGCTGAACTGACCAGAAGGAGATTTGAGAGATGGCCAAGGTACTGGTCGTGACGTCAGGCAAGGGGGGCGTCGGAAAGACCACGACGACCGCCGCACTGGGGGCTGCGCTCGCGCAGCGCGGCGAAAAGGTCGTCGTCGTCGATTTCGACGTCGGCTTGCGCAACCTCGACCTCGTGATGGGCGCCGAACGCCGCGTCGTGTTCGACCTCATCAACGTGGTGCAGGGCGTCGCAAAGCTGCCGCAGGCCCTGATCAAGGACAAGCGGCTGGAGAACCTCTGGCTGCTGCCGGCCTCGCAAACCCGCGACAAGGACGCGCTGACCGAAGAGGGCGTGGGCAAGGTCATCGACGATCTGCGCAGCCGTTTCGACTGGGTGATCTGCGACAGTCCGGCCGGCATCGAGCGCGGCGCCTCCATGGCGATGCGCTTTGCCGACGAAGCCGTGATCGTCACCAATCCCGAAGTCTCCTCGGTGCGCGATTCCGATCGCATCATCGGCATGCTCGATTCCAAGACGGTGCGGGCCGAGAAGGGCGAGCGGGTCGAGAAGCACATTCTCATCACCCGCTATGATCCCTCGCGCGCCGCGCGCGGCGAGATGCTGACCATCGAGGACATCCTCGAAATTCTTGCAACGCCCCTGCTCGGCATCATCCCGGAGAGCCAGGACGTGCTGCGCGCCTCCAACGTCGGCACGCCCGTGACGCTGTCGAACGCGGAAGGCGCACCGGCGCGGGCCTATATCGACGCGGCCCGACGGCTGTGCGGCGACACCGTGCCCATGCAGGTGCCGACCGAGCGCAAGGGCTTCATGGACCGCCTGCTGCGACGGAGGGCCGCATGAGCATGGGTCTGCTTCGGCTTCTCCGCGGCAACAAGGCCTCTGCACCCGTCGCGCGCGAACGGTTGCAGATCCTGCTTGCCCATGAACGCGGACTGCGCGGCCAGCCCGATCTGCTCGGTGTGCTGCGTGAGGAAATTCTCGCGGTCGTCTCCAGGCACGTCACGCTGGACCCGACCAAGGTCATCGTCCGGCTCGATCGCGGCGACGAGGTCTCGACCCTCGAGGTCGATATCGAGGTGCCCAACGATTTCGAGCGCAAGCGCGCGGCGGCCGGCTAGGGACCTCGGCCGCGACGCTTCAAATTTGGGGTTGGTGAAAAGGCGGTCCGCTGGGCATAGCGGGCCGCCTTTTGCTTGCTGACGTGAACGCTACGGAACGAGGTCCGGGGCTCAATCGTTGTGAACAACCCGCGGCGGCGCGATGCACCGCGGTTTCGTCAAACGGGAGAACGCCCATGATGACCGAGGTCCAGGTCCACACCGTCGCGCGCCAGATGCTGGAACAGCATGGTTTTGCTGCGATCGCGAAGGCCGCCGAACAGGCCAGGGCTTGTGAGGGCCGCGGCGAGGCCGACGAGGCCAAAGAGTGGCGTCACATCGCGGACGCGATGAAGATCATCCGCGGTCCGCACCAGAGCTGACACTCCCCCGCGTTCAACGCTCCCCGCGGTCAGCGCCCTGCGGCGAGGTGCGATTCTGTGTCTGCGGCTGGGAGCGCTCGCCCGTCTCCTTGCAGGGGAGCGGCTCCCACGAGCCATCCGGCGCCTGCTGATAAGCGCTACACGACGAAGACGAGGTCGATTTGTCCTCGCCCTTCTGGGCATTGGAATTCTTCGCCAGCACGGGCGCAGTCAGCATCGGTGCGACGGCAAACGCGACCGCGAGAAGGACATGGTTGATCCGCATGGAGCTCCCCTGTTCGAGTTCGAAAGAGCCGCATGCTGGCGAGAAATGTGACGATTATTGGCCGAAGCAAAAATTCCGGCGCGGCGTGCTTAACGCCGCACGATCACGCTAGCCGCCCTTGCTGCGGATCAGGCCGGCGAGGTTGGTCTTCTGGGCCTCGCACCAGTTGGGCATGCCGAGGCGGCGTTGGTTGAGGTCGGTCGCCTGGGTGGCCACCGCGACCTCGGCCATCAGATCGTCGTCCTGCTTCTCGCCCATCTTGCCACCCGTGTGCATCCAGGCGATCGCCTTGCGGACCTTCTCGGTGGTGCCTTCGGGCAGCTGCATCTGCTCCGCCTTCTGCACCAGATCCTGGTAGGCGATATCGGTGCCCGGACATTCGACCTTGGCGGCGAAGGCCTGCAAGACCAACGTGACATAGGTCGAGCGTGGATGGTCGGCCGCTTGGGCGGACGCGGCCAGCAGCAACAGGGCCGTCATCAGAAAACCAGTGCGCATCCTTGGTACCTCCCCGAATTTTCGGGAAGGCTAGCGGCTGCCGCGCCGCTCCGCAATGGGGATAGCGTGCGCCCGCGAAGCCGGCCGGCGGGTTAGCGCCGCCAGGCCGGCACCGGATCGAGCGGCGTGCGATAGACCTCTTTGTGATCGCGGTCGGTGACGCGCACAGCGCAACCCTTGCTTTGCAGCTCGGGCTTCACCTGCGACAGCTCGGTGGCCAGTTGAACGGCGCGATCGGAGGCGACCTCGATGTCTTCGAGGATGATACCGCCCTGGTTCTTGAACTCTTCACCAACCACGAGATCGAAGGAATAGTAAGGCATCCGAATTCCCCGGTGTGACGAATTGAGCTTCGGGTGGACGTTTCAACACATGACCGATGGTACCACTGAGTCGATGTTTATCGAATGAACGGCGCGCGCAATCTCTCTGCTTATGCGCAGAAATGATGTGCAGCATTCAAGCGTGTTAAGATTTTATTAAATATGTCGGCGTGATCATGAGGCATGGAATTGCAGCAGAACCGGGCTCCGGGAACCGGCAGCTGCAAGAGAAGGCCGCCGGCATAGATCCCGACGGCCTTTTCTCTTGATGGAAAACGATCGAAGCTCGCTTCCCGTAGTCATCCGGATTCAACGCATCACATCGACTCTGACAGCATCGCTGGTGCGACGCGTCGTCGCGTGACGATGGTTCAGCGCAGCGGCATTGGCGGGCGTACGACAGGTCCGTCGTCGTCGGCAACGGCTTGCGTCGTCATGGCAGCGGGCGGTGGGGCTGCGGCAGCCTGCGAGGCCGGCGGCGGCGGAGCGAGCGGCGCCGGCGAATAAGCCGGCATGTAGGTGTGCGACACGACCGGCTTCGGTTTGCGAACCGGCGGCGCCGCGGGCCGCGGCGGTAGCGCGGACATTTGCGCGCGCGGATCGACGCGCGGCTTCGTATCGGCCACCGGCTTCGGCGCGGGCGGCTTCGCCATCTCGCGTGCCATCTGCTCCTGCCCGGCCTTCAACTCGGCGATGTTGGCCTTGAGCTGCTCGATCTGTTGCGCCATCGCGGTGAGATCGCGCGTCATCGACTGCACCGATTGTACAGGATCGGGTTGTGTTGCCGGGGGCACTGCTGCTGCAACCTGGGTTGCAGGCGGAGCCGCCGATTGGTCGGCCGCTTGATCCGTTGTGGCTTGATCCGTTGCGGCCTGGTCCGCAGGCGGCGCAGCCTGTGCGGCGGCGAGCGGTGCGGTCTGCGAGGTCGAAGGCAGCAGCGACGCCAATGCCGGGGTCCATTCGGCGAGCATCTGTCTTGCGGTGTCGCCATGTTTCTCCCAGGCGACAGTAGCGGCCGCGCTTCCGCCCGCAAACAGCATCGTGACGAACGCGCCGCGCAGCCATTTGCCAGCGGAGGAGCGCTTCTGCCGGCTGAGACCATCACCGGCCGCAACGCGCACGGCGGTGTCGACCGAGGGCGCTGCCGTCTGCGGCTCCGCGACGGGACTGAACTTCGGCTCCGGATTCATTCTGGACTTCAGCGTGAACGCCGGATCTATTTTGGGTTCGGGACGGGCCGTGATCTCAGGCGCGAGCGCGGGCGCAACGCTGAGAGGGCGCGAGGCCAGCAAAATGTCAGGCGAAATCTGCACCGCGTCGTGCGGGTCGTTGTTCGTGACCGTGTCCTTCACGATCTCATCGACGATTTGCCGAGAGTTCAGCGTCGCGAGCATCGCAGCTCCTTTGAAGCCTGGGTGTTTTGAAGCCCCAGGTGTTGAGTATTGAGGTATCGGTCGTTCGCATTGGCGCGAGCAGATCCGTTGAGGTGGGCCCATCCAAATCCCCAAATCCGATGAGGCCCAAGCACCATGACCCACGAGTCCAGCCGGGTTTGACCAAAGCAAGGCGAGGGGATGGAGACTGTGCGACGCTCTTGCGCCGTTTGTGGTGATGGAACCCGCCTCAGACAACACGCGTAATTGTTCCACAATGCCTTGTTTTCAGCACGATTTTGGCAGCATCTGGTGTTGCTGGGGGCGCTGCTATCGCTATTGGGGCCGGCGGTGCCAAGATCCTTATTCGTTCTACTCGTCCTTGCCATGCTTCCGTTGGGCGGCTGCATGCAGACGACGCTTTCGCCATCGACGGACGCGAGCATGACGACCCGCGACCGGCAGTTGCTGGCGCATACGCCTTACGCGCAAGCAAACGTGCCCGAGCAATATCTCCGTCATATCGTCGATTATCCGCGCAAGGAGCAGCCGGGCACGATCCTGGTCGATACCGATGCGCGCTATCTCTATTTCGTGCTGCCCGAAGGCAAGGCGATCCGCTACGGCGTCGCGGTCGGCGAGGAGGCCATGGCGTTCTCCGGAGTCGCGCGGGTCGGTCGTCTAGCGGAATGGCCGGATTGGGTTCCGACGGCGGACATCCAGGCGCGGCTCGGGCCCTATCCGGCGCGGGTGCCCGGAGGCCCCGCCAATCCGCTGGGCGCGCGGGGCATCTATCTCTATGCCGGCAACAAGGACACGCTCTACCGCATCCACGGCACCAACCAGCCGGAATATATCGGGCAGGCGATCTCGTCCGGATGCATCCGGATGCGCAACGAGGACGTGATCGATCTCTATGACCGGGTGAAGCTCAACTCAATGGTCGTGGTGCTGCCGCCCGGACAGAACGCGCAAGTCGAGGCGCGGCCCAGCTGGCGCGGGTGAGGTCGCCCTAGTTCTCGGGACGGGCGACGCGCCATTGCAGCGTCGTGGCATTGCCATTGGCCTCGCCCGGCGCCTTGTCGGCCGGCGAGGTGTAGAGCGGACGATAGCGATAGGCCCACATCTTGCTGCCGTCGTTACGGTTGATCACGGTGAAGTCGCCGACCGCTTTGGCATCGGCCGTTGCGGGCAGCGGCACCCAGCTCTCGACGCATTTGCCGTTGCAGTTCGACGTCTTGCCGGTGGTATCGCGCTCGTAATAGTAGAGCGTCATGCCGTTGAGGTCCACGAGCGTGGGGCCCTGCTTGGTCAGGATGACTTTCGCCGGTGACGTCGCGGGCTTCGGCGGCGGAGGGGCATCGCCGCCGCCATGGCCATTCGCGAGCGCCGGAGCGGTCGAGAGCGCGATCGCCGCCGCCGCAATGAGGAACCTGAACATCCGAAACTCCAGACCGGCAAAGTTAATCGCGCGTTAAACGCCGAATGCCGTCGACCGTAACAGCCGAAGGTTAGTTCCTGGTTTCGCGATACTGCGACAATGAGGGGTAGAATTACGGGGCTTTCTGTCTTGGCACGTTTTCTTGACGCGAAGCGGTATCCACCTCGCTCGAAAACGCTCTATGCCTGCACTCCGCGCAGCGGGGCGCGGCTGAGCTCGTTGCCGGCGGCGATGGCCTTGTGCAGAAGGCGCATCAGATCCTCACTTTCTTTCGCGCTGAGGCCGCGCAGCATGATGCGTTGCGCGGATTCCACGGCCGGCGTGATCTTGCGCAGCGTGCGGCGGCCTTCGTCGGTGATCTCGAGCTCGCGGGCACGGCGGTCGCGGCGCGAGGCGCGGCGCTCCGCGAGCCCCTTCTGCACGAGCCGGTCGACCACGCCGGTGATGGTGGTGCGGTCGTAGGCGATCAATCCTGCGAGCGTCACCTGGTCGAGCCCCGGATTGGCCTTGATGGTCGCGAGCGCGGCGTATTGCACCGGCGTGAGGTCGAAGCCGGCATCCCCGACCTCGGCCAGAAACACCGCGACCGCGATTTGCTGGAACCGGCGCGCCAGATGTCCGGGCATGTCGTTGTTGTCTTTCACCGAATTTCTCCGTTGGGGCAGAACGGCCGGGGTCGTTGACAAGTATACTGATAGTCAGCATACTGAGCAATATCCAAACAGAACATCGGCGGGAGAGGTGCTCATGCAATTCCATCTCAATGGATTTCAGCCGGGCGACCCCGAAATCGCCGATCCCGCCGCGCGCATTCAGCCTTCTGGCGCAACGGGGGGCGTGCCCGAAGAGGTCGATGTCCTCATCGTCGGCTGTGGCCCTGCGGGCCTGACGCTTGCGGCCCAGCTTGCGCAGTTTGCCGACATCAAGACCTGCATCGTCGAGCAGAAGCCGGGCCGCTTGCTGGTCGGGCAGGCCGACGGCATCGCATGCCGCACCATGGAGATGTTCCACGCCTTCGGATTCAGCGAGCGCGTCCTGAAGGAAGCCTGTTGGGTGAACGAGACGACATTCTGGAAGCCGGACGAGCGGGTGCCGGAACATATCGTCCGCAGCGGCCGGGTGCAGGACGTCGAGGACGGTTTGTCGGAATTCCCGCACGTTATTCTCAACCAGGCGCGCATCCATGACGGCTTTCTCGACGTCATGCGCAAGGCGCCGGGCAGGCTCGAGCCCCATTACAGTCGGCGCCTGCTCGACCTTCAGGTCGATCCGGCCGCGGGTCCCGCCGACCATGCCGTGACAGCGCGGCTCGAACGGGTCGATGCCGAGAACGAGGGCAAGGTCGAGACCATCAAGGCGCGCTATGTCGTCGGCTGCGACGGCGCCCGCAGCACGGTGCGCAAATCGATCGGTCGCGAGTTGCTCGGCGATTCCGCCAATCATGCCTGGGGCGTGATGGACGTGCTGGCGGTGACCGATTTTCCCGACATCCGCTTCAAGGCTCTGATTCAGTCGGCGAAGGACGGTAGCCTGCTGATCATTCCGCGCGAGGGCGGCTACATGGTCCGCCTCTATGTCGAGCTCGCCAAGCTCGACATCGGCGAGCGCGTCGCCAATCGCAATATCACCGCCGACGACGTGATCGCGAAAGCGCAGCGGATCCTCAAGCCGCATACGCTCGATGTGAAGGAGATCGCGTGGTGGTCGGTCTACGAGATCGGCCAGCGCCTGACCGACAAGTTCGACGACGTGCCGGAGACCGAGACGGCTACGCGTCTGCCGCGGATATTCATCGCCGGCGATGCCTGCCACACCCACAGCCCGAAGGCGGGGCAGGGCATGAACGTCTCGATGCAGGACGCTTTCAATCTCGGCTGGAAGCTCGCTGCCGTTTTGCGGAAGCAGTCTGCGCCGAGCCTGCTGCATTCCTATTCGGCCGAGCGCCAGGCGGTTGCCAAAGAGCTGATCGATTTCGACCGGGAATGGGCGGGGATTCTTGCGTCCGCCGCCAAGGCCGGCGGCGCCGACGCCGCCAGGACGCAGGACTATTTCGTGAGGCACGGTCGCTACACCGCGGGCACGGCGACGCATTACCGCCCGTCGGTTCTGACGGGAGCGACGTCCCACCAGCATCTCGCGCAAGGCCTCGTCATCGGCACGCGATTTCATTCCGCACCGGTGATCCGGCTTGCGGATGCCAAGCCGGTGCATCTCGGTCACGCTGCGCAGGCGGATGGCCGCTTCCGCATCTACGCTTTCTCCGGCGCTGAGGATCCCGCAGCAACCGGATCGGCCGTTCGCGCCTTGTGCAATTTTCTCTCCGATGCGCGGGAGTCGCCGGTCCGGCGTTACACCCCCGCGGTCGCCGACATCGATAGCGTGATCGACCTGCGGGCGGTCTTCCAGCAGGATCATCGCGAGCTCGCTCTCGAGGCGATGCCTGCGCTGCTGCTGCCGCGCAAGGGCCGCTACGGCCTGATCGACTACGAGAAGATGTTCTGTCCGGACCTCAAGAATGGTCAGGACGTTTTCACCATGCGCGGCATTGACCGCAAGGCGGGCTGCATGGTCGTGGTGCGGCCGGATCAGTATGTCGCGACCGTGCTGCCGCTCGATGATTTTGCTGCGCTTGCTGCGTACTTCGACGGCTTCATGCTGCAAGTGAACTGACGGGCCGGCGGCGCACACGTAGGCTCTCTCTGCGCGCGGTGTCGATGAACGGCGAATGAATATTGAACCGCGCGCGGCATCCGTCTCGATCTTTTGGCGGATGAGACCTTCGTACGCGGAACGCCCGTTCCGCTGGCGCGTTCCGACTCGAAAGAGGAGGACTACGCCATGAAATTCCGAAGCGTGTTGTTAGCCGCATTGCTGCTCGCCCCGACGGCCGCGCTGGCCGCACCGGGCATGGTCACCGTCTCGACCGGCCTGCGCGCCGGGCCGGGTTCGGGCTTTCCCCTGGTCGATCGCATCCCCGAGGGCGCCCGCGTCGATATCCATGGTTGCCTGCGCGGCAACGCCTGGTGCGACGTGAGCTTCTCGGATGACCGTGGCTGGGTGTCGTCGCAATACCTCGAATATCTCTACCGCAATCACTACGTCTATCTCCCCGACTATGTCGACGAGATCGACGTGCCAATCGTCCCCTTCGTGCTGACCTCGTACTGGTCGAGCTATTATCAGGGGCGGCCCTGGTATCGGCGGCATGCCCACTGGAATAGCTACTGGACTTCGCATCAGCGCGACGCGATGCGGATGACGATCGATCCGCGCGCGGCTCGCATCGGCCGCGCGGCAACGCGCGATGCGGCGGTCGCACTCGGGCGCAACGGTGCGAATGTCAAGGAAAGTGTCAAGGGCGCGGCCGCGGTCTCCGGTCGCGATGCCATAACTTCACGGCGCGACGCCGCGATGGCGAGGCACGAGACTGCGGTGACGGCGGACCGCAGCCGTGCGGGACGAAGCGACCGCATCGCGCATGAGCGGACCAATCTCCAGGGCCGCAATCCGCGCGATGCACAAGCGCGCATCATGCACGAGCAGGCCGCACACCGCGCGGCTGTGCGTGCGCAGCCGATGGCGCGCCCGCATGAGGTGCCGCGTGTATCAGCGGCGCCGGCGAGCCGGCCCGCGATGCCGCATGTGGCCCAACCCAACTTGAGCCACGGCTCGCCGATGAACGCTCATGCCCAAATGCCTGCGCCGCGCGCGGCTGCGCCTGCGATGCCTCACGGCGGTGGCGGCGGCGCACCTCACATCAACGCCGCGCCGCACGGCGGCGGTGCCCCGGCCGGCGGTCCCGGTGGCGGGCACCAAAAGCACTAAAGTTGCCAACGAAAGCCCGGCCCTCGCGCCGGGCTTTCTGTTTGGGCCGGAACGGGTTCCCTGCCCATACAATTTAAGAAGCTTCTTCGCGGGCAGATTTCATCGATCGTAATATGTCTACTCAAAGCTGTAAGCATTCCACTCGGGGCAGCGGGGCACGGGAGGATGACGACGATGAGACAGAACCAGGCGGAGACGCGCCGCCACAATGTCGCCAAGCGGTCGATGACCAAGGAAGCCAAGCAGCTGTCCGGCCTGATTGCCGGATTGCGCCAATCTCTCGAGGTGATTCAAAAGGAGCGATCGAGCACCAAACTCTCCGGCGCCGAGATGGGCCTTCTCGACGAACGCCGCAACAATTTGTTGCTGACCATCGCAGCTCTCGACGACCGCCTCTCGGCGGTGCAGGGGCTGATCGATCTTGGCCGTCCCCATATCATTCGCGTCCACTGATCGGAGCGCTGACCTGATGCTATCGGCTTCGTCGCGGCGGCGACGGAACCGGGCTCAGCTGTCTGCTCCGCGTGGCATAGGATTGGCGTAGCACTGGGCGGACTGCCCGGAGGCGGTCGCGGCGCACTGCGCGATCGTCGCAAAACTGCAATCGATGCTGCGGCCGTCGATCGTGTAGATCTCGATGCAGACGGGATGGCGCGGAGCGTAGGTCTGGGCGGCTGTCGGCGGCACGCCGAGCAGGCCCGCACCAAACAAGCCCGCGACAAGCAGAATCGCATTGATGAAGCGGCGCACGATCGATCTCCTTCGCTCAGCCGGAACAAAGCACAATGCTGCCGCGGACGGCACCAAATTGCCACGCTCCCGGCGAATTGCCGCCAAAGCCCGCTGCCACGACGAGAGCAGGTGCAGGGGCAACGCAAGGGGATGCGCATTGGCCTACAAGATGGTCGCAGAACGCGACAACGAGAAGTGCAGTTTTGCCCGCGAGAGCCGTTTGCTCATCGTGGCGAAGGCGAAGGTTTGGGCGAGCGAGGGGTGGAAGGTCGTCATCACCGACCAGGACGGCAAGGCCTACGCGCCGCCCGACTTCGATCAGCTATTGGCGGCCTGACCGCAAGACCGGGCAGGACGACATTGATCTCGTACTTTCGACCGGGGCGCGATCTGATCGCGCCCCTGATGACTCTTCCAACGATGACTCTTGCAGCCGCGGCCGTTCTGACGGCGACATTTGCCGCCGCGCAAAATCTCGATGCCGGCAAGTCGCCGCAAAAGCTCTTCGCCGATGGTTGCACGACGTGCCATCGCAGCCCCCGCGGCCTTGCCAAAGGGCGCTTCAACCTGACGCTGTCCTGGTTCCTGAAAGACCATTACGCAACCAGTTCGGATACAGCCAAGGCACTTGCCGCCTATCTGGAATCGGTCGATGCGGCGCCGCCGCGAGTTGCGGCCAAGCCTGGCGCGAAGCGATCCAGGCCGCATCCTCCCAAGCCGTCGCAAAGCCAATAGCGTGAGCCGGCTGCGAGACGGCGTCGCGAAGCTGAAGGCCTTGCCGGCATCAATGCACCGTGGCCGCCGAGAACAGGTTGATGACCACCACTCCGGACACGATCAGCGCGATGCCGACGAAGGCGGCAGCGACATTGCCGGGTCCAACTATCACGCGTCAGTGACGAACCTGCGACACGGCGGAGCGCAGCACGAAACCGCCGCGCGATGGTTCGCGCGGCGGTTCATTGGTGTCGCGCCGATTCGACGTGGCGTTAGTTGATCCGCACGGAGAGTTCGACGTCCTCGGCAAAGGCCATGGACATGTAGCCGCTTCCGGGGCTGCGCATGCGCGCCAGATAGTCGGGGCTGTCGTCGGCGTTGTCGGCGACGATGATCGCGCCCGGCCGGAGATGGCCTTCGACCAGATCCAGGATATCGGGGTAGAGCGCCTTGGCGCCGTCGAGCAGCACGAGATCGATCGTGTCGGGCAGGTCGACTTGAAGCATCTTCAGCGCGTCGCCTTCGCGGATTTCGACGAGGTCCAGCAGCCCGCCGGCCGCGAGGTTCTCGCGCGCCCGGGCCACCTTGGACGGTTCGAATTCGCTGGTGATGAGGCGGCCGCCGCCATTGTCGCGTAAGCCCGCGGCAAGGTGCAGGGTCGAGATGCCGAACGAGGTGCCGAACTCGACGATCGCTTTGGCGCGGGAGCTGCGTGCGAGCATGTAAAGCAGTTGACCGGTCTCGCGGGAGACCGCGAGCGGTGCGTCCTTCAGCCGCCCGTAGAGGTCGCGGTAAGCGGTCTTGCTCCGCATCATCCGTGCGCGGTCGGCGTCGGTCACATCGGCGAAGGCGGCTCGCATCGCGCCGCGCGCCGCTTCGTCCTGGTCGAACAGACGATCGAGCAGTGGCGCAAGTGATGTGATGGTCGGGTGGTCATGTGTAGTCTCCAGATGTCGCCGTGCTGCGAGTGCTTGCGTGAGAATTGAAATACGACTAATTCGTCGCATTCGCTATTCGCGTTGCCCGAGGGTGCCATGGCAGATCGCCGAAGCCATTCAGTTTCCTCACGAAAACAGCCACAGCAGGCCCGCTCGAACGAGCTGGTGGCGGCCATTCTGGACGCGGCTGTTCAGGTCTTGGCCAAGGAGGGGGCGCAGCGTTTCACGACGGCGCGAGTGGCCGAGCGGGCCGGGGTGAGCGTCGGGTCGCTCTATCAATATTTTCCGAACAAGGCGTCGATCCTGTTCCGCCTCCAGAGCGACGAGTGGCGGCGCACGAGCGAGCTCCTGCGCGGCATCCTGGCGGACCGGGCGAAACCGCCACTGGTACGGCTGCGCGCGCTCGTCCACGCCTTCATTCGTTCCGAGTGCGAGGAGGCTGCGATCCGCACGGCGCTCAGCGACGCCGCGCCGCTCTATCGCGATGCGCCCGAAGCACACGACGCGCGGGCCGCCGGTAAGGGCATCGTCGCGGCCTTCATGCGGGAGGCCCTGCCCAGGGCGCCGGATGCGACGCGGGCGCTTGCCGGCGAGTTGATCAAGACGACGCTGAGCGAGGTTGGCAAGCAGTTCTCGGAGACACCGCGCAACGAGGCGGAGATCGCGCGTCACGCCGACGCAATGGCCGACATGTTCTGCGCCTATATCGATGAGCTGGCACGACTCCGGGATCATTCCTGACATCCGCGTTTGCGGGCCAATACCCCTTCTGACTTGACTGGATCATGAGTTAGCCTCGGTTTGTCCTTCAGCCAGTCAACGAGCGCCCCGCCATGCATGTCCTCCGCCCCCAATTCCGCATCGAGGAGCAGCAAGCGCTGGAATTCGCAAGCCAGCGCGGCTTCGGCACGATCGTCGCGGCGGATGAGCGCGGTCCACGCGCCTCGCATGTGCCCTTCGTGCTGGAGCAGCGCGACGGGCACACGATCGTGCAAATCCATTTCACCGCCAGGAATCCGCTCGTCCCGCTCGCGGATGGTGCGGGGCGCTTTCTGCTGATCGTTGCCGGCGACGACGCCTACATCTCCAATGACTGGTATTCTTCGCGCGACAACGTCTCGACCTGGCTTTACGAGGCCGTGCACCTGTCGGGCGTAGCGCATCTGCGCGGGCTAGACGAGAACCGCAGGCACGGCGATGCACTACTCGCGGTCTCGGAAGCGCGCTTGCCAAAAAAACCTTGGGACCTCGCACAGATGGAGCCCGGCAAGCGCGAGAGCATGCTGGCTGCGATCCGCGTCGTCGATCTCGTGGTGGATACCGTCGAGGGGCAGGCCAAGCTCAATCAGCACAAGAGCGATGTGGACCACGTCGCGGTCGCCGGCCGGCTTGCGCGGTCGGAGGAGAGCGGGCATCGGCGGCTGGCGCGGAAGATGCAAGCGCTGCGGCCGGGACTTGGATATGAGTTTTCGTGATCCGGGCGACCCTTCTCTCGCTAGACAATTACTCCTACGGACCTCCCTCATGCTCGTCATCTCCATTCAAAGCCAGGTGGTCCACGGCCATGTCGGCAACAGCGCCGCCGCCTATGCGATGCAGGCGGAAGGGGTGAATGTCGCGGCCGTGCCGACAACGCTGCTGTCGAACCATCCGCGCTATCCGACCTTGCGCGGGCGGGTGCTGGAGACAGAGCTCGTTTCAGATCTGCTGAGAGGCGTCGAAGAGCGCGATCTCGTCGACGAGGCTGCGGTCCTCGTTACCGGCTATCTCGGTTCGCCCAGCAATGCCGCTGTCATTGCCGATTTCGTCGAGCGGGCGCTGACCCGCAATTCGAAGCTGGTCTATCTCTGCGACCCCGTGATCGGCGATGACGGCCGGGTTTATGTCGCCGACGGCATCCTGGACGTGGTCCGGCACCGGCTGCTGCCCGCCGCCAATCTGACCACGCCGAACCAGTTCGAGCTCGGGCTGCTCGCAGGCCTCGACATCGCGGATGCGCAGGGCCTGCGCGCGGCGTGCGCGGCGCTGGCCGGGACTGGGCGCATCGACGTGGTCGCCACCGGTTGCACGCTCACTGATACGGCGGAAGGGCAGGTGGAAACGATTCTGTGCGCCGGCGGTCAGTTGTCGCGCTTTGCGACGCCGCGCCTTCCGATCCGCCCCTCAGGCACCGGCGATCTTCTCACCGGCCTGATCGCGGCGCATCTGGCCAAGGGCACAGCGACCGAGGCGGCGGTGCGGCTCGCAGTCGAAACCATCTATGCGGTGCTGGTGCGCACGCAGGAAGCAGGCACCGCGGAGATGCGGCTTGTGCCGTTGCCGACGCCGCGACGATAAGCCGTCAAACTCAGGTCGCGCGCTTCGTGGCTGATTGCGCTGATTTCTGCGGCTTCGCGGGGACCTTCTGCTCGCGCGTCGCCTGTGCCTTCGCCTTCGGCGGCTTTGCGCTTGCCACGGCCCGCGCTTTTCTCGGCTTGACGTTGGCTTCCTTGCGGTCCGACGTGCCTCGGCGCGAGACGTATTCCGTACCATCGACCGGGCCGACATGCGGGGGATCGCGGCCGAGATAGGGGCGGCCGATGCCGAGCGCCTTGCCATTGGCGTCGACCCACTTCCACAGCACCTCGGTCGAGACCCAGCGCTGCGCGCGGTTGTCGCCCTTGGTGCTGACGATGTCGGCCGCCATGCCGTGCCCGTAGCCGCCGCGCGTGCTGCCGCCGTGATAGGAACGGTCGGAGGCGGCCTTCAGGCCACTCGCGATCGACTGGCGATAGTCGTCGCGGAACGCGCTGGTGATGCCCGGCGAAAGCCCGGCAGCCTCAGCCGCGAGCAGTGTGCGAAACAGCTTTTTCTTGAAACTCTTGTCCATGCCGCCGATGACGTAGTCCATCATCGACATGCCGGCGCGGTCGGCCGCCTTCGGATCCTTCCAGCCAAAGTCCTCGTCAACCAGCTTCGTGAAGCTGCGCATCACTGTGACCATCTTGCCCTTGCGCTTGACGGTGACGGCCCGGCGATCTGTGACCTTGATCGAGTCTTCCTTGGCCGTGCGCTGGTAGAGCGCCCAGAGATAGCGGTCGATGCAGGCTTCCATCACGTAGCATTCGTCGAGTACCGCGGTCGTGTCCGCAGACGGCGAGGCCTTGCTCGCCACGGGCGCGGGGCCGGTCGCGATTGTCGCGGGCGACAGCGCCTCCGTCGTCACGATCTCAGTGGGATCGGCGGATGCGAGCTTTATCACGGGCTCCGACGCCGGAGCCGGAGCAACCTCACTGGCGACTGGTGTCGGGTCAGGCGAAATCTGCGGCGCGAGCGGCGCTTCGGTCGGCAAGATCAGCACTGGGTCCGCCGAGGCGAGCCTGATAGCCGGAGCTGGCGCCTCGGGCGCTGCCGCTTCAGCATTGACCAATTCTGGTGTCGCAGCGACAGCGGCCGCGATATCGGAGGTCAGGGCGACGCCGTCCTCGATGGCCGCAGCGTGCGGGATGTCGGCGAGGTCAAGTCGGCTGAGATCCTTCGCGCGCGAGACGGCGGAAGCATTGGCGCCGCTGTTCTCGATGAGGGCCGGGGCATAGGCGGACAGAGAGAGCGCCAGCCAGCCGGCGAGAACCGCCGAGGGGCAGGAGACCGCCACCAGAAGAGACCGCCGATCATTCATGATCCCTGCCTCCAAACGGTTCTGTTGAACCTCGTCTTCTCCGAACAGTCTGACCAGACAGTCTTGGCCAAACAGTCTTGCACGAAAAGGCACGCCGCGCGTCGATTGTTCGGAGGACGGTGTGGCGACGCAAGGGCGCAGTTCGGCGAAAGCGGGCTTTTCGAGCAGGTGTTGCGCGGCGGCAACGCGGGTTCCATCACGGTTCCACGCGCGCTTGCTCGCCAGCGTTGTACGAAATTCGATAAAGGCGAATATTGGCACGGACGCCGTGACGGTGTTTCGCAGGCACGTTGGGCAACCTTGTCACGGCCAGTGCGTTAGGCGCGCATGACGCATTCCTCGCTTCGTCCGATGGACGCCTTCGATCCCACCGAGCCCGCCATCCTGCACGACCAGCTCTCCGACACGATCATCACCTGGACCGCTGAGCAGGCCGACGATTTCAGGCGTTCCAGCCAGCCGGGCCAGGACGGAACCGTGATCTGGAAGGCCTACGTTTTCGACGGCTGGGGCCACGTGCTCGGCGGCTGACCGCCGCTCATTAGAGTGTCATTTCGCGCCGGGGCGGTGATTTTGCCAAGACATTGCGCGCATTAAACATATTGCCATGCACCCGGCGCGTTGTTGCGTTGCAGCAGCGCATGTCGCAATGCAGCAAAATGCGCTTAAATGTGCTCCGAATCTTCCACTGAAGGAGCATCACCCATGAACAAGAAGACTCTGTCGATCGCCGCCGCCATCCTGACGATCGCGGGCAGCACCGCGGCTTTCGCCGCCGAACTGCCGACTTATGAGGCGAACGGCTTTCCGGTCTCCCCGATGCAGGTGCGCGTGCTCGGTGCCGCGCATGTCGAGCAGCAGGCCTCGGCGCCCACTACTGTCGCTTCGGTCCACCAGGCCCGCGTTCTGTCGCCGCGCCAGGTGAAGACGGCTGACGTCACGACGGGCAGCGCCCGCTGATCTGGGGACGCCACAAGCCAACGTCAAGCCAATGTGATGCAGGCTCGCTTTCTCCGAGTCTGCCCGGACCGCGTTCCCTTTCGGGAGCGCGGTCTTTTTTTGGCGCAGCGAGTCATGATCACGTGCCGGTTGTGTACGGCCGTTCAAAGCGAGTGTGATCTCTTTGATAGTTGCTTTCTGAATCGCGGCGCTTGATGCGGGCGCCGCATATTGAGCAGCCAAGAATCATTTTCATAATGGAGTAGTCATGCCCGTTGCACAGAAAGCCGTTGTTGCAAGCGTCTCGCCCCGCGCGTTCATTCTCAAGCATCTCGCCTTGTTCGCAGCCGCCGCGCTGTTCGTGTTCGTGCTCAGCCTGACGTATGGGCTCGATCTCAGCCCCGGTTTTTTCTGAGCGATGGCGCGCTGGCGTCTCTCGCTTGCGTGCCAGCCTTGCAGGCACATGGGTTGAGCGACGGCCTCTGTCGGCGTACCGCTTTGTCCCATGGATCAGCGGACGAGCGGCGCTGACGCTCGCATTCGGAAGAACGATCAAGCGCCGGCGCTTGTCGGCGTGCTCTGCGGCCTCGCCGCGGCGCTGTTCTGGGCGCTCGGCTTTGCCGGCACGCGGCATGGCCTCAAGCTCGGCTTCACGCCGGTCGATCTGCTCGTGCATCGCTATGTCTGGTCCGGCATCGCGTTCCTGCCGCTGGTGATACGCGGCGGAATCTCCGATCTCTGCGGCATCGGCTGGGGCAGGGGCCTTGCGCTGATGGTGCTCGGCGGCCCCGTGATGTCGCTGATCTCCTACACTGGATTTCTGTTCGTGCCGCTCGGTCATGGCAGCGTAATCCAGCCCTCCTGCGCGACGCTCGGCGGCCTGCTGCTCGCGGCCTTGTTCCTGAAAGAGCAGGTCTCCGCGTCGCGCATCGCCGGCGCCTTTGTCATCGTCGGCGGACTTGGCGTAATCGGCGCGGAATCGATCGGCCATATCGGGGCCGACGGCGTGCTGGGCGATCTGACCTTCGTGCTGACCGGATTGATGTTCGCAGGTTTCGGCGCGCTGGTGCGCCACTGGCGTGTCTCAGCCCTATCGGCTGCGCTCGTCATCAATGTGCTGTCGCTGTTGCTGCTGCCGATCTACCTCATGACCGGCGGACTCGCGCGGATCGCGTCGATCGGGTTCAGTGAGAACGCTATCCAGGCGCTGGCACAGGGCGTGCTCGCCGGCCCGGCTGCGCTTTATCTGTTCGCCGTCTCGGTCCAACGCCTCGGCGTCGCCCGCGCCGCCGTTGTCCCCGCCTGCGTGCCCGCGCTGACGGTGCTCACCGGCTGGCTCCTGCTCGGCGAGCCGCCGACACTATTGCAGACGGCGGGATTGGTGACCGTGCTGTGCGGATTCTATCTGGCGCAGAGACAGCGATAGATCGCAGCCTCCAGACGGCGCTTACCATTCGATGGTGGTAAACTTGACGCCGCGGCAGGTCAGCTCCCGCCCCAGCCGTTCGGCGCGCTCGCTGGCGGATTTGCCGCGAGTCCGGGGCCTCGGCTACGCCTTCCTCACGAACTCCGATTTCAGGTTCATCGCGCCGATGCCGTCGATCTTGCAGGCGATGTTGTGGCCGTCGGTGGCGTCCTGCAGGCGGATGTTGCGGACCTTGGTGCCACCCTTGACCACGGAGGAGGAGCCCTTGACCTTGAGATCCTTCATCACGATGACGCTGTCGCCGTCGGCGAGCGCATTGCCGTTGGCATCGCGCACGCCGGCCTCTTGCGCGGCGTCCGCGACGGCCTCTGCCGTGCCGCTCCATTCATGGCCGCATTCCGGGCAGACCCAGAGGCCGCGATCCTGATAGGCGTGCTCGGAGTTGCAGGTCGGGCATTTCATCGCGTCGGTCATTATTCGCCTCGTCGCCCGTCACGGGCGCGCCGCACGCTGTCCGTCGGATAAAGACGGATTGGGAGCAAATCCTTTACCATGGCTTTCAGTCCTGGTCGAACCCTTGGAAATTTAGGAGTTCAGGAAAAACTCTGCGGTATCGAGGTCCGGAATTTGCGGCTGCGACGTCGCCGCGCAAGGAGCGTCCCGTCATGAGCGAGCACCGCGCCGCCGTCAGACATCACATTTTGCGGACCGGCATTGTCGAGTTCGACAACGGCACCGGCAAGGTCATCAGCGCGCCCTGCACGATCCGCGATGTCTCCGGCACCGGCGCGCGCCTCGGCCTCAACGCCTCGCTCTGGGTCGCCGAGCAGTTCACGCTGGTCTTCAGCAGCGGACTGCGCAAGGACTGCCGGGTCGCCTGGCGCAAGGGGAGGCTGATCGGCAGCGCGTTCGCGGACGGCTATGCCAGCGCGGACGAGCAGGCCGTGATGATGACCGCGGACGAGCAGTCCCGGCACCGGCTCGGGATCGGTGCGCGCGTGAGAAGCGCGCGCGAGAGGCGCGGCTACACGCAAACGCAGCTCGCAGAGCTGATCGGCGCCACGCCGGTCTTCGTGTCGCTGGCCGAGCAGGGTGAGGCGGACATTCCGCTCTACCAGCTCATGCACATCGCCGATCTCCTGATGGTCGGCCTCGACGGGCTCGTCGCGGGGCCGGCGCCTGAGGATGTCGACGCAGCGTAGGTGGCGAGCCGTCAAAACAAAAACGTCGAAAACAACCCCATGCACAGTAGAAATCTCGAGGGATTTCAGTGTGTTGGAAATCCGAAAACGTTGGTATTGGGCCTCCGCGCCCGGTATCGACTTCGGCGATACCGAATCGAATTTGACTCGTCGGGCAAAACAGGGGCAGTATGGCATGATGGCGCCGCAGGAAGCTGGTGGCTTGCCAGCTGCGGAGCGACATGCCGAAAAAAGCAAAACCAAAAAGAAAACTCAAGACCTACCAGACCTCGCTCGGCTTCTACGACCAGGCGATCGCCGCGCCCTCGATGAAGGCGGCACTGGACGCCTGGGGCGCCAGGTCCAATCTGTTCCATCAGGGCGCCGCGAAGGAGACCGACGACCCCGACATCGTCGCGGCAACGATGGAGAAGCCGGGCGTGGTGCTCCGGCGTCCGGTCGGCTCGGACGGCCCGTTCACCGAGCATTCCGAGTTGCCGACCGATCTCGCTGACGACGAGGCCAAGCCAAAAAAGCCCAAAGCCAAGTCCAAGCCGAGAAAGCTTCCGACCAAGGCTGCAAAGCAACCATCCCGCAAGATCGACGATCAACAGGTGCGCAAGGCCGCCGCGGCATTCGAGAAGGAAGAGCGGCGGCGGGAAGCCGAGCGCCGCAAGGAGGAGGCCGCTAGCGCCAAGGAGCGCGCGCGCCGCGACAAGGCGGTCGCGAGCGCGCAGGCGGCGCTGGACGAAGCGAGGCGGGAGCACGAATCGCGGACGGAGGCAATCGAAGCTGAGCGCGCGGCGCTCGAGGAGCGTGCCGAGACGGAGCAGAGCCGGTGGGACAAGCAGAGGATGAAGCTGACGGAGGCGGTGCGGCGCGCGCGGGAGTAAGGGCCACGGTCGACAGTCTGGATTGCTTCGCTCCGCTCGCAATGACGGCGGGGCGCGGCATCGGTCATTCCGGCAAAGCTTGATCGCAAATTCGCTTGCCTTGCTTTGCGTCCTTTTGCACTCTGGCGGGAAGGAGACCAACGCATGAAGATCATGACTGTCGCGTGTGCGCTCGGAATCGCCCTGGTGCTGTGCAATCTCGGGATATCGGATGCCGAAGCCCGGGCGCGGAAGGCGCGAGTGGTGGATGAACAACGGCTGAGGGTGGATGTCCCCGTGCTCCGGCCGACGCCTTGGGATTACAATATCGTTCCACGCTATCGTTATCGCCCGGAAGACGACCGGGTCGATCCCTACGGCCCCCCCTTGGTATCGTCATATGTCCGCTACGAGGGATGGCGCTGGCCGTACTGGTGGTGAAGGCCACCGACGGACGCGGAATTGATTGGCTCCTGTAGCCCGGATGAGCGAAGCGATATCCGGGACGTTGCCGCAGCATTCCCGGATGTCGCTTCGCTCATCCGGGCTACGCTCCTTTGCTAGTCGCCGTCCTCCGCGGCGAGCCGCACAAACTGCCGCTTCATCGCGTTGACCCTGGCGACATAGCTCGCGACGAGGTGATCGCCGCAGCGTTCGTCGGCGGCCATTTGAAACTTGCGGCGTGCGAAGGCCGTTGCGGGGCCTGCGCCGCAGAGATGGATGAAGGCGGCGAGATCCTGCCTCTCGCGTGCACTCGCCTTCACATCGCCCGCGCGGGCGAGAACATCGGCGAGATTGCGGTCGAGATACACCGATGCCAGCTCGATGGCGTGGCTCGGAATCGCGCGGCTATAGAGGAAGGTCGAGCCGCAGCCGGCCTCCGTGACCGCGTTGCCACGAACGCAGAACCGCGCGGCGTCAGCATAGGCTGCGTCCAGCATCTGGAAGAGGCCGACGGCGCTCGATGCGGGCCGATAGATCGCGAGCGGATTGAAGCTCCATCGCCAGCGCCAGTAGGTGCGCGCGAGCGGATTGCCCGATGTCTCGACCTGCGCCAGCGCGGCCAGCAATTCCGGCGTGATCGTCGCGGTGGAATGCTTGCGGAACAGCGGCCCGTATTGCCGCCACGTGTCCGATGGCTCCTTGTCGAGCGCATGGCCGACTAGAACGAACAGCTCGGTCGGCTTGCGCACCGTTTGATAGGCGATGTTCACGAGGACGAGGACCGCAAGCAGCATCGCCGCGCCGCCCGCGATCCGAACCATCCGCGGTGCGCGCGCGAAGGTCTTTCGCATCGATCGCGCGCTACGCCGGAGCTTGCGAAGGCGAGGGAGGGGGCGCTTGCTTTGTCCTGGCATCGGTCTTCTGGGAGTGCATTGCGGAGGCTTTGTACCTGGTTAACGCTGTCACCAGGCCTTGAAATCCGGCTTCTTTTTCCTCTGGTCGCCTGTTTTCAAGTCGCCGCTCCGTACTCCCACGGCAGCTCGAATCCTTGATGGAAATAACCCGAGGTTGTACTGTGCGCCGCAGTAGGGTTAATTTTGTGTGAATGGATCGGCTGGAATGACCGTAATCGAAAGCGTGGTGCCGGCGGAAGCTGCGGAGCGGAAAATGCCGCCGGGCGTACTGGTCGAAGGTCCCGTGGTCGACGCCAAGTTTCGCGATTCCTACATCTCCTTCGTCATCATGATCGGTGGGTCGATCGCGGCGCTGGTCTGGGCCTTCTGGCAAGGCATCGGCTGGGTGGAGGTTTCGGTCTTCGCCGGCACGTTCGCGCTGTCCACGGTCGGCATCGGCTTCATGCACCGCTACTTCGTGCACCGCAGCTTCCGCTGCGGTCCGGTGATGCGGACGCTGTTCGCGGCCATCGCCACCATGGCGGTGCAGGGCTCGATCCTGAAATGGGTGAGCAATCATCGCCGGCATCATCTTCACTCCGACAAGCCCGGCGACGTCCACAGCCCTTACTATGACGGCGACGGCAACCCCTATGTCACCTTCGCTAAGGGGATGATGCATGCGCAAGGCGGCTGGGTGTGGGACCAGGCCACCACGGATGCCGAATACTACGCCAAGGATATCCTGGCCGATCCGATCGCCATGTTCTTCACCAGGACGCGCTGGTACTGGTACGCGCTCTCGGCAGTGATTATTCCGGGCGCGATCGGCTACGCGTTTGGCGGCGTGCACACGATGACCGGCTGCATCCTGTTCTCCGGCCTGTTCCGCAGTTACCTCATGACCATGGCGACATCACTGGTCAACTCGGTCTGCCACAGCGACGGCCGCTATGGCTACCGCCGCTTCGATCTCGACGACGGCACCACCAACGAGTTCGTGACCACGATCCTCACTTTCGGTGAAGGCCTGCACAACAACCATCACCGGTTTCCGCGCGACGCCTACATTTCGCACGCCTGGTACGAGATCGACATCAACGGCCTGATCATTTTGGGACTCGGCAAGCTCGGGTTGGTGCAGGACATTTTCTCTGCCGGAAGCCGGACGCTTCGCTCGGGAGATCCGGACGGCGGAAAACGTCCAGTGGCAGATACCGAAGCGATGGTCTGAAGCATACGGGCTCGGTGTTCCACTACGCCAAGGGATTCGGCCACACCAATCTGGTTGTGTGGTGAGGCGGTTGGCTCACTGGCGCGGGCGCTTTGATGACCCACGGGGCACAAAGTTAGGCCGATGAACTATCTGGATCTCATGGACGACCGACGGCCACCGGCGCCCTCCAACGCCATCCGTGCGCTGGAGCAACACATCGGTGCGCCGTTGCCCGCGCCCTACAAGGAGCTACTGGCGCAATCGGACGGCGGCGGCTTCGACCGCTGCGGCGTCGAGCTGCCTTGGCGCAACGACCGCACCGTTTTGGACGTGCTGTTCACGACGCATCCGACCGACAGCTACGGCGTCATCGACAATTACGATGTGTATCGGGTCATGAATCGAATTCCCCGACTGAGCTGCCCCTTCGCTCCCGATCCCGGCGGCGACCTGTTCCTGCTGAGTCTGGAGGAGGACAGTTATGGCCAGGTCTTCTACTGGGATCACGAGCATGAACCGGTGGACGGTGGCGACATGTTCGCCGATTTCCCGAACACAAACGAACTCGCGCCCGATCTTGAAACCTTCATTCTCGGCTTGGGAGAGGGGTGATGGATATGCAGCCGTTCGGGCGGATTGAGCCCTTGCGAAACCCATCATGATCGCGTGGGGCCGAACGACAAAAGGGCGGCCATAAGCCGCCCTTTCGGTTTGCGCGTCATCCGTCGGATTTCGCTTAGCCCCCGATGATATAGACGATCTCGTGGGTGTGCGGACGAAGAATGACGTACCTGCCGTGCACCAGAATGAACTCGTATCCGCGCCACTCCGGATAGATTTCGACGATGCGGCTCGGGATCGCATGATAACGAACGCCTGCCGGGACGGTGGTGCCGATCGAGATGTTGAAGTTCACGTTGGTGACTTCCTCGACCTTCTCCTGCTTGATGGCCGAAGTGATCTGGGTACGCTTTTCGGCGGGAGGCGCCGCGACCGCCGTGGTAGCGGCATTGCCGGTCGTCTTGCCCTCGGGCGCCGAAGGCTTGCTCTCGGCGGTCGGGGTCTTCACGTCCTTCGACGTGGTGGCCGAATCGGGCGCCTTGGTCATCCCATTCGCCTTCATCTCGCCGGGCGTCTTGCTGTCGGCAGTCGGCTTCGAACTGGTGGCCGGGGCCATTGTTTCCGTGGTCTTCGCCTTGCCATCGGCCTTGACGTCGCCGGAGTGCTTTGCGTCAGGCGCGCCCTGTGCGTGCTGCGGCGTTGCCGCTGCTGGCGAGCCGTGCGGTGCCGCGGTGGGGGCGTCCTTTGCTGTGGGCGCATTCATCGGTGCCGCGGTTTCGGCTTTCGGCGAAACGGCAGCGGGGGACTCCGCACCCTTGGCGCCGCCCTGATTGACGCCTTGAGCCATTGCAGTGCCGGTCGCAGCGAACAACGCCACAACGGCGACGGAAGCCAGCAAAGTATGTTTCATCTGATCTCTTTCAATTCATTTGAATATGATGCCGACGAACGTCAGCCATGGGAACGAACGGTCTCGACGGGCTGCAGTTCCGATTCTATTTCTGGTTTAACGACGATTGATGCCTCGATATCCGAAAAAGCTGCAAAATAGATGAGTCGGCGATAACAAGAGCTTTGCATCCCGCGTTGGCTTGGACGCGACCGATGAATTTCAAACATAAGTTGTGATCGGAAGGAACTCTTGCTCGATGGGGCTGTTGTGTCAGTGATCCCCGAGCGTTGCGAGATCGAACCTCCGATCCTCGCCTGAGTTAAAGACCGCAGTCGCGTTGTGAGTGCGACTCGGCGCGAAGCGTCCTCCGTGCGTATCAACCGGAAACCTTCATGAACAACCCCCATGTTCGCAATGCCATTCAGATCGACCGCGGCTCCAGCCTGGCGATCTCTCATGAAATAGCAGACCGCCTTCGGATCAGGCTTCGGGGTGAGCACGACCCATTACCGCGACATCTGACGGCCCTGGTCGACCGGATTGCGCAGATCAGCAGCCATTTCAACCAAGTGATCGAGGTCACAAAATGAGAATGTCCGGCGAAAGCCTTTTGGTGATCTTGTTTGTCGGTCTCGTCGCCGGCTGGCTGGCGGGCCAGATCGTCCGCGGGACCGGCTTTGGGATCATCGGCGATATCATCATCGGAATCCTGGGCGCGTTTGTCGGCAGCTGGTTGTTGCCTCAGCTCGGCGTGCATCTCGGCAGCGGCATGATCAGCGCGATCGTCAACGCGACCGTAGGCGCGGTCCTGCTGCTCCTCGTCGTCCGGCTGGTGCGCGGTGGTGGTGGATGGGGAAGCAGCTGGCGCGGCAGCTGGGGCCGGCGTTGGTGACCCTTGCTCACGCAGCCGCATCAGGCGCCGGTGAGACGCCCGCGGCAAAGACGCTCGTGATGACCTCCGGATCGGATCCAGCATGTTAGACTTTTCGAATGCATCTTTTACGCCTGAAACCATCGGCATCATGAAAACTGCGCTGGACACGGCGGTGGCGTCACTGCCGGCCCCGGTCAGCTCCGCGCATGTCCGGTCGATCGCGGAAACAATCCTTCGCACAGCGAAGGAGGGCGAGCGAGACCCCGCTGTCCTGGAGCGCATGGCGTTGATGGAGCTTCAGATCTCGCCGCGTGATTGATGCCGGTCCGCGAGCGTGCGTGCCGGCGCAGAAGGGCTCGCGTTCATTGCCGTTCCCTGATGTTTCGATGGAACTCTGGGGCGGCGGAAGCATTCATCTCTGCCGCTATCACGCGGCTCCTGGAGAATCCCCAACATGATACGTCATTTGTTGATCGGCTTTGCCGCGTGCGCAATCGCGGCAATGTCGACATTTTCCGCTTCTGCCATGCCCCGCGTTGCGGCTGAGACGTTGGTCGCTGGCTCCGACAGTCCGGTGATTCTCGCGCGCGGAGGCCATGGACATGGCCACGGTCACATGGGACGTGGCGGCCGCGGTCATCACTACGGCTGGAGCAGGGGCCGTCATCGCGGTTGGCGCTAGCCGCACCAACGCAACATCCGGGGCCGCCTTCGATTGGCGGCTCCGTAACGTCAGCTCATCCGCCCCGCGGGCTCACCAATCCGGATCCCCATAGTAGGGATCGACCATATAGGGCGGGGGCATCCAGGGCCCTCGCGACGGCCGGGGTCGCCGAGGTGCGGCCGCTTGCACGTGCGGCCGTGCGGGCGCAGCGGTCTCGTTGGTGATCACGCTACGCGCGGCGGGTTTCGCGGACGCAGGTGCGGATGACGATGCGGATGACGTCGTCAGCTCCTTTTGCAGCGCCTGGACCTGTGCGGCAAGGCGCGCATTGGCCGCCGCATCCTTCTCCTGCGCCGCCTTGAGCTGCTGAATGGTGTCGGCCTGCTCGCGCAGCGTCTGCTCGTTGCGGCTTTTCAGTTGCTCGAGCTTTCCGTTGATGTTCGCAAGCTCGCTGGTGATGGTCTTGAGCGATTGCGCGAGATCGGACGACGAGGGGTCGGGCGTCGTGGCGCCCGTTGTTGGAGCGTCGGGTCTTGAAGCAGCTGGTCTTGAAGCGTCAAACCCTGCATTGCTCTCCGTGTCCTTGCCGGCCGGCGGCGCGGGCACCGTGCCGGGCTCATCCGCGGCAGCCAGTTGCACCGCCGGCGGTTGCGCCGGAGTTTCAACCGCGGACGCTTGGCGAGGCTCAGTCCCGGCCGGCGGAGCCCATCGCGCCATGATCGATTTGGTCATAGACCTGGCCCGATCGCTGTATTGCGAAGCGAAGGCGGCGCCGAGAATGCCGATCGCCAGCACGAGGCCGACCAAAGCGCGCAGCATGGGCCGATCTCCCCTCAGGCCTTGACTGCGAACCCTGCTATCCGGCGCCGGCGCCGTGCTCTTGAGAGTCTTGGCCTCGGGAGCCTTGTCCTTGGGAGTCTCGACAGCCTCCGCACCGGCGCTTGCTCGCGAGGCCGCTGGGATTTCGCTGCCGCGTTCCATTCCGGAAACCAGCCGGTCCAGCCGCGCAAGGTCTTGCTCTGCGCTCTTGATCCGATCGTAGGCCCGCGCCAGCCCGCCATCGGCGCGCCCCTCGTCCGGCTTGGGGGCGTCAGGCTTGGGCGCGTCTGGCTTGTGGTCGTCAGGTTTGGGGTCGTTCGTCTCGGGCACCGATGCGCTCTCGATCCAGTCGGGCGTCAATGGGAGTGCGGCAGTCTGATCGTCGGAACGATAGGTCTCGCCGTCATCCAACACAACGCGCGTCCGAAGGAGAAATTATGGCGAGGCCTCGGGGTGGGGCGGTCGCGGGGTATGCAACGGGCGCCCTTGATCTGGATCAAGCATGCAGCGCCCGACCGTCGCCACCGTGCAGACATTCATCGGAAGGAACACATGGTTCAGACAAGAGCGATCGTCCTTGGTGCCTTCGCGGCCCTGCTGCTGGCCGTGCCGGCCAAGGCCCAGGTGCTGGTCGACGTTTCCAAGATCAGCTGCGACCAGTACATCACCCAGCGCATCACCCACATGCAGACCGTGAACGTCTGGCTCGCCGGGTTCTACGCCGGCCGCCGCAACAATCCCGTCGTGGATACGCAAGCGCTGAACAAGAACGGCAACAAGCTCTCGCGCTTCTGCGAGTCGCATCGCGAGATGCCGCTGCTGGAGGCGGTCGAGGCCGATACGAAGTAGGGGCGGGGCCGCCCAGCCTCGGAGTGCGGCAGTCCTATCGCCGGAAGGAGAGGTTGCGCCGCTGTCCCCCCAACGCGCGTGCGAACGAGAAATTATCGCGGGCACGGGGGTGGGGCGTGGCATTGCCGAACCGGCATGCGTCGCGAGCGTCAGGTACATGACCGAAAGCGGTGTGGCTCCCGCTGATGCCCTATGTAGGTAAAGCGTGACACTTTCGCTGTCTCGTTATGAACCCGGCCGCCAGATCGCAAGGGCCCGCATTGTTCTAAATCAACAAACCCGCTCATTAGCGAATTGCGCTGACGCACCGTCCCAATCCAAGAAGGAGAGTGGACATGTCGCGCCGAACCATCGTTTCACTTACCGCATCCGCAATCATTGGCATCGCCTGCATCGTGACTGTTTCGACTGACGCCTTCGCCTATCGAAGAGGCGTCGGGGTTGGTCGGGTTGGTGTTCATCACGGCGGTGTCTATCGCGGTGGCGTCTATCGTGGTGCAGCCGTGCGCCGCGGAGTTGCCGTGGGCGTCGGAGCTGCTGCGGTTGGTGCGGCAGCTTACGGGGCTGACGGAGCCTACGGCGGCTATCGCCGCTGCGGCTACGAACCTTACCCGCCTTGCTACTAGCCGGTCTTTGCGCAGCGGCCAGAGCACCGTCGGTCGGCTGTGCGCGGAGCACCTCTCTCCGAGTGGGGAGAGGTGATCCGAGTTCCGGGCCCGCACACACGCGATCCGAGCTGTGCTCGCTTCACCGTGCGTATTGGCGCGTCTGTTGCTCGACAGGTCGACTTCTAGCGAGGCGCACGTGCCATCTTCGCCGGCCGCGACCAGGAGAGGTTGAACGCCGACAAATCTATCCATGCGTGCAATTGGGCAATCGGGAAAAAGCGGCAAAACTGCGGCTGTCAAGGATACATCAGAGTAGAATGGAGCTTATCCCCGTAATAAACCCGATGCTGTTAAGGGTTCGGGGTGCGTATGGGAGATCAATAATGGCAAATGTCGAACAATTGCGCAGGCGGGACGGAGTAAACTTGGTCCAGCTCGAGGAGGACATTGCATCGATACGCTCGGGAAGCTCTCTTGCTTCCATTGCTCTGCCTGATTACGTCGAGCACACCGCGGGCGTGACGCGCGTCGGCGCGCTCAGTGCAGAGGCGGTCGTTCGGGACTATGAGTCCGCTGCAAAAGAGATCGAGGCCATGGGCACCGAGTTGATCGACGCCGCGCAAAAATGCGAGGCGCTGACTGCCCAGGTCCATGATGCGATCGCCTTCATGCGAGAAACGGCGGCGGAGTATCGTGAAGAGGGTCGGAAGATCTTCAAGCGCATCGAAGAATGCGCGCTGTTCACCGAAGACGTCCGCAAGACATGCGAACAGGTCAAGCGCAGGATGGTCGACGTCTCGCTAGGCTCATCGTCCAACGAGGAGTTCGCACCGCAACAGCCCGAGTTGAGCGGGATCGCCGCCAAGGTGTCGATGAGCGAGATACGGTGAGGCGGGCGTAGATAGCGCGTAGGCTGGGTTGAGCTCTAGGTCGTAGGATGGGTTGAGCCCTTACGAAACCCTTCATCTCTCGCCGATCGAGCGGTGATGGGTATCGCTTCGCTCCACCCATCCTACGAGCTGGAGCCAACAATCAATAGCGACCGCCGTGGCCCTTTTGCTGCGTGATCCAGTCCGACAATGTTTTCGGTGTCGATTTCGCAGTCCGGCCCGGTGATGCCTTCGGATTGTCGCGAACGCCTTTCGTCGTACGGGTGCGCGGCGCTTCCGTTCCGTTGACGCCCTTCCGGCCAGCGATCGATGCCTCCGCGGCTTCCTTCTCCAGGCGCAACTGTTTCAATCGCGCCATCTTGAGGCGCTCTGCCTCGACTTCGGGCCGTTCGGCAAGCTGCGGCTTGTGTTGAGCGACCTCCGCCGGGACGATGACACCGATAATGGTTGTCTCGCCGAGCGCCTTGCAGGCTTCGAGCCGATGCAGTCCCTCGACCAGAACGAGGCGGTCTCCGTCGAGCCGGACGGAAATGGGTTCCTGTTGTCCGATGTCCAGCATACTTTCAGCGATCTCCCCGACGATCTCGGGCTTGATGGCTTTCTTCTGCTTCGTGGGAACGAAGATCTTCTCGATCGGGAAGCTTTCCGGTTTGGGCATAATCTGACTCCGCTTCTACCGGGCCCGCCGGAACCGATGCCGGTGAGGACGAGAGTTTAGGAGGGAAGGGCTCGACCGCAAAGGCAATTCGGCGGCAGGGTGTTGATGAGCTCGTAGGATGGGTTGAGCCCTTACGAAACCCATCCCTTCTGTCGATCTGGCGGCGATGGGTATCGCTTCGCTCCACCCATCCTACGGGCTGCACTCCAGCCATCCTGCGAGCTACAGTTAGCGGTTCAATTGATCCAGGTGGACACGCTTGCCGACGCGGGCCTCAAAGGCATCGACAATATGCTCCCATCGGTTAGAGCGCATCAGGCTCGAAGGATTATACGCCATGGCGCGACCAACGAACGGCATGTCGTCGTCCTGGTAAATATAGAAGTCTAGCCCTTCGTAATTGCCGATCATGCATAGCTTCCGAGGATTCACGTCGCCCAAAGCGATGTTCCACTCGACGTAGCTATCCTTCGATTGGTGGTGCATCCACTGCAATATCTTGAATGGATTGACTGGCACCACGACATCAGCCAACGCCATTAATTCACTGGAAGTCTCGGCCGGATAGCAGTGCAAATGCACTGCTACAGGGGTGTCCCGCAATGCTTCAAAAAGTGGAAAGAAGTCTAGGTCCTTCGTCATGATGTGGGCTTCGGACATGTGGCCAGACGTTGCATGTTTGAAAACGTCGATTGCGAGTAAGATGTCGACGCCTTTTTGACGCAGCGTCTTGTTTTGTCCCCGCGTCAGCCCCTCTCGAACGTGCATAAAAGGCGTGCGATTAACCAGCTCGAATTGTTCTCGCTTGCGTTTCACTCGTCGTTCGTATTCCTCGCCAGATTCATTGTCCTTTTGGGCGGGCAAAGCATCGTAGTAAAAGGTTCTTTGATGCCCGCCAGCGATTGCCCGGTAATCGATTTTGTTACGACTGAGGTCGATCGCGAAATATTCGGATGTCTTCCGCACCATTGCGTCGATAAAGCCACCATCAACAAATGCATATTTTGTCACGGCTGCTGTATCCCTCGATCTGCCGCCTCCGCGGGCTCCAAGTGTCCCAAAGCTCATTTCAACCAGGTTCAGAAGTAGTTATCGATAGAAAACCATAAGTTGCAAGGCGACAATGAAAAAAGGGCGGCCTTCTGGCCGCCCTTCGTAGATGCTCGAGGCAAATCCGCGCGCCACCTACGATGGCAGACAAACTGACCTTCACAACCACGCTGGACGCGTCTGCTACTCCCAAGATCACCTTCACACCGACAGGTACGGCGTTTCAACTGATCGACGCGGGTCTTACGGGAGAAGTAAGTCGGACGGACCAGCACGAAGTGACGGTCGGCTTGGCCCTGCCGCCGAGCGCGACCGTTTATCTCAACAGTCTCCGGTCCTTCCTGTTCACGCCGGCGCGCGCGGTGGTCGCCCTGAAACAGGCAGCCGCCCCCGGGAGGAAGCCGGCCGAAACCGCGCTCGTTCTCGGCAACCGTGTCACGGGCGGCGGTTCGCCTGCAGAGACCTTGGCCGTCTATGCGGTCGACCAGCTCAAAAGCAAGCAAGTTCAGGTCCAACCAGCGCCTTAGGCAAGACAGGAGAATGTCATGGCGAAGAAGGCCACGAAGACTAAGAAGGCGGTGAAGGCTAAGAAGGCAACGAAGAAAGGGACTGCGAAGGAGCCGAAGAAGGCGAAGAAAGCGGCCAAGAGAGGGGTCATCGATCCCTTCCGAGGAAAGCGCGATGGCTGGCCGCGCCCATCGCCGAAACTCGAGAATCTCCCGTGATCCAGAGGGCGATTCCCTCGGGACGTCGCGCGGGTTGGCAAAAGTTATCGGTCAGCGAAATGCAACGTGAGCCCGGCCCGCGCGAGCGTCATCGCGCCTGTCGTCGGCTGTGCGATATGCTTCAGCACCACGGTCGCCCTCGCTGCCCATTCCAATGCTCATCGGAGGAATGATTATATCGTCGTTGGCTGGACGGCGCCGTCCGCATTTACGCTTTCGGCGCCGACCCCTGTTTCCACTTCTAGTTATCATCGGCGGTCACGTCTCGAGCGGCTCGCGTCCGGCTTCGCCGGTAGCGAGGGAGTATGATGGTCCAAGCGGCAAGCTTTTTGGCTTCCTCCAGGCGTCTTGGATGCGGGAGATACGCACTGGCGCGTAAAGACGTTTGTGAATAAACAGAACGAAAATCGAGAGATCTGGACTGTACCTGCTGGGCTAATCTAAGGGGTCCTGCCTCTTGGGCAGATCCACCTGTAGACACGCATGCTGAGGTGCGCCGGAAAGTTTATGCTCAATAGCCCCCGTCGAAGGGAAAATTCGTCGGTAAGCCTATCTTCACGCCGAGCTTGGTCTGCAGCGCCGCGTCCAGGTGAGCGCGTAGGGCCGCATCGCAGATGGCGTATCCCCAGTTCATGAGGCGGTCTTGGACGTTGCGAGGCATAGCTTCAAGCCGGGTCGGAATCTCGGCGAGCGCGACCGGGTTTCTTGTGGCGCACTTCAGCGGATCATCGGCTAACTGGTAGTCGGCGAACGAAGTGCGGATACCCCAATAGGTCCCGGTGTGATCTTTGCGGTGATAGGAATCGATCAGGTGGCGCTTGCGGAGGCTCCTGACTTGGTTGTCAACCGTGTCAAGCACGCGCAGCGAATGCCTCGCCCAGTCGCGGTGGGGATCCGGTTCCGGAGCGATCTTCTGCCCTGCATCGCTGACAAGAAGCGTGGTATAGCGCTTCACAATCGTCTCCAGCCCGAGATTGTCGTAAACGCCTCCGTCGCTCAGCACCGCGGTCCCGATGTACGGCTCCTTGTGCAGGTCGGCGCCAGGCGTATTGATGACTGGTTGCGCGATGTCGAGCTCGGAAGGAGAAAGCACCGGTGGGAAGGCGGACGACGCTGCGACTGCGACCGCCAGCGACACGTCCGGCTGTTCGACCAACCCGACGCGGTAGTCGCCCATGTAATTGCGCGAGAAACGCCAGAGCGCGGCCGTTTGTATGTTAGTGGCGTTGATTACGAAGCGGGGATTGCCCGGTTGAGAGTCATCGGGCAGCGCTTCAAGCCTGGCGCCTTTGAAGAGCGTCTTGTCATAAGCGTTGGCCACCCGCTCGCTGATCGAGCCTGGAAGCAAGATGCCGCCGATGATGGCGCCGGCGTCGACTGTGACGTCAGCCATCTTCCTGACGCGTTCGACGACGATCTCGAAGTTGGATGCAACGTCGTTGGTAAATTTGAGCTCGTTCCAGCTCGTTCCGAGTACGCCAGCTGTGATGGATCCGCCGGAAACGCTCGAAATTCGCTTGATCTTGCGCAGCAGAGCGACCTCATTGAGTCGGATCAACGCCCCCACGTGGAAGACCATCGCGCGGTAGCCGCCGCCCGATAGCGCGAGCCCAATTCCGTCCTCCGGCTGTGCAGGCGGCCTGTCGAGAAATTGATCCAAGGACATTGGGGTTACTCCCGGTTGCGCACTCCCGCATCTAGTATTTTGCAAACAGGCTGACCGTGCAAGGTTCACCTTGATAGGAGGAGCAACCGCATGAAGAGCTTCGCAATCCGTTTACAATATTTGCCGTCCTTTCCACTCAATTTCCAGGCAAAGCATGGACATAGGATTTCCGCGTCTAGTGGTTTTCGCGTTTACATGCTCGAGCGCAACTCGTCGCATGGCGGGGTAGGACCGGCGATCGGACGAGAACTCCGACCGCCTGCTGAGCCGCCACGTCGCCTTCGCTGACCCCGCCGGGCAGGCACTATTAGGAGCGGCCGAGAGCCCGCTCCGGGTGCTCAAAATCTCGCACGTCAGCCGCTTCAAAATTCGATCAAGATCCCTTGCTCGCCCACACCCGGATACTGTGTTGTGTATCTTGGCGCCTTCCTGATCTTCCGGTCGGCCCATCGCTCCGAATGCTCGGCTCTATAATTAAATACAAGCTTCGGGTTCTTGCCTCCGTGCAACAACACGCGCGCCATCGCTTCGGCGTCCGGATGGCCGAAGTAGCTACCATTGGATGAAATCAAATACTGGTTGCAGGCGACTTTGCCGAGAAGCTCGCTGCTGGTGCTCTTGGCGCTGCCATGGTGGGACAACTTGAATGCGTCGAGCGAGATACGCTCTTCTTGTTGGGGCAAACGGTCGAGCGAGTTGATCAGCCTGCCCGAAAATGCGTCGGCAGCGCAGAGGATGCACTTGCCCTGATATTCCACCAGGAATGCGATGCTGGAGCCGTTCGCCTCACCGACATCAGGCCGGAATCGCCTTTGAGCAAGCGCGGCCAGGTCGGGCGGCCACGGATCGCCGCGTCCGAGCAAATCACCCTCTTGACGCTCGCCGGTCGCCTGCTCCTCCTCGGCGACAACGTCTTCCCAGACTTTCGCCAGCTTCGCGAGTTGCGAACGATCCGGTCCCAGCAAGGTGAGCGCCAGACCGTCCTGGCGGACAATGCGCGGCAAAGCGCCCTCGTCCGGGATCACCACCGCTCGGCGGTGGAATGCCTCGTTCCATGGCAATCGCCGGGCGTCGAGCACGGCAGCTAGGCGCTCCCCCTGGTCCGGACCGAGCCGATCGGGCGGCAACAAATGCCGGTAGGCGTTGAACCAGATGTCGCTGAAGCTCAGTCCCGTGGGAAGGTTCTCCAGCAGTTCGAGCACGCCACCGATATGGTCATTGTCGACATGGGTCACGACGAGCAGATCGATGTGCAGCTTGCGATTGGGGCTTGCCGCCAGCATCTGTTCGACGCGCGAGAGCAGCACGCGGCTGCGCTCGGGTCCACCATCGATCACGAGATGGTGCGGCGACTGCTCCGATCCGTAGCTGAACCATAGACAGTCCCCCTGCCGCGCCGGCAGCATGGCGAGCCTGAACATGTTCAATCTCCCAATAGCCAATCGGCATCCCCGAAAGCGACCAGTGTCAGGCCGATCGGAAGCCCCCTCGAAAGGAACGCCCGCCTCACATTCGTGAGGGCATCGCCAATGGTCGTAACCCTGCTGCCGCCGAACCAAAGCTGATCGAGCTGCTCGATCAACGCGCTGGCGATCGGCGCTGCGTGGCGGCCCAGGACCGGGGTCAATGTTCCGATCACCACATCCGCTCCGGCGTGTCGGAAGCTGGACACGAAACTCGCAAGCCGCAATTCCGGCCTAGCCGTCTCGCACCCGAGCAGGATCACGACGACCGGATGGTTCGTCCCGACGACATCCTCGTCAATCTGCGCATTGGTCAGCAGGTCTCCGCTGCCGATCTCGATGACGTCGTTTCCGTTGTCGACATCGGTGTGCGGCAGCAGCACACACAGCGACGGCGTGTTTTGCTGCACGAAAGCACGCCATTGATCCCACTTGATCGCTGCAAAAGCCTTGCCTGCCGGTTTCGTCGCCAGATCCAGGCGTTGAACGAGTTCACGCAGGGCACCCGCCCCACCGGCGAAATTGCCGGCGCGCTCGCTGCTTGCAAAGAGTCGGCTGGACGGGCGCTTGATCCGTTCGCGGTCCGGTGACGGACCTCTCGCCGTGATTTCATCCTTGCCTTCGGAACCCGGCTTTCTCTTGCCAAAGATGTGTCGTTCAATGACCTTTGTCAGTCCCCAGAAACGCATCGCGCACACGTGCGTGCTGACCTCTCGATTTGGACAAGCCTCGCACGAGCCGCTGTTCAGCGCCCTTGCCTGATTTGGGCATACTTGCGCGGTTTTGGGATCCGGGGCCTTGCCGTCATAGATGAAGTCGACCGGAAGCGCTTCGTCGGGCTTGGCAGCCACCACCTGAATCCGATCAGGATTGCGGGCGAGAATCGGCTTGAGTCCCGCATCGCTCAGGTGTCGGCGGATCAGAACTCCGTCGTTTGCGAGATTTCGCAACAGAGCCGCTGTTACCTCCGAATCGGCGGCGCGAAAATCCTTTGGCGACTCGACCATCTCCTTCAGACGCGCGCCGACGCGGTCGGCAATCTTCTTGATCTCCGCAAAATCCTGCAGAAAGACCGTACCGTCGGCGATCAAGGTGCCTTGCGGCGCGCCGGTGAGGCTGTCGTTGGTCAGGATAGCCAGATCGAATACCCGCCGATCGCCCAGGTCCTGCAGTTCCGACCGGATCATTCCTTCTGGTACAAGCTGGATGATTGCCCCGGTTTCGGCAGCCTCTTGATCGGCCGCACCTGCCGCACCCGACTCAACGCTGGAATTCCTGCTGTGGACTTCTGCATTGAGGATGGCGGTTTGCAGAACGCGATTGGCATGCACGACTAGAATGCGCGCTTTGATGGAACCCGCATTGCGTGGCCGGATGAAGAACAACGCATCGCTGCTCGAACCGACCGAGTGAATGGTGATCTCGGCGGATGCCGATTCTTGGGGGCGCTCGTCGAATATGAACATCCTCTCAAGATAGGAAATCTCGCCAATTGGCTGGCCATAGCGAAGATCTTGCACAAAATAGTACGGTGCCGATAGCAGGTCGCAGTTTGGCGCCGTCACGATGATGGAGAGTGTTTGCTGATCCTGCGACCAATCGATCCGTTCATCGGGAAAACTTGGAAGATCCTGAGGTCCGGCGCGCGGCGCGATGTTTACCGCAAGAAGGCGCCATTCGTTGCGCACGAACGCATTGGCAAACTTCGTTCGGACCTCGGCCCTGCCGGTCCGCCCGAAGACGGGTTGCAGCGTCGCCCCGATATAACGCGGGTGCGGGGTCGATCCTGCTAGTCCTTCATTGATCTTCTCGGCCAGGAGGCTCGCGTCGCCGAGTTCCGAGTGGAAGATGCCGCGATTGATCGACCTAATTTCATTGGCGATGCCTAGCCCGGTCATTTCGAGTGATCCGGGGTCGCCTTGCGCGCCAAGTCTTGCGGCCCAGAGATTGCCCACCACGGTAATCTTGCTGTGATGGATGAATTCCTCATCGGCCACGATAAGGGGGATCCCGCCGCACTTGCGCGCTGCGCGGCTGATCGCCCAATCGAAGGACACGTCGTGGCTGATCTCTTCGATGATATCGACGATCGTCTGGTCTTTCTTCGTGTTGGAAATCGACGCGATGGTTGCCGCCCGCGCGGATGCTCTTAGTTCGAGGAAGTCGCGGGCATGCTCGGGAGTGGCGAATGGCTTGCGGTCCAGCAACACGATGGTGGTAGCTTGAACCCTGTGTCGCTCGACCATGGCCCTGGTTTCGGCGGCATCAAGCGGAGACAGCAACATGTCGCAGCCCTGGCCGGTCGCAGCCACATCGACGGGGCGGGTAAGTCGGCCAGACCACGCGTCATGTCTCGTGGTAAAGGCCGTCATGAGTTCCTGCGAGGAAGCATCCGGCAGAAATCCGAGGCGCAGTGGCCAGTGCCAGGCGTGGCGTGATTCCTCTCCCCGGATTTCGAAGAAGATCGATTCGATCCTGGCTTCCGGAGTCCACAGCAGTTCGGCCAGCCATGGGACTAACTCCGAGAAGGCATCCTTCTCAGGGTAGGCGAAGCCGGCCTGAAGCTCGACAAGCCCGTGCGCCTTGACAAAGCTCTTCCAGGCTTCTGCAGCGATCTTCGGTGAAAGTCGCCGCTTCAGGCCCTCCCAATGAGCGCTCGGGGATAGCCACCAGTGGAGCCGTCTCGAGGGTTGCCAGACGGCCCGCTTGTTCATCTCCGCGTCGAACGCCTTCGCTATTTGCTCCGGGTTGTCGAGATCGGGCTCGGTTCCGCCGAACGCGCTCACGGCAACGCCGAGAGCGGCGACCGCCAGCGCCCGCTCCGGCATTGGCAGTGCGCCAGCCCAATCTCCGATCTCGCGAGGGGGCATGATGTATCACTTTATAGGTGTTACGTCCGACCATACAATTATCACGGGATTTGGTCTGGTGGGCGAATTTTTGACATGCTTAGGCCTCGGTCGTGGAGTGACGGCCCATCGCCCGGATCCGGCCGGGCACGTCGGTCCCGCGCGCGACCTGCAAGCGGCGCCGGCGGCTGCATGCGAGGCCACGGTTGCAACCTGCGCCAGGAAGCCGACGACCATGAATCCGGAGCCGAAGATCCAAATGCTCAACGCCGTAGTGGCGAGCGGCGGTACGAAACCAACGATGAACGCCGCAAGCGAGACACTGGCGGAGAGCCCGGCTTGAATAACCTGATACCGCAAACCTTTCGCACCGAGCGCGGCGATGTCGCGCAGAGTGGTGCGGACGCGGCCGACCGCGCTCGGCAAAGCGGGGTGCTGAGGGATGCGATTCCATGAAGCGGCGTTGCAGTGCCGAACGAAGCGAAGGCGCCGCGCGGAGACTTCAGGGGCGCGGGCGCTAATAATTGGTGGATCTAGTCGCGCGAAGTCTGCTCTTGTAGCCGACCACGTCTTTGATATCCACGAAAGCTGTTCGGAGATTGCGATCTCCACTGAGGATGCCGCGCACCGGGATTTCCCGACGGACGATCGCGTCAAACAACGTGATGACGGGGATTCGGCAGTCGTAGGGGGCATCCGCCAGGCTAACGGCGCCAGCCGGTGCGATTTGGATCGTCGGCGCTCCCGTTAACAGGTCTTCCAGCCACTTCATGGTCTCGGCGCGGCGAAACAAGTAGCCGTGTTGGCCAATAATGCCGCCTTTGACCCAGAACGGGATAACGTTGTGTCGGACGATCTTTAGCAAGGCCTTACGGCGGATGCCGAGATGTGCTTCCAGATCGGTAAGCGAAAAAGCGTCAGCTATATCGCGTGCGATGCGTTCCGCGACCGAGGGATCCACCATCACCGGCACCCCCTTACGCTTCTCGGGGCGGATCAACCCTTCCATTAGGAGCAACTTACGCATCGTGCCGTGCCTGACTTTGGCCATGAACGCTGCCTCGGAAAGGCTAATCGTCCGGCGCGAGGCGGAGAGAACCGAACCAGCACCAGCTCTCGTTAAACTCGAAAAAGCGCGCCGCGTGACTTGGATTTTGGTCCCGGCGTGTCTGAAGAGTATCTCGCCGACACGGTGGAAAAGTCGCGCGCCACCGTTGCCCAAGAACCAGGGATAAAACCAGCCGTACATTCGGCCGAGCGACGGCGACGGGTCCCCAGTGGATTGCAGATATCCAGCGTAGGCATTCTCGAGGGCAGTCTCTACGGTGTTGGAAGCGACGAGTTCGAATCCTCTGATGCGCGCATTGCGATTGTCCTCGGAACTGGTCAATTGCGGCCAGCTCAGTCGGTAGCCGCAAAGGTCGAGTGCGCCGATGCGCCTCACCAACTCGGCCGCATATCCGAGCGGAACGTCGTCGAGCAATTCTGCGCGAACCTGGTTTGCAGCAACGTAACGATCGATCGCCCACTGGTCGGGCGCGGTCATTCTCGGATGTGCCGGTTCCGTCGTCAGGCTTCGCACGTCGCCATCCGTGCACTCGCGGCATTTGGCCACCGAGCCATCCGCCCAAGAGAGGCGATTTCCGCAGCTGCACCGATCGACGAGCATGCAGGAGTGGAACGGGCAGGTGGACACGAATGACCAATCCCACCAGACCCGATGGTAACTGGACTCAATCAGGCAGGTCGGGCAGACGCGCCGCACGGACAAGGGCGTGAGGTCCGCACCAGGGCGCAGCACGTGGCCGCCGACGACGGCGCGCGCATTGTTCTTGTGGATCGTTGCATTGGCCATGAGTTCTTCGATGTCGCAATGCAGTACAGCCGCGAGCTGCTCGAGATCTTTGCCGGTTTTGATATTGCCGACACTCAGGCCCGTGAACTGACGGATCTCTTGAATTCCGGCAAGACCGTTGCACTCAGCAAGTCGCAGAAGGCAGCCGTGCGGCGGCTCAAAGGGGGCCGGCGTCACCCACCTGGGAAGGGGCGAGTAGGATTTGCCAATAGACTTCACATCTACATCCTCGCGCCAAACGCGGTCTTGACGCGCTTCTGAGCCGCCTGCTTGGCCCGGCGATTTTCGGCCTGAACAATACGTTCCCTGCGAGCTTTCTCCACGATCGCAGGATAATTCGCTGCGGCGTCACGATTCATGAGGAAGATGTTCGCGTCGTCGGCGATGCCTTTCTTGACGCGGAGGAATGACGTCAGCGTCGGCACATCCACGTGGCTCGCTCCAATCGAGATCGCGTACGCCGTGACCTGATGAACGAATTTGGCGATGCGCCCGGTAAAGCCGTTTCGCAGCAGCGCGATCCGGAGCACCACATCATCCTCGTCGAGGCAGGACGGCTGATCGAATGGAAGCCGCAGATTCAAGGCGGACATGAATGCCTTCAAGTCCGACCCGGGTGACAGGTCGAGCGCGAAGGGACCGACGGTGTAGCGGCCTCTCTCGCACTCCTGGACCTGTTGATTTGCGTCAACCAACTCCATCATGTGCGGCAGACCGCAGCAGATCACGCCGGCGCGGCCGCACTTCGCCACGATCTTGAACACGTCGCCAGCATCGTACGTGCCGTCCGGATCCTTGTATTCAGAAATGTGGTGGCACTCGTCGAACGCCATGATGCGCGTCTGTTGCTCGCGCAGTTGCGTAGTCAGTAGGGTGAGCCGGTCCTGGGTGTTCATCCTCTCGGGGACCCTCTTTACGCCCATCGTCGAGAGTACGCCCGCGAATACAGCTTTGTACTTCGGCTTTTTGGGTACCTGCACCTTCACGATGGGCCGCAGCCAGCCGTTCGGCGTCTTAATCTCGATGGCCCAAAAAGCCGGATCGTCCCCGAGCGGTTGGACCTCGAAGCCCTCGCGGCCCTCATAGGCTTCGTTGATCTTGGCATGCTTGTCGATGATGAACTCGTCCAGCGCGGTCGTTTTTCCTGCGCGAGTCTCTCCTTGGATGAAGGAGATTTCGCCCTCAGGCGCTTCGCGCCAGGAATCCCACAGGTCATCTATGAGCGATATGGCGCCCGTTAGCCCCGGCGTGAAGGCGATAAATTGACCGATATGCTGTCGTCGAACGGAGCCGGACTTGGCTTCCCACGGAAAGTCTTGTTCGGTGCTCATCAGCGTTTCCGCCGATAAAGTCCGAAAGCCAATTCGTCGATCTCGCCTTGCGTGGCCAACCGCTCGAACTCCGCGAGCGGCACCTTGATCCAGACGGAGCGAGAAGGGTGCCATACGCTGACGTACCTGACGTCTTCAGGATCCGGTTGCACCCGAACCGACGCCGACCCAAACTGCTCGCGCAGCCGCTGCAGGATCGGCGACTGATACCGAATGCCATGGACCTCGATACCGTCGCATCGCAGCCGACGTTCGATCGTCACGTGTTTGCTTTTGGTCATATGTCTGCCTTATGGATTGTAGGGCGCTGCCGCCCGGAAAGAGGGCCTGTTGGAACGAGCGATTCCGTCCCCCCATTCGGCGTCGTCGTCGGTGAGCCGGGCGCTTCCCGGCGCTCCGGAGCGAACTGCGGTTCGAAGAAAGGATTCGGGAGAACTCGCTCGCGATAGGGACCGCGGGCGTCGGGCGGGTCGGATTTGGGGCCGGCATCGGCGACATGATGCCCGCTCAGCGGACGTTCGCTTTCGTCGGGATCGTGACGGGATTGATGAACGTGTTCTGCGGGCTTGCGCCCTTCGCTGACGAAGCGGGCGTCTCTTTTGGCCACTATCTTCTCCTTCGGTGCGTGAGCCTCGACGACATCCAAGACCCTCTGAAATGCCTTGGCGATCTTGAGACCGCGCTCCTCGTCGTAGACGTCGAGGTCGCCGAGCTCCTTCTTGATGTGCTCATATTGCGCGAGCGTGAGCTTCTCGACGTCGGTCTCGCTCAGAAGGTCGCCGTCGATCCAATCGTGGGTGTCCTCGTCGAGTACGTAGGCCTTCTTCAGATCCAATGGATCTATACGCACCATCACGTTCGAGCCGGGTCCGATCCGGTTGAGCAGGGCCGTGAAGGCGTTCGAGTTCCAGCGGAGTCTGTTATAGCGGACGCCCGCACGGCTCAGCGACCGTCTGACGACCAGCCCAGTCATGGGCGCGATGAGCTCTTCGGAAGGAGCGAGAGGCTGTCCGCCGATCTCCAGTCCCCGGAGATATCTTACGGCCGGCGGCTCGCCCGTTGCGGAATGCTTGACTTGGTTGTAGACGTCGATGATCCAGATCGCGACGATCACCTTGAAAGCCGACAACGGCAGGATGGCATTGCCCTCGGAGTCGTAGTCTCCGCGGTCCAGCACATTCGAGCGTGTGGTGCCCGGTAGAAGGTGCGTAAGCTGCTTGGTCTGCGTCCGGAACCACGACTCGATCTTGCCTTTCAGATCGCCTCGCGCTCGCGGAAGGTCCCGCGGCGAGATGTTGAGAACGGCGCAGGTCGCCTTCATGGACTCCGATCGGAATTCGCGACCGTTGTCGCACCACAACCGAATACATGGGCCGTAGACATCCCAGCTAAACTGGAAGCCGCCGCCCAGCGACTCGAGGAAGCTCTCCTTCGGCATCACCGCTACCCTCAGCGCAGCCATGACGCTCACCCAACTTGGCGGAGCGAATCCAATTTCGTAGCCGACGATGATGCGGCTGTAGCGATCGATGATCGCAGTTAGATACGGCTTACCGAACAGACGGCCCGTTCGATCGTCGCGGATGATCAAGTCGACCGGCGTGTGGTCGACCTCCCAGTCCGAACTCGAGTAGTCGCCGGGTGGCCCGATGCCTAGATTGCGGATCTCGTTGTCGGCCCTCCGTTTGGTGAAGCGATTGACGATCAGCGGATATTTCTCGCGTCGCGAAAGCACGCGCGCGATAGCGTTCTTGCCCAAGACCTCTTTGGCGCCGTTCTTCGCAGCCGAGGTCGTCAGACCATCTCGTTCGGCCTTAAGAAGAATGAGATCGCGAGCTCGTCGCCATGCGGCCTTCTCCGAGCCGCGTATCTCGGCATTGTAAATTTCGTCGATGGCGCGGTCGATCTCCTGGCGCTCCCACTCCTCCAACCGCTCGTTCTTGTTGCCCTTCTTGCTGTGGAAGTCGACCAGCGCGCGAATGTCGCGTCCGGCCGAGATCCAGCGCACGAACCAGCCGATGACCTGTCGCCTGGTCGGGAGCTCGTCCTTGGGGAACGGGTCTTTCGTCCTAGGATCCGAATTGACCCTGGCGATCAATTCATCGAGTACCTTGAGCCTGTCGCGAAACAGAATTTGGAGGTCGTCGATCTCCTTCACGAACGGGTACTTCTTGTAAGCGCTTTCGACCTCCACGGCAGTGAAGGAGCCGAAGTCGCGGGTCAGCGCCTCCCGGACGTTCTCGGTGAGCGCCAAGTACACGCCTTCCGACGTGATCTTCATTTGCCGGGCCAAGCCACGAACCGCCTGCGCGGTATATTTCACCGGGCGGGCGGTCTCGTCCTGAGGATCGTCGGGCGTGAAGTGCCAATATCCGTCGACGTATCCGACAACGAGATACCGACGCCCGAAGAGGCGAACCAGACCGCCCTGAATAAACCTGACGTTCATTCGCGAGCCCCGTGGGGTTCCGTCACCTTGGTGATGGTAGAGTCCAGCGAATAACGGGTGCGCCGATCGATCCGAATGTGACCGAGGCGCTCCAGCCGCACGGCAAGCCCGAGGCCGAAGATCGGATGCAGGGGAGCGATCAAGTGAGCGAACTCCTTGATCGTCAGAGTGGCCGGCGCTGCGGCCAGAGCGGAAAGACCGATGACGACGGAGGAGGGCGAGACGAGCGGGCCGTTATGGCGGTGAGCGATATGGGCGTTGTAGAGGCGCGGTTCGACCCGGATCTCGTCCTCGGTGAGCAGCATGAACGAGAAGCCGCGCCGGGAGCACGCCGATCGGAGCGCGTCCAAGCGCGCCCGCGCGAGCGCAGCTTTGGTCGGATCCGAATGATACAACCACGAAAGGATCTTGACCTCGACCAGTTCGTCCTGGCTATCCTTCCTGACGATGAGGAAGTCGGGCGTCCAACGACGAAGACGGCCGCGTACTTCGATCTCGATTGTGAACGGCTGCGCGACGACGTCCTCGAAGCCTCCGTCGTAGTCGAGCAAGAAGAGAGCATCGATTTCGAGAAGACTGTCACCGCTCACCAGCTTGCCGTTCAGGCGCGTCATGGGCACGTCGCCGACGTAGTGATCGTGACGGCCGGTCCGGATTTTTCGCGCCTCGGCGCCCTTGATGAGGCGATGGGTCTTCTGCTTCCAGCGGCTAACCTTAGCGCCACGTCCCGGACGACGACGCGCTGGTTTTGCGGCGCGGTGCGACGCAGTGCGGCCACCTGGATACCGAGTGGACAATTTCTCTCCTTCGCCGTCCAAAGACATGCGTTCTCAGCCGGCGTGCGAACGCCGCTTGCTAATTTCGATTTCTTGGGAGAGAATCCGGGTGTTGTTGGTCGGATTTACTCTGTCCAGAACGCTACGATCGGGACGGGGCCTGACTGGTGATCAGGTCCCGTCCTTTCAAATCGGGGGATCGGTCATTTCGTCTCCTTGCGTTCTGACGGAGGCTGACTCGCTGTCCGGCTCTTGACCAGCGGAAAGTCGAAAAGCTGAGTCAGCTGAATCACTTACGAAATAATGCTCTTGATTTTTTCGCGAGGAACGTTGCAAAGCGAGCTTCGGTCTCCTCCAAAATGCGTTGCGAGGCCGCGGTAATTGAACTGATCGATCGTCGGCGCGCGTGGCTTGGCGTCTCAAGTTGACCGAGCAGTCTCGGGTGTCGCGATCAAGATTCCATTTGATTTGCAAAATCTGTTGACGGCGCATCGACGCTCAGCCCCTTCACCGCGGCTTGATCATAAGATTGTGTGTGGAAAACCTCTCACCACCTGAGAGCCACGCAGTTCGAAGAGCAACGGGCGCCACCGTGAATACTTTGGTATTGGTGCCCGACGCCGAACGGCGCCTAACGATGCTGTCCGGTCCAAGAGGCTTGACGGCAAGCTCACCGATCTCGATCAAATCGGCGCAAGCCATGGAGAGCAACGAGGTTTCGGATCTGCGCTGAATCCGGAGGGTCGACACCAGTTCTCCTAGAGGCACATGGCCGCAACCCGCCAAAAGCTCGAGAATTTGCGTTCGAATACCATTGGAGACGCGTCGCGCCTTATGTGACCAGATCAGCCGGTGGTTCGAGATGGCAGGCTCGCAATAGAGTTCTTGCATCGTAAGGGTCAATGGCCGAAGCCGCGACTCTTCGAAGGCAAGTGGCGAGAAGGACGTCATCAATCGAGCGTCGCCGTCGAGGCCGTACGCGAAGCGGCCGTCATCGCGTAGTACGACAGCCAGGTTGCGTACCAAGACTGATCCCGACATCTTCTCGATCGAGCGTACAGCGGGATCGAGAGAAGCCCGGATCAGGGCATCGCGGAAAACACTGCCCTCGATAGGGATCGGACTCTGAGTCTTAGCCGAGGTGAAAAGTTCTCGCGATTCGTTCGAATGTGCCATGACGGCTCCTTCCATGTATCAGAGCGCAACAACTCCGAGCTTCGGTCCCATCAGTTCTCCGACCGTGATTTCGCTCGCGAACGACTGGTCTTCTCGAACAAGGCTCGGATCGCCTCGCCGGTCAGGTGCCGCTTCTCGGCGAGGGCGTCTGCGACGGCCACGATGGCGTCTCGATTACGCCGGACCAGCCGGGCGGCTTGCTTCTCCAGGCGGACGAGATCGGCTTCGACGCGCCGGCGCAGCGACTTGTCCCGCGAAACGGCCTCGAGTACGTGGTTTTGATCCGACGTGAAGGCGAGCTTGTTTCCCAAGCCCGTCGCATGAAGTGTTGCGATCATTCGCGTGGCGATCGCCATGTCGCCTTGTTCATCGAGACCGCTGCCGACGCAAACGTCTCCCACCAACAAACGCTCGGCGGCCCGGCCGCACAAGGTGGCGACGACGCGAGCTTCGAAGTCGTGTCTTGTCGGAAGATCGCCGTCATCCTGGACCGATGTCGTCTGTCCCGCCGCACCATCCTGCGTCCGGACGACGATGCCGCGTAGGGTGGCGCAACGCAGGACCAGGATGCCGACCGCGTGCCCGGCCTCATGCACGCAGATTCGACGCAAGCGCGCCGGTGGAATGGCCTCGTCGGGCAGGGCGACCGCACGCACGTCATCCGCTCGGAGCGACCGATCCTCGCGTCGCGCGATCCGTCTCGCGTCGCGCGTGACCATCATCAGTTCGGCGCCCGTCGATCCCTCGAGCAGCCGTCCGAGCTCGGCACGCTCGCCGCTTTCGATCTCCGGCAGATAGTGGGAGAGAATGTTGATCGTGCCGGCGAGATCAGGACGCCGGACCTCGATGGCCTTTTCATAGCGGCCCGGGCGCAAGAGCGCCGAGTCGATGCGATCGAGATAATTTGTGCAGGCGATGAAAATTGTCTCCTCGCCACGACCGCTGCCGCCGCGCGAAAAAGCAACGTCTAACCTGAGCATGAAGTTGGTCAAAACGGGCAACCACCAGTCACGTCCTCTACTTGAAATTGTGGCGCGGTCCGGTAGCGCGTCAAGTTCATCCAGTAGAAAAACGCAACTTTGAGTAGATACCATATCGAACATGGCATTCGTCGCCTGTACCACCCCGCCAAGCGCACCATCCGACCGGGCGAAGAGATCCGCGATCGAATAAGCGAGGAGCGGACGATTCATGTGCTTCGCCACCAGTTTTGCGAGGGTCGTCTTGCCCGTTCCGGTTTCGCCGAACAGCACGACTGAACGGCTTAATTGACTGAAAGGAACACGGTCTTTCAGATCGGTAGCGAGATCCAAGAAGAATTGGCGTGCTGCACCGTATTCAACGGCGGAATAGAGCGACGGCAATCGATCGTCGCCGTCGGAGCCGATCCTCCGCTTAGTGGCTCGCTCTAGACGGGAGAAGATTTGGCGCGACGTCGATCGAGGACGAAAGGCGGCGGCCAGATCGTGGATGTCCAATCCGGAACCGATCAGCGCCGGAGCCTGAATGGTGATGGCACGACCGAAGTGCGTTTCGAGGACCTGCCGCAGCGTATCGCCTATCGGGGCAGACAACGTCATCGTATGATCCGCGCTCGCGCTCAGCGTGGAGGGAAGAATGTCGGTCGATGTGGCGATGCCGACTACCGAGCGTCCGTCCGCGAGCACGCCGGACACGTTGGAGTTCCCCACGGTGCTCTTGTGTTCCGAACGATTCGCGCCGTCTCTGGCGACGACGTGCCAGCGATCACCAAAGGTGCGCTTCCAGAAACGCTCGGAAGGGACGATCCATGCGGCGGTGGGAACGATCACGACGACCGCTAACCCAGTCTGGCCGGAAAGCGAGCGGCGCAGCGCCGGCTTCATGGCCTGCTCGAACGCCACTTGGACGATCGTATCGGTTGGAGACCGCTTGTCGCGGGTAGGCATTTCGAGAATCTCCGGAATTTCGACTTCCTCGGCAGGGCGCAGGTCCCGAAAGCTCACTCGCGCAGCCTAGTCATGGTTCGTGGTCCCAGCGCCGCCGAGATCAGGTCCAATTCGACGAGATCGGCGCACGCCAAAGCCAGCACCGCCGTCGTCGGATCGCGGTCGCTCCTCAGGCGTTTCAAGAGATCGCCGAGCGTCATTGCGCCCTCATCGGTCAGCGCGCCGAGAATCTGCAAGCGCAGCCCGACGTCCACTGCCCGATTGGCATGCTCGAAAACCGTCCTGGCATTGGTACAGCGAGGCTCGCGCAGGACGTCGGATTCCGTCCGAACCAATGCACGAAAGCCCAGGTCGACCAAAGCCTGCGCAACCATAAGACGCTGAGCTATTGAACGGCTCGGCCTAGCTTCGACAATATCCAAATGATATCGACCGTCGTCGCGTTCGATGACGATAACATCGACATCGCATGTAGAAGGCACGGTAGGAACGGTCGGCAGATACTCGATCGATCGGATCGCCGGGTCGAGCGCAGCTTGCACCAGGGCGTCCGTCATGACGGGATGCCGCAGCGGGACGACTGATCCTCCGCATTTCACCGATACGAACTGGCCCACCCGGCACAGTCGTTCGCTCCTCCCTATACCCATCTTTTGCCCTTTCTTTGCACTCTCCCGTCGGCGCATGCACGATCATCCATGAGACGCGTTCGCCTTTGGATCTACCGAGGTCGGACATCCAGGAAGGCATCCGTGTCCCAGTCGTATCGGGATCGGACGAGAACTGGGCGCTCTCTCACGACGCCCCGCCGTAGGAAGACATCGCGACCCGCGGCGATCGGAACGGGCGTGCCGCGCTGGTGGAGCTTGCAGAGCGGTCCGAGTACGAAGTCGGTAGCGAACAATCGCCCCTCGGCACCGCAATCGACGCACGCGCTTGCGGAGCGAGCCTCGGCGAGGCCGATCGCTTCGTCGATCTTGAGAGCCTGTCGTTGGGGAATTTCGGACCTGCTATTCCAATGCGTGCGCAACACGCCGTTCTCGCAGACCATGTGGGTGAAATAGACAGTGCCGTCGTTCGCCGCATCGGCCACTCGTTCGACCAAGCGCGTGACGACATGATGCCAACCCGGGGCGCAGCGCGGATATCCCGGCGCAAACGCCACCCCACGGAATGACCGCACGAAAAGAGTTGGATGCCTTCGGATAAGTTTCTCTTGCCAGGTCATTTCGGGGCTCCGAGTTTCGATCTTGTCGATTTCGCCGTCTTGCAGCTCGGCGATGAGTTTTCGACCAAGCGATCGGAGCGACGAGCCACCCAGGCGTCGCGATCGGGAAAGGTCGCGAGGTCGGTGCAGAGAACGCGTTTGCAGATCAGATTGCTGACGATCGGCGTGATGTTCCGTTCTCCAACGGCATGGCCCAGTTCGCGAACGCTGAGGCGATCCCTCTCAAGCGCACGTTCAATCCTCAAGCCCAGGTGATGGTCGATCTCGAGCCCGCGATGTTCCCAAATGCGCTCGCAGTGATGGGCGAGCGGCTGCGCACAGATCGAAAAGGTGTCCACTGCGCGTAAGATGATGTCGTGCTGATCAAGCGCGATCAGCAACAGTCCCTCGCTATCGATGTCACGATCAACGCGCTCGTCTACGATGTCATATGCGACGCACCCGTCGTCGTGCTCAGCAACCAGCATGCCGACCTCGATTTGCTCGCCCGCGAGGGGCAGGGTGGCGACAAACCTCAACGAGCGGACCGCCGGATCCAACGTCAACTGGACCGCAAGCCTCCGACAGTTCGATTCATTTCCGGAACCGAGCAGTGCTCGGCCGCTGGCCGAAAGCAGATCGATCGATGGGTAGCGACGAGAACCGGCTTTTGTCTGCGACACGAATTGTCTCCGACTTCACCGGAAAAGGTAGATCGCCAGGCCTCTATCCGGTCCGCGGGCCCAAAGAGAGCAGGGACCTTCGCTAGAGTCAAGATAGTTAGCTATCTAGATGGATTGCCGACTGGCTACGGCTTGGACCGAGCGCGCTTTCTTGGGATGTGGATATCTTGGGGTTTTCCGAAAGTCAGCACTTCCGCCGGACTCGACCCGATGCTAAAAGGACCTAGATGGTCAGCTATCTGACCCAAGGGGAGCATGTCGTGCGCGAGCCGAAGAAGAAGGTGTCCAAGGCGCGAGTGCGAAAGGACAAGAGGAGCCAACTCTTGATCTACATGCTCCCGAGCGTAATCCGGCAACTCAAGCTCGCAGCGCTCGCGAAGGGGAAGCCGTCATATGAGCTCGCGGAAGAAGCCATCATAGAGTGGTTGAAGAGCCACCAGGCCGAGATTAGGGAAGGCACAGCGAAGATCTCGCGTGGTGAGTAGAGCGGACGCTGCGGACCCGGACGGCCGACCTACCCAAAGCGCACTGCCGTTTAGACTAGCTTCCAATTCGATGCGATTCTGCTTTCCGCCTGAGTGTCGCTCTCGACGCCCGGACCAAGAACCCGACCCCAGAAGAGCTTGCTGGATCGGCGGCCGCATTCTTCGGGCAACGCCCAAAGTCCCCGCCATTCGCGAAAATTCCGGGTACAGCCCGGTCAATTTGGATAGGATGCCACCGATCGGGGAGGCGTTAGCTTGGATTCGGTGAAGGGGGATGCCGCGCGTTCGGGCCGTACGGACCACGTGCCTGCGGAACGGCTATTGGAATTGCTGGACTACGTCGGCCAGGTCATCAGGCTCGACGAGCGTCCGGCTTTTAGGCTGTCCGAACACCGGCTGGCAAACGGCCAATCCTTCATCTTCCATCAGCATGAACTTCATTCGCTCCCCGGAATCACGCACGATCTGGTCGACGAAGACGGAGCGGTCTGGCTGTGCGCCGAACGGCTGAAGCGAAACGATCCGCCGCCGCCCTCCGAGACCCTCGCGCCTTGGCTCGAACTCACCCCGGATCCCGACAGCACTCCGTATCCACGCGACCACATACTGCTGACCGTCGCTAAGCCCGAATGCGACGAACTCGTCGCTACCGGGCAAGCCCGCGCCGAGGATTGCGCGGAATCACTGGCCCCCGACGCAAAGGGACAATTCGACGTCCGTCTCCGTCTGGAAGATAAGCCCGGCATCGCCGCGGAAGCCGAACAATACGTCACCCTATCATGGCTGCCGTGGTCGATCGCCGAGCGACCCCGGCGCCGTTCCATAGCGCTCTACCAGAAGCTTTTCGAGGTCGTCCAACTGTCGGAGCTAGGAGGCGCCGAACAGACGTTCGAACTCGTGTGGGGCATAGGCCTGTCGCGCTGGGTGAAGGACGGCGCGGTCATCGACCTTCCGCTCATCGAACGCCTCGTCGAGATCGAGATCGACGAAAGGGCCGCCGGCACCATCCGGATCCGCCCCCGGCAGGCCCCAGCCACCGTGAATCTTCGGCCCTACGACGAATTGAAGATCGACGGCGTACCCGTGGCGCAGGACGCCGCCCGAAGGGCGATCGCCATCGTTGACGAGGACATGGGGGTCGGCCCGTTCAATCGCGATACCTTCGAGCCCGTGCTGCGGTCCTGCCAGACCAGGCTAGATCCCGAAGGGACCTATTTGCCGGACACCCAGCAGACCGCTCCGGATGCGGCCCCGCCGGCGGCTTCGCAGCATCTCGTCGTATCGGACCGGTGGGTCTTCTTCGCGCGCCGGCGATCCGACAACTTTTTGCTGCAGGACCTGGCGAGCCTCAAGGCCTCCGTCGAACGGGCTCCGGAAGACCTCCCCGGACCATCACGCACGTTGGTGATGGGACCAGCGCGTGCCGCTGGCGCGCGCTGGAAGCCGCTATCAGACGCCATGGGCGCAGCTGCCGGCGGCGCGGGGCCGCCGGATGCCGACCCGACGCCTCTCGGCGATCTGTTCTTCCCTAAACCGTTCAACGACGAGCAGGTCGAGATCGTCCGCCGCCTCGAGGTGAACGACGGAGTAGTGGTGCAGGGCCCGCCGGGTACCGGCAAGACCCACACGATCTCCAACATCATTTGTCATTTTCTCGCCCAGGGCCGCCGTGTTCTCGTGGTCTCCCACGGTGAAGCCGCTCTCGCGGTGCTGCGCGATCAGCTTCCGGAGCAGGTCCGCGATCTCGCCATCAGCATCACAACTTCCGAGAAGGAGGGGTACAAGCAGCTCGAAGGCGCCGTTCGTCTCCTCCAGTCCATCGTTGAAAGCCTGCGTCCGAACGAGCAGTTGCGCCTGATTGCCGATCTCGAAGCGTCGATCATCGGCATGCGCGGCCGCATCCGCGCCATCGATGCCGAGATCGGAACGCTCGCGGCTCAGCAATTGTCGGCCGTACCGGGTCAGAAGATCCGGCCCGCCGAACTCGCGGCGGCGGTCGTCGCGGCGACCGGCACGTACGACTGGTTCACGGACAGGCCCGCGGAATTCTCCGCGCAGGTCGGGGTATCCGACGACGATATCGCTCGGATCCGAAGCGCCCGTGTGGCGCTGGGTGCACGGATTGAGCACTTGCAGAGTCGGCTGCCGTCGAGCGCCGACCTGCCCGGCGGACGCGCGCTCGCGCATCTCCACGCGGATATCCTGCGCGCCGACGAGTACCGTGCGCAGGCGAAGAACGATCCGTCCGTCGCGCTCCGCATCAACTCGGCCGAGGCGCTGGACCAGGCGGATCGCGCTGCCGACGGCCTGGACATGCTGCTCGACGCCTGCCGTCATCTCGACGCATATCCGTTCCTGCGCCCCTTGTGCGTGGCGCTTCACTCGGTTCGCGATGCTCCCTTCGACGCGGCACTGAGATCCTTTCTCTCGGAAGCGGCGGGCGTGCTCGCGGAACACAGGAAATTTCTCGAGACTCCTGTAGCCGTGCCGGAGGAGGCCGTCTCCTCGCCGGAGATCTTCGAGGCCATCTCGCGGCTCGCCGCCGGCGAGAGGGTCTTCGGCGTGTTCGCGTTCAAGCAAAAGGCCTTGAAGCCCGCGATCGATGCCATCCGCATCCTGTCGCGCGCACCTGCCAGCGATTCGGAATGGACGCACGTTCGCGACTACCTGTCTTGGCGCGGCAGATTTCTCGATGCGCAGCTTCGCTGGCGGGGTCTGGCGCCCGAACTCGGGGCGGACGCGGCTGGCATCGCCAGCCTACGGCAGCTTTCCGAACTCACCGTGGCGCTGAACGACATCATGATAGCCGCGCCGAAAATACACGGCGATTTCAGGACCGCCATGCGGGTCGTGGCGGTCGGCGAGACGCAGCAACTGTGGCCCGACGAACAGCGAATGCGCGCGATGCGCACGTTGCTGCGCAATGCTGCTTCTGCCGTCCGTCTCGCCGCTGCCCGCGAGGAAGTAAACCGCCTGTCGGCCCTGTTCGGTCCGGCCGCAGGCAAGATTGGCGCCCTCGCGAAAGCATTCCTCACGAGCGCGGTCGGAAGGAGCGATCTCGACGAGGCCAGGATCGAGGAGACCTGGTCGCGGCTGCTGGAGGCCATCGACGACCTCGCCCGGCACCAGCCTCATTTCGATGTCCTTCGTTCGGGAGCCGACGACGTGGCGGCCGCCGGCGCGCCGGAGTGGGCCGACCGGATGCGGAGCTTGGCGGTTGTCGACGGTGTCGACGCGCAGACGCCATCCGGCTGGCGGGAAGCTTGGGATTGGGCGGCGGCGCAGCGGTATCTTGCCGATCTGGACCAGCGTGACCACGTAGCCGCGCTGGCTAGGGAGCGGGCGACGCTGGATGCGTCCGTTGCAAAGGGCTTCGAGCAGGTGGTTCGCGAGCGCACGTTCTACGCGCTGGCCAATTCGATGACAGGACCCGTCCGCGCGGCGCTGATGATGTTCGCCACCGCGCTTCGTAGGATCGGCAAGGGAACGGGGAAGGGCGCGCTGCGGCACCGGCGCGACGCCCGCAAGGCGATGGCCGCCTGCTACGACGGCATACCCTGTTGGATCATGCCGTCGTGGCGCGTCGCCGAGCAGCTTCCCGGCGAACTCGGCACGTTCGACCTCGTCATCATGGACGAAGCCTCGCAATCCGACATTAAGGAGGTAACTGCCCTGCTGCGCGGCCGCAAGATCCTCGTCGTCGGGGACGACAAGCAGGTCAGCCCGACGGCCGCCTTCATCGACAATGCGAAGATCGACCGCCTCGAACGCACGTTCCTGACTAATCAGCCGTTCAAGACGCTCCTGCTTCCGGGCGCCTCCCTCTACGATCTCGCGAAGGTGATGTTTCCGGACAAGTTCGTCATGCTGCGCGAGCATTTCCGCTGCGTCGAGCCCATCATCCGCTTTTCAACGCAGTTCTATACGGAGGCGCTGGTCCCCCTGCGCATACCGACTGCCCATGAGCGGATTGATCCGCCGCTGGTCGACATCTACGTGCCGGACGGCAGGAGGACCGGCGACAAGATCAACCGCCGTGAGGCGGAGGTCATCGTCGACGAGGTAGTGCGGATCGTCGGAAATCCTTTGCTGTCGAGGGTCGGCGACGGCGAGCGCTGGCGCAGCATCGGTGCCATCTCGCTCATCGGCTCGAAGCAGGCCGCCCTAATCAATCGCATGCTTCTCGAGGCGCTTGGCGAGGAGATGGTGCTGAGGCACCGGATCGCGTGCGGCGATAGCGCGACTTTCCAGGGCAACGAGCGGGACGTCATCTTCCTCTCCATGGTGGCCGACCCGGCGAGCAAGCAGGCGCAAACCGCGCTCCATTTCGAGCAGCGCTTCAACGTCGCGATGTCGCGCGCCCGTGACCGCATGTACCTGGTGCGGTCCGTCCGCGAGGAGGAGCTCAAGCCCGACGATCTCAAGGCAAAGGTGCTGCGCCATTTCCGCGATCCGATGAAGGGCCGCAAGCGTCCGGAAGGCGATCCGTCCTCGCTGTGCGATTCCGATTTCGAGCGCGCCGTCCTTCGCAGGCTGCTGGACCGCGGATACCGCGTCACGCCCCAGGTCGGCGCGATGGGTTACAGAATCGACCTGGTGGTGGAGGGCGCCGGCGACCGGCGCCTCGCGGTCGAATGCGACGGCGACCAGTATCATGGGCCTGAGCGCTGGGCGGACGACATGGCGAGGCAGCGCGTGCTCGAACGCGTCGGGTGGCGGTTCTGGCGTTGCTGGGCATCGAGCTTCACGATCGACCCCGACGGCTGCATGGCGGAGCTTTTCACCGTGCTCGATGCCAACGGGATACAGCCGACGACGGAAGACACCCGGCCGGAGAGGTACACCGAGCTTCGCGTTGCCGAACCGCGGCCTGTGGGAACTACCGGCGGGACCGACGCACCAGATCCGACACTGCGCGGCAATGCCGACAACGGCATCAAGGTCGGCGACAGCATCGTTGTCCGGTTCCTCGACGACAACAAGACGACGAGCTTCGTATTGAGCCGCGACCGCCACGATCCGGTCAATGGCCTTGTGGGGGCGGAAACGCCCTTCGGAAAGCAACTACTCGGATCCGACGAGGAGGACGAATTAGAGGTCGAGGCCGAGGGGCGCAGCCGGCGGATTCTCATCGTACGGACCGCCCGGGAGCGGGTCAGCTTGCACTGATGGACCACGTACGCTTAAAATCTACCAGAGTGGAAGTCGCCACCGGCTAGGTTCCGCGCGCTCGCGGTCTTGGTGACCGCCGGCTTGACGTTGGCGCCTTCTCGGCGCCGGTGGTCGCTGCGCAAGCCCGTTTGGACGTGTCGATATCGGCCGACTTGGCCTGTTGTCCCGACGAGCAGAAAAAACGGCTGCAAGGACTGGCCCTTGGTTGCGACGTGCGTTCTGCAGGCGGTGCACGCGGGCCCTACCCATGCCGCCGCCCTCCCGCTGCGGCATGCGAGCGGTACCAGGCGGCTGGTCGCAGAAACGTAGTCGGTCATGGTCTGATCCATCCACCTCCCGACCAACCCCCTCGAATCCTGGCCTGACCGGTGCTTGACGCCGATTCCCTTCGCGCGCGGATGCCGTCGTAATTTCGATCCCGGCCGCCGGCGCTCATTGGCCCGGTGAAGGCGTCCTCCCACTTTGTGGATGCGGGCGCTGCGGCCGCCGTGGTCTAGGCCCGCCAGGATCGCGCCGGAGCCAAAAAGCGATCCTTAGAACGTTATGTCGCCGATCGGCGGGTGGTAGGCGAGCAAGAAGGCCCGATTGATTTTCAGGGAAGCGCGGGGAAATCAGAGCGCCTATAGCGGTGAACCATTTTCCTGAGCGATTTCGGAGCTAAGACCTCCACCTTGTCCCCCCACGTGTAAAGGTGCCAACACATCTCGAGATGACCAGCGGCCCTGAACCGCACTATCAGAGATCCGTCAGGCTGGTCTTCCAAGACCTGAGCTGGATGGAAAACAAAGGACCGTGCGTGGTCGGCGGCCGACCGAGAGAATTTCCAAACAATCTCTTCAATCTCGGTCTCGTTCTGAAACAGGCCAAACGCCTTCTGTGCGTGGGCGTCGATGTTGAATTCGCCATCGCGAACGAAAAGCTCGCCGGTCAGTTCCGCGCCCATGATGTTCTCAGCGACGTAGTGGCGCAAAGGGCCCTCCGGATCGGATACAGCCTTTGCTACAAGGTATCGCCGCGCGCCAATCAACACGCCGTAAGGCTCCACGACGCGCACGGTCGCGCGAGTTGCACCTCGCGAAAGATATACGATCTTCAAACGCTCGCTGGCCTTTAGCGCCGTCGAAATAGCCGAAGCGATGTGCGGAGGTAGGCGAGCAGAAGGCCCCGGCCTGGCAGCCAACCCCTGGGCCTCGAGCAACGCTTCATGGTCGGTCTCAATGCGAGAAATCCTGTCACGAGGCACGAGAGCAATGATCTTTTCGCGCAGAGTTTCGAGCTGTGCGGCTTCAACGTCTTGAGCGTTGCGCTTGAGTGTCGCGATCGACAGATCTAGTGCCGCGAGTTCGTCAGACGAGAGCGTCAGCAAATCACGGAGGGCACCGGTCCGAAGTTTCCAGCGCTTGCGCCCGTGTTCGTCAAATTCGCACTCGGCGTCTGGAAATTGCACTTCCAACGTGTGCAGCAGACGCTGGGCCGTCCGCTTGGATGACCCATATCGCGATTGAATGTCTTCGATTGTCACGCCCTGGCGGCGCGACGCGACGTAAGTCGCCAAATCGATCAGCCTCTGCGCCTTTTCCAAAGCCATTTCGCCGGTCCTCGGGGGTGACACATTTTGTCACCCCCGACCTGTAAGGTCTAGCTGGCTTTTGGACGAGGAGTTAACGAGATGAGCCTGACCAGACGAGCTGTGTTCGAAGGTATCGGCCAAGTGGCCGCGATGTCCGTCGCCGCGGCCGCCGCGCCGGCAATCGTGGAAAAACCTAGCGCGAACGTATCTCAAGACGAATTGACCGCCTCTATCATCTCACACAGCGCTTGGCTCCGGAATCCGCAAGAGGGTGCACGGGCGAACTTCTCCTATCGCGATCTCTCCGGCCTAGACTTTAACGTCGGGTCGACCGCTCTAGTCGACCTGAGCGATGCTGACTTGACCGGCGCCGACTTAACTGGCGTCAAAGGAGCGAACGTGAGCTTCCTTCGAGCGTCGCTGCACGACGCGCGGCTTTCTTGGTCGCTATTCGAGCAAGTGTCGTTCAACCACGCGTGCCTCCGGCGGTCCAAATGCGACAACGTCACTTGGGGATGGGCGGCATCATCCAACCGCAAGCCCGGTCGCGCGGATCCGCACGAATCATCGGGCTTCCAGTACATGGATGCCAGCTACGCGGATTTCTATCGAGCGACTGTCCGAGGATTGTTTCATGAGGCGAAATTCGTGGCCGCTCAGATGAGCGAGGCCGATTTCTCCTATTCGGAGTTCTGCGGTACGGGATTCTCCATTACCTCCTTCCATGCCGCCGACCTCGCTGCGGCAAGATTTAGATTCGCAAACCTTTCGTACGTGAATTTCTCCTCGGCAAAATGCACGGAGACAGACTTCACCGGCGCTGATGTCGGATACCGAACGAGGTTCTCCGAGGCGTAGTGGACGGTGCGCTGGATGGACTATCGCGACTCGACAAAAACGTGCTTCCAAGGACGGCTCGTGAAAGGGCGACAACGTGATCTCAGTCCGTCGAACCATAGTGGTCCATACCAAGCTCGCCGGCCATATGAGTCGGGTAGACGCCGCCCGTCGCAATGAAGCCGGCGTGCAGATTATGACCATGGGGCAGCTTGCCGCGAGGCTTGCCGGCGGTCTTCTTCAACCGTTGGATCTCGACGTCCTCACGGAAGCTGTCAGCGACACGCTCCTGCACATCGAGATGGGCGAGCTCGAGCCTATCAAGGACCTGCCGGGAATGCCGGCGGCCGTCTGTGCCACGTTCGATAAGGCGTGGCGCGCCGGGATTGATCTGTTGGAGGTCGGCCATCCGCGAACCGACGCATTGGCTTCGCTCGAACAAGCGGTTGTCCAGCGCTTGCCGGCATCGATGAAGCGTCCGCGCGAACTGGTGGAGATGGCGCTGCGACGGATTGGGCATGCGCCGGCCATAATCGGTCCTCTGGAAATCCAAGGCCACAGCGAGATGTCGCCGTGCTGGAGACCGCTCCTGATGATGCTCGCGGACACAATCGAGGTGTCCTGGATCGCCGGTGCACGGCATGTTCCGCAATGGCTGAGAGGTTCGAAAGTCTCCGTGGTGAGGACGGATCCGGCCGAGCCGCCGACGGAACTGTTCTCTTGCGCGAACCAGCTGCATGAGGTGACTGAAGCATTTCGCTGGATGAGGGCGCTGCTGGCGCAGGGGGCGCCGGCCTCGGACATCGCGATCACGTCGTCGAGCCTGGGCGACTACGACGACCATGTATTTTCGTTGGCCCGGGACAGCAATCTTCCGATCCATTTCGTCGGCGGCATCAAGGCGCTGACTACAGCCGAAGGACAGGCAGCCAGCGCTCTGGCCGAGGTGATGGTCAAAGGTCTGTCGCAAGAGCGGGTTCGTCGGCTGCTCGCGTTGCTGCGGGGCGGGCCCGCGCTGCGCGACCTCGCAGGAGAATGGACCAGGCTGCTTCCCGCCGATGCGCCGCTGACCTCGGTCGAGCGCTGGGAGCGGGTGCTGACGCAGGCCGACGCCGCCGCCTGGCCCCAGGGCAAGAACAGGGCCTCCGAGGTGATTGCGGTGATCCGGCTCCTCGACCGTGGCGCCGAGGCGGCGGAGGAGGCCGGCGAGACTCTGTTGAGTGGATTGCAACGGTCGCTATGGCGGCGCGCGCTGCGGGAGGGGCCGGCACAAGCACTCCCAGTTACCCTGGCGCGGTTGCGCATCGATGACGACATCGAGCCCGCGGCCAACGCGATCTGGACGTCGGCGATTGCGCTGGCGTCGCGGCCGCGCCCGCACGTCTGGTTGATGGGTTTGAATGCCGGGCGCTGGCCGCGGCGGATTTCGGAGGACAGGCTCATTCCGGATCACGTGCTGCCAATCGAGAAGCTCGATCCGCTTCCGGTGGCCGACGGTGATAAACGGGATTTGCGGACCATCGTGACCATGGCGCGGAGCGTCGCAATTTCGTTCAGCCGGCGCGACGCTGAAGGCCGCATGCTCGGTCGCTCGCCGCTGATCTCGGATCTGACGGAGACTTATCTTGATCGCGCCGGCACGCCTAGCCACGCCGCCAGCGAATCCGATCGGCTTCTGGCCCGTCCGTCGGAATTCACGAACCTGCCGATCGCAGTCTCCGGGCTTGCGTGCTGGCGGGACTGGCATCGCCACGAGATCACAGAGCACGACGGCCTGATTGCGCCGGCCCATGCCCGGCTAACGAAACTGTTCGAGCGGCCGCTATCGGCGACGTCGCTGAAGATGCTGTTGCGCGACCCGATCCGCTTTGTTTGGCGCTACGGTCTCGGCTGGAAGGCGCCGGAGGATGTCGACGAGCCGTTGAGGCTCGACCCCAATGTCTTCGGGACCCTTGTTCATGCCTTGCTTCGGGGCGCCGTTGAGCGCCTCGAGGACGAGGGCGGCTTGGCCGGCGCTCGCCAGCACCAGATCGACGCCGCGCTTGCCGCTGCGCGCGACCGGACTATCGCGGACTGGGAGGATGCCAAACCGGTGCCGCCGGACGTGATCTGGCGCAGCACGAGCGCCCGTGGCCACGAGCTGGCGGCGGCCGCGCTCGCCTATGACCTCGGAAAGTTTCCGGGTCAGCAGACCTGGTGCGAAATTCCGTTCGGCGAAACCGGTCCGGACGAGAGGGGTCGCGAGCTTCCGTGGAAGACCGACGTCGCCGTCGAGATCCCGGGCACCGGCCTTCTAATCAAGGGGCAGATCGATCGGCTTGATCTCGCGGGCGACCGTTCGCGCGCCCGTGTCGTCGACTACAAAACGGGCAAGCTCGCCAAGAAGATGGACGAGGTGGTCATCAAGGGCGGCACCGAGTTGCAGCGCTGCCTCTATGCGTTCGCCGTCAAGACCTTGCTCGGCAACCACGTGGCTATCGAAGCCTCGCTGCTTTATCCGAACGCCCGCGGGGGCGAACAGGCCGTCTTTCCGCTGTCCGACCTCGACGGTGCGCTGACGAAAATTTCGATGGCGGCAGCCGCGTCGCGCGATGCGTTGCTGTCAGGTGTGGCGCCGCCCGGACAGGATGCGGCGGACGACTACAACGATCATGCATTCGCGTTGCCGGCAAACGCCGGCTATCTGCCGCGGAAGCTACCCTTGGCGCAGGAGAAGCTCGGCCCGGCCGCAGCTGTTTGGGGCGAACCATGAAGGCGATCCCCGACCTGGCTGCCCGCATGACCGCGCTGACCGCCATTGACCGCACCCTGCTGGTCGAGGCTGGTGCCGGTTCCGGCAAGACCTCGGTAATGGCGGGGCGCGTCGCCGTGCTGTTCGCCGGAGGCGTCGAGCCGAAGCACATCGCCGCGATCACCTTCACCGAATTCGCCGCCAGCGAGCTCCGGCTCCGGATCGAGCGGTTCACGACGGCGCTATCGATGGGCGAGGTGCCTCGCGACCTCAGAGACGTCTTTCCGAACGGCGTCCCCGAGGCACAGAAGGCAAATCTCTATCGGGCTTGCGAGGCGTTCGACCAACTGACCTGCAGCACCATTCACGGCTTCGCCCAAGCACTGATCAAGCCCTATCCGGCCGAGGCAGGCATCGATCCGGGAGCGGACATCGTCGACCCCACCGAGGCCGATCTGGCGTTCAAGGAGCGATACGACGCATGGCTGAAGGAACGGCTCTCCGGAGACGAGGGCGACGGTTTGATCGCCCAGCTCATCCTCGGGAGCGAGGCCGCCGGGTTGAAGCTTGTGGAAGACGTCGCTCAGTTTTTGCGGAGGAATCGCGACGCCGAGTGCGCGCAGGTTGCGTGGTCGCCCAAAGCCATGACCGACCTCATGGCGGCCGCAAAGCAGCTCGAGGCCGAGCTCGGCGGTTACGGGTATCAGGAGGAGAAGACCTCCGCCGCTTGCCGGGCGTTGCGCGATCTCGCCGATCTGCTTGACGGCCACAAGCTCGCCGACGCGACGCCCAGCAACGCCGCCCTGATCGGCGCGCTGAACTTCGAGCGCGACGAGACCTGCTTCATCCAGACTGGCGGCGCGAGAGCGCTTCAGACCAGCGGGAAATGGCAAGACGCCGCCGCCAAGGCGGGCCATTCCAAGGCCGACGGAAAAGCGGCGTTCGACGCGATCCTTCCCCGGTATAAGGCCTGCCACGAGGCCCTGCAGGCCTTGCTCGGTGCCATCGCAGGCGAACTGTTGTCTCGCCTGCGCAACGAGATGCAGAGTCTTCGCGACGACTGGCGCGACTACAAGCGGGACGCCGCGCTATTGGATTTCGATGACCTGCTTTACATCGCGCGCAAGCTGCTTAGGGACCATGAGGAGGTACGGCGGGCGCTATCGCAGCGATTCCGCCACGTCATGGTCGACGAATTCCAGGACACCGATCCGCTCCAGATCGAGATACTGTGGCTGATCTGCGGGGACGACTGCGAAAAAGGCGACGCGCTGGCGCGACCGCTGCGCTCCGGCAGCCTATTCATGGTGGGCGATCCCAAGCAGGCGATCTACCGCTTCCGTGGCGCCGACGTGAACGCCTACATCGCCGCCCGGACGGCGATCAGCACCGGCTCCCGGATCAAGATCACCGCCAACTTCCGCTCCGTCGAACCGATCCTCGCATTCGTCAACAAGCGATTCGAACCGGCGCTGTCGGCTGACGGGCAGCCCGGCTTCTCCGAGTTGTCTCCGATCCATCCCGCGATCGGGACCAGGCCGGGCGTCTGCGCGCTGGATGTGGTCGTCGAGGGGGAGAAGCCGAAGGCCGCCGCTATACGCGACGGCGAAGCGCTGGCGGTAGCCGATCTCTGTAACAGGTTGGTCGGCAACCTGGAGGTCCGTGATGATCACACGGGCGAGGTGAGGGCGTGTCGTTTCGGCGACATCGCGCTGCTGGCGCCAGTAGGCACCGAACTTTGGCGGTTCGAGGAGGCGCTGGAGGAGTTGGCGATTCCGGTCTCCACCCAGGCCGGCAAGGGCTTCTTCCGCCGCCAGGAGATCCAGGATCTGATCGCACTGACCCGCAGTCTCGCCGACCCCCGCGACACGCTCGCGTTCGGCGCGCTGCTGCGTGGGCCGCTGGTCGGCCTGACCGAGACTGAACTGCTGGATCTCTCGGAAGCTCTGCCGGTTGATCCGGAACGGCAGGGCCTGCCGATGCTTACGCTCCAGACCGATCCGGCAAGCGTGAACCATCCGGTCGCCAAGGATGTGCTGACGAAGCTTTCTTCGCTCCGCCGGCGCGCCCGGACTACGACGCCCTACGCGCTGCTGGCCGATGCGACTGCGGCTCTTCATGTTCGTCCGCAGATCCGACAGCGCTTCAAGGCCGGTGCCGAGCGGGCGGTCGCTAACGTTGATCTCTTCCTCGAAATGGCGCGAGCCTACGACGTCCGCGGATTGCGGGCTTTTGCCGGCGACATGTGGGCCAACTGGGAGGAGGCCGTCCGTCAGGTCGAGGGCCGGCCAGATGCCGAGCAGGAGGCGGTCTCTCTGATCACCGTGCATGCCGCCAAGGGGCTAGAATGGCCGATAGTGATCCCTATCAACATGACCGGCACGCCGAAGTCCGAATCCGGCCTGGTGCAGGATCGCTCGAAGAGCCTGTTCTCGATCCCGATCCTCGGCAACTGCCCCGCTGACTATGCCGGCATCGAGGCCCGCGCCGAGGAGGAGCAGCGGCGCGAGCGCGTGCGGCTTTGGTACGTGGCCGCGACCCGCGCACGCGACCTGCTGATCCTGCCCAGACATTCCGCCGCTCTGTCGGACAAGTGCTGGGCGAAGCTCGTCGATCTCGGCGTTGCCGAACTGCCGCCGATCGATCTCGAGGACACTGGCACCGCTAAGGAGCGAACTGCGTCGCCGCAGGAAAACGGACAGAGCCGGGAGATCTTCGCCGCAGAGGCAGCCGCCATTTTCGGCGGCCGCAAGGTCGTGACGTGGCGCCGTCCGAGCCGCAGCGAACTCGATCAGGTCGGCGAGGGGGGAGCCAAGATAGAAAGCGCCGAAATTCCGGAAGCGGTCGAAATTGCTCCGGCCGCCGTCCTCGGTAGCTCGACGCGCGGCACCATCCTCCACAAGCTGATCGAGGAGGTGCTGACCGGCGAAGCCGAGGACGCGAAATCCGGCCTGGATGTCCGGGCCGCCGACCTGATCCGGCAGATGGGGCACGAGCCCGCGCTGGACCCAAAGGATGGCATCTGTGCCGCGGAATTGGCCGGCACGGTCCTCCGGACGCTCGCGCTGCCGGACATCGCGGTGCTCCGACCGCGGCTAGTTCCTGAACTGCCGGTGTTCGGAAGCCAGACGCGGGACGGCGAGGAGATATTGCTCTCGGGTTTGGCGGACGCGGTCGCATTCGACGAGGCCGGCGCCATCGAGGTCGTCGTCGACTGGAAGAGCGACGTGGCTCCGGAACAGTCGGGCATCGGCCACTACCGCCAGCAGATCGGCGACTACCGGAAGCAGACCAACGCCCGGCGGGCGCTGCTGGTGTTCATGACAACTGGGCAGGTCATCGATGTCGTTTGAACATCTCGGTGAACCGACCCAAGGGCCACGGCTGCTATTTACGGAGCCTTGGGATCCGATCGTCGTCAGGCGCGGTGACGCGCTCGGTCTTCTTGCTCTCACCAGCGTGTTCGCCGAGATGGTGGCGCCGGGACTGACCAATCGTGTGCGTGACGGACGATGGGTCACCATCCTGTCCTGGTGTCTCGTCCGGTCGCAACAGATCTTCCAGGCGAGCGGAGGCAGGTCCGTCGTCACCCGGGCCGAGCAGAGCGCGCGGTACGCATGGCTGCGGCCGCTCGAACTCATGTGGGCTGCCAGGACCATCGGGCTGGCGGAAGATGGCTGGAGGGATCGGCCGCTGCTGGGCCGCCGGCGCATCCAGCCCTGGTACGAAGATTACAGCAATCGGAGGTATTCGGCCGATCGATTCGGAATGTCCGTCGACCAATTCCGGGCCTATCGACAGACCGGCACGTATGGCGGATATCGCGTCGCATTCCGCAAATGGACTGGTATGACCGTCGGCGGCGACGGCTGGACGCCAGGCCCGGCAGCGAACAAGCTGGCCAAGTGGCTGGATGCCAGACTTGGATCGGCCGCTCCGGATTGGCCTCTTAATGCCAGCCACCTCAGCGACGACGGGATTTCGATCAGGAGCGCCAAGCTGGGTCGCGGCGATGAATGCAAGTGGTGGCTGCAGCACTGGAGCAATTTCGACCGCAGCGGCAAGCGGGCGGAGGAAAGTCTGCCGCGCCCCCGGGACGAGTTCGAGATCCTGCCGGAGGTGGATCTGCTTCGCCCTATCGTGTTCGAGGACCATGGCGGAAAGAGACGCCGCAGAGTCGCGCTAGAGATCGCCAAGTGCGGCGCCAAAGATCATCTCGGGGTGTGCAGGCACTTGGGGCTTCTGTTCAAGGACGAAGAGCCCGCCATGGCATTGCTGCCGCGGTTTTCCCGCCTGGCCGACGCCGGGATAGCGGCGATGGAGGTGATCGCAAAATCCCTTGGCGGGAAAAGTCAGATTCCTCTCGCGGAGGCGGCCTCTTCGCCCTCGGCGGGACGAGTTTGCCAAGAGCTCGTTGCTGCCGCCCGAGAATGGCCAACAGCCGCCGATCTTACGCTCCGGCACGTCGATACGGCGCACAGGTTTGCGAACGCGATCCGGAGCGCCGATCCCGTCGAGTGCTTCACGGACCTGCTGCAGCATCATGAGATGTACGGTGGAGGATTGCGGTGGTTCGTGCTGCGCAACGGGCGGATCGAGCCGCGGATGCCGCCGCTGGCCAATGCCTCCGGCTACCGCTTTCGGCTCTGGTCTCTTTGCCGGCTGGCGACGCAGTGCGGAGTAATCCGCGAGATGCCCGCAGGTCTTCGCGAAGAGGACGACGACCTGACCGAGGACGTGTAAATGGGGGCTATCGGTTGGGAAGCGCTTCTGAAGACCGACGCTCCGCCGGAATGCACCCTGGTCCGCGCCTTCTTCAGCACCTACAATCGGGGAGATGAGCGTCTGCTTGTCGAGCACGCGCTTCCGCTGTTTCTGAAGCTCGGCCATGAACCGGCGGGGGACGGAGCCGAACGTCAGTATTTCCTGATCGAGCTCGACCGGCGCCTGCGGCAGATGCATGATCGCATCGTCGTGGTTTCGTCCAATGCCCGCGAAGAGCCGGTGGAGCAGGACGGAGGCGACAGCGCATACCAATGGATTTGGCGCTCGATCCGCCACCTCACGGTCGGCAGTCGCGGAAGGGCGGTTCAGCACTCAAAGCTATGGCTCCTGCATTGGAGCAGTCCGGACGGACCCGACTACTTGGAAATCGTCGTGTCGTCCGCAAACCTGACGCTTGCGGCGCTGAAGGGGCAGCTCCAGTCCGCGTGGCGGACCCTGATCACGCTGAAGCCTCAACGGTCTGACGCGAGACTGTCGACCTGGGGGATCCTGCCCAGTTTCGTGCGTGAACTGGCCATCTCCGCCGGAGACGGCCAGAATCTTGATCCTTTCCTAGAGCTGCTCGCGCGCGGCGAATGCCCCGAGTCGATCACCTTCGTGGCGAGCGTTCCCGGGGTGCACTCGCGCGCTGTCCTGCGGCGCACGCCCTGGGGCGCTGCGGGGCTGGCGAAGATTGCACCGGCGGGAAACGGCGCGGCCGGCGCCTCCATCACGACGCCCTATGTCGGGTCTTGGGACGCGGAGACGCTTCGCCGATGGTGCGGCAACTTCGGCGGCACTACCGAACGATTGGAGCTCGTCTGGATCGAGAAAAGTCATCCATGGCAACGTTGCTGGCTGCTGCCAAAGAACACGCTCCGCTCTTTGCTCGAAGCTGGAGCCTCCATCCTGAGGCTGGGCCGCGACCCGGCGGACTCGGACCGGTCGGATGGGTTCCACGTGCGGCACCGTCAGGCCGACGACCGCTGGAGCCACGCCAAGCTTTACCATTTCAGGCGCGGTAACTCGCGCCGCCTCCTGGTTACCTCGGCGAACTTCAGCATGGCGGCGTGGGGTCGCGAAGATGAGCAGGGGGCGCTGACGATCGAAAATTTCGAATTGGGGGTCTCTGTCGAACAGGCCGACTGGCCGTTTGAGCACCTCGAACCGTTCGACGACGAGAAGGACATCGCGACAGTCGCGGACCTTGGCACCCGCAGTTCGCCCCTGATCAGCTGGGGCAGCGCGACCTGGAACGGAGAAGTGATCCGAATCGAATGCCGCTGCGGTTCTCCGTCGGAGGTTTCCGGCGAGTTGCGTGCGGGCGGCGAGACGGATCCTGTTGCGCGATGGACGAGCGACGGTGCCGACGGTCTCTGCCGTGCAGACATGCAGTACAGCGGACCGTGGCTCTCTCCGTTCGTCGTCGAGCTGACCTGCCGGGACGAATGCCTCCGGCTTCCGGTGTTCGATGAACGCGAACTGGAGGACCGGGAAAATACTCTGCTGCCGGAAGTAGACACGGCGCTGCTGCAAGCTCTCAGGGACCAGCTTTTGTTCGAGGAGTACGGCGGCCGCACAGCGGCTGAGGATCCGGCCGAAACCGCTGATGCCATCGATGATCTGGCGTTTCCGGAGGACGGCGATGACGAGACGCCAGATGGCTCCCGTTCCGAAAGTTATGCGGTCCCCGCCTTCGTGCTGGCACGACGGCATCTCGCTGTCGTGGATAGCTGGGCGGACGCCGTGAAGGAGCTGTCGCGAAGGCAGCCGGACGACTTCCGTCGGAAGCATCTGCGGCGGGACGGCGAACTTCTGGTGGAGGCGTTCCGGCGACAGTCCGAGCGCGACCGAACCGCCGGTCCGACCGGCGCGCTGGGGGCCGGTCTCGCGGCCGAGGAACTGGCCATTCGCCTCAAACATTTTCCGGAGTGCTGATGCTGCCGATCGAGCCTCTTAATCTTCGCGCCCAGCAGTGGCAGTTTCTGTCCAATTCGGACGCGTACATCAAAGCCAGCGCCGACGGCGGGAGGGTGCTGGCTGCCGACAGCACGCGGCGTCAGTTTGACACCGCGGCCGACATCCTCGTGCGGCTTAACGGCAGTTTGGGAGAGCGTGCACGGCGAGGATTGCTGCTGGCGGATGACGTCGGCCTCGGCAAGACAGCCGTGGCGGCCCTGGTCGCGTGGGTGGTTGCTTCGGCGGGCGAGGGTCGTTCCGTTCGGATACTCGCGCCGAACGACGTCATGGTAAGGCGGTGGGAAGCGGAGCTTCTCGATCACGTTCTTCCCATGGGCAGATGCGCTCCGCATCTGGACGTTCGCGAGTCGCGCGTGAAGGCGCGCAAGGTGGAGAGGCTCACGACGGGCTCGATCCAGGTGGTCAAGCACTCCTACGCTTCGTCGGATTTCAATCTTGGATGCGATCTGCTGATCGTCGACGAGGCGCACAGGGCGAAGGGCGATCAGACCTGCTTCAGCAAGGCCCTGAAGCGGCAGCGCAAGCACGCAAAACGCATCCTCATCCTGACCGCCACCCCCTTCAGCATCCGAATCGATGAACTCCAGCGCATGCTGAGCCTGATCGGTGCCGAGGAGGCCTCTTCGCCTGTGCGCGCCTTCAGTCGAACCCTGGATGACCTGTATTCCGGCAACACGACGCGGAATCCGGAAGTCGTAGCCGAACGCCTGGTGGGGAGAGCGAAGGCGGCGATCGAAGCGATGGCGCCGTTCGTCATTCGGCATGGGGTCGATGATCTGCCGGACGAGCAGCACTCGTTCGGCACCCGCGAAGACTGGTCCATACCCGTTCCGCAAGCCAGCCCTTCGGAGGAGGAGTTGATCCTCCGGATGGATCGGGCGCTCAGAGTAGCTTCACAAGGCGCCGGCCGAGCCAGAAATGATCCTCGCTTCCACGTCGGGTGGCGACACTACGATGCGGAAAGCGAAAGGCTTGGACGCGACAGGATTCAACTTGGCGAACCGGCCAAGTCAATCGTCGGAAACCACCTCTCGGCGATGGGCCGCCTGCGTAGGGAAGTGGGAATCCATTCCAAAGTCGCGGCAGTGACCAGGGAGGTCAAGGAAGTCCTCCAAAGCGGCGAAAAGGTGCTGCTGTTCTGTCACCATCACGCGACCGCACAAGAACTCGCCGCCAGCCTGCATTCGAACCTCCCGGCGATAACGAAGCATCCTGCGCCCGCTCCGAAGATCTGGGAGTCCGCTTGGAATGAGGCGCTAGACCGCGAATCCGAAGACGCCGTGGGCCAGGAGTTGCGGCGAACGTTCATAAGGTGGTTGTGCGGCGATCTTGTAAGGACGCAAACTTGGGCCTGGCTGGGCGCCAGCCCGAGCGCTATGTCGGATCTCGCACATTCCATCACCACCGGGCGAGCGCGAGGCTGCGATAATGCGGAGTACATCGGCGAGGCGGCCATGCGTCTGTATGATGCGCTGGTCCACTCGAGATCCAGCCGCGAGGTCTTGAAGAGGTCGGCCGAGCGGCTCGATCTCCTGCCAGGTGCAAACGGAACGTCGCGCGTTTTGGCGGTATGCGAGCCCAGCGAAAGCAAAAAAGAGGCTCTGATTTTCGTTCACAACCGGCAGCCGGACACGGCGATCTCGGTTTTCAACAGCCCGTTCGGTCCCGACGTGTTGGTGGTGACCGACAAGCTCTCGGAGGGTATCGATCTCCATCGGTATTGCAGACATCTCATTCACTACGAACTGGATCCGAGTCCGATTAGGACGGTACAGCGGAACGGGCGGCTTCGGCGCGTGAATAGCTGGGCCGCCGTAACAGAGAAAGGCATCCGATACGCTTATCCTGCATTCCGCGGAACACGCGACCACCGCGTTGTACAGATCATGAAGAAGCGTATCGACAGCTTCTCGCTGCTCCTTGGGGGCGTTCAGGACTTCGATATCGACCAGGTGATCCATTCCGATGAGCAGTGGCGCAACGAAGTCATTCGGATCGCCAAGAAACGCCTAACCAGTAGCGCGACGATCCTTCGGGCAAAAAGGTCGACTGAGTACGCGAGAACCGCTCCTGTCGAAAGTCTCGCTCCTTAGCCGCTGCCGCGCGCAAACTCACTTCTGGGCGTGCTTGTGTCGGGTCCCCCTGCGGCTGCAACCCGTCTGCGCCGTTGCATATTATCGCGGGCGTGCCAGACTGAGGGCGCTTCGTAGCATTTCTAGGAGCGCTCCAATGATTGACCAACATACGGAGCCTTATGCCGCTTTGCTGCTTCGTGTGACGATTGCGGGTCTGTTCATCGCCGCCCTGTGGCCTTTGCGCTGAAGACGCTCCGGCTGCCATGGGGGGTCGGCTTCAGAAGGCGACTGCCTGAGCAGACCGATATTGGGGCCGCAAACCTGTCCCCGCGAGCATTTCGCGCTCGCGGCAGGTCTCGCCGAAGGCCGGCACGATGTCCCCCGATTCAGGCATCGCAGGTCCCGCCGCCTACCTGGGGGTGAGGGCAAAATTCTCGAGCATGAGGAACTGGATCTGGTCCTTCCAGACCTCGCGGCGGCTGGCCGAGATCCATCGGCGCTCTGAGAGGCGGGTCGACGGATCGCCAGGCGACCCCTTTCTCGTCGGAGAAAAAGGGGCTCTCAGCAGCGTTTGGGTGCCGCCATGGGTGATTGATCATCTCCAAGTGGCCAGACCGGCTCTACGGTCACTCGGGATGGCCTCGTCCTGAGCCTTCCACGCGGCATCGATCTTTTCTTAGCTTCCCATAACTCCCGAGAGGCGAAAAACGCGGTGTCTGGGGTACTCGGACCCGCAGGATCGTCAGGCGGTGCTGCGTCGGCTGAGCACCGGGACGTGGAGATGAAGGGGCGGCTGCTGCGACCGGCCGGTCTGCAGACCGAGCGGGTAGCGGTATCGCTTTTCCCGTCGACGACCTAACGGAGGAGCGGCGGAGGAGCTCAAGCCGATTGACAGTCAAATGATCGATTAGGCGTCGATCCAGTGTGCACAGTCTCTCGCGCCTCGATGCCAGCGGTCGAATGAGGGTCATGGCTCCGTTCCAGAAGTGGCTGGCGTTACGCTGGGCGCCGACTTCGGGGCGGGAGCCGAGGCGTTCTCAAACCGAGTGGCACGTTGGCGGCGATCCGGGCAGCCGTGGACGATTTCGCGCTACGGCCGATTCGGATAGCCTGATGTTGCTGGGGCGAGAAGTGGGATCCTCATGGCCGCCGATCCGAAGCCGACTAGGAGGAAGCTGCGGCGGCGCAGGCCGCGCGAGCCGGATGTCTACTACGTCGTCACGATCGAGGACTGGCATTGGGGCTACTCGCTCAGCCTCAACACGGACCGGCAGGCGATCGATCCCTATCACGAATTCCGTCATCTTCAGGTACGTGGAAGGCTGCTGCATCCGAAGGGCTTGAGGACAGACCGGACTGAATTGACGTTCCTGCCGTCGAAGGATTTGGAGGCGGAGGCGCGCAAGACTCTGCAACCTTTGGCCGTCGGATCGCTCGACGGCTACGGCGATCCGATCACGGGATTGCTCCCGCTGCCCGACGACGCGCTCCCTCCGATCCTGCAGATGATGGTGGGGGGCCGCTTCCGGTTCGTGGTGATGCATGGCACACGGTTCAGCCACCGTCGGGCGACGCTACATGGTTTTCGGTTGGAGATGAAGCTCGATCCCGACGATCTTCCGGAAGGTGTCGAGCTGGAGACCTGAGAGCAGCAGTGCGGGAATGCCGCGGATGTGCGGCGTTGTCCGCCGATCGACCTTCAGCAGCGGGGCCGGTCAGCCTAGATACCCGGCCGGATACGACGATGTGCCTGGCTTCCCCATCTTGCAACCGCGCGTTGAAACAGCCTATTGTTTCCAAAGAAGAATTGCTGGCAACGCGGCAGTGATAACGGGGGCGCAAGGGGTGGCAAGGATCGGGCTCGAGTTTCTGGAAAATACAGGTGGCGAGTCTGAGGGGCTCAGCGATCCCGGCGTAGAGAACTTCCGCGACAAGCCGTTTACTGCTGTGGCCCGCGAAACCGGACAGAACAGCAGGGACGCGAGGCTTGACCACACCGGTCCGGTCCGCCTTACCTTTGACGTCCTCTCAATCAAGTCCGACGATTTCCCGTCCATCGCCGCCTTCCGGGAGGCCGCCCGCCTGTGCCTGAAAAAGGCCGACCGACCCAAAAACGAAAAGGAAAAGGGTTTCTTCCAGCAAGCCGTGCGCGCGCTTGAGGCGCCGGAAACCCGGATACTGAGGATTTCCGACTTCAACACCACGGGCGTCCGTGGTCCCTGCGAGGAAGGATATCCGTTCCATGCACTTGCCAAGTCCGACAGCGTCAGTGCCAAGGAAGATGTCAGCTCCGGCGGCTCCTTCGGTATCGGCAAGAATGCCGCTCTTGCGGTGTCCGACATCCAGACTGCGTTCATCTCGACCCGCTACAAGGACGACCAGGGAGTGGAGCACGTGCTCTGCATGGGCAAGACGCTCTTCATCTCGCATACAGATGCTGCGGGGAAGCCAAGACGGCGCAAGGGCTACTGGGGCAAGATCGACGGATACCTGCCCTTGGACAATCCGGCTGAAATACCGGGATGGCTACTCCGCGATACGCAAGGCACTTCCATCTTCTCGATCTGCATGCGGGATGATGATGCCGACTGGCGATACGAAATGGCCGCGGCGATCATCATCAATTTCTTCGCTGCCATCGAGCGGCGGGAGATGGAATTCGAGATCGACAACGGCGCCATAAAGATCAACCGCAACACCTTGCAGGCACTTTTTCAGAATCCGAAGGTGCTCGAAGCCGTGAAGCTCACCAACGCCGGTGTTGCCTTCGACACCGCCAGAACACTGCACGGCTGCCTGATCGACGAAAAGACGACCCTCACGATGCTGGACGTGCAGGGGCTGGGCAAGGTGCAGATGCGCGTGCTGTTGCGGGACGGCCTGGGCTACACGATCGGCATCATCCGCAACGGCATGTACATCACGGACAACCTCGCCAAATTCAACGAGCCCTTCAAACGTTTCCCGCTCCACCGTGAGTTCGCTGTCGTCATCGAGCCGGACGGCAAGCCTGAAGGTGAATGGTTCAAGCGTCTGGAAAACCCGGCGCATGATGACCTGTCGGCCGACCGGATCACCGATCCGCAGCTCCGGGCACAGGGCAAGCGTGCCTTCGAGCGGCTTGCAAAGCAGATCCGCCAGCGCATCCGAGAGCTCGCAAAGACCGAGCCGAGCAGCAGCATGGAGCTTGATGAACTCAATGACTTCTTTGCCTCGGATGCGACCCGTGAATGGGACGACGCGGGTCCCGAGACCGATCCCCGCGTACTAAAACCGACGGCAATACAGAAATCGCCACCAAGGCCGCGCAGGGCGGCGAGTCCGTCAAGCGAGGATGATGATCCGCCGATCCCGGGGCCCGGACCATTACCACCCGAACCGGCGCCAGGGCCGGAGCCTGGACCTGGCCCGGGGCCCGGTCCCGGACCGAAGCCGCCAAGGCCACAGCCGCGGGCAAGGAGCATCGAGCTGCAGGGCGAGCGCAATCTGCTGCTTGACGGGACTGCCGGCAGGAAGCGACGGATATTCTTCACGTCTCCCGTCGCGGGCCTGGTGAGTGTGCAGGTGGAAGCTACAGGCCTGAGCAACCCTGACCAGCTGGCGGTAACCGCGGTTTCCGGCGGCACGCTGATTAGCGGAAAGATTGAGGTCGCCTGCAAGCGAGGCGAGCGCGTGGGCCTCGATATAGAATTCGACAGTCCCTATACGGGACCGATTGAACTGGATGCCGTCGTCGCGCCGGTTGCTGAGGAAACACCCTCATGAAACTTAACGAGAGCATGAGGTATCCTCACCCTGTCCTGAGCGATTTCTCATCCGACTATGTCACCGGCGAGTTTCGTTGCTCCTTTGTCCAGCAGATGACGGCGGAAGGCGAGCTTAAGCTCACCGCCGAGCTGGAGCTGGCGTCAGCGGATCTAGAAAAGCTGATTCAGAACCAGCAGGCTGCTACCGGGTACTTTGTGGTTTGCCGGCGGACCTATTTCAATTTTCTCCAGCCGGCGCCCCTCGGACGCAGTGAAAGGCACTTCGACGGCGCGAAGCTTTTCGGCACTGTCACCATCCGTCCCGCGGTGTGGACGCTTGTACCCGTCCAGAATTTCAGCAGCGCGCTTATTCACAAGGAGTTCGGCACGGCGGTCGATCTACCCAAAGGCTCTGTTGTTGCGCTGGGGCCCGAATTCCGGTTCTCGATCGACAAGAAGAAATTCAAGCCGTTCGAAAGCATCTTCGAGCTTGCGGTTGCCGAGGGGATCGAGCCGGGCATGGTCCAGGTCGACCCGCTGCGCGACCGGATTACGATCCTTGCCGAACCGAAGACGCACAAGGAGCTTGCTGAGATGCGGAATGTGCCGGCTGCCCGGAATATCCTGCTGGGGTCAGTCTACATGCCTGCAGTCATGGAGGTGCTCGCACTGTTGCAGAGCGGGGACACGACCGCGACCGGCATGAACTGGTACAGGATCTTCAAGGCGAAGTGCGACGATCTTGGGATCGATCCTGCCAACCGCAACGATACCCCGCTGCTGACCGCACAGAAGCTGCTGAGGGCACCGTTGAAGAAGGTCATATCTGTCGCCGGGACGATCTAGATGGTTGCACAGCTCAAATATCTTTCCGACAAGGCTCTCACCCAGGCGAAGGCCGGCGTGCAGGGCAACAACGCCCGGTACAGGACAGACGGTTTCGCCGATCTTGCCGATGATCCGGGCTGGAATATCGGACTGGGTGTTGACTACGACGACGCGCTGCTGGCGACGATAGATCACAGCACACCACGAAGCGTGGCGGCGATCGATATGGCCAATTCCCGTATTGTCGGGAAAGCGCTCGCAAACTTGTCGCCGACACTTGCCAACGAGGAACGCATCTGGGTCCGGCTCACCCACATCGAGGCCTTTGCCTATTCGCGCGACCGTTGGATAGGAACGGCCGGCGACGCGGCCATTCCGAAGCTGGTCGAGGACCATTTCTTCGCATCAGGTCAGACAAGGATACGTGATGACAACGCCATGTCGCGCCTCTGGTGGAATTACCAGATCGCCCGCACCTGCAATCCGGATAATGCCGACGAAGCTCTGGGCCTTATCCTGAAGACTGCCGATATCCGGAGCAATTTCGTCGAACGGATCTGGATGACGAGCCGCCGTAGTATCGCCTCCGCTGTTCTTGAGCTTATGAAGTCCGAGCCGTGGGTCACCGGGGCCGAGCAGAACTTCAGAAAGTTCATGAGATCGTTGAACAAGCTCGGTGGTGGTATCGTGTTTGAGGTGCTTGACGCCAGCGACATAGACCGCTTCCTGAAGGACTGCGTTTCTTATGCCAGCAGGCTCGCCTAAACCCCGACGTGGCGCGATCTATTGCAATCATTGTCCGCGTTCGGCGCTCTCGACAAGCGGCTTGTTAGCCCGCGGTACTTCGGCTCGAACCTGAGTTTCCTGCAAGCGCGGAGGGGGCGTGATGCATGGGGGCAGACCTGTGGGTTGAACCAATGGCTAGTGCAACCGGTCGGACTCTGAAAGCAAAGAATCAGATACGGCTCTCACGGCAGGGGGATTTGCCGTGGACGAACTCGAATTCGACAAGCCGGTTTTCAAGCAGCTGGCACCAAATGATACAGGGCAGGCCGCCGGACATCAGGGCGGCATGGTTATTCCTAAGGACCTTGATCCCTATTTCCCTCAGCTGCAGGGAAAGACATCGGCCGCAAATCCCACCATCGACGAGAACATCAGGGCGATCCTCGTCGTGGGCGGTCAAGAGGTGGCCACCGTCAACACCCGTTACCAGTTCCAGACCTGGGGCGGCGCACGCTCACCGGAACGACGGATAACAGGCAACCTCGGGCCGCTGCGTGACAAGGCTGCGGGCGATGACATCCTCATGATCGAGCGAAGTCTGGAAGACAGGTCGCTGTACCGGCTGACCCTGCTCAAGAGGGGCTCCCAGAAGCATAAGGCTGTGCTCGCGGCATCAAGCGGCAAACGATGGGGCGTCGTCAACCCGCTGGACCCGCCGGTTTCAGAATCAGAGCTCGATGAGGCCGAGGCAGAGCAGGAGACGCACGAGAAAAAGCCTCTCGATCTTTTCGACAACGAGGCGGCGTCGGTTGAGACGCGGTCGAAGCGGATTGCCCGCGGCCGCGCCTTTCAGAAGCTCACCTCAAAATACTATGACAACAAATGCGCTCTCTGTGGCGCGGGCTTTGTCACTGCGAAGGGCTGCGAGGTCGAAGCCGCCCATATCGTTCCTCGTTCAAAGAAGGGCGCAGACGACGCCAGAAATGGCATCGCGCTTTGTCGTTCACACCACTGGGCTTTCGACAAGGGGATGTGGGGGGTTGGCGCCGACGGAAAAATAGTCGTCGCGACGATCCACGGCGGCAAGGGCAGTAATGATCTTCTGAAGCCGTTTGCGGGGAAGGTCCCCGCGCCGCCCAAACACGCGTCCATGACGCCGGACCCGAAGGCCTGGGCTTGGCATCTCACGCACATGTTCGGCAAATAGTTACTCGATTTCGAGTTGATCCCGCTTGGAGTTCAGCCAGGCGCCGCATTTGTTCGCGATCGTATCAAGCCGTTTCCGATCACGGGTTGCACACTCCCATACAACGCCAACACGCCAGCCCTGTCCAAGCAACTTCTGAACGTTCCGCTGGTCGCGCTCGAAGTTGCCATTGATTTTGGTGCGCCAGAATTCCACGCGCGTGACGGGCCACTTGAAGATGCTGCACTCATGGCGGTGCCAGAAGCAACCGTGAACGAAGAGCACGGCTTTGTGTTTCGGAAAGACGAGGTCAGGCTTGCCTGGAAGGTTAGCGTGAAGCCGGTAGCGAAAGCCGCGCGCATGCAACAGTTTCCGCAGGATTAGCTCTGGCCTTGTGTTCTTGCCGCGAATGCCGGACATCATCCGGCTTCTTGCTTCGGCGGATACGATGTCAGCCAAAGGCTAGACGCCGCTGTCTCTCGGCGCCCGGCTGCACCGCTCTGGCCAGGTGGTCTTTCATGTTTTCAGCAACGAACTTGACCATTGGTACGACCACCGAATTGCCGAATTGGCGATAGAGCTGCGTATCTGACACGCCGCGGATATTGAATGGCTTTCCTTCTTCATCGAAACCCATGAGTCGAGAACATTCGCGCGGGGTCAGGCGCCTGGGGCGGTTTCCGGGTTGCGCAATAAGGATCTCCGAACCGTCCTTGTGATATCGGGCTGACAGCGTGCGGGTAACGTCGTTTGGCCCAAACAGGCTGTATCCGAAACCGTGGCCGGCGGCCTCGTGCTTCCTCCGGTAATCCTGCAGATAATTCCAGAGGTGCTCGGTCAGTGTGTACTTCGGGTCGACCTCTTCTTCCAGTATGGTCCCCAGCTTCGGTCCCAGGGAAGGGTCAGGCAGGACAAGCGCGTTGAGGTCGAAGTCGTTCTTCTTGCGGAAGCCGACGATGATGACACGCTGACGCTTCTGCGGGACCCAAGATTCCGAACTGATGACCCGCGCCTGGACCTGATATCCCAGCTCCTCCTGAAGGACGTGCATGATTGTGCCGAAGGTTTTGCCTCCATCGTGGCTCATCAGGTTCTTGACGTTCTCGAGGACGAAAGCGTCGGGTTCGTGATAGGCAATGATCTGTGCAGTGTCGAAGAACAGCGTGCCCTGGGTGTCGCACAAAAAGCCGTGCGGACGACCGAGAGAGTTTTTCTTCGACACTCCTGCCAAAGAGAACGGCTGGCAGGGGAAGCCTGCAAGCAGGACGTTGTGTGAGGGGATCAGGGAAGGCTTCTTCGAGAAAGGTCGAATATCACCTGCGATCGGGTGGTTGTCAGGGAAATTCTGGGCATAGGTCTGCTGACTGTATTTGTCCCACTCCGACGTGAATACACAGCGTCCGCCAATGCTCTCAAAACCCTTCCTCAAACCTCCAATTCCCGCGAAGAGATCGATAAAGGTAAACCAGCCAGGGGTACTCGCCATCCTTGCCGCCGCGGCTTGGGCGAGCAACTTCATCGCAGCGGGTTTGGGACGACTGGCGCCGGTCCGATAGCGGTAGCCCGTGCTGCGCGAAACCTCGATGTGCTCAATTGATTCTTCGAAGGAAAATCCTGCTTGGCGACTCAGTCGGGTGAATGCTGTCAGTTTCTTCTGCTTCACGGTACCCCCGAATCGCTGTGCCACTTTCGTTCAAAATGACACAAAGATTCCCAGCGAACAATCGAAGCGTTCCTCGTTTGTTCGGTTTGCCGCCTTGGCGCACAAGAAAATTGCAACTATGTCGCTGGGCAGGAGCAGGAGGGAACTGATGCGGCCGAGGTAAGCGAGATCGAGAAGCTGCGCGAGTAGAGATCGTTGGTGGTCTCGCCTTCTTTGGTCGAACAGGGCGTCTGCGACATTTTCGGTCATAGCAGACGGTTAGCACGCAAAGCGGCTGTCTGGTTCCCTTTTCATGCGCGGCCTGTTCGCTCGCCGCTCCATGCGCGAAGCTGGGGGCTGTCCCGAAGGCCCATCGCCGCGGCTACCTGCGTCCATTCGCTTGACTAATTCCCGTTCCTAACGACCGACGCGAATCATCTGCTATGGATCTTTGGAAGATTAGAAATTGTGGTCTTTGGTGGGGAATGGCAACTTCACTGCGCCCAGCTTCTTGCGAAGGCGGGAGATGTTGAAGTCCCATTTCGCGCCGGCCCAACCACCGGACGCGGCTTCCTCATAGAGCTCGACCGCTTCCTCGAGACGACCCGCGTCCTCGAGGTGGCGCGCGAGACGCAAGTATCCGGGATGGACAACGGCGTTGGCACTCGGGGGGCTGGCCAGGAACATGCCCGCCGACCTGGCCGCCCGGCCGCGGAAATGCTTCTTCATGTCCTTATCTTTTGTGAACTGAATGAGATCACGGCATGCCGCTTCGAATCTAACGGCATGGCTTTGGTCGTCCTTCAAAATCCTCCGGAGGCACTCGACTTTGAAACCACCCAGAACGAAACGCTGGGCAAGGTTGCCCGCCTCGAGCAGCGTCGCCGCCTTTTCCAAGAACCGGAGCGCAAGATCTACGCCGTATCCGCTTTCGCCTTTCGCAGACCAGATGCTTTGCGCCTTCTGGAACAGAAAGTCCGCCGCGCTTTCGCCGAGAAGCCTTTGCGGGACGTCCCCGCCGTCGATCGTCGACGTCTGTTCGTCATAAGGAACCGCGTCCGCAAATCCGCTATCGAGAATGACATGGCGGGCCATCGTATCCGCATCGTCGCGTTCGCGACCATCGTGGTAGCGATGAATATCTCGGATGTATTCTCGCTCCAGTTCGTCGAAATCCTTCTGCCACCAGTCTTGCAGACCGTACTGCTCGATGCGACCTCCGGATCTCTGGCGCATCAGGCGAACGACGTTGCCCTGATCGGTGTCAGTCGACTCGGTTATGGGTTTCTCGATCTTCTGCTCGAACGTTTGCTCCGGCGGTAGGGCCTTAGCCTCGTCATTCTTTGTAGCCTTCTTGCGTGGCTTAACCGGGAATTTTGGCTCGAAGCATCGCGGACAGCCCCACCACTCGTCCCCGACGAGCTTGTCGAACAGGACAACAGAAGTTGGCATCATGCGAACCAAAGCCGTCATTGGTTTGCCTTGCTCCAGTGTGCAGGACTCGCACAAATACTGGCTGGCTCTCAAACTGATTTCGACCAATTGCGCCCCGCAATTCCAATAACAATTCCTCCAATAGCTGCAATAGACGGTACGGCACAAGCGGTTCCGGGAAGCTGAAACTGAAAACGGGCCGCCGAGTGTGTTTCGGCTTCGAAATTGAACTCCTTCGGCACTCAGTCTGCACGGGCGAGGGCAGCAAAGCCCGCCAAGAAGCCGCGCAAGACGGCGGCGGGCTAGAAGGAAATGCTGATGCCGATTCAAGGCAAGAAGCAGGCGAAGGAAGCGCCGGCGAAGAAGCCGGTGCCAGGTCACATCGGAAATCGGGGTAGATTGCTCCGGTGTGAACATCTGGGTCTCGCTGACGGTAAGGGGCAGGTCAGACGCGGGCCGCACGGCGCCAAGATAGGTGGCCCAAGTCCAAGCGGTCTCATATCGTCTAAGTTTATCGTACATCCTCGCGATGACGGCACGAGCTCGGATCGTCCACGTCTGTCGCCTCGCGTCGCGATCGGCATGACGGGCGATTTGCATGCGCATGATGTGCTTGGGCGGTGGAGAAGGCTGGCAACCATTCGCCCTGACCTGCCGATATGAAAAAGCGACTTGCACGGAGCGCCGCAGACGGGATCGAGGGGCGGACTGTGACCATGCCGCCCTGCGACGAGACTTGGTGACTATCTGGCACAAGCAACATCACGCGATGCCGTGGATCGGCACCGTAAAGTTATCTCATGGCAAACTTCCGAGGCCACACCAATCGCATGCCGCAACGATCCTACGGATTTCCTCACCCGAAAGCTGGCGTTGAGCGGCAAGCCGGTCGGCGACGGCGATGATCGCGTCGCAAAAGTCGAGCGGAACCTGCTAAGTGCTTGCACTGTCAAAATGGCACCGCTGAGTGTGTCGCGGCCAGCGTAGTATGGAGTCCCGCATCCGGCGGGAGCTGGTCAGAGATGAGAAGGCTAAGAGCGAGGAGGGTGGAAGGACGCCCGGTCTGCGTTGCAACCTCACATTTGCTAAGATCCAGCCGAGATAGTCCGCATCTAGGCGGGTCGCAGTTCAAACCTCAAACGGTCGCTGTTGACGAAGAACAACGGCCCCGGCTGCCCCGCACCGAACGCCGCGGCCGTGAGCGGTCCGCCAAAGCAGGCGCCGGTGTCGAGATTGACGCGATTGGCGCGAACGTCGGGAGCGCGCGTCGTCATGGGCGTATGGCCGTGCACCACGAGAGCGCCATGCCAGAGCTTTGAGGACAGGAACGGCTCGCGTATCCACATCATGTCATCCCCGGATTGGGCGTCCAGGGGAATGCCGGGTCTGACGCCGGCATGAACGAAGAAACGGTGCTCATCGCTGATATGAAGCGGCAGCGCCCGTATCCATGCGAGGTGCTCCGCCGGAAGATCGGCGGGGTCCTCGATGCCGTAGGCCTCCAGTGTCTGCTCGCCACCGTTTGCCCACCATTGAACGAGATCGGCATCGGAGCGGCCCGGGTCCGCGGCGCGGCACAGCATGTGGTCGTGATTGCCCATGAGGCAGCGGAATCGCGCGGGGGCGTTGGTCTGCTCCTCCATCAGACAGGCAATCACGCGATCGGAGGCGGGCCCGCGATCGATATAGTCGCCCAGGAAGACGAAATCGTGCGCGGCGTCGCCCGCGCTGCTTCGGCAGATGTCGAGCAGAGCCCTGAGCTCGTCGAAACATCCGTGGATGTCTCCGATCGCGAAGGTTGTGCGTTCGTCCATATTGACCGGCCATTGCAACGCATCTAGTTGACATCGGGTGGGGGGCTTCGCCATGAAAATATTTTTCAAAAATATTCCATAACGTGTAAATTTCTCGGGGCCTCGATTGAATATAAGAAAAGTGAAATGAGCGGGGGCGAAGTCGCGTAGTGAGATTGCGGATCCATCGGGGCACGCGAGAGATTGGCGGCACATGTATCGAGCTGGAGAGCGAGGGGGTCCGGATCCTGCTCGATCTCGGCCTGCCGTTGAACGCGAAGGACCTCGCTTCCACGCCTCTGCCCGACGTCGATGGGCTCTCCGTCCCCAGCGCCAGCCTGCTCGGCATCGTGCTGTCGCACGGTCATCGCGACCATTGGGGGCTGGTGCCGAAGGTTAACGCCGCGGTCCCGCTCATCATGGGACAGGCGACCGAGAGCATCATCCGTGCGGCCGCGGATTTCGTTCCCGATGCCGTGGCTTTGAGGGCAAGTCATCACCTCGAACATCGCAAGCCGCTACAGCTTGGCCCCTTCACCATCACGCCCCGTCTCGTCGACCATTCGGGTTTTGATGCCTATGCCATGGAAATCGCCTCCGGCGGCAAGCGCCTGTTCTATTCCGGCGATCTGCGCGCCCACGGCCGCAAGCACAAGCTGTTCGACGCGCTGATCAGCGATCCGCCCCGCGACATCGACCTCATGCTGATGGAAGGATCGAGCCTCGGCCGCCTGGCCGACAACGCGACGTTTCCGTCGGAGGAGAACCTCGAGGAGATTTTCGTCACGCGCTTCCAGGAGACCGAGGGCCTCGCTTTGGTCGCCTGCTCGGCCCAGAACATCGACCGGGTGGTCACGGTCTATCGCGCGGCGAAGCGAACCAGCCGCAGCCTTCTCATCGATGCCTATGCCGCCGAGGTGCTGAAGGCCACGGGACGCGACAGCATCCCCCAGCCCGCGCCGGGCTGGTCGAATCTCGCGGTCTACATCCCGCAATGGCAGCGCGTTCAGTTGAAGGCCAAGGGGATTGCGCCCCTGGTCGATGGGTATCGCGGCTTTCGAATCTGGCCCGGGCAGCTCGCCGAAACTGCGCCGCGTTCGGTCATGCTGTTTCGGGGCTGGATGATGTCCGATCTCGATCGGGCGGGCGCGCTCAAGGGAGCGCGGGTGTTCTGGTCGCAATGGGATGGCTACTTGGTCGAGGGCCAGTCCGGAGCGGCCTTGAAGGCCGACTGCGAACGCCGCGGCATCCCGTTCGAAACGATACACACCTCGGGACACGCCGGCCCGACCGACCTGAAGCGCCTTGCCGCCGCCGTTGCGGCGAAGCGCCTGATCCCCATCCATACATTTGAACGGCTACGGTTTCCGGATCTCTTCGGCAACGTGGAATTGGCAAACGATGGCGAATGGATTGACGTCTGAACTGAACTTCCTCAAGCGCGGACTTTCGGGCTCGCAAATCGAAGGTTTGAAAAAGCTTGCGGCGAGCCCGACTGACTATTGGTGGAGAGAGGTTCTGGAGAGCAAGGACCTGTTGCTGGCGGTCCGGAACGGATACTTGAATGCCTACGTCAAAGGTCAGAGCGTCTTCAAGATTGGCTTTGGCAAAGGCAGCAGCGGCAGCGAGCCCCGCCTTGCTATCCATTACAAGTACCTGGTGAAGCCGGCGCTCGAGACGAGAGATCCGTATGTGTCGTTCAATGGAACGAAGTTTGATCTCGAGCCCGAAGACATCATCAATACCGAGTATGAGTCCAAGCTCACCCTGCCGCAGCTGATCAAGACGGCTGCGCGATTTGCCGGGCCCGAGAAGAGCGGCGTGCACAAGATCGCTAGGAAAGAGCCCAAGGTCGTTGATCTCGAGATCGCCTTCACGAAGGCCGGAGAGAACGGCGATCTGTCCGCGCCGCGGATGGACATCGCCGTCCTGGTGCCGGGGAAGCCGGGCAAGGCCGAGCTGGTCTTCTGCGAAGCGAAATGCGCTGATAATCCCGAATTGTGGGGCCTGGAAAAGCTTCCCAAGGGAGTGAAAAGCCTTACTCCTCCGGAGCGTTTGAGCGCTGTGATCGCTCAAGTCAGGAAGTATGAGCAATTCATTCAGGCCGAGGAAACCCAGGAAGGCCTGATCGAGGGCTACGTCAGGGTCTGCAGGAATCTGGTGGAGATCAGCAGCCAAATCCCGGGCCGGCCGGTCGATGATCTCGTCAGGCAGGTTGCAGAGGGGAAGGTGGAGCTGAATATCCACCCTCGCGTCTATCTCCTGATCTACGATTTTGGCCAGGATGAGAAGGACGGAAAGATCAAGAGCAAGCGGCAGCAGCTGAAAGAGGCAGGAGTAAGGACCGTTGCCAAGGGCAAGCCCGGGGACTTCCGGTTGGCGGACGACGTATTGAGCGAGATGAAGAAATGGACTGGTTCGAACGCCTGACGGGTTTCCGCGAGGGCACCTACGCCGACACGCGCGCCAGGCTCAAGGTGGAGGGACGTGAGCTTCACTCCCTGGTCAACGGGAAGAGCTATGGCATCGGCGAGCTCGAGCTGATGTCGCTACAGTCGTTGCGCGAGCGGGTGATGTCCCTCGGTGCCGTGGGAGGTCGGCTGAAATTGTCGGCCGTCAGCGGCGACGTGCGAGGAATGCATCGCCTGCCCGAGAACGCCGGTGCCCTGTTCCAGGTCGCCTCCCAATTCAACCTGCTGGAGATGACCGGCCCCGGGGTGACTCCCGAGGACGGGGTTACCCGCTATCAGGGTGACCCGACCCAGGGTCCGGCGTGCGCCATCGCGGCCGGGGCGGCGACGATCTACAGGAATTACTTCGCTCCGGTTGGCGACAGTTTTGGACAGACGGCAACGCGCCAGCTCGACGGACTGGCCGACATTGGTGACGCGCTCGCTGCGGATCTGAAGCGGCCGGCCGAGGCGTTGTGGCAGATGACCAATGGCTACGCCCTGAGCACCCGCGCCGGACTTGACGCCATTGCAAGGCACCTGGAGGGGCTGACGCCGGACCAACTCGATAGGCTGCGGGCCAGGCTGCGCGTCGGTGTGCACAGCGGCGTGGAGGTCACGGACGCCGAGGGCACGCAGCGACCACGGGTGTCGCAGGTGTTTTGCTCGGCGCTTCCGGTGGCTTACAGCGATGTTCCGTCGGTCCACTGGAAGCCCTTCGCATCGCTCGTTCTGGAGGCGGCCTATGAGGCCACCTTGCTGGCGGCCGTCATGAACAAGCAGCTGCGCATGTCGAACGTGGTCTTGCTCACCCGTCTTGGCGGGGGGGCCTTTGGCAACGAGGACGAGTGGATTGACTCCGCCATCCGGCGAGCTCTGACGACAATGTCGCGTTTTGAACTTGATGTGAGGCTTGTGAGTTTCAGGGAGCCGACGCGGAAAACCCGACAGTTGCTGGAGGACTTCGGTTGACATCACGCTTACTGCCGCTGATTGATTGTAGATTGCAGCCGCTTACAGCGGAAAAATTCCAACGTGGTCTCTGGTGCGACTTCGTCCTAAACTCGCGAGCTTGATTACGCGCAAGCTGGGCGGCATTTTCGCCGAGCGAGATCCTGGTCTCGCCCGGTAACGTGGCGTGAACAATCCTCGGGTCGAATCGTCAATCGCCAATCCCAGGGGGTGATCCGGACTCGCGGTTTCTCCACCAGACAAAGATGGGGCGGTCGCTATAATTGCTCGCGCGCTTTCTGGCCGTATCGACCCATCGTGGGCTCGCCCGCGTTCATGGCTCGCATAATGCCGATGTGGGCGAATACCGCGCCCGATCACCAGCAACAGGGCCTCGGCCGCCGCCTGCCATTCTGGCCGCTTCTGAGCCTACTTTGGCAGCCCCGAGATGTATTCCCCGGCATCCAGCAGGGTCACCAGCTTCTGCCGTTCGGCAGGTTGATCGGGATGTCGAAAGGCCGCCCCCAGCTTTGGGTCACGTGATTCCTGACACGCTGCGGCGATTAAGCTTTCTTTAGAGCAACTTTCTCTCTGAGAAACGTATCGACGCTATCAAAATCCATGGACGCAGTGCTCCAGTTGTTGGTCACGGCATCGGGGTTTTCAAATGCATCGTGTGTGTCCCAATAGGAGCCATAGATCACTTCCGTCCCCGATGGGGTCAGGTAGAACACGCGATAGCACGGCTGCTGTCCTGATCCCGTTATGCCTATGCGGACGTGGGCATTGCCGTGCTGCTTTTGACATGTGAGCATCTTGTGGCGCACGCCTGCGACGTAAATCCGTTGCTCAGCTAGATGAGGCCATACCGATGCAACCGTCGAGTCATTCGGAATCTTAGTCATTCAAATTCATTCTCCTCTAAAGGACGCGCGTGGAAGCTAACGGGGCAATCTAAATGATGACTCGTCGAGCAAGACGAAAGGGCGGCACCTCGGCGATTCCTATGTCCATGAGAGCGGGGCGGTTCCGAAAAAGGAGGCATTCTTCAATCCCTGAAAGTCGTGGAAACCAGCGATTTATCGAGCATAGAGGTTTGATGGGTGGGTCTGTCCGTGGGACGAATCTGCTTTCTTTTAAGCATTGCGGGTCCGTCGAAACAAGGCGGTCAAGCCAAGACGTAATAAAGTGTGGGGCATTCGTCGGCAGATGCAAGTGCGTAGAACGGTGGTCGTCCATACGATTCTCGCCGGTCACATGGTTCGGGTAGACGCCGCCCGTCGGAACGAGGCCGGCGTTGAGGCACGCGAGCGCGCGGTCGCCCTATGGGAGAATCCCAGCCGGTGCCGCCGGACGTGATCTGGCGTAGCACCATAGCGCGCGCGGCGCTAAAATGCCGCCTATGCCCGTCGTGGAGCCTTCCCAAGGGCCATTACCCCCCCGGCGAAGTGGCGCGCTTCATCTCAAGCAAGGTTCTCGTGGGGACAGCTGAGCGATAATTCGATCATCATAGTACGGGAAACTTAAGCCGGGGCGACCAACCATCACTATCACCACAGCTTCAAGCACAGCCATCAGACCCGGCACAGCAACCATCATCGGCACAAGCATCACTCGACGAAGCATCGTCGTTATCACAAGCCGCACGACTATCACGGTAGGCATCATCATTAGGAGGATGATGTGAAGCGATCACAGACAAAGACTTGGACCAAGGAGCTTCGATGGTCCGAGGTGGCTCGCGCCGCCAAGCTCCTTCGCCGGATCGATCTCATTGACCGTCTGCCGGAGAGCCGCATCAGGGCTGCACTGAAAGCATCGCAGAACGTCCAGAAGCGCAAGGTCGCCCCGGATGACAGTCCGCCTGTATATCTCAGGTCGAGGAGAAAGCCGAAATGAAACTGCTGGGATCGAACAGGGGGCAAAAGCAGATGCCTCAGAGTGAGAATAACGGCCTTCCGTACAGGGTACGTTAGGGACGTTAGATAGTCGCTGCCTTCGCTACAAGATCAGATGCTGGGAACTTGGCGCGTGAAAGAAGCATCGATAAGTACGGCACCACGTTCATCATTCACACCGCGCATAACATCGTCGCCTCATTCCGTGAAGGCGATGAAGTCGAACTGCTTGAATGAGCCGAAATCGTATAGCATCGCAGCGGTCACGGCGTGGAGCCGGTCTTCGTCCGGCACGCGCCGGCGCATCAGGATGAGCAGCGTCTGCGCCGATGCCATCGCGCCCTTCATCTCGATCAGGTGCGCCAAATCGCGATCGGCTGCCCCCGGCGTGGGGCTCAACGCATATAGCGTGAGGATCGTCACACGGAGAGCCGAGACAGACGTTCCGCCTCTTGGCGGCAATCGGCTGGCTCGGGGAGCGTTAAGCGAGTAGAGCCCGATGGTGAAGCCACGCGCGCAAGCGGTTTTTGATTACAAGCCATTGGGTTTCCGGCATGATGGGGCCCTTCAACAAGCAAGGGCAATGCCTTGGACGAGCGCCTCGCACGTATTATCCGCAACATCTCGACGTTCGGGGATTTGGCGCAGTTCGAGAAGAACGCCGAACAGCGCCACGCCTTGGATGCTGACCTGCGTCAGGCGATCAAGTCGCGCTCGGCTGAGTTGGGCCGCGCGCTCATCGCGCAGCGCACCGGCATTGAGCTGACCGACCTCTCTCCTGCGGAAGAGAAGATTGTCCAAGCCGTCAGCGAGTACGTCGGCGTCATGAAACACGAAGGCAAGGCCGCCACACGCACGTTCATTCAGCTAAAGAACCGAGGCCTCATCGACGCGGCGGAAGCGGCGGTTGCGAAGCTCAAGCCGACGCAGGGATTTCAGACCCTCGCCGAGGCCGATCTCGCGGAGCTGTCTTACGAACAAATCATCGTTGATCACGCTGAAGAATTCTCGCCACGCGCGCAGTGGTACGCGCGACGAACCCTGGGCCTTCCCAACGAGACCGACAAGCCGCCCGCGCGCGCCATCACGCCTGTGCAGAGGCGGACCGAGCAGCTTCTCGAATGGCTACAGGCTCGCGCGGAAGAGCATGCGGGCCTCCTGCCGCCGCATAGTAACGCCGAAGCCGCCGCCGTGCTCGGGTTGGGCGACATGCACCAGTTTGGCCGGGTGTTCGGCAACATTCAGTCGCGGACTGATTTCGCGTGCTATCTGGAAGGGCTGCCTCCGCTGGGGCTCGCCGCGTCCGAGCCGTTCGCTATGGCTTGGAGCCAACAAGATCGCACATGGGCGTTTCCAGTCGAGGAAATGCAGAAAGCGGCCCGTACGCATCGCTGGACCGAGCGTGACTTCGAGGCGGTGTTGCGACAGTCGCAGGGCTTGCCGGGACAGGCGCATCTGTCTTGGAAGAAAGATCTGAGCACGAATGAGGCGCAGGTCCAGGCCTGGGCATTCGGCCTTCATGCGCAGAGCCAAGATGCCGATTCCGGCGAAGATGCGGATACCGAGATCGATCCCGTGGGGAAGCGCAATCCCGCGTGGTCGCGCGACGAGCTGATCTTAGCGCTTGACCTGTATCTGCGGTTTCGGGAAGCGCCACCTGGCAAGGACAGCGAGGAAGTCGCGGAGCTGTCGGCATTCCTTGGGCGCGTGGCGCACGGGCTAGAAGTCACCGAAGCCAAAACGTTCCGGAACGCGAACGGCGTCTACATGATGATGATGAATTTCCGGCGCTTCGATCCGGAGTACGCGGCGGCGGATAGCAAGGTCGGCTTGACGCGGGGCAACAAGGAAGAGGAAACGGTCTGGAACGAGTTCGCCAACGATCCGGCAGCGCTCGCTGCCGCCGTCGCGGGAATCCGCGCTGGCGTTGACGGCTCGGAAAGCCCGGCGAATTTCACCGAAGCCAATGGCGACGCGCTATATTGGGTGTTCGTCTGCAATCCGAAGAAATGGGCCATTGATCGCTTCCTGGAGACGGGCGTTGAACGCGACACCTGGGGAATCCGCCCCTCGGACCGCGCGCGCTTCGCGCCTGGGCAGCTCGGGATCGTCCGAGTTGGCGTCGATCAGCGCAACGCGGTGGAGCGCGGCGGCAAGCCGCCGTTGGACTCCGGCATCTACGCGCTATGTGAAGTCGAGAGCGCGGCATTCGACGGCACGGGCGCGTCGAGTGAGTTCTGGGCTGCGGGCGCGGAACGCGCGCCGGGTTGGCCGACGGTCAACATTCGATACCTGAAGACCTACGGCGAGAACCCACTGACCATTGAACGTCTAAAAGCGGAGCGTCCGGATTTGTCGCGGCTGCTACTCAACGGATTCCAGTCGTCATCGTTTCCGATCACGGCGCGTGATTTCCACGCCGTGATGGAGTTGCTCGGCGAGGACCTCGACGATCTCCCGTCATCCCCGGAGGACAGTGCCGACGCGGATGCATTGGCCGCGTTGGAAGCGAAATATCTCAACGCAAGCCCGGAGGTGAAACTGCGGGTGAGCAAGTCCATCGAACGCGGGCCCGTGGGACGCATCGTAAAGAAGGCAAATGGCTTCAAGTGTCAGGTCTGCGAGGCGCTCGGCAACGATCCAATCGGATTCCTCAAGAAGAATGGCGAGCCCTATGTCGAGGCGCACCATGTCATGCCGGTCTCAACAAAGCAGATCGGATCGCTCTCGGCGTCAAACGTCATGACCGTGTGCGCCAACCATCATCGGCAACTGCACTATGGTGGCGTGGCAGTTACAATCACCGACCACGCATTCGATCTTGAGATGCTCGGCAAGCCGCTGAAGATTCCGCGCCTTGTCATTGGCGGCAAGCCTGTCCCCGCACCAGCGTTAGATGCCGAACTCCAAGCGGCAGCACTTCAAGCGGTGAGTTAGATCCCAAGCACTTCCGTGAACTGCCATCACCGCTGTGGGGTGGGATCGAACAGGCAAAGACCATTGTTCGAGCGATTCAAAATCCTGATCAAAAATCCAATCTTCGCATTTATTTTGAATATTCCTTCTCAAAAGGAAAATTCGTACGATAGCTACTACGAAATCAATCATTGGACGATTGAGAGGAAGTTCCTTCCACCGACTGGGAACCTCGCGCTTGTGGATTCCAAGGGTATCATATTTTGCACATCCGGCACACGAACTAGTGGCTGACGGACAGCTTTATGAGCCTAGCAGAAATTCATTCACTCACGGTTGCTTGCTAGTTTCTTGCCGGTTCGGCTTTTGGCCGAATCCATTGAAAACGGCGGCAGTAATCCGATGTATTGGGGGCAGCGGCGATGCGTCCGAACGGCTTTGCTGGCCTCTATGCAGGCCTCAAAGGTTGGATCGGAGCGCTTGGCCATCTTGCGAAGGTCCTGGGCGGTGGCCGCGAGGGTGAACGTCGCGCGCGCCGTTTGGGCCTCGTACGCGTAAGCGGTCGACCTTGAGAATGCGCTTAAGGTGTGCGAGCAGCATCTCGATCTTTTTGCGGAGCCGACGCGAAGTGCGGCCTTCCCACGACCTTGCGATCTGGCGCGCCACGACCTTGACGAGATCAGGCGAGACCTGGCGCCTTTCTACAGCAGCATTGGGCGGCCTTCGATCGACCCCGAGTCGATGATCCGGATGAAGAAAGCTGACATCTCCCCAGGTCGCTAAAGGGCCGATTCCGTTGAAAAAGGGCGGCTGTTGCGGCGCAGAGATATCCGTGATTCAGTCTGTCCAGTTGGCAGGACTGAAGGTCATGAGGTCATGATGGGGCTTGGCAATTCGAACAGGCTGCGTTGTTCTATGAGTTCTCACTCGAGAAGCATGTTCCCGCTGACCATCTACTGAGGTCGATCGACAGGTTTGTCATGGGCCTGAGTTTAAGGTGAGCCGAGTTCTACCGGCCGAGCCAGACCTTTGGGGCCATCTCGGCGACTCGGAGCCGGGACCGGCTGGGTCAGGCAGCGGATGCCGCCGCCGCCGCGCAGGACGGCGTTGATGCGGAGCATCCTGATCTCGCGGCCGGGAAACAGCGCGGCGAGGTCGCGACAAGCGGCGTCGTCCGCTGCGCCTAAGCCGGCGGTGATCAGCGAGCGGCGGGTGACGAAGAAGTTGAGATAGGTGGCGGCGAAGGCGACGGGCTCGCCGGCGAGAGTGTCGGCGTCCGGCGGGGCGCATCGGCGGAGCGCAGAGATGCTTCCGTTCGCGACCATGCGCTGCAGGACGGCGATGTCGCGTTCGCGCCGGCGTCGGCCACGGCCGCGGGCAATGGGCTCGACCAGGAGGGTGCCATCGGGAGCGAAGGCGATCCAGCCGTCCGGGTGCCCCGAGGTGATCGGCTCGTCGCGGTCGCCGTGGAGCCAGATTGTCGTGCGCATGCCGATGGAGCCGAAGGCGGCCGTGAGGTCGGCCTCCGCGAGATGCCGATTGCGCGCGAGCAGGCAGCTTCGGGTCGCGATCGCGAGGCCCCTGCCGTCGGTGAGGAAAGCGCCGCCCTCGCCGACGAAGGGAACGGAGAGCACCGGCACGCCGAAATCGAAGATGCGCGCCAGCCGGTCGCCGGGCCGCGACGGACGCCGCCAGGAATTGTCCCAGCCGTTGAAGTTGAGGTCGACGGCCACGATGCCGCCGTCGGCCGCGTGGGCGAAGACCGGCGCGATATCGCGCATCCAGACATCGTCCACCGGCGCCGGCACGACCTCGACGTTCGCGGGAAAGCCGCGGGCGCGCGCCGGCCCGACGCGGTCGGGCGGCGTCAGCAGCAGCACCGGCTCGTCCTCGGCGATCGTCCTGATCACGGTCTCGAGTTCGCGCTCGACCCGCTCGCGGTCGCCGCCCCATTCGCGGTTGACCGCGAAGGCCATGACGGTGCGGGCGTGCGGTTCGAAGTCGGCCGGGATGCGGACGGTCTGGCTGCGAACTTCCTGCATCAGGCGTCCGTCGCCAGCACGGACGGGTTGCGCCAGGTCCAGCGCCACGGCAGGTGGGCGTCCTTGCTGACGTTGACGCGCGTATCGGGGAGGATGTCGACGATCGGCTCGACCGGGCGGTAGATGCGGAAGGGCTTGTCGAACAGCCAGGCCCCGTTCAAGGCGGGCTGGATGTCGCAGGCCTCTCCGAAGTTGCAGGGGCCATCGGCGATCAGCTTCTCGTAGCCTCTGGCGCGGTCGTGGATGGCGCGACAATGGGGCTTGCGGCGTTCCCGCATGGTCTCAAGTCCTGCGACCGGGATACCGCCTGCGATCAGCACGGAGCTGCCATGGCCCCTGGGGGCGCAGACGAAGTCCATCGCCCACATCCCGCAGCGGGGGTAGAAATGGATGTAGGCGTGGCCATCGGCGAGGAACTGCGTGTCGACGCCATGAAAGGCGCCCTCGCACTGGTCGTAGGCCTCCGTGGCGGACAGCGCCATGGCGATGCTGGCGCCACGGTAGTCCATGCAGAGCACGCAACCGATCAGGCGCGGGGCCACCATCCAGGAGGGCGGAGCGAAGAAGTCGGGCTCGATGGGGACGTATTGCTTTCCGAAGTATCCGATCATCCAAAATCCCTTTCCTTCAATAAAAAGGCCGGTGCGACATGCGCGAGCCATGAAAGAAACCTGCAGTGGCCCCGATCAAAAGTCAAATAATCTATATAATTCAATGTGTTATAATCGATTTATATTCGGGGGCGCCTGCAGCGCGCAAGTCTATTTGGTCCACGTTTTGGTTCATGCGGTCGATTCAAGGGAGCGCAGCAAAGTCTGAGCGCCGATAGGGATGAACCATTCTCCTGAGCGACATCGGAGCTAGGACCTCGACCTGGTCCCCCCATGCGTAGAGGTGCCAACACATCTCGAGGTGACCAGCGGCCTTGAAGCGCACGATCAGGGAGCCGTCAGGCTGGTCTTCCAAAACCTGAGCTGGATGGAAAACGAAGGTCCGTGCGTGGTCGGCGGCGAACAGAGCTTCGCGGAAGCCGTCCTTCGCTGCGCTCGAAAGGACCTGAGGTCGCTGAACCGCAGGCTTCGCGTGAACTGACTATTATTCGTCGTGAATATTGCCCCCTAAGAGTGGGCTCTTTGAGCCGGACAGGTTGGGAGGACTAGATGGCCAGGACGGCTGCGCTTTCCACCCTGAACGGCACCGGTGAAGAACGGTTCGTCGGTGTTCCGGAGCAGGGCGGTCGCAACATGATTTCGGCCGACCCCCTGCCGCCGGGCAGCGTCTACACCGCGGCCGTGGCCCCGGACGGCACCGTCGGGATGTACCGTATCGAAGTCTCGGTTTCGTCCGGATCCGGAAAGCTGAAGACGGCCGGCGGCGTCAACGGTGTCACGAAGGAATCGATCAACCGGGCGTTCAGCTACCTGCTCGCTAAGAAGGGGGACCTTTCCATCGCCCGCGAGCCGACGTGTCCGACCTCCACGTGGAGGTCATCGACCTCATGAACAACCGGGTCGAAGGCGAAGTTGGGCTCGGCTCCTTCATGGCGGCGTTCTCCGCACTCAAGAAAGCTCCGCCGTGGCAGGCGATGCTGGTCGTGGGAGATCCAAGGCAACATCAAGGGCTTGCGGTCGCTGGCGGAGCCGTTGCAGCTCGCCATGGACAACGGGGCCAAGCGGGCCTTGATCCCGATCGAGAACAAGCGGAGCTTCCTGGAAGTCACCGGTGACGTGGTCGAGCACGTCGACCCGATCTTCTTCGGAGATCCCAAGACGGCGGCCTTCCAGGCTCTGGGCAATCGATTAAGGGGTCTGTCGTCGGCGGAAATGGGGCAAGGAAGCGAATGAGTCGAAAAGGGCACTTCTTGGGCGGCGGCACGGAGATAGGTGCGCGGAATCCTACTTGGTTTAGCAAGGGCTCCACGCGGAGGCTACCCAACGATAGCGCGGCCAGACCGCCGCTCTCGCCGGCGGAAGAAGCTGCCTTTCGGGCCTTCAAGGAGGAACGTGAATCCGGCCACGCTGATCCGGAGAGGCGAGGCGGGGGCGTCCAAGAAGCGATTACCGAAGGCCAAGCCCGGCAAGCCGAAATCCCGGCGCTGAGCTTGGGCGTCGGGTCAGCGCCCCGTGATCTCCGCGCAACGCTGCCGGGCGTGGTCCCAAGCCGAGAACTTACGGGCGCGCCGCCCGGGCCGTCGTGGGCGATGAAGGGATCCTCCCCGAATGCCTTGTAGCTCTCAAAGAGGGCATCGGCCGTCATCCCCGCCTTAAAGGCGTCGTCCAGGTAGGCATCCACGATCGATTTGCAGGCGGCGACCGCTTCCTCCGACGACGCGAAGACGCCGTGCTCCACGCGCTCGGATTCGTCCTGATAGTGGAGGTTGTCGTCGATAAAAACCGGTAGGCCCTCGTTATCCGTCCTCCAAGCAGTCTGAAAGAGGCTATCTGCTACCGCGGATAACGGCGACGCGCAGCGTATCTCTGGCGCAGCGCGTCCGCGTTGGTGTCTAGGATGTGCACCTTCTTCGATACGAAAGTGGCGACCGACGAGACCTCCGTAGACTTAGCTTTCAAGTTGATGGCCTCATAGACGCCGGTATGACCGTCGATTGACCGGATGATCACGTCGCCGGTCTTGGTCGTCATCAGCCGGATGCCCTCTTCGTGCAGCAGGTCGCGGATTTCTTGACGGGGATGATCGTATTGATTGTCGAAATTCGACGAGCAGATCGCCACACTTGGACCTATGTGTCTCACGAAATTCTTCGTGGTAAAGCCGTTGTCCGCGCCATGGTGCGCGAGGATCATGACATCGGTTTCGCTAGTGAGAATCCGACACCTGCGGAGCCGGGCTCCGATTTTCGCGTCCTCGACATCGCCGAGGCTGAGGACGTTGAAGCAGCCGCCACGGAAAAGCTTCACGGTTGAGTTGTCATTGGCGTTCTCAACGATGTGATAGGGATTGTAGAAGGTGTTGTTGAACGCCAGGGCCGCCGCGGGCTTGAGCCCTCCGATGAACATGGGTGTGATGTGTTCGATCGCCGGAACAAAGCCTGTATTGCGCCGTCTGGTGCGATATTCGTCGATGATCTCCAGACACTCCTCGCCATGGCCGGAATCCTTAACCGGATTATAGCCCGGACATTCGATGCGCCGCGGCTGAATGAGGTTCAGCAACGCCGGTAATTCATACTTGTTGCAGTGGTCGGCATCCCAGCTGGTGATGTGAAGGCTGTCCGCGGCGTCGACACCGCAGCGCTCCATTTCAATCTCTACCTGCGGCCGGCTGTCCTCGGTGAGACGGCCTTCGATCATCGTGAAGCGCCCGTCCGCGAAGTAGGAGAACGACGAACCGGAAGTGCCGAGATAATAGGCGCGAAACCGCGTGCGGATATTTCTCATGTGAGAATCCCCCAAGCCGACGATTGCGGAAAACGCGCCGGCACGTACGTCGTCAGCGTGGCGTCGGCGATCTCGAATCCATGGCGCGCGAGCATGTCAAACTGCGCCTCTGAGGGCGCCTTGAGGTCCGTTGGATGCCGCAACGCGAGTTCGGCCTGCTCATCGGTCTGGAAGGCCTCGTAAAAGGACACCGGCCGAGCCGCTCCGCTCTTGACGTCGACGGCGCGAACCGAGTTACCCATGCGCAAGAGGACGCCTTCCACAGTCCCAGCGGCGATGTCCGCGATGAGGATCCGGCTGCGCAGTGCACGGATCTGGTCGCCAGCGACATCAAACAACCGCGGGCCCGACAGACTACCGCGCAAAAGCGCCGCGACAGAAGATTCGCCGCACGTTCGCAATGGACCGGAGGCGTCGCTGCAGATCAGAAAGTTGCAGGAACGCAGACCGCGTCCTGGTTTGGTCAGCGCTTCGAGCCCCATGTTGTCGTAGGCGCCACCGTCCCAGAGTCGCACCCGCGTCTTCGGCGGCGGCTTGGGCCGGGTCTGCCGGCGAGTAGCCGGGTCGGTCTCCCACCAGCCCGTCGCAGGTAGTGCCAGAGGCATCGCGCCGATCGCGTACGGCACCGCCGCCGATGCAGCGGCAGCGACAGAAATTCGCACGTCAGGGGCATAATGTCGCCCGAACGTCCAGTCACCCATCTCACGCTTCGAGAAGCGCCAGTTCTTGCCCGTATCGATACAGGTCGCGTTAATCAGCCATTCCGGCACGTCTGGAAGATCGGCGAGGCATCCCGAGACGCCCCACACCCGCTCGAGCATGGTCGCCAAAATCCCGGCTCGGCTTTGGATGAGCGCGAACTTGAACTCAGCCAGGCCAGACCATCCGAGCGACTTGAGGCTGAAAAGGTCGGCGGCGGTGATTCGACGTCGGAGCTCGGGATACACCGAGCCCAGATATTCGCCAGATGTCGGCCATCTCATGCCGCACTGGGACATGACCGCCGCCGTGATGAGGCTACCCCCAGACACGGTCGAAATGGCCGAGACGCTCTCTAGCAGGCCCTCGTCGGCAAGGCGCCGCAGAACGCCGAGATGGAAGACTGCGGCGCGGATGCCGCCGCCGGAAAGCGCCAAGCCGATGCGATGGGATGCCGCCCGCGGGGCGGTTTTCGAGTCGGCCTCGTCTGCAGGAGTTGCAGTCGCTTGGTCGCTCACAGGTATGCCCACTAGGTCCACGCCACCAGCGCTTCTCCGCCACAACGCTCGTCACCGTACGTCCTAAGCCGATTCACGTTTCGTTCGATCCGCAACTTCGCGGCGAAGCCGAGGCCCGCCGCGAACGTTCCGCGTTCACTAGGCGCCGACGGCGCCTAGTGACATTTATTCAGGGGGCACGTTTTCCCCGTGGCCGCACTCGTCGCCGCACCGACCCCACAGTCAGTCGGCACAATCAACTGCGCCCGGCGGTACTTCCGCAGTCATCGCATCTCCGGCACAAGCCCGAGCTCACTATGCTGCCTTTTGGTTGTATCGCGCGTTACCCCGAATTGGGGTGCACCGCGCGATTTATTGGGGTGGATGCGGCGACGAGCATAAAGGGCCCTCTAGAGAGCCGCCAACCCACTGAAGAGTCTGCCGCCTCGATAAACGGCCCTTGGGCCGGCGCCCTGAAGCCGAACATAAGGCGCCAGCTACCTTTTTCAGATTACGAACTCAGTAGCAGGACTCGGCTCGGGCGCCGGGCGGCCATCTTAACCGATGGAGAACGACTTTCCGCGATTGCGCTCCGATCCGGCTTACAGGTCATCATCATAATCAGTAGGTCGGGGCGGATCTGCCGCCATGACCATCTGCTTAATAAGAGCGATCCTGTCTGGGGGCAGGGTGGAGCTCTTTCCTTTATGCAGAAGAAGGATGGCAGTCAGCATGATACAGTCAGCCATCAACGCCGTTTTAGCCGAACGCTGGTTCCAAACGTGAACGGCGACTGCTTGTTGCTTTGCTCCCAAAGCTGCGGCTTGCTGGATGTTGAGTCTCGAGAGTATTTCGGAAAAAGAATACTGATCGAGGTGGATGCCTTCTTTGAAGGTATTGATCACCGATCGTAAGCGGACCAAAAAATCGTCCCTGGCTTCGTTAGACGTCGCCTTGTCTCCGACAAATCCCAGTATCCGCCAATAGCAGGTGTCTTCCGACATTTCGGTGTCGGCGTAGGTTTTCTTTCGCCCTGTCAGCCAGCCGAACATGGGAGATCCTTTCCTAACAACGGGCCGTTGCCCAAAACGCCTTTACGCTGCTCTCCGCCGTCGCTTCGATTCCTCGGCCCTCGGCGGCGGCTTCCCCGCCCCCGAGAAGACAAGCAGCAAGATGATCCCGCCAAGAACAGCGGCAATCATGATGCACAACCAGAGGAATGGACCGACCACAACGGACGGGACGCCTGCGCGAGGGGGCTCGACGACGACGAAGCCGAGATAGAGGAAGAACAGCATCGACAATCCCATCGCCCCGCGGGCGAAAAGATCGCTGAATTCCCGGTACGTCTTGGTCGATGGCCGTCCGCGCAGGGCAAGCCTGAAAACAAATGTCACGACGACGAAGACCATCGTGCCGAGCAAAAGCGACAAGATGATCTTGGAGCAGCCCGACGCGGCCGCGTCGACTATCGGCTGGAAAATATTCGGTGCGCTACCGTTCACGGCGTTTCTCCGGACTGACCTCGATAAGCCTGCACCTATCGATTCAGGCCTTGGATTCCCTGTCAATGCCGGCCGTCATTTCCCCGGTGGAGAGCGTCTTGGTCCCTTGGTTGCGCTTCCGGCCCCGCCTGGTACGATTCCTTCGGGCAGGGGACGCTTGCGTGACCGTCGACGGCATCGATCCGAGCAAGGAGGGCACCGACTGGACGGCGGATGAGGTCGCCGTGCTGGTCGGCAGCTATTTCCTGATGCTGGCGGAGGAGAAGGCCGGGCGCGAATACAACAAGTCAGAGTACCGGCGGGGCGTGATCGCCGCGATCGGCCGCAAACCGGGATCGATCGAACGGAAGCTACAGAACGTCTCCGCCGTCCTCGACGAGATCGGGGTGCCGTGGATACAGGGCTACAAGCCGCTACCGCACTACCAGGACGCCCTGGTCGCAGTGGTCGAGCAGCAGCTGCTGCGCCATCCGGAGCTATTCACGATTGGCGCCGGCCCGCTGCGAGTACGGGATGAGAGCGACATCCTGGTGGCGCCGCCAGCCTTCCTGAACAGCGATCCTGAGCACCGCCCGGCGGCCATCCGTCGCCTGGTCGGAAAATTCGACCCTGCAGCGCGAGACGCCCGCAATCGCGACCTGGGGCGCGCCGGCGAGGAGTTCGTGGTGGGCTTCGAGCGCCGCCGGCTGGAACAAGCCGGCAGGCCCAACCTGGCCAAGGATGTCCGGTGGGTCTCCGACCTCGACGGCGACGGCTACGGCTACGACGTGCATTCGTTCGACGCCGATAGCGGCGAGCCTCGGCTGCTCGAGATCAAGACCACCTGCGGCAACGAGCGTACCCCGTTCTGGATGACCAGGCGGGAATGCGACGTCGCCGCGGAGCAAGGTGGCATCTACCGGGTTCGGCGGGTCTTCCACTTCCGTAATCAGCTGAAGATGTTCGAGATCGCGCCGCCGTTGGAGTCCCGGCTCCGACTGGCGCCCGCGACCTTCATGGCAACGCCGCGGTAAGACGGCCGCAGCTGCAGGGCAACCGCAACCTACAGGCTGCTTTTCGTCATTTGAACCAGGGCGGCTTCGACATTTTCCGGTGGTCTCGTACCCCACAAGACTGGGTCGGTAAACTCAAACAGATCGCGCAGCCTGCGGCTAAAAGAATGTCCTAAGTCGATGTCGTGAGTAGCGGGAAAAACGTAATTCACCACCTTTTTGATTGGTGACTCTGCCGACTCGAACCTAGTCGAAAAGAATCTAACCCCGTCGCATTCCTCCTTACTCATGACCCACTGAAGGACCATTTGGGGAATGATGTACTCATGCGCAAACGGTTCTCCGTCATGCATCCGTTTGATAGAACAGGCCGCTAACAACGGCCAGCACACCGCATAACTCACGACCAACTTGTCCAGCCCAGGGTTGTTGCCAAGGGTTGCAGCTCGCGCGTAGTGAGCCATGACAGACGGCCGATAACCAAAATCTAGAAACCTTGCCGCCCGCCGGAACGCAAACGCGGCAACAGCAGCCTTTGGCAGATCTTCGCCAGAAACCCGGCATTCGCTGGCGCAAAGCTCCAGGGACCCGCCGAGATAGAGGCACGGAAATCCGGGGATACCGTATCGATGTTGCCCGACCTTGTGCCGGAGCCCGAAGGGAGTATGAAACAGCCGCTCTTTGCCGGGGAGCGCGTCGTCAGTGCGAGCCAATCGATAGAGCGGTCCGACGCTGTCAGGATCAACCGGGATGGATTGCAGACTGCTCAATCTGAGATACACGAACTCCACCGCTGCCACGAGGTGGCCGTAAGCTGCCGCTGGACTACCCGCCAGATATTCCCCCAACGCCTTCAAAATAAGATCGTTCAAGCGCTCGATGTCGTCCCGTGCTGCCAAAATCTGGACGTCTAACCGGCGGCTAGAATCTAGTGAAGACACACCTCGAAGGTATTCATCGAATACGGAAGCCATATAACGCTCGAAATCTTGGTCATCTCGGTCTCGAGGCAGCACTGCTGCAGGACTACCAAGGAGCTCGGAAGTGTCCATCGATTGAATTCCTACTACGACCCGCCGTTACCCTCGGGAAGGCGGGGTGAGATACAGTGACGTTCAAGCTTCGTCGGGAGGTACCACGCGAGCCACGACATCTTTGGGAAGCCCGCTCCAGTGGACATCTACCACCAGCAGATCGGAGGCAACAGTATCCGTTGAGGAAGCAACGATAGTGAACCTATACCTGCCTCGCTCCCAAAATTGCCGCGCTCGGTCCTGAATCCGGACCCGTGGCAGAATGACGAAAAACGGAGGCGCATTCATATCGCCGTTGCCCAACCTGTCGTTCAGCCTGGCAGAGAGAAATTCGACGGTATGCTCCCCGGGGGTCAGTAGCTCCGGCCCAAATTTAACGCGTTCGGCAAACTCGACGTGCGCCCAACCGAGGGGGAGCGAGTTCTTGGAGTGCGGAATGGGCCGCAGTGCACCAACTCTTTCGTCATAGAATTCGATCTTTTGAACGAAGACCCTGCAGTCACGCAGAGGGACATCGGCCGTGTTCTGCACGATGACGTTTAACGTCAACAATGACTTGTCACGCGGCTCAAGCTCGGGGTCGCCCAGACGCAATTTCAACCGAGTCAAGGGCTTCGGGATAGTCGGCGCTCTCTCGGACGCAATATCGCTGGAGGTATGAGCAACGAGAACGGCGGCAGCCTGCTGCGTTTCGATGTCCGCAGCCTTGATGCGATCCAGCTCTTGCCGCTCCATCTGAAGCAGCTCCGTCACGCGCTCGACTGAGAGATGCGAGGCAGCTTTCAACTTGACGTGAAGCAAATCCAACATGTTGCGGCGGATTGGGGCATCCGCTCTCATGTCTTCGTAGACGCAGTTGGCGATCCCATAGAGCAGCCGGGCAGCCCCCTCCAAGTCGTAGCCTCGATATTTGACATAGCGGGCAGTAACCGGGTTTTGTGTCCGAGCGATGCTTCGCAACGCCGCTCCAGCCTCGCGCAGAACATCGCGCGTTGCGCGACCAATCTCGGCGTCTTCTTCAAAGGAACGCGGCCTCACGAAAGCCTTTTTCTCCGCCGTTTCCAAAGCAGATCGACGCTTCTCGATCAGGTCAAGGATTTGCTTTCCATAAATGTTGACGAGAAACCAAGCCGCAAAACCAGTGATAGTCGAGAGGGCCGCGATAACGTAGGTCATTGAAGTCTGCACCGTCGTGGAGGCGAGGCGCGCATCGATTCAGGCCGCCGAATATCTGTCAAGCTTGGCACACGATTTTCCCGTGGAAAGAGCAACAACGGCATCCATCAGCAACAGGATGCTCCTACGAATTCACGCGTTGACCACGCAGGCCGCGAGGGCATCGCGGAAGGGTCCGCTGGCGCGGGTCATGTTGGCGTAGGACTCTCCCTTTCCTTTGGTTGATCAGCCTGCTTGAAGGAATGCGTCGGCCAGGTCGCTGCGGCGATAGATCGTCGCCCCGACCTTCTCGGGCTTCATGGCGGGCTTCACGCCGGCGGCTTCGATCTCCTTCTTGATCGCCATGTGATGGCGGCCATGCTGGCGGGCGATCGCGAACAGGGTGACGAATTCGACCTCGAACCGCTCGATCTCCTCGGTCGGCACGATCGTGACCGGGCAGCGGTTGACGGGGTTGATCGCGGTGACGGTGCGCAAGTGGCCGCCGGTGATCAGCTTGCGGGTGACCTTTTCGGCGACGCGCAGCCTGTCAGCCAACGCCTGGCTGGTGAGGCCGCCAAGGTCGGCACCGCGGACGAGGCCCCGGACCTCCTCGATGTCGACCAGGACGGACATGTAGCCGCGCTCGCCAGCGAGCCGGGCCTTCCGGATCAGGCGGCCGTCGAGGACGCCCTGGACGATCTCGACGGAGCCACAGCAGGCAGCCTTGGCCGCGGTCGGGATGTCGACCTGGCCGTCGGCTGCGGTGTCGACCGGGACGGCACCGTCGAGCAGGCGGGCCAGGAAGGCGTCCAGGTCCTCGGGGGCGAACTGATCGGCAGCACCGTGGTCGGTCGCCTTGATGCGGGGGACGATGATGCCGGACCGGTAGAGCATGTCGCGCTGGACGCGCGGAGCGTTGAGGTAGGTGCCGGCATCGCGGACGGAGAGGCTGGCCGCGGCCGCGGACCGGGCCAGGGAAGCGACCTTCTCGGCGTCGAAGAGGCAGTTTCCGTCCGCGAGCCGGTCGGCGTTCGGGGGCAGCATTTCCGCCGACGAGAGCAGCTTGCGGAGGCGCTTGGGGTGGAGGCCGGTCTCCATGGCCAGGGTCCGGATCGAATGCAGCCGGCGGGCCTCGACGGGCTTGCCGAAGACCGTGTCGCCGGGCCCCACCGGGAAGTTTCTCAGGATGAAGTCCCCGACCAAGTCGCGCAGCAGGTCGTAGGCCTTATCCTCGCGGCCGAACTCGAGGACCTGGTAGATGCGGCCGAAGATGGCCTGCGGCCCCTCGGTGCCGGCGCGCGTGTAGGGGTAGGAAGCCTGGAGCCCTGCGAGGAACGCTTCGATGCCGGGCTTGCCTGCGGCGATGATGTTGACGCCGGCGGCGCCGGCCTGGCGCCATTCCTCGTCAGTGAGCGTCTTGAGGTTCGGCATGGGCCCGAACGCGGCGACCGCCCCGAACAGCTCGCAGGCGGTAATGGCGACATGCAGCGGGAAGGTGTCGATCAGCCCGGCGCCGGCCGCCACGCCGTTGGTGCGGTTGAGGACGTAGGTCTCGAAGCCGGTGAGAGGGCGCCTGACGGCATCGACTGCGAGGCGAGGCAGCCGGGGAAGGATCTTGCTGATGTGGTGCGACCAGTCGTGCAGGGTCCGCGGGTTCATGTCCTTGTCGACCACGACGAGCGGCGCGAGGTGGGTCGGGCAGGTCTTGAGGGCGGCGATCTGCCAGCGCGCCCGCTGTACGACGACAGTCTCGGGGCGAGCTCGGGGCGCTGCGGCCAGGTCTTCGGCGAGACATTTCGGGCAGACGACGACGGTCGCGCGGAGCAGGTCGTCGCGGGTCAGAGCTTCGCCCCGGAAGCTGAACTGATGCCCGTCGCCCTTGACGAAGGCGTTGTCGGCGAGGGCCGAGACCTCGACGCCTGCCTTGAAGGCGATGATGGCGAGGGCTTTCGGATCGCCGTCGACGACTTTTTGGAAGGTCGTGCCCATGTCGAGGCAGAACTCCCGTGCGCCCGTCCGGTGAAGGGCGGCCAGCCTGGAGACGAACGACGCCGGAGTTTCGCCGGTGCCGAGGGGGACGGTATGGCGGAGCGGTCTCACGACTTGCGGCTCCTGCGCTTGCGGCCGACGGGCGTGACCGTGTCGTCGATCTTGTCCTCGTCCTTGCTGTAGAGGCGGGTGATGTCGATCGCGTGCCAGCCCGAGGCGACGAACGGGTTTTGGTCGTCGGAGAGGGTGAAGCGGTCCGCGAAGCTGTTGGCGAAGTCGACGCGGCGGAGCTTGCGCGAATTGCCGTCGAGCGCTTCCGTGACGGCCTCGACGACGATCTCGAGGCAGAGGCCCATTTCGTACGCGCCGGCGTGGAGCAGGCGACCGGCCAGGTCCTCGTCGGGTTTGACGTCGAGCTTGATCTTGCCGGTCTCGCAGAGGTGTTCGATGGCGCTCTGCAGGAAGGCCGCGTGGTCGTTGGGCTCCAGCTTGGAGAGATAGAGGTAGCGGAATCGGCGGCGGAATTGCCTGTCCTGGCGGAAGAAGGGCAGCATCTCGGGGATGCCGGTGACGATCAGCTGCAGCGGCCATTCGGGATTGTTCATCAGGTCCTTGAGGCTGTTTCTGACCTTCTGAAGCTCCTCTTCGCTGGTGAGTGTCAGCATGTTGTTGAGGTCGTCGATCCACAGGAACAGGACGTTGTTGAGCATCATCTCCGGCAGGAGCTTGCTCCAGGCCTGGTGCTCCCTGAGGTCGCGCTCGACGGAAAATCCGAGCGTCTGCAGGCCGCGGAGGCTCATCGCGCCGAGGTTTCCCGACCCGGGCGCTGTGATCCCGATGAGCGGGGACCATTTCTCCGGCACGCGGAAGTTCGGGAAGGCGGGATGCGTCCGGAAGGTTTCTTCGAGGAGGGTGGATTTCCCGGAGCCGCTGGGGCCGATGATGCAAAGGCCCTTGCCTTCGACGCGGTTCGAGCCGCTGTGGGGCCGATCCGGATCCCGCCTGATCTGCGCGTTCTCGGTCAGCCTTCGGAGCAACCGCAGGAGATCGCGGTCGCGCCCCGACGTGAAATAGGTCGTCTTGACCTTCTCCAGGATTTCGACGCGCTGACGGTCCTCGGGGGTGAGCAGCGCGCGCAGGTACGCGGTGGGGTCGGAATTATCGGTGAAGGCCATTATTTGCGTTCCTTGGGTTTCCAGGGTTGGACCGGTCTGCGGGTCGTGACGCCGCCGGCGGCGGGCGGTTTCGCCGGCTTGGCGGGTTTCACGGGCTTGGGCGCCTTGGGCCTGAGACCCCTCCTGACGACGGGATCGTCGGCGGGCGCTGGCGCCGGCAGGTGCTGCGGATCGCGCGGCGGCGCCTTGGTGCCGACGGGGATGCTGCCGGCGAACATGTCGGCCTGCGTCTCGGGCCGCCCGGGGGTCGCGCGTTTGGCGGCGTGACGGATCGAGGGACCGATCGAGTTGCGCAGCGTCTCGAGTTCTTCGGCCGTCTTGAGGCGGAAACGGATTCCGAGCCGTGCGCGGGTTTTGGCGTCGGCCTCCTGGGCGTAGGCGATGGCGCGCAGGACGACGTCTTCGGTGATAGCTTCGAGATGCTTCTTTTCGCGGCGCATGGAGCCGAGCGCCATGTTCCAGACGTCGACGTTGATGCCGTTCATGCAAGGCGGGCCGGCCACTTCGAGCCATTTGCCGTTTTCGATTCCGACGGAGATGCCGCCGAGGTCTTCCTCGTCGACGATGACGACGTAATCGCGTTCCGGGAGGTCGCGCGCCCTCTTTTCGAGCGCGGGGTTGCTGTACCAGTTGCCGAAGATCTCGATGCCGCTCGGATGCAGCGTGACCTTGTAGCGTTCGCCGAACATGCGGCGCAGGAGCGGCTTGCCCGAGGCCCGCGGAGCCAACTTTTTCGTCAGGCGCAGCCAGCAGGCTCGCGGCGTTTCGTCGTCCAGGCCCTCGTGCGGGGTGTTGTGGTAGACGTCGACGATGAACCTCAGCAGCAGCGCCGCGAGTTCCTGGACGGTCGTGACGGCGCGCGCTTCCGCCTCGTATTTGCCGCGGACCTGCGGGTTGCCGAAGGCCCGGCCGGAGAAGCGGAGCAGCGACCGGACGTCGAAGGTCTGGAAGACGCGCTCGACATTGGAGCGTTGCTGCGGCGTCTCGACCTGCGGGCAGAGATATTCGATCCCTCCGGCCTCGCAGATGCCGTTGGTGATCGAATTGAGGATGGCGGAGCCTTCGTCGCCGGCGGCCTGCCACATCCGTCCCCGATATTCGTAGGGCGTCTCGCAGCCGACGGCGAGCGCCATCGGCGTCTTGTCGGTCATGCACATCCGGAGCAGCGTCTTGATGTTGGCCGAGTGCGGACCGAGCGACAGCACGACGGCGGGCAGCACCTTGGTGACGCAGCAGATGGCGGCCGACAGATTGGCGCGGGTCTTCTCCGCCGCTTGCTGCACCTCGGGACTGATGTGCTCCCAGAGCTCCAGGTCTTCCGCGATGTTATGCAGGTGGCATTCCCAATCGTCCATCTCGATGCGCTGCATCGGCCGGAAGAGGCCCGGGATGCCGCCACGGGACGGATGGTATTTGCGCTTGGCATACTCATCGAGGTGACGCCCGGCGGCGACGTCGAACGGCGCGAGCCGGTTGACCGTCTTGCACATGAAATCGTAGCTCGGCGTAGGTAGATCCGGCTGGCCGGCGCGCCGGCGCACGTCGTTGAGATTCTTAATCTCGATCTTGAGGTCGTCGTAGGCCAATTGCTTGGTCGGACGTTCCGCGCGCAGAAAGGAGCGGGCATGCTTGGCGACGAGTGCCAGCACCGGCGGAAGGTAGCGATCCTTGCGGTTGCCGCGCTTGTGCTTCCGCGGGACGAGCCCGAGCTTTCCTAACTTTTCGTACCACCGGACCCACTTGAGGAACTGGTGGGCCTTGGGGATGGGAATGCTGACATAGCCGTGCTTGCGCGCCTCCGTGTCGACGTGGGCCTGGATCACGTCGTCGATCGCGGTCTGAACGGCGGGCTCGTAGCGCGAGGACTCTTCCTCGTCGCACATCTGCTTGAATTTCCAGATGGAGATCTCGCGAAGATCGACGATGGCCTGCTGGGTTTTTGCGAGTTCGGCGATGGAAGCCACGCCGGCCTTGAGTTTCGCCTGAGCCATCTTGAGGCTCAGTCCCTCAGGTTCGAGATCGAAGTCCTGTGACTCGAGCAGGTCCTCGTACTGCTCGTGGTTGAACGAGAAGTTGGTGTTTTCGTCGTGGCACGACTGGAAGATCTTGCCGGCATCATCATCCTGCACGAGCTTGCACGGAATGCCGTAGATCGTCGCCTTGTCGGCGTCGGCCACGTGCCAACGGATCGCATGCCGCCCTTTTGGGCGGCGCGGCCTTTTCGGCAGGAAGCTATAGGCGCGGCGGCGGGTCAAAGGACCTCAGTCGTTCCGCTTGGCCGGCTTGGCGACGACGGAGTCGAAATCGAGCGGGCCGTACTCGACGAGCCTGAGCCTGCGCGCGTCGACGGCGCGCACGACCGCATCGAAGCCGTAGCCGCCGAGACGGGAGCGGTCGACGAGGTCGCCGATCGTGGTCTCCTTGTTGAGCTTGGCGACGACCTTGGCGACGGCCGCGTCGTCATCGGGCCATTCGTCCCGGGTGGCGAGGTTCACGACCTCGGCGTTGAACAGGTCGGTCTCGGTCAGCAGTTTTTCCGTGAACAGCGAGACCTCGTCCGCGATCGAGGGCGAGACCTGTTCGGCGACCAGGTCGACGATACGGTCGATGCCGGTCGGGGTGACCATGGCGCTGGGCTTGACGGCCGTGAGCACGCGGCGGGCCGTCGTTGTGAACCGGAAGTCGAAGGTGTGGTGCCGGCGCACGCCGTCGTCGTCGATGAAGACGATCGGGGGCGGCTGCTCTGCCACCTCGACGATGTCCGGACGCAGGCGGCCGAGCAGGGCGGCGCAACGCTCGAGCATGCTCTCGTACCAGGTGATGCGGCCGTCGATGAACGTGTAGCCGTGGACCGAGATCGCCGAATGCAGCGTCATCGCGCGGCTGGACACGCTGGGCTTCCGATCCACCAGGATCTCCGACCAGGGGCGGTCGTTCCGGATGTTCGGATCGGGGGCGAAGTATTCTTCGGGAGTGATCAACGTCTGACGCATGCGGCTGTCGGCCATCCGGGCAAGCCCCCGCCGTTCGCCGGAATTGCGGTTCCGGACGCGGGCGGTGGATTGCGGGGATCTGGAGAGAAGTCGTCCGGGGCAGCCCTTGCCCGACCCGCACAGATCTGTTCTGTTCGGGTCCTCTGTGGGTGTTGGCTGTTTCCGGACGAGGTTTTCCTCTCTCCAGATCGCTATCACCGACGAAAGGCGGTCGCGGGGTGCAATCCGTGGCCGCTTTTTTCGTCTGTGGGTCCGGTTGGCGCTGCTCCTTTCCGTTCGGTTTGCGTGGGCGCGACGATGGCGATCGCCCGGTTCGAAGGCAATGGAAGGCGACCCCCGCCGCCGTGGCGCGTGGTTTCCAAAGCCGGGAATCCGACTTCTCTCGAGATTCTCGAGATTTAGCCGGAGCGGCTAGGCAGACGAGTCCTTGAAATCTTGGATTTTCAACGAGTTACGATCGGTTTGCCCCGTGTGTATTCTGTGGATAAGCCGGGCTTTTTCACCCTCTTCATGGTTCTCTGAGCCTCATCCGGCCGTGATCCGGCAGGTCGTCCATCACGGCTTCCTGGTGCTGGTCGAACTTGTCCGGCCAGCATTCCTCGACCATCCGCACGGCGAACTGCGCGCGGCGGTCCCAGATCTCGTCTTTGTCCCTCAGGCAGTACGCCGCCATCGCGTAGACCCGTGGCTCCGGGACGCAGAGCTCGATCGGCCGGGTGTCCCGGCTGAAGGTCAGCGCCCGCAGCCAAGGCATTTCGAAACCTTGCTTCAGGGTTTTGCGCGCGCTGCGCTCCAGCCGGCCGAGGAAGTAGGACGGCCGATAGATCTCGGCCACGACCTTCTCGTCCGCCCGGATCGCGAACACCCCGTTGTCCAGGGTCACCCTCATCTCCTCCTCGCCGTCGCCGCAGGCCTCCGCGATCTCTTCCAGGCCGATCTTCTCCGGATCCTCCGAGTGCGCGATGAAGCGCAGGCGATCCTCCTTGATCAACTCGACCGGGGTCAGCGTCTTGGAGCCGCTTTCGTACGCCAGCAGCGCCGAGCCCCCGAACAGGGCCACGCGCTTATTGGCGTCCGTGTACCAGAGCCAGTCCAGGGTCTCGGCGAAGCGGCCGTGAAGCCGGGCGATCCCGTACGCTTTCGCCAATTTGCAGCTCAGGAGAACGTCCTCTCGGTACTCTCGACGGATGCGCCGTGCCTTCAGCACGGTGCTCTCGAATTGCTCCATGATGGCTTCGGTCTCGGGGCTGCGCCGGCCGAGGGACCGGCCCTTCTTCTTGCTGTTCTCCTGCGTGTAGCGCGTCAGATACTCGACGCCGTCGACCGTCCGCCAGCCCATGCCGCCGCCATCGGAGGCCGCCAGGACCTGCAGCGAATTGCCGAATTCCGGCCACAGCTGCTCGATCCGGGCGAATTGCTCGGCCTGGCCGTCGGTGAGCGGAACGAGCTCGATCTCGTCGTCTGAACCTTCCATAGATTTCCAGATAAGGTATCAGGGGTTCCGAGTCAAGGGCGCACATGTGCGCATGGATGCCGCCGACGTTGCCCCCATGGGCGCGGCGTGCATCATGGCCGGAGCGGTCGAATCAGAGGATTTCGGGTGGCGAAGACGAGCAAGCCCACGGGGCGGAAAAGCCGGAGCGGGCCTCGCGTGCCCGAGGGCAAGGCTCCGCTGCAGGTCCTCATCAACGAGCAGACGATCGAGGACGCCAAGATCAGGGCGATCCGAGAGAAGACGAAGGTGTCCGGGGTGGTGGAACAACTGCTCCAGGGCTGGCTGGACGGCACCTACAAGCTGCACCGAAAGAGCGACGGTTAACTACAGATCCACAGCCTTCTACGGAGCGGCCTTGCTCTTGTCGCGCGGCTCCGCATATTCAGCCCGCTCCGTCGTCACCTAAAATACATCGGCGGCGACACGTCATCTGGGGCTTGCCGAACTGGCCCCGTCACAGGCGCTGGAACCCGGCGCTAAGAAATAGCTCCAGCGGTAGCGGGCCGGAAAACGGTAGCCTGCGACCAACCTAGACGGCCAGCTATCAGGAGGGGCGCGATTGAAACCCATCATCGACCAGTTCATGTGGCCCTACCAGGACTCGTTCAGGGAGGGTGTCCAGCATCTGGCCCGAAGTGTTTTCGCAGACATCGGCTTCGAGGACGGAGCGGCCGTCGTTTTCCTGGTTGGACTCGCCGCCCCGGGCCACCACGGGCGCCACGCCGTTTGCATCGAGCCGGAGGACGGCCCTTGGAAGCAGGAAACGTTCGCAACTCTCCCCGCGGATGTAGAACGCGCGATTCCTACCGATCCGATGCAGCGGATGCACTACGACGATCAGACCGCGATGCGCGAAAAACCGGAGAATATTCGCCGGAACGTCATCACGAAGGAGATTGCGCGCCGTTTGGAGGTCGAGGGCGAACGAACCGGGATGCGCAGCTTCTGCTCGCGCGCCACCAAGTACGGTGACTTCTACATCGTCGCCGTTCTACAGGTTCCGGAACGCGGTCTCACGGTGCTACCTACAATCCGTTACCGGTGGCAGGATCAGGCGGGCGAAACGAACCTGGTCCTGGAGTGCATCAGCCAGATACTGGATCAGGCGGCGCAGGAGTTGTCGAGACCGCATCCCGAGCCAGGTCGGGCAATAGGCGACCGTCACCGTCTGGCGTCGAAGGAAATCGCCGATAGGGCCGCAGGTCTTCTGATGCGTACGCCGTTCATCGCCGGCGACTACGCCAATTGGGGGCTATACGAGTCGATCGAAGAGGTCTCGAAGCTGATGTACGAGGGGTCAGTCGGAACCGGAAGGATCATCCTAGCCGCAGACAGTGACCCGAGCCTGCGCTACGTGCTGAAGCTGTCCTCGCCCGTTCTGCTGAATCAGACGCGCTGGTTGAGAAAACTGCTGCAGATGTCCACGCGGGAGACCGCGCTGATCTGCGGGTACGCCAAAGCGTTCGGCCTGGGATCGGTTTCCGACGTGAGTGCGCCGCTGTTTTCAATCGATTTCACGGGTCGTCACCAATGGGACTTGCGCAGGGGCGACCTTGTATTCCTGAGGGTGAAGGACGGCCAGCCGCGGCTGCCGCAGGACCCGATCCAAGTCGAGCGATTCGAGGAAAACATGCGCCGCATTTTCCCCAGGATCGCGGATTCCTCCATCGCTTTGGCTCGCAACGTCATGGACCTGCTCTTCAGGATGGGGCGCGGCAGCACGATCGTTTTCGCGGCCGATGCGGCAGAGGAGGCTGCACGACTGGAATCCCAAGGCACCAGAATCCAGCCCGCTGCGATCAACAAGGAATTTCTAGAACGGGCGAGCTCCATCGACGGTGCGATTATCGCCGATCCGCATGGGGTCTGCCACGCGGTCGGCGTGATCCTCGACGGAAACGCGACGCCGACATGCACTCCCGCACGTGGCGGTCGCTACAACTCAGCAGTCCGTTACGTCGGCGACGGCTCAACCGGCCGGCTGGCTCTCGTCCTCTCGGAAGATGGCACGCTGGACGTGGTTCCTCTTCTCAGACCGCAAATCGACGGCGATGACCTCGAGCGGGCGGTCGAAGCGCTCGGCTCCGCGTCCATAGACAACTACCACCCGACACTGAATCTTCTCGATGAGAACCGCTTCTATCTGAACGCCGATCAGTGCCGACGCGTCAACGAGGCGCTAGACCGGATCGGTAGCACTCCCGTCGAGGGCAATCGTCTCGTCTGGTTGCCCACCAGATTCAAACCAGATCCGGAGATGAACGACGGCTACCTCAAGAAGAAGCGGGACGGCGGCCGCTAGAAGGACGTGGGGTCGCTGTCGGTTAGAAGGGTCAACTCATTCGCGTCCGATCGAGAGCCGCCGACGGAATGGAACGAGGCCCAGAGCCCGCCAGGAAAGGGCTTCCGTCCGACGATCAGAAGCAGGAAGCCCGGCAGGTGGTGATTGGATTGCCGGACCATCCTGTCGATGCTCGAAAGGTCGTCGGAAGAGGGTGTCGGAACGTCTTCCGGATGGGTGTGCCAGTCGCCGACGTAATCCAGACCCTGTTCATGGTGACGGAAGATCTCTTCCTGTTCGGACGGGCGATGAGGCTGGAACGAGAAGCGTCCGCGGCGATCCCGCGACCTCGGTCCGGTCGCCGCAATGATTTCCCAGTCGTCGTCGCGCACGTGCGCGAAAAGCTGGCCGCCGGCCTCGCGCTGATAGAAGTGTCGTTGCCGGTGAGCGTCGAACGTCGCCAGTGCCGGGGGGCCGACCCGAACCACGATTCGGCCGACCTTGAATGTCACGACCTGCGCGCTCACGAAAACGTCCAATCGCCTTCGTACGGGCCGCCTACTTCGTCCGGTTGTCCGCGCGCGGCGGCCCAGCCGGACGTCACGGATGCGTCTGCCTCCTGGAATGCCGCAGCATCCGCCAGCCAAGATCGCCAGGCCGGCGCGCTCGCCAGTCCGCGTAAGGCGTCGAGGGCGAGCCGTGCGACCAAGGCCTGTGCGTGGGCGAGTTCGACGGCGCCGAACGGTGTCGACGCGCCGCCGCATTCGGCGGGCGGCGGCTTGCCGCCCGCTACAGCAGGGAGCCGAAATCCTCCTCGATCGTCGAAGCCATCGGCAAAATTGCTGCCGTTCCCAATCAACACCGCATGGCTCGCCAGCGCGTGCGGCTCCATCCAGCCGTAGATCGCGACAGCTTTCTTTCCAGATTGCGACAGCGCATCCTCCACGGAGGCGTCGGCCGCCCACTCGCCGGTACAGGAGATGACCAAGTCGGCCGCCTTGAGGACTTCCGGATGCTCGCGCGCGAAGGTGGCAAAGGTGGAGGCGAACCCCTCCACCAGGCCGATTGTCGGCAAGCTCGCCCGGATGCTGTTCGCGAGCGATTTCGCCTTGCCGGTGCCGACCGCCAGCGCGCCGAGTTCGTGCCGTCGGATGTTTTCCCAGCCGAGGTCCTCGGGATCGACGAGTCGCAGGTGTTCGACCCCGGCTTGCGCCAGCATTCGGGCTACGCCTGAGCCGAGCGCTCCGCATCCGGCGATGATCACCTTGGCGCCCGTCATCTGGGCATTAACGCCTTCCGGCAACCGCGAGGCAGACGAGTCCATCCGCTGTGTGGCGACGCGATCGAGCTCAAAACGTCCGAAGATGGCTTTGGTCGCTTCCTTGGACGGAACGATGTTCTTGCGCATGGTCTGCCGATTGAACGGCTTGCCGCCACGGTCCAGCGGGCGGCGCAGGTACATCGCAGCGTAGTGTTCGCGTCCTGAAGGAGCCTTGCCCGCAAGGACGACGACCGCTTGCTTCGGCGAATTTTTCATCAGTCGCTTCAGAAGGCCGACTCCGTCTTGCGAACGTGACTCGACGAGAGCCCAAAGCTCCTCCGCGGTTTCCGGATATCGGTCCGGAGCGGGGAGAGGATCGATAGCGATCACCGGCGTTTCCCGCAACGCCACGGGAGGCGCCCCCGTCAGATTCTTCCAGACCTTCGTGGCCTCCGCCTTGCCGGGAAAGACAAGCGTCCGCCCGTTGGTCGTCGTCACAGCCCGGCCGAGAATGGTCTTGTCCGCTCCATGTAGGCCCGGCAGGACTTCGACCCTGGCACCGCCCCGGGTCGCCCACGACAACCAATAGAGGCCGAAGTCATCGCGGAAGTCGTCGTCGTGCTTCCGCGTCTCGTTTTCAGCCAGCAACTGGATGGCGTTCGCGACCACCGCCTGGACCGTCCTAAGCCGGTCGCCAGGCACCGCCTTGGCCGCAAGGCAGAGCTTGCCGTCCCTTTCTACGTGGGGCTCCGCCTTCGCGCGCGAGTAACCTACAAGGTAGGCCGTCGCGACGCTGAAGGGGAAATCCGCGTCGACCTGGATCTCAAGTTCGCGGCCTCGCCATAACAGCCGCCAACCTTCGACCATCCGGGGGCGCAACGAGCCGACGGGAACCCGTCCCGCGAACTCGTCGCCGAGGCTGGCGAACCAGGCGTCGAGGCCGAAATCGCCGGAACCGGCGGTCGTAGCTTCAAGCGGAAGGCTCACGCGTGACGGCGCTCCTTCGCATAGCGGCTCTCGCCCTGCTTGATCACGGCGGGACCGCTGGCCTTTTCGATCTTCGACTTTTTGGACGGATCGGGCTGCTTCGAGAACCAGTCGGTGTAGAACATCGCGTCCCAGGCCTTCATCGCGTCATCGTGCGTGCAGTCGAGCCTGTCGAGGACTTCAAGGTGCTTGAGGTTGTCGTCGATCTTTTCCTTGAGGAAGGTGGTCTTGGCGTCGCCGGGTTCGGCCAGGTTCTCATTGAGCACCGGGTGCCGCACAGCGATGTTCAGCGCGAGCTGCAGACTGATGCCCTTCAAAGTTTGCCGGAACGACCTGTCGTCACGCCCGTCGTCGCGCGAAAAGTTGTCGCAGCACAGTTTGGAGATGGTGAAGCCGCTCGCGATCTCGTTCGTCCACGTCCAGCGGCTGCGGGCGAACGCCTTAACCATGCGAACGATCCGCACGAACTGGCCGTCGTTGCCGTCGGCGGAAGCGTCGGGCGATTTGCTGTCGTTAGCGTCCTTGAACCACTGCGTGTTTGCCAGCGGATCAGACTGCCTCCACTTGTCGCTGGCGGCGATCTCGAACGATTTCTTTTCGGCGCCCGTGAAGGGATCCGTCGTGCGGTTCTCGCGGTAGACCGGCACGTCGACATGGTAGCCTTCGGACTTATAGTAGACTCGCACGCAGTTGTTGCGAGCTTCTGGCTGGTCGGTGAAGCGCTTGTCCTGCAGCGCGTCGCTGACCATCTTCCTCGCGTCCACGGGAGACTTATCCTGCCCCTGGTCGTCCTTCAGCTTGTCGCGCTTGAAGTAGACGCCATCGTCGACGTCGTAGTCGTTGCGGTCGTGCTGGATCATCGTCTTCATCGCGTAGGAGCCTTGCGTACGCGAGCCGATGGCCTTCGGGCTACCGTTGCGGTCCAGCCCGTTGCGAAGCCGGTCGCGGTTGATTTTGGCCTTGCCGAAGATGTCGGCGCGGTCGTCCTTCGACATGCGCACCGCCGCGCGTTCGAAGCCCTTCACCTGTTCGTTGCAGTCCTTCACGCTGTCGTCTCCATCTCCACGCCGGTCTTCGGCATCGCCGGCAGACTCATCATCAGGGCCTTAACCATCCGTCCCTCGGGATTGTTTGGGTCGTCGCAGGCGCTCTTGGCCAGATCCGCATCATTGCTCGCCTGCTGGATCAGCCGGTTTAGAGCTTCCCGCCGCGCGTCATCGAGCGCCAGATATTTCATCATCTCCGCCGGCACGTCCTTATTCGGAAAGCGCAGCCTTGTGACGGGCTGGCCCAGCGCCGTGAGCTTGTTGCCGATGAGGCGGGCCATGTTATCAAATGCGTACTCCTGAGCCGTAATGCTCAGGCCGGCTGCCTCGGCGCCCATCTTCCAGCCAAGGATCGAGCGATGCAGCTCCCAAGGCTCGATGTGTTCGCCCTCCGGGCGCGAACAGGTGCCGAGTGAAAAAATCTCGATCGGCGCACCTTCCGGCGCGCAGGCCAACGCGTCAACGAGCCCCACCATGATGGGATTGTTCGCCCACAGACCGCCATCGGCGAAAACCTGCATGACATCGTGATCGCCGTTAGGATCGTCCACCGGGGCCAGCGACCGGAAGATCGGTGCGGCGCTCGAAGCCATGCAGACGTCCACCAGCTTGTAGTGATCGTCGCGCACGCCGCTCGTGGGCGTCTTTTTGAAGACCCAGGACCGGTGGCTGCTCATCAGGACCGCCGGAATAGAGAGCGAGAGACCGCGCTTCTGAAAGACGTCCAGCATGGTCGTCTCACGGAGCACGCCGGTCAGGGCCTGGCGCAACACCTTGTCGCCATTGCGGACGTAGCGTCCGCCCACGAACATGCGCCAGATCGCGCTGGCGGTGCCCTTGATGCGGTGAGGGAAGATATCGCGACCGTGGTCGCGATACATCTTTACGATCTCGTTCATGGGCCGCCCGACCGCCAACGCGCAACCGACGATCGCGCCCGTGCTCGTGCCGGTGATCAGGTCAAAACCCTTGCCGAGATCGAGGCTTTCAACGCCACGCGTCCGGGCGAACTGGTTGACGAGGCGGTCGAAGAACGCCGCGGTGTAAATTCCGCGCATTCCCCCGCCATCCAGGCTCAACACCCGATAAGGCCTGACGGCGACCGGCGCCACGGGGCCTCCCGATACTGATTCTGCAACCAGGCTCGTCACTGAACGTCTCGAAGTTGATTCATGATTCGTTCGTTTTGTGCTTTCGCGGCGAGGCCGAAGCCCGCCGCGATCCTTCTTCGATCCGCTCGGCGCTGACTGCGCCGAGCGGGACACCTCCGAAAGTAGAAGGCGTTTAATTAGGGGGCGTTTTATGGTCGTCGCCGCAGTGGAATGCAGCCTTTTAGGGTGCGTTACAGCTGTCTAGCCCCTCACGAACACCCCGTCGTGCTTCCACACGTATCGCACTTCATACAAGTACCATTCCGCACCAGCGTGAAGTTGCCGCACTCGCTGCACATCTCGCCCTCATAGCCCTTGGCTTTGGCTTCCGCGCGGCGCTCGGCCTTGCTGGGCACCGCGACTTGCGCGCTGCCGGCCTTGCTCCACTGCAGGGCTTCGAGCTTCTCGGTGGGCGAGAGGTCGTGGGTCACTTCCTGCTTCAGCGCGACCGCGCCTTCCAGGACGTCGCCGGCACGGCCTGCGCCGTGGGAGGCGAGCGAGGTGACCTTGCTTCCGCCGGCCGGTGCGCTGTCGTTGCCTTGGGCGACCGCGGTCGAACCGCCGCGCATCACCACGAGGTTGTCGGTGCGGGAGCGGGTGAGGCCGCGCGACACCAGCTTGGAGGCGCGCTGGCCGTGATCATCAGGCTCCTTGCCCTCCTCGACGCCCTTGCCGAGCACGTCGAACCCGGTCTCGCTGGGATCGACATGGGCGAGGTCGAAGCGGCTGAGATAGCTCACCGCCAGCTCGCGGAAGACGTAGTCGAGGATCGAGGTCGCGTATTTGATGCTGTCGTTGCCCTGCACGGGGCCCGCCGGCTCGAAGCGGGTGAAGGTGAAGGCGTCGACATATTCGTCGAGCGGCACGCCGTACTGGAGACCCAGCGACACCGCGATGGCGAAGTTGTTGATGAAGGAGCGGAGTGCCGCGCCTTCCTTGTGCATGTCGATGAAGATCTCGCCGATGCGGCCGTCGTCATACTCGCCGGTGCGCAGATACACCTTGTGGCCGCCGACGACCGCCTTCTGGGTGTAGCCCTTGCGGCGATCCGGCATCTTCTCGCGCTCGCGCATCACGATGATGCGCTCGACCAGCTTCTCGACGATCTTTTCCGAGACCTGGGCGGTGCGCGCCGCCATCGGCTTGTCGTAGAGGCTCTCGATCGCATCGTCCTCGTCCTCATCGTCGGCGATGAGCTGCGAGTTGAGCGGCTGGCTGAGCTTGGAGCCGTCGCGATAGAGCGCGTTGGCCTTGAGCGCCAGCTTCCACGACAGCATGTAGGCGGACTTGCAGTCCTCCACGGTGGCGTCGTTCGGCATGTTGATGGTCTTGGAGATCGCACCCGAGATGAAGGGCTGCGCCGCCGACATCATGCGGATGTGGCTCTCGACCGAGAGATAGCGCTTGCCGACCTTGCCGCAAGGGTTGGCGCAGTCGAACACCGGATAGTGCTCGGCCTTGAGGTGCGGGGCACCTTCCACCGTCATCGCGCCGCAGATGTGGACGTTGGCCGCCTCGATCTCGCGCTTGGTGAAGCCGACGGCCTGGAGCAGGTCGAAGCCGGGGGCCGCGATGGCCTCGGCACCGATGCCGAGCTGGTCGCGGATGAAGTCCTCGCCAAAGGTCCATTTGTTGAAGGCGAACTTGATGTCGAACGCGGTCGGCAGCGCCTTCTCGACCTTGGCGATGGCTTCGTCGGTGAAGCCCTTGGCCTTCAAGGTCGAGGCGTTGATGCCGGGCGCGTTGGAGAGCGAGCCGTGGCCGACGGCGTAGGCTTCGATCTCCGCGATCTCGCTCTCGCGATAGCCCAGCGCGCGCAGTGCTGCGGGGACCGCACGGTTGATGATCTTGAAGTAGCCGCCGCCGGCGAGCTTCTTGAACTTCACCAGGGCGAAGTCGGGCTCGATGCCGGTGGTGTCGCAATCCATGACGAGGCCGATCGTGCCGGTCGGCGCGATCACCGTGGTCTGGGCGTTGCGATAGCCGTGCTTCTCGCCGAGCTCGAGCGCCGCATCCCAGGCCGCTTGCGCATGGGTGACGAGGTCGGTCTGCGGGCACGACACCAGGTCCATCGGCACCGGGTTGACGCTGAGCCCCTCGTAGCCGTTGGACTGGCCATGGGCGGCGCGGCGGTGGTTGCGGATCACGCGCAGCATGTGCGCGGCGTTCTTCTTGTAGCCGGGAAAGGTGCCGAGCTCGGCCGCCATCTCGGCCGAGGTCTTGTAGGTGATGCCGGTCATGATCGCGGTCAGCGCGCCGGCGATGGCGCGGCCTTCCTTGCTGTCATAGGACAGACCCATGGTCATCAAGAGGCCGCCGATATTGGCGTAGCCGAGGCCGAGCGTGCGGAACTCGTAGGAGAGCTCGGCAATCGACTTCGACGGGAACTGCGCCATCATCACCGAGATTTCGAGCACGATGGTCCAGAGCCGGCAGAGATGCTCGTAGCCTTCGACGTCGAAACGCTTGGAGGGGATGTCGTAGAACGTCAGCAGATTGGCGGAGGCGAGGTTGCACGCCGTGTCGTCCAGGAACATGTATTCCGAGCACGGATTGGAGGCGCGGATGTCGCCGGACGCCTTGCAGGTGTGCCAGTCATTCATGGTGGTGTTGAAGTGCAGGCCCGGGTCGGCCGACGCCCAGGCGGCGTAGCCGATTTTTTCCCAGAGGTCGCGCGCCTTCAGCGTCTTGGTGATCTTCTTCGTGGTGCGTCCCACGAGATTCCAGTCGCCGTCGGTCTCGACCGCGCGCAGGAAGTCGTCCTTCAGCGACACCGAATTGTTGGAGTTCTGCCCCGAAACCGTGAGATAGGCTTCCGAATCCCAGTCGGTGTCATAGACGTCGAACTGGATGTCCTTGTAGCCCTGTTTTGCAAATTGGATGACCCGCTTGATGTAGTTGTCGGGTACGAGGCTGCGGCGCGCCAGCTTGATCTCGCGGCGCAGCGCCGGGTTCTTCTCGGGATCGAAGCAATCGTCGCCCGAGCCTTCGCAATTGACGCAGGCCTTCAGCACCGCCTTGAGGTGCTTCTGGTTGATCTTGGATCCGGTGACGAGAGCGGCGACCTTCTGCTCCTCCTTCACCTTCCAGTCGATATAGGTCTCGATGTCGGGGTGATCGACGTCGACGACGACCATCTTGGCGGCGCGGCGCGTGGTGCCGCCCGACTTGATCGCGCCCGCGGCGCGGTCGCCGATCTTGAGGAAGCTCATCAGGCCGGACGAGCGGCCGCCGCCGGATAGGCGTTCGCCTTCGCCGCGCAGGCGCGAGAAGTTGGAGCCGGTGCCGGAGCCGTATTTGAACAGGCGCGCTTCGCGGACCCAGAGGTCCATGATGCCGCCCTCGTTGACGAGGTCGTCACCGACGCCCTGGATGAAGCAGGCGTGCGGCTGCGGATGCTCGTAGGAGGATTTCGACCGGGTCAGCTTGCCGGTGAAGGGGTCGACGTAATAATGGCCCTGGCCGGGACCGTCGATGCCGTAGGCCCAGTGCAGACCGGTGTTGAACCATTGCGGCGAGTTCGGCGCGACCATCTGCATGGTCAGCATGTAGCGGAGCTCGTCGTAGAAGGTCTGGGCGTCCTCGTCGGAGGAGAAGTACTTGCCCTTCCAGCCCCAATAGGTCCAGCAGCCGGCGAGACGGTCGAACACCTGCTTGGCCGAGAGCTCGCTGACGAACCGCTCTTTCTCGGGCAGGAGGGCGAGCGCCTCTGTGTCGGGCACGGAGCGCCACAGGAAGGAGGGGACGGACTCTTCCTCGACCTTCTTCAGGCGCGCGGCAACGCCGGCCTTGCGGAAGTACTTCTGGGCGAGGACGTCGGAGGCGACCTGCGACCACGCGGTCGGCACCTCGACATTGTCGAGCTTGAACACGACCGAGCCGTCGGGATTCCTGATCTCCGACGTGGTCAGCCGGAAATCGATGCCGGCGTAAGGTGACTGTCCCGAAGTGGTCTGGCGCCGCTCAATCCGCATGGTCTTGCCCCGTCCTATCCTTGACCGGACCGCCTCCGTTCAGGCGTGCCGGGTCATCATTTCATTTCGCGGTGCTCGAGGCCGCCTGGCCCTTGGCATCGCAGCTCAGCCGGTAGACCCGGCCCGTTTTCTCCCGACGCGATTGCTCGATGCGCGCACCGATCATCCGCCGGCACGTCCAGACCCATCCGCCCCAAAGGGATGAGCCCGACATGCGTTCAACGCCCCACAACGTCACGTCTTCAACCATTGCCATCCGGGCCTGTTTCCAGCCCGTTCAGGCGCCCGAAAAGTCCGCTCTCGCCGGGCAGACAAGCCCGTATCCCGCTGCCCTTGTCTGGCTTGGCGGAGTGCTGTTTTGCAGACCCTTTGGGGGAGTGCCGGCGGGACGCAAACACACTCGCGCCGAACGGATCGAAAACTAGGACTCTCCGTTACGCCCGTCAAGAACTAGTGCGAGTTCCTGAATCAAATACTAAATATGGTGGATTATGGGGGATAACAGGGGCAGGCCCGCGCCTTTTGTTGAGCCAAGTATCAGTGAGTCCTCAGGGATTCCCAACCGAAAAAATTTGCATCTTGGGGGGCCGCTGAGGCTTCACCCCGCTGTTCACAGGGCAGGTATATTTTTGAATCGCGGGCTTGCCTCGGGGGGACTCACGTAGGGCTACGGAAGGTGAGGGCAGGCATGCCCGCCGGGGTGGTGGTGGGAGGCGCGAATCCGCGCCAAGCTGCCCTCGATTTTGCCGGACTACCCACATGCTTGATTCGACTCGGCCGGTGCTGCGAGCGCGCATCGCCCCGGCCGGCCTGATATTCCTCGCCATCACCTCGGTGGGCTGGGGTTTCAATTGGCCGGTGACGAAATTCCTGCTCTCCGAGCTGCCGCCGCTGACCTTGCGCGGGGCGACGGGAGTGCTCGGCGCGGTGCTGCTGGCGGCGCTGGCACTGATCCGCGCTGACAGCCTCAGCGTCCCGCGCGCGATCTGGCCGCGCCTCGTGACCGCCGCGATCCTCAACGTCACCGGCTGGATGGTGCTGATGGGTCTGGCACTGCTGTGGCTGCCGGCGAGCGAAGCGGCGCTGATCGCCTACACCATGCCGGTCTGGGCCTCGCTGATCGCCTGGCCGGTGCTCGGCGAGCGGCCGACCTTGTTGCGCACCATCGCGCTGGTGATGGCCTTTGCCGGCCTGGCCTCGATCATGGGCGGCAACGGCTTTGCCGCCACTGCGGACAAGCTGCCGGGCATCATCATGGCGCTGTGCGGCGCGCTCGGCTTCGCCGCCGGCACGGTGTTTTCGAAGAAGTACCCGATCCGCCTGCCGCCGATCACGGCCGCGGCCTGGCAGATCGGGATCGGCTGCCTGCCGATCACTATCATCGGCCTCGCCATCGAGACCACGCATCTGGAACTGGTGACGCCCGTCGGCTGGTGGCTCCTGGTCTATTCGACCGTGGTGCAGTTCTGCATCGCCTATGTCAGCTGGTTCGCTGCCCTTGCGCGCCTGCCGGCCTCCGTCGCCGCGATCGGCACCATGGCGGTGCCCGTCATCGGCGTCGTGGCGTCCGCGATCGCGCTCCACGAGCCGCTGGGGGCAGGGCAGATTGCCGCGCTGGTGTTCACGCTGGCGGCCGTGGTGCTGGCGACGCGGTAGGGCGTATATTCATGAGCGGCTGGCCGCCTGGACTTCCGGTTCATCGTCAACATCGGCCGGAGAGCGGAAGGTCTCCGAGCTCGCAGATGCGCCAAGAGCCGACCTGCCTTGCGGGGATTGTCTCTACCCAAATCGGTTGGCGAACTCTACGACCGCTGCTGCAACATCTTTACGCTTGGCGTCCGTGCGTGTGAATCCCAGCGGTCCTGTGAACCTGATAACCACCTTTTCAGGATTGGATTTCGGCCGAGCATCGGTCGTCCAAGATAGCTCTCCGGCCCGGACCTTGACAACATCGCGACTGGTGCACGCGGACTCGATCGATGAGAATATCTGCTTTGCTTCATCGACCGAAAGCTTCATCGATTGACACTCACCAGCGCCGACCGACACAAGGGTCAAACCAGACCGTTCGACGCGGAAGTACAGCCCATTGGTCAGCGTGACTTTTTCCTCAGGTCCCAGCTCGGCGCTAATACGGGCCAGCGCTTGAGACCCAACTTGCGACAGGAGCCGTCCCAACACCTCAAAAAAGACTTTGATCTTTCGGTGATCATTCATGGGTCGGGCGCCATCGTACGTGGTCCGATGGGGGGACCAAAGCACCTCGCCATTGGCAAACAGTACAACATCCGCTTCGGGTCAGCATACGAAGAACTCAACTGAGCAAATCTGGTCCGCCATGCTTCGGGGAGCGACCTCCTGGAGGGCTGCCGCCATCTGCAAACCTTCTCAGAAATACTACGTCTTTTCTTTCTACCCCGGGAGCGAGGTTTCGGAGAGCGTTCGTAGCGAGATATATCTCAAGCCCGACCAGAAGCGGTATTCCCGCGCCCCAAATGTAGATCAGGCCACGCATTGTTGCCTCCGTCAGGATAATTTTGAGCCGCTGCTTCGGGCAGTCTTCCAGGCCAAGGAAGCGGCCACGACAAACGACACGAAACAGAACGCGATCACCCCCAAAGCGCGGACATCGCGGCGCGGCTCGTTGAGCCACACGAGAGCCGCCAGGCAAAGGAGCGCCGGGACCGCGCAGGCTTGTGTTGCGATATACCGACGCCTCAGCGCCAACGGCGCGCGGTCCCCCCAGATAAACGCCTCAACCTGAAACTTGCGAGAAATTGCGTCCGTCCGGGGGAGGCACGACCTATCGAGCTCTGCCACGATGGATTGAAATCCCCATCCGGCAATGCCCAGCAGTGAAAGTCCAAAAAGAGTAAGAACAGCGACACTTCACGTGTCTAGCAGCTTCAACACAACCGCGCGAGACCAGTTAGTCCGCAATGGGCCACAAAAGACTTCGCCGATGTTCGCCGCTTACGGTGATGCAGAAATGCTCATACGACAAATAGTCGCCAAGGTAGGCCAGTGCGGGGGATCTGGTCAGAAATTGACCTGAAAGTTCAAGCCGCCGTAGACACCTTTGCCGTAGTTACTGTCTCGCACAAAGCCGAGCGAGACGCCCGTGTTTATACCGCCGACGGTAAACCCTGTGATGTGTCCGCCGAGACGAGCCTGGTTGTAGGTCCAGCTTCCTGAGTAGGCTGCTTCAGGCCCCACGAAAATATTTGGCGCGATTGCAATGCCTGTTTTGCCCTGCGCGTAATAGAATTCGGATGCAGTGTTGTAATGCGCTTGGACGTAGACCATCGTTTGGTCCGTCGGCTTGCCGTAGAGTGACGTTAGAAGCTTCAGCCCGTACAACTGCGTGTCGGATCGAGGCAAGCCGGACGCGGCATAGAGGTGGCTGTTAACAGCGGTCATGCCAGCGGCGACAAGCCATGACCAGCCATTCGGGGTGAATTGGTAGCCTGCAAGCACATCGAGTGTCGTATCGAGCCCGACGCGTTTCTGACTGGTATCAACAAAACTGTAGCGACGGGCCGAGGCAATGCCCTCCACACGCCAGCCAGACTCCCACAAGTTTCCGAATGGAGAGTATACGGCTGTGAGGTCCGTGTAAAAAGCACCGTAGGAAGCAAAATCACTGGTACTCTGCACTGAAAGGCGTGGCGGCTCCTGCGCGGCTGCGACCCCCACCAGACCAGCCATCAAGACCCAAGCGAAGCCCTTCAACAACTTCACCGGTTGCCTCCGGTCGCGTCTGATCGACGAAACGTCATGAGCCTCTTCCCTTAGAGGCTTGCCTGCTCAGCAAGCGTCGTCGCCTCACCGCGTGCGTAACGACCGGTTTTCCGCGCCAAGATGCCAGCTCTGATATCCTCTACAGCATCGCGCCAGCCAATCAGGCGCCAGATGCCATACACAAGAAACAGCGCATTGACTGCGGAGAACCCACAGAAGAGTACGCTACCCCCCCACAGGTTGGCTGCAGCCGAAACAATGGAGGTAGTCAGAAGACCGGCCAAAAAGATTAGATGGGATGGCGGCGCAGCGGTTCGGCCATCGATCTTAGGAGTGCGGGCGAACGCGCTCTTACGCCCGGTAACTAACTGCTCCAAGGATCGATAGACTCCAGCAAGATTGACGGGGACGAGCAGCAGCGTCAGGGCATAGACCCGCACTGCATCCGACCATTTGTATCCACATCGAATAAGGTCTCGTCCATACAGGAAGTAATACGGCGCAGCAGCGACCGGAAACCAGATGTTGGAGAATCCCTCACCGAAGGGAACTACGAGAAGCAGCAACAGGCCGATGTTGGCCAGCGCTGGCGAGATCAAGTAATGAGACCTGACGAATGTTTCGAGTCCGCCCGCGCGAGCCGACCCGCGATCACGCCAAAGTGCAAGAAGGCTCGGCAATATGATCAGACCGCCATTTGCCCATCGCTGACGCTGAATGACGAGCGCACCAAAGTCAGGAGGCGTGGCGCTATACGCAAGTCGTTCGGGATGATTGTGTAAGCGCCACCCCTTGGCGACGAGGTCAATCGTCGAGCCGGTGTCTTCAATGAGAGTTTTGTCTTGGATGAAGACAGGCACGGCGTGACCACGCTCGGTCGTCATGGCTTTGATTTCATTCAAAGCTGAATGGCGCAGCACCGCATTGGCGCCCACCCAGAAGGTCGCGTTGTAGGCAGTAAACCCTTGATGGACAAGGTACTGAATATCGGTAGTTGCACCGGCCACCCGCTCCAGCCTTGAAGGTGGGTTTGGATAGGCAGAGTACGGCGTCTGCGCAATGGCGATGCCTGGATCGGCCTGCATGATGGAGACGAGCTTGCCGATGTAGTTGGGTAGGATGATGCTGTCGGCATCGATGGTGAGGACGTAATCTGCCGCTGGCACAACGAGGTCTGCCTCGCTTTCGGGACATTCCTTGAGAACCGACATGCCATCCGGTCCCTTGGACACACGAAACGCGCGTCCAATCAGGCCAATATAGCTATTGAGGTTCATCGCCTTATTCGGCGCATGTGAGAGGTTTCCAAATTGCTTGCGCTCGAAGCAGTCGATCGGCACGTCGAAATGGCTCACCAATCGTCTGTACTTCAAGTGAATGCGCTCAAGGTCTAAGTCCGCCGGATCGCGAAGGGCTGCAGCAAGCCTCCGATACTCGGCATCGAGATGACCGATGACTTCACGCGCGAAAACTTCGTCCGCGTGAGCAAACACCGGTTGAGAGCGCTCCGCGTAAAGCAGTCCAAGCCGGTTCACGAAATCCGCGGCTTCTACGTAAAGTCCAGCAAGGACTACGCGCTCTTGCTCCAAGGACAAGCCGCCCGACACACGGCGAACGTTGAAGTCGTCGGCGGCCGTACGAAACTGCCGCGACGCTCGACAAAAAAGATCATCCAGTTCAGAGACTAAAGCGCGTGCGACTTCAAGCCCCGCCAAGTGGGCCGCTTTGCCTGTCGGTGGATCGTCAAGGAGCAGCGTAATTCGCCGATTGGGATGCTCGGAAAGAGCTGCCGACAAAACCGTCTGCATTATGACCGGGATCTGCTCCTTATACGACGGTATGAGGATGCTGATCCGCGGTGCTTCCGCACCATTAGCCGCGTCGCGATTGATTGCGTCCTGCCGGTGAGCGGCATGCCGTCTGATCTCGCCGAGTCGCGTCAGCTGATAAACGATGTTTCCATAGAAAAGGCTGATCACGGCGGCGCAGAAAACCAACGTCAGGAGAGCCTTCTGCACAAAGGAGCCATCGAAGTCCGGCTCCAAATCAGAAACCACGGTAGCAAGGCCAAGCGCAAACGCGAGCGTGCTCACGCCCGCGGCGACGCGGGTCAACAGGATTTCGTACTTCATTTAGGAATAAAGCCCCTAGTGATGCGGAAATTGCGGTGATGCGGATTTACAGGGGGGCAAATGCGAGGATGAAGGTGACGCAAATGCGGCCCAGATAGTGGGAAAAAGTGGCAATGCGCGTGCATTTTACCGGCCCCGGCCCTCCGCGTCCTTGAGAACGAACGTTGGTAGGCGCGGAGTAGTGTTACCTTTGCGAGTGGTTCAAATGATTAAGCAAACTGCGCAGCTATTTTCGTGATCTGCATCAGCATCGGGCGGAAAACGAAGCGCGTGTATTTCATAGCAATGAAAATAGCTACCAACCTTCATTTGGACCCATCATGCGGCAATTGGAGTGCTGGATGATCTTTCGCGCGGCTGAGTTGCTTGCATACCTGCCCGCCAGCCGATCTATCATCTCCAGATGTGGAATTTACTGCCGCAATTGTATGGCTCTACGCCATTGCGGCCATGGGAGGGGCGATCATCGGCACGTTTTTCGGCATCCAATAGCGTCCTGCGATGATCCTGAAGGCGCTGGGCTGCGTGCTTATCGTGGCTGGACTGAAGCTGACCGGAGTTTATTGAAGACCGTTCATGCCGCTCAGGTTGGCGGATTATCCGGCTCGAGTTCGCCGCTCTCGATCAATCGGCTTCGCTCTTCCGCCAGGAGTCGATAACAGGCAGCGAGATCGGCGTAGCGGCGTTTGAGCGCAGGCTGCGTTGCTCGCTCCGCCAGTTCGTCGAACTCGGCCGCTCGGCTTTGGTACTCAGTAACAGTTCTCATCGCGCCCCCGTGGCAATCTAGCCGCTGGGCAACGTCCCCGTCACTCCCTCAGGAGTGCAGCTTCTGCCGGAGCTTTCCTGATCAATTCGCGGACGTCCGCGGCATACTCTTCCGATGATGCGCCCCCGGGGCCTCGTCGTCCCTCTCGCGGGGCTTCACTTCTGGTTTGGCTGGCGGCTTATCGTTCATGGCATCACATCAGCCGCCCGGCGGCAGACATGCGGCCGATGCTCGCGGGCCAAAACCCGAAAGTGCAAATCGCCGCGATGCCCAGCTTCTCGCCTCATTACCCAGCGGCAAACACCGGTGACAGTCTAAGGCTCCCTCTCAGGCGGCCTTCTGCTCTCAGCGATAGTTATTAGGCATACACCACGCCGGCCGTCGGAGCTGCCAATTGCGGTGCTACAAAGTGAGGTCGAAAGCAACGCTGTAATAGTCGGAGGTGTTACGGAGGCGAATCTGCCGCAGGATCTTAAAAATTCCTGCCGATCGTCTTCTTCTGGAGAGGACATTGCGGCTCCTATGATTTTCTTGAAATAATTATTAGCCGATTAGAGAGTTAGGCAGTTCAATCACGAAATGTGCATCGGAGACCCGCCGCTTGGGGCGCTGAAGTGTTGCCCGAGGTCCGGTGCGGGTCACAAGCGGACTTGCATCCACTGCCTTCAGGTGGGCATGCGTCGCCGTCCATTCCTCATCGGGACGGTCGCCTTGGTAACAGTCTCACTATGGGCGGGGCGCTCGAGCCTTCGCCAGGCGACCCTAGTACAAGGCTTAACGCGCCGCTCTGCTTCTTCGATTTGACATCGGAGATCTCCGAGTTCGGAGAGCAGTAAAGCGATTTCGTTCAATCGTTGAGCAAATTGGATTTGGCGAAGTCCCAGCAAATGCGCCTCCCCTCCATCCACTCTGAAAGACTTCAAGTAAGGGGCGGGAGTCGGCAGGCGTCAATAAAGCAAGTGCCATATCCGAGGCGGGGTGCTTCGATCTGTCACGGCGCGCGCAGTGTCCAGTTCCGCATATGGTACGCTGCCATCCGCGCCCTTAGGGGCGGAGTTGAGATGACCCAAAACCCGTTGATTGCCGCTTCTTAGTGCGAAGAAACGAGCGCTGCAAAGCTAAATGCCAGCACGCACGCGGCAGCCAACGACCAAAACGCTATCGCGAATTCCTTGGGCATGTTGCACCAATGTGGGAGCGCGCATCGAGTTCTTGCTCGGCTGCTAGCTCGCCTCTCAGTTCGTCCTCAAGCTCTCGGATATGCTTCGCAGTTAGTCCGTCCGGAAACTCTTTCATCAACTCGCGACAATGCGCCAGCTTCCGTTGGATCGCTAAGATAGATGGGTCATGTTCCATCACAGGAAAATCCTCTGGCCCGGGCTACCTCTTGTAAAGCAATATGCCCTGTTCGCGAGCTTGCCGACGCACCGAGCTAACGCGACGCCCAAGCACCTTGGCCGCCTCGGCTGCGGTGACCCTCTCTCTGGCGAGGAGGGTTAGGCGAGCTAGTTCATGCTGCGTCCAAAATGGCTTAGGCCGGGGCGAATCTTCAACTGGGTCCATGTCCCAAGGTGGTGCTTCATGGTTAATGAACCTTAAGCGCGCGCTCCGTATTCAACGCTGGCACCAACTCGAACCCCGGACATTGCGTGACGCTTACCAGCGGTGATGGTGCCGCCAGCCATAATGATGGCCTCGGCCTCTGCCCCAACCGTAATGATGACCACGCCCGCCGCGATGACCCCACCCATGGCCGCCGCCATGTCCGTGGCCGCCCTTGATCTCAATAGTGGAACTCTGAGGTGCGGCCAGTGCGCCCGGCTTGGCCGCGGGCATGGCGGAGGCAGACGGTGCAGGCGTTAAAGCAACGGCCGCCGCCACAAAGCCGACCAAGTAAAGCCACCGCATCAAGTCGCCTCCACCAGAACACGGAGCACCCAGCCCGCACCTGCGGCCGCGTTGCTCCAATCCATCAACAAGGAAGGCGGGAAAAAGTTGCAATGAGAGCTGACGATGGTCCGGGAGGGCACGATCCTATGCTCGGTGCGTGGTCTGCTTCGGGCGCTTATCGCAGGTCAGATTGCCGGCGACTGGAGGGACCGCGACCGTTGGCAGGACACAGACGCCTGCGAAAACTGTCTCGATTATCTCCGGGCGCCCGCACTTGGGACATAAGAAAAGATGAGCGATGGTCGAGCGGCCCCGCCGGACTAACTCGGACCGGAACCACCGCATTCTGACCTGGCAACTCGGGCAGCTTGGCGGCTCGAGGCCTCCAAAGCGATCGCTTGGCCTGCCCACACGAACCTTTACTTGAGGCCAGTGTACGAGCGTCGATGCCCCTAGCACTATCAATTGATACTGCTCATCAATTTTCGGATTGCCTAGCTCGCCGAGGCTCGGAGCCATTGAGATAAGTGCCCGCTTTGGGTCAAAGTGCGAAGAACTCAACCTGAGCAAATCTACTCCGCCATGCCTCGCTGGATGGACCTCAATATGGTGCGCCCACGACGTCGCTGAAGCCCCAAAAGCTGACCCGTATATCGGGAGATGCCGCGCATTGCAGTGAGTCCGATCACATGCAGGAACGGTGGTCTGCTCCAACAGGGCCGTTTGAGAAGGGTAGCTTCCAGCGAGGGGACAGAATGGAGAAGTATGGAGGGGCGCCATCGAGGTGCGTGACTATGACCCCGACTGGCCGGTTCGTTTCCAGCAGGAGTGCCGTCGCTTGCGATTTGTGGTCGGTCCGGCGCTCAAGATCGAACACATGGGCAGTACGTCTGTGTCCGGCCTCTCGGCCAAACCGATTATGGACATCTTGGTCGGCCTCCCGAACTTGTTGCGCGCGAAGTCCACGTTTGTGAGGCCATTCGCGCAACTCGGATACACCTACATCCCCGAGTACGAAGCATGGTTACCTGGTGAACTGTTTTTCCGGAAGAGGATGCCCGGACCCTGGACACACCATCTTCACATCATGGAGCAATGCAATCCACGCTGGAGAGATTTCCTGCTGTTTCGCGACTACTTGCGCTTACACCCGGAAATCGCTGCCGCGTACGGAAGCCAAAAGAAATCGCTCGCGGATGAATTTGGCAAGAACATCGAGGGCTTTCGCAAAACAAAACATCGGTTGTGAGGGAGATAACCGACAAGGCGCTATCAGCATTCGGGAAGTATTGTTTGCGCTGCCACAGCGACGGGATATGCCGTGCGGCGCTGCTAAGATGTCCGCTTCGGGTCCACAAGCGGGAATGCCAACGAGCAGCTCCTTGCTCGAGCCTCACAGCGCAAGGCACGGGTGGAGTTCTCTCCCTTCAGGCGCTTGGCAGGGACCGAGTAAGGAGCTGCCGGCGAGCCTTCTTCAGATCGGTCGCCAGTTTTATTTTCTCTCTCAAAACGAGGATTTCGGAATATTCCTTTTGGATCTCTGGGCGGGTGCGAAGTGCTTCAAGCTGCTGGGCGGTCAGTTTCAGTATCGCGGCAATATGCGTACTCTGGATGTGGTGCATGGCAATCAAATCCGCTGTTGGAAAAAAACGGAACGGCACGATACAGCGAACTGCGGTGCGGCGTCGCTGGAAATAAACAGCCAGCCTTACTGTCGTTTTTTTTGCAGCGCGTCACTGCCCTCATCAGGTGGGGGGCTGCCGTCTGCTCATAATGAATTTCTTGACCGCATGAATCGTGCGAGCAAGCTGTCGCGGCCGGCGACTACGCGGCGGCGTGACTAACACAACGAAGAGCAGGTTCAGCAGCAGCCAGCAGCCGACCGCGATGAAAATGTACTTCATAACTCCTCAAGGGTGCCCTCGGAAGAGCACTGCAAGAAGAGCGGCAGCAACAATCGCGAGCCAGATCATCGAAACAACGAAGCTGGCGAAATGCCAATCTACGTCGCGGCGCCTGGTCTGCATTGTGTCTCCTTCCGGAGGCCGTGTGTCGTCGTCTCAGCGGCCTCTATCGTCCTTGCCGTTGGGGCTGCCGTCTCCGCCGCCGTTGCCCCAGCCGTTGTTGCCGTGATGGTGATGGTCGTCGTGGACCGCGCCTGCGCCCGACTTCGCGATCGCATCCGATGTAAGGGATGTCGACAGGAGTAGGGTGATGGCTGGAGGTGTCACCGCCGCGAACTTTCCGCAGGTTCTTAAGAACTCGCGACGGTCGTCCTGATCTGGCATGCGTTTCTCCGTCCAGAGATAAGCCCAAATTAAATCACAATAACTGAATTAAATCAATTTAATTTCGTTCCAGAAGAAAGCGGCCCGCCCACTCGTCCACTCCCTCAGGGGAAGCTCGACGCGCTGGAGTCCGCTGTGGTCACAAGCCGCCGACCACGCCGAAGGTGGGAGCTTCCGCTTTGCCTTGGTAAGCCGACGTTTATGAGGTCACGTCCTCCGCGAGAGCGGCTTCGACCGCTCGGCTCGGCGGCAGGCCAAGAGCAGGTCAGGAACTCGCGGAGGCGTTGCGGATTGGCTCTGTCGGCCGGACTGAGTGCCTCCAGCGAGACGGCTATGGCGAGCGACCGCAACACATTCCTCGGCGTCGCGGCGTGCGACCTTGCCCTGCCTCTTGGCGAAGCCGACGTCGTCATCTTCGGAGCTGCCGACGCCACGCCGCATGTGAAGGGCAGGACCAGCCATGCCGCGAATGGCCCAGCGGCCATTCGCAATGCTTTGCGCGTTTATCAGACCGACGTTGCCAGGTGGGATTTCGACCAAGACGGAATCCTGCTCGACCCGGAGCAAATCCGGGTCGTCGATGGCGGCGATCTTGCCACGTCACCCGAGGCCCCCGAGCAAAACCGGAATGCAATCAGGTCCGCCACCAGGAAGATCCTGAAGTCCGGCGCGGTACCCATGCTGCTCGGCGGAGATGATTCTGTCCCCATACCGTTCTTCGAGGCGTTCGAAGACATGGGCAAGCTGACGATCCTGCAGATCGACGCGCATCTGGATTGGAAGGACCAGCGCGACGGCTCAGCACATACGTTTTCCAGCACGATGCGGCGCGCCAGCGAGTTGCCTTGGGTCGAACGCATTGTGCAGGTCGGTTTACGGGGTATCGGCGGCTCGGGCCTGCAGGAGCTCAGTTGCGCGCGGAATTGGGGCTCCAGGATTATTACGGCACGAGAGCTCAAAAGCCGGGGCGTTCAAGCCGTCCTGAGTGCAATCGAGGACAGCGCGAATTGCCTGATCACGATCGACTGCGACGGCCTGGATCCGTCCGTCATTCCCGGCGTGCTCCTGCCGCAACCTGGCGGCTTGTCCTATTTCGACGTCATAGACCTGATCGCGAGCGTCGCCTCGAAGGCCAGAATTGTCGGTCTTGATCTGGTCGAATTGGTGCCGGAGCGTGATCCGCAGAATATTGGGGCGATCTGCGCAGCGCGGATCATCTGCAACGCCATTGGACATATCGCCAAGCAGAAACGCTAGCCGGTGGGCATGTGTCCGAGCGCCTTGCGGATCATCGCGGCGAGCTGGTTGCGGCGGTAGGGTTTTGTCAGCAGCATGACGCCGTCGTCGAGCTTGCCGTGGTGGACGATGGCGTTGTCGGTATAGCCGGAAGTGTAGAGCACCTTCACGCCGGGGCGGATCGTCGCCACCTTGTCGGCGAGGTCGCGTCCGCTCATGCCGCCGGGGATGACGACGTCGGTGAACAGCAGATCGAACGGCTGGCCGGCCCGGATCAACTCCAGCGCGGCCTTGCCGTCGGGCGCGGCGACGGTCTGGTAGCCGAGGCTCTGGAGCTGCACGGTGACGAAGTTGCGCACCAGCGGATCATCCTCGACCACAAAAATGGTCTCGGCGCCACCCTCGGCCGGCGGTGCGGCAGAGGTGACTGGCTCGGTCATGCCTTCGCCCGGCGGCAGATAGAGCTTGATCGTGGTGCCGTGGCCTTCCTCGCTGTAGATCTTGATGTGGCCGCCGGATTGCTTGACGAAGCCGTAGACCATGGAAAGGCCGAGGCCGCTTCCCTTGCCGACCTCCTTGGTGGTGAAGAACGGCTCGAACGCCTGCTGCTGCACCTCGGCCGGCATGCCGGTGCCGGTGTCGCTGACGGCGAGCATCACGTAAGGGCCGGGCCGCACGTCGGGATTGCTTTGCGCATAGGCCTGGTCGAGCACGACGCGGTGGGCCTCGAGCAGCAGCTTGCCGCCGTTCGGCATGGCGTCGCGGGCGTTGATGGCCATGTTGAGCAGGGCATTGGTGAGGCGGGACGGATCGATGTGCGCGGTCATCTGCCCCTGTTCGAGCACGGTCTCGATCTCGATCTGCTCGCCGAGGGTGGGGCGCAGGAGTTTCGCGATGTCCGCGACCGCGGCGTTGATCTCGACGTTGCGCGGCTGCAGCGGCTGCCTGCGCGCGAAGGCGAGCAGATGCTGAATCAGCTCGGCGCAGCGCTCGGCGGCCTCGTCGATCAGGCGTGCCACGCGCTGGAGCTCGGGCTGCTGCTTCAGGCTCGCCACCAGAGTCTCGGTATTGCCGGAGATCACGGTCAGCATGTTGTTGAAGTCGTGCGCGACGCCGCCGGTGAGCTTGCCGATGGCATCCAGCTTCTGCGACTGGTACAATTGCCGCTCGGTCTCGCGCGAGGTGGTCGCGTCGTGATAGACCAGCACCGCGCCGGAGACGTTGCCTTTCCCGTCCAGCATCGGCCGGCCGCTGATCATGAGATGACGGGGAGCATTGCCGCTGTGCGGGCGAACGATCATCTCCATGTTCTCGAACGGCTCGCCGCGCAGCACGCGTGCCGACGGCAGCTCGTCGGGCTTGAGCGGGGTGAGGCCGTCGCCGTGAAGCACGGTGGACATCGCGCGCAGATTGCGCAGGTTCATGCCGGTCCGGTGCAGCAGCATGCGCTCGGCGGCGGGATTGGACAGAAGGACATTGCCCTCGGCATCGATGACCAGCACCGCCTCCGCCATGCTGTGAAAGGTGCTCTGGAGCACGTTGACCGAGAGGCGCAGCTCGTCATGCGCGGTGACCAGATGCTCGGTGCGCTCGGCCACGGCGGCCTCGAGCTGCTGCTTGGCGGCCGTGGTCTCCATTAGCGTGCTCTTGAGTGCGCCCTCGCTGCGCCGGCTCTCGCGCATCATCATCACGACCAGCAGCAGGATCACCAGCGCGCCGGCGACGTCGATGCCGAGCAGCACGATTCCGGTGCGGCGCGAATCCTGGGAGCGCGCCGCGAGCAATCGTTCTTCCTCTGCGCTCAAATGGTCGAAATTGCCCATCACCGTGTCCATGAGGCCACGGCCCTCGCCCTTGCCCTGGACTGCTGCAATGCCGGCCTGATCGTTTCCGGCGCGCAGGCGCATCACTTCGGCGGCGATCTCGATCCGGCGCAGCGCCAGCGGCTCGGTGCCCTCGAGCAGCGCGACATGTTCGGGAGTGTCGCGCACGCTGCGCTTGAGATCGGCGAGTGCCGGTGCGATCCGGGCGTGCACCGCCTGGAATTCTTCGCTGAAGCTCGGGTTGCGATAGATCTCGTAGCCACGTGCGGCGCTCTCGGCACTGCGCATCAGCACGCGCAGGTCGGAGATCTTCTTCAGCACCTCGACGGTGTGATTGACCCAGGCCGCATCGGACCGTGACTTGACGTCGAGGCCGATCGAGGCCGCGGTGATGATCAGGAGGATGGCAAGTCCAGCACCGAGAATGACGCGCTGCGTTGGGATCAAGGGACTTCTTTCTTGTCCTTCGGCTGCGAGTCATCGCCCGGCACGGCGATGCATTCCCGGATCGTGGTCAGCAGCGCGTCCGGCGTGAACGGCTTGCGCAGGCAGCGGGTCGCGCCAAGCTCCAGCGCCATCCGGAGGAAGTCGGGAGAGGGCGAGGCGGATGATGCGAAGGCGTAGCCGGACATCGCGATTAGCGGAACCGCCGGCGCGCGCTCGTGAAAGATGCGAATGGACTCGAAGCCGCGCATATGCGGCATGAAGATGTCAACCAGCATCACGTCGAAATTCTGTGTTTCGAGCGCAGCCAAACCCGTTTCTCCGCCATCAGTCAACGTGACGTCGAAGCCCTGACGTTGGAGGAGGACCTCGATGGTCGCGCCGACCATCGGATCGTCATCAACCACGAGAATGCGCGGCATGACACTTCCCAGTCATCGAAGTCCCCACAGCCAAGTTGATACAGGTGAATCGCGCGTCGGGTCAATTTGGGATTGGATGAGGGTAGATATGCACGGTGCGGTGAATAAAGGTCCGCTCGCATCGATTGTACGCGACACTTGCCGATGACGAATACGAGGCGAGCGAAACAGGTGAGGCGCCTGAATGAAAAAGGCGCCGCATCGCTGCGACGCCTTCTTCTTCAAGTGTTTCAGGTCGTGTTACGGGCAGGGATGACGCTGGCCGTCATAGCCCAGATAGGTGCCGGACGCCGGATCGTAGGACTTGTAGCGCTGCGCGCAGTAGGCCGCGGAGTCGCCGCCGCCATCGGGGACCACGGCCACTGTCGGTTCATCATAGTAGCTGTCGCCGTAATAGTAGGGGTCGTCGTAATACCCGCCGCCGTAATAGGCGTACGAGCCGAGGCCGCCGATCGCAGCGCCGGCCGCGAACCCGGGCCAAAAGCCGCCGCCGTGACGATGATGCCAGTGACGACCACTCCAATTGCCGCCACCGCCCTGCCAGTTGCCCGCAGTCGCGACGCTGCGTGTACCGCTGTAGGACGGCGAGAAGGCCTGTCGGCTCACCGTGCCGGCTGCGAAGCTGCCACCGCCCGGACGTACTGCTGCGCCGGCCGCGAAATTGCCGCCGCCGCCGCCGATCCGCGCGCCGCCGAAGTTGCCGCCGCCCATGCGGGCGCCGCCGCCACCGAAATGTGCCCCGCCGCCACCGAAGCGTGCTCCGCCGCCGCCGCCACTGAAGTGTGCTCCGCCGCCGCCGCCACTGAAGTGTGCTCCGCCGCCGCCGCCACCAAAGTGTGCTCCGCCGCCGCCGACCGCTGCGGCCCGACTTTGGGCAAAGCTCGGCGTCGCCAACGGGATAACCAATGCCACTGCCGCAGCCGTGCTCAAGACTTTCAGACTTTTCATGATCAAAACTCCTTTTCCCGGAAGCAAACCCCATGAAAGGGCCGGAGTTCCTGGGATCACGGGGGTTTGCGTGCGACGAAAAGTTCTCATGGCGACGCTGTATCCGGCATGAACGGATCGCGTCCGATTTGCGGCAGCGTTCCGTGCCGGGGACCGCATCTGCAGCGGGGCATTGCCGCCCGCGCCGAACTGGACATTTCGCCGTCCGGATGGCATCAGGACCCGACGAAGCAGGGCCCTTGCCGCATGAAACAGTTCTTCCTCAAGTTTTTCACCTGGTGGAATGGCCAGACGTTTGGCACCCAACTCTGGACCAAGCGCTACGGCGAGCTGGTCGGCCAGGACGAGCAGGGCAACCTCTATTATCGCACCCGCGGCGGGGCGATCGACCCGGTGCTCGGCTTCGAGCGCCGCTGGGTGGTCTATAACGGCTACGCCGAGGCCAGCCGTATCCCGCCGTCCTGGCACGGCTGGATGCATCACACCGTCGACGTGCCGCCGACGCAGGACAACTACCAGCCGCGCGAATGGGAAAAGCCGCACCAGCCCAATCTCACCGGCACGGCCAATGCCTACCGTCCCGCGGGCTCGACGCTCGCCAGCGGCAAGCGGCCGAAGGCGACCGGCGACTATCAGCCCTGGACGCCGAGCTAGCCTTCCGATTCCCGTCTCAACCCTTGTCGTGGGGGTGGATGCACCCGCATCCGCCTCGCTTTGCTGTGGACAACGGGAACAGCGGGGATGAGTGCTGCGCGGGCATTGCAGCCACGCGGGCGATGCGGCTCAATGGTCGCATCTTACGGAGATGGGAGACCATCGCGTTCGGTTCGGGCAACAGTTCGCGACTGTCCCGAAATGCAGCGGCCGCCGACCAGGACTCGATCGGGAGATAGGCCCCCGGTCTGGAAGCTCCGAAATCGCCCGATGAAATGTGCAGCCGCCGTAAGACAGGAAAGGCCGCTCGGGAAACCGGGCGGCCTTTTTCTTTGATAGAGGGACGACTGGATTTCGCGTGCCCCGGACGCTGCGCGGCACCGCTACGCGATGCATCGCGTCCGGGACACGAGAGTGGAGACTAGGTCATCCGCTCGGCCGCACGCTTCACCGCCTCTAGCCGGCGCGCCTGACCCTGCGCGCCGCGCTCTTTTAGTAATGCCAGCACCTCCGCCGGCGCGGTATCCGGCGAGCCTGCATTGAACGGCGGGGCCGGATTGTATTCGAGCTGAAGCTGGATCGCCTCCGCGGTGGTGCGATCGACCATGATCGACACCAGGGTCAGCGCGAAATCGATTCCCGCGGTGACGCCGCCGCCGGTGATGCGGTTGCGGTCGACGCAGACGCGCGTCTTGGTCGGCGTCGCGCCGAACTGAGCGAGCATCTCCATCGCGCTCCAATGCGTGGCGGCGCGATAGCCCTTCAAGAGGCCGGCGGCGCCGAGAGCCAGCGATCCCGTGCAGACCGAGGTGACGTATTTGGCACCCTCGGCCTGCCGGCGCAGGAAACCGAGCACCTCCTCGTCATTGAGCAGATCGTTGGTGCCGCCGCCGCCGGGCACGCAGATCACGTCGAGCTGCGGGCAGTCGGCGAATGTCGTGGTCGGCGTCAGCGTCAGCACGGAATCGCTCGGCACCGGCTCGACCCGTTTCCAGATCAAATGCAGTTTTGCGCCGGGCACGGAGGAGAACACCTGCAAGGGGCCCGTGAAATCGAGCTGGGTGACGCGCGGAAACACCAAGAGACCGATCTGGAGCGGGGACGACATGAGAGCCTCCAATTATGAGCTTGACGGAAGCAGCCTCTCATGATGCCTTTCCGTCCAGAATGGCGTATTTCCCTCGCTTTCGGACATGACCATGATCGGCATCCTGATCTTCCCGGACTTCCAGTTGCTCGATGCGGCCGGCCCGATCTCCGTGTTCGAGATCGCGGCGCGCTGCACGGGCAAGACGACGACCGGGATCCGCGTGCTGGCGGTGAGCGCGGGGCCGGTGCGCAGCTCGTCGGGCGTGGAGATGATGGCGCGCGACTTCAAGTCGGCCAATGCGATCACGACGCTGGTGGTGGCGGGAGGCGCGGGCGTGACGGATGCCGCGCGCTGCGAGGTCACGCGCGCCTTCGTGCAGCGGCTGGCGCGGCGCGGCGTGCGGGTCGCGAGCGTCTGCTCGGGCGCCTATGTGCTCGCCGAAGCAGGCCTGCTCGACGGCCGCCGCGCCACCACGCATTGGGGACGCACGCGGGATTTCGTCGCGCGCTATCCCAAGGTGAAGTTCGAGCCGGACCAGATTTTCACCCGCGACGGCAATGTGTGGACGTCGGCCGGCATCACGGCCGGCATCGACCTTGCGCTCGCGATGGTGACGGAGGATCACGGTGAGCAGATCGCGCAGGACACGGCGCGGCAGCTCGTGCTGTATCATCGCCGCAGCGGCGGCCAGTCGCAATTCTCGTCACTTCTGGAATTGAAGACGCCGAACGGCCGCTTCGGCGCGCTGCTGTCCTGGGCGCGCGAGAACCTCGACGCTCGCTTGACTGTCGAAGATCTCGCCGACCGCGCCGGCATGAGCGCGCGGCATTTTGCCCGCGCCTTTGCCGCCGAGACCGGCACGACGCCTTCGAAGGCCATCGAGCGCTTGCGCATCGAGGTCGCGCGCGAGCGCGTGCAGTCCTCGCGCGAGGCGATCGAACTCGTCGCGGAGACGACCGGTTTCCGCGATCCCGAGCGCATGCGGCGCGCCTTCATTCGCGCCTTCGGCCAGCCGCCGCAAGCGCTGCGGCGCGCGGCAAGGGCCGGGTAGGGAGAATTGATCGAGTTGGAGAGCCCGCTTGAGCGGGTGAGCACACTTGGATATTTGAGCAGACTTGCATATTGCGCGGCATTTCGCCCTTTGGACCCGGAACGGACCTCGTCAAGCGAATGCACCCGTTGTAGACGATGTGTACAACACGTACCGTCGCCGATCCGATGCAAGGAACCCCAATGACCGATCGAGAAAAGATTCTGATTGCCCTTCGCGAAAAACCTCTGAAGACCTTCGAAGTCATGAAGCGCGTGAACATCAAGAATCAGGACGACTGCCAATCGCTCCTGTTGAAGATGCGTGACGAAGGCGCCGTGAAGTTTGATATTCACAAGGGACATTGGCGCGCTGCGTGACGACATTCGCTGGGTCACCAGCGGCCTCGCGATGGCAGAGCGGACATGACTTGCGTGTTGGCAAGGCTTGCGGATTGGTTCAGCCCGATGCGGCCTTGCCGCCGGTCGCCGCAGCGCCCGAGGCCTGCGCGCGCGCCGTCAAGCGCCGCGCGATCGGCATCAGCATGTAGGGCGCCAGGTGAATGGGAAACTGCGTCATCGCGAAATAGAGCCAGGTGGTGGGCGGCAGCGCGCCGGCGGTCGCGGCGAGCATCAGGCCCAGATTGCGCTGTGACACCATCAGCCCGAGCGCCAGCGCGCGCTCATAGCCGATGCGGCGGAACAGCAGCGTGGTCACGGCGAGCAGCGTGAAATAGATCGCGAAGGCGAGAGCCGCGAAGCCGATGGTGGAGACCGGCCGGGCGACGAGATCGCTCGCGACGTCGCCCATGATTGCGGTCGCGAAGACCAGCAGGATGACGATGTTGAAGCCGTCGATCGGCTGCCTGTGGCGCTGGATCGCGGCCGCGCCGAAGATCTGTCGGATCACGGTGGCCGCCAGCAGCGATGCGGCGAGGATGCCGAGCAGCTTCAAGCCCAGCGCAGGCGGCGAGATGCTGAGCATGCCGTCGAGGAACAGGCTTGCGAACAGCGATGCCGTGAACGGTACCAGCGCCGTCGCGCTCACCAGCGTGACCAGCACCAGCGTGGCGTCGAGGCCCATCAGCGCGGCCAGCGCCGGTGCGGCCATCATCGGCGAGGCCATGCTCTGCAGCATCAACGCCAGGGCAAGGTCGGGCGCGCGCGCCGTGAGCCCGGTGACATGGACGATCAGCCCGATGATCACAGGCACGCCGATCATGGTCCAGACGGTCGCGGTCGCGACCAGCGCCGGCCGGCGCAGATGGCCGGTGAGCGCGGCAAGGTCGACCCGCATGAAGGAGATGCAGAGCAGAACGAAGATCGCCTCGGTGACGTAGGGGCGCACCAACGCCCCGAGCGGCGGCACCGCGAGCGCGATGAACACGACGGCGGCCACCGCGCGGGTGCCCTGGCCGCCAAGCCATGTCAGACCGCGCAGGGGGAGGGCGAATATGCTTTGAAGAACAGGCGGCATCGGGAATGGCGTTTCAGGCCAATCCTTTCAGCCACGCGCCGATCTCGCTTACGGCGACATTGGCCTCTCGCAGCAATTTCCCCATCGTGAGAAAGCCGTGGAACTGGCCGGGATAGTGCTTGTAGGCCACGGCCACGCCGGCCTGCCTCAGCCGCTCGGCATATTCGTCGCCTTCGTCGCGCAGGGGATCGGCACCGGCGGTCAGCACATAGGCCGGCGGCAGGCCGGCCAGGTTTGTCGCCCGTGGCGGCGAGGCGCGCCAGTCGTGGATATCGGCGGCGCCGTTGAGATAATGGTCGCGGAACCAGCGGATCACCGAATGCGTCAGCAGCACGCTCGTCTCGGGTTCGCGGTGAGAGCCGTGCGTCATGGCGAAATCGGTTGCCGGGTAGATCAGCAACTGGCCCGCGATGGCCGGACCGTCGCCGTCGCGCGCGGCGAGCGCGACGACTGCGGCGAGATTGCCGCCGGCGCTGTCGCCGCCGATCGAAAGCCGGGAGGCGTCGATGCCGAGTTCGCGCGCGTTGGCGGCGACCCATTTGGTCGCGGCGATCGCGTCATCGATGGCGGCGGGAAATTTGTGCTCGGGCGCGAGGCGGTAGTCCACCGAGATCACGATCAGCGCGCCGGCGTCGGCGAGCTGGCGGCAGACGACGTCATGGGAGTCGAGATCGCCGATCACCCAGCCGCCGCCGTGGAAGAACACCAGCGCCGGGGACAAGCCATCATACCGGCGCGGCTCTTTCGGAACATAGAGGCGCGCGGGAATGGCGCCGTGCGGTGCCGGGATCGACAGCGGCGTGACGCGCGCGAGGTCAGGTGGCTCGGGATTGGTCGCAAAGCGCGCCTGCGCGTAATAGGCCCGCGCTTCCGGCGCGGTCAGGGTCTCGTAGGCGGGCCGGCCGGCCTCCTGGAAGGCCTTGTAGACGGCGGCGGCATCGGGATCGAGCACGACGGGCATGGGAAGCGACCTCTGGGTTTCTGATTGTTCGTTGGACGTCGTTTTCGGGGCGATGCCCGCCTGACCCCTGAGAGGAGTGCTCGACTATTCCATCCGGGGGCCGATCTGGCCAGACCGGGCCGGGAAGGGCAGGGATGCCGCCCTTCCCCCGCCGTATTCGCCGTGTTAACCGGATGGCCTGCGAGCGGCGGTATCCCCTGTAGAATGTCCTCCAGCAAGCCCGATTCGCTGTTGAAGCCGCGCGAGATATGTTTCGAACATTTACCCTGACAGGTCTTGCGGCGCTTCTGGCCGCCACCGCACTGACGGCTGCGACGCCGGCGCAGGCGCAGATCGGCACGATCTTCTCCGATCCGCCGCCGCTGCGGCCGCCCGGCACCATTCCGCGTGGCCAGCCCCAGCCGCAGCCGCAGATCCCCGATGACGACGAAGAGGTGCCGGAGCTGCCGCCGCAGGGCCGTGTGCTGCCGTCGCGTCCGATGGCGCCACCGCCAGGCCGGCAGGGCAATGTGATGCCGGGGCCGGTCGAGACCCAACCTCTGGCGCCGCCGCCCGGTTCTAGCGCCGCTCCGCCAAACCAGCCGCCGCCCGTCGCGGTCGCTCCGCCCAATCCGCAAGGCGCCCCGGGTGCGCCCGGTCAGCGTCAGCCACAGCAGAAGGGCGGACCGGGCGGCGCTGTCCCGCAGACGCCGGCGAGCCTTCAGCCGGGCGACGAAGTCGTCACCGAGCCGCCGGCCCAGAAGATCGTGAACAAGAAAGCGACCTTCTCCGGCCTCGACAAGATCACCGGGCGCATCATCAACTTCGACGAGGAGATCGGCGAGACCGTGCAGTTCGGGGCGCTGCGCGTCAAAACCGACGCCTGCTACACGCGGCCGGCGACCGAGGCCGCCAACACCGACGCCTTCGTCGAGGTCGACGAGATCACCTTGCAGGGTGAGGTGAAGCGCATCTTCTCGGGCTGGATGTACGCGGCAAGTCCGGGCCTGCACGGCGTCGAGCACCCGATCTACGATATCTGGCTCACCGACTGCAAAGAGCCGCAGCAAACGATTGCGACCGCGGCACCGGATCCCGGCACCAAGCCGGCACCGCCGCCGCCCGCGCAGAAGAAGGCCGCGCCCAAGCAGGTGCAGCAGCGTCCGCCGCAGCCGTTACCGCCGATCCAGCAGCAGCAGCCGGCACCGCCGCCACCACCTCCGCCGCCCGAGCAGCGGCCGGGTCTGTTCGGTTTCCCCGGGTTTGGCCGGTAATTGCTGATTATTGCCGCGCAGCGATGATCTCGAGCGCGCGCGCGCCCGGGATCGCTTCGCCGGCCGAGAGCCTCAGGAAATCGCCAGGCTCGCCCGCGAGCGCCTTGTCGAGCAGCGCGGTGTAGCGCCGCCGCGAAATCTCGGCCGCGCCAAAACTCTTCAGGTGTTCGGTGACATATTGGGTGTCGAGCAGCTCGAAGCCGCCATGGATGAGCCGCGCGACCAGATGCACCAATGCGACCTTGGAGGCATCGCGTGCGGTGTGGAACATGCTTTCGCCGAAAAAAGCCCGGCCCAGGCTGACGCCGTAAAGGCCGCCGACGAGGTCCTCGCCCTGCCAGGCCTCGACGCTGTGGCAATGGCCGAGCTCGTACAGCCCGCCATAGAGGTCGCGGATGCGCTTGTTGATCCAGGTGTCCTCGCGCCCGGCTTGGGGTGCGGCGCAGCCGGCGATCGTGGCCTTGAAGGCGGTATTAACGGTGACGCGGAATGAATCCGAACGCACGGTGCGCGCGAGCCGCGAGGCCACGCGAAATCCGTCGAGCGGGATGACCCCGCGCAACTCCGGCTCGACCCAGAACAGGGTCGGATCATCGGCGCTTTCAGCCATCGGAAAGATGCCGCAGGCATAGGCGCGCAGCAGCACGGCTGGCGTGATTTCAGACGGGGCAGAGTCGCGCGAAGTCATGGCGCGCCATAATAGCAGGATCGCAAGGCGGGTGCGATGGGCGGTGCGGATCAGTTCGCTGCGGCAGCAGCCGGCTTGCCGGCGGCAGCCGGGACACGGCGGAACATCAACATGACGCGGGTTCCTGAATGGTTGGGGTCGCGCTCGACCGAAGCGTCGAGCTTGCTGGCCATAGCTGCGACGATACGCTGGCCCATGCCGGTGGAGCGCGGATCGGCCTTGACGTTGTCGCCGACGCCATCGTCGCTGATCGACAGCAGGAGATCGTCGCCCTGCGAGGTCAGCTCCACATGGATCGGGCCGGCGCCGTCAGGGTAGGCGTATTTTACCGCGTTCATCACCAGCTCGTTGACGATGATGCCGACGGCGACTGCACGGTCCGGATCGATCTCGATCGGTTCGGCCTTCAGCGTCAGGCGCGACATCCGGTTGCCCTCGGCCGAGCGGCGCAGATCCTCGAGCAGCGAGTCCAGATACTGGTTCAGGACCACGCTCTTCAGGTCTTGCGAGGTGTAGAGGCGGCGGTGCACTTGCGCGACTGCGGCCACGCGGCCCATCGCATTGGTCAACGCAGCCTTGACCTCGTCCTGCGCGGCGGAGCTGGCCTGCAGGTGCAGGAGGGAGGCGATGATCTGCAGCGAGTTGCCGACGCGGTGGTTGACCTCGCGCAATAGCAGCTCGCGTTCGGCTGCAAGAGCAGCGTAGCGGTCGCGCGAGGCATGGATCTCGGCTTCGGCTTCCTCGCGCGCCTTCTGCAATTCGGCCTGGCGCAGCGCGCCATCGGCCGCGACGTGAAGCAGGGGAATGAAGTCGCCCTTGACGTCCTTGACGAGATAATCGGCCGCGCCCGCCTTCAGCGCCGTCACCGCGATGCTGGAATCCTGCGAGGCCGTGACGAAGACCACCGGCGGCGCGCCCGGGATCGCCATGATCTGCTCCAGCGTTTCCAGTCCGTCGAGGCCGGGCATGTATTGGTCGAGCGCCACCACGTCGATACCGCCGGTCGTGGCCGCGCGGCGGATGTGCTCGAGGCCTTCCTCGCCGCTTGCGGCGTGAACGACCTTGTAGCCGCGCCGTGTCAGGCCGCGATCGACCAAGCGCGCCAGCGCCCCGTCATCGTCGATGTAGAGCAGTGTGGGCGTACGTTGATTCATGGGGCGGCGGGCGGGACCTGGATGACCGAGAAGAACAAGCCGAGTTGCCGGATGGCATTGGCGAAATTCTCGTAGTTCACGGGCTTGGTGATGTAGACGTTGCAGCCGAGCTCGTAGCAGCGTTTGATTTCCTGGGAATCGTCGGTGGTGGTCAGCACCACCACGGGCGAGGCCTTCAGGTATTTGTTCTCCTTGATCTGCTTTAAAATGTCGATCCCGGTCATGTCGGGGAGGTTGAGATCGAGCAGGATCAGGAGCGCATTGCCTTTTTGCACGAGCCCGCTGCCGTCGGGCCCGAACAGGTGCTTCATCGCCTCAGTGCCGTTGGCAAAGGAGATGATCTCGTTGTTGACGCCGGACCTCCGGATGTTCCGCTCGATCAGCCGGGCGTGGCCCTCGTCGTCCTCGATCATGATGATGGTGACGGGTTGAGTCATTGATCCGCGTTCCGGTTGCTGGCGTTCCAGGTGATGGGCAGCGTGATGGTGAACGTGCTGCCCGTATTCAGTTCCGATGATACCGACATGGTGCCGCCGAGGCGACGCACAAGTGCACGCACATGCGCAAGACCGATGCCCTGACCGGGCTTGTCCTGGGTTCCGGCGCGGCGAAACAGGTCGAAGATCCGCTGGTGGTCCTTGGCGTCGATGCCGCGGCCGTTATCGCTGATCTCGAAGATAGCGTAGCCGAGCTTGGTGCGCCCGCGGATTCTGATCTCGCCGGGGACGCCGGGCTTGAGATATTTGATGGCGTTGTCGATCAGATTGGAGAAGATCTGCTCCAGCGCCAGGCGGTCGCTGACGAGATCCGGCAGCGGCGCGACGTGGATCTCGGCCTGCGCTTCGGCGGCCTGATGCGCCAGCGTCGATACGATCGCTTCGATCAGCTCGCGCGTGTCGATCTTTTCCGGCTGGAACTCGCGCCGGCCCTCGCGGGTGAGATTGAGGATCGCCGAGATCAGGCGGTCCATCTTGGCGATCGACGACTTGATGAAGCCCAGCGCTTCGGAAAAATCCTCTGACAGCTGCTTGTCCGGACCTTCGAGCGCGATCTCGCCGTCCGGCAACGGCGGCCCGTCGGCCGGGACATGGGTGAGGCTGCCGATACGGCGGAAAATGTCGCCGCCGAGCTCTTCGAGCTCGCTGGTGAAGCCCATGATGTTGACGAGTGGCGAGCGCAGATCGTGGCTGACGATATAGGCAAAGCGCTGGATCTCGTTGTTGGCTTCGCGCAGATCGGCCGTGCGTTCGTCGACCACGCCCTCCAGATTGACATTGGCATCGCGCAGGCGCGCCTCGGCATCGTCGCGGGCAAGGGCCGAGCGCCGCACCAGCCAGATCGAGATCAGGGCCAGCAGCACGACGAGGCCGGAGCCGATGCCGGTCATCGACGCGGCCAGGGTCTGGCTGCGGTCCGAATTGACCGTTCGCAGCCGGAACAGCCGTTCCTCCTCCTGAATCATCCCGGTCGCGACATTGGCGATCGCGGCAGTGGTGTCCGTAGAGGCGATCTCGCGGACCAGCGCTGCGGCCTTCTCCGGCTCGCCGCGCCGGATGAAGTCCATCTCCTGCACGAACTGGCCGAGCCTCGTCTCGATCGCCGCGCTCAGCTTCTCGATGCTTTGGCGTTGCTCCGGATTGTCGCCGATCAGGCGCGTGAGCCTGTCGAGAGCCGGGACGATGGCCGCCACGGCCTTGTCATGGTCGACCTTGAAATCCTCGCCTTGTGTCAGAAGGTAACCCCGGGCGGTGCTCTCGGCGCGGCGGATTTCCAGCAGGAGGGCGTTGATCTGGTTCTCCGCCTCGATCGTGTGAATCACCCATTTGCTGTCGTCTCTCGCCTTGTTGACGAGGTAGACGGAGCCGGCGCTGATCACGGTCAGCACCAGGAGACCGGCTGCGAACAGCAGGATCTGCCAGAATCTACGCCGCCGCTGCGCGTCAGCGATCACGACGGTCTCGCTCGATCAGGCTTGCCGGACTTCACAACGCCCCCCTCGGAACTGTCCCCATCGTGCCAAACGCGATTGGGGCCAAAGGGTTCCACGGGAAAGGACGGCTACTTCGGGGCGGGTTCCGCCTTGTTGGCGAGATATTGTTCCAGCCAGTGGATGTGATAGTCGCCGTTGATGATGTCGTCTTCGCGCACCAGAGCGCGGAACAGCGGCAGGGTGGTCTCGATGCCCTCGACCACCATCTCGTCCAGCGCCCGGCGCAGCCGCATCAGGCACTCGCCGCGGCTCTTGCCGTGCACGATCAGCTTGCCGACCAGCGAGTCGTAATAAGGCGGGATCGTATAGCCCTGATAGACTGCGGAATCGATCCGCACGCCGAGCCCCCCGGGCGGGTGATATTGCGTGATGCGGCCGGGCGAAGGACGAAAGGTCTGCGGATTCTCGGCGTTGATGCGGCACTCGATCGCGTGGCCGATGACCTGGACCTCGTCCTGCCTCGCCGGCAGGTCGCCGCCGGCGGCGATGCGGATCTGCTCCAGCACGAGGTCGATGTCGGTGATGCTCTCGGTGACGGGATGCTCGACCTGGATGCGGGTGTTCATCTCGATGAAGTAGAACTCGCCGTCCTCGAACAGGAACTCGATCGTTCCGACGCCGAGATATTTCATCTCGCGCATCGCCTTGGCGCAGGTCTCGCCGATCTTGGCGCGCGCAGCCGCGGTCAGCACGGGCGAGGGGCCTTCCTCCCAGACCTTCTGGTGGCGTCGCTGCAGCGAGCAGTCGCGTTCGCCAAGATGAATCGCGCCGCCGCGGCCGTCGCCGAGGATCTGGATCTCGATGTGACGCGGCTTCTGCAGATATTTCTCGAGGTAGACGGAAGCATCGCCGAAGGCGGATTTGGCCTCGTTGGCGGCCGTCGACAGCGCGACCTGAAGATCGGCCTCGCTCTCGGCCACCTTCATGCCGCGGCCGCCGCCGCCCGCCGCGGCTTTGACCAGCACGGGGAAGCCGATCTTCCTGGCGATCGCCATCGCGTCGTCGTTGGGGCCGACCCCTCCGTCGGAGCCGGGCACCACGGGAATGCCGAGCTTCTTGGCGGTCCTCTTGGCCTCGATTTTGTCGCCCATCAGGCGGATGTGCTCGGCCTTCGGGCCGATGAAATGCAGATTATGCTCAGCGAGGATTTCGGCGAAGCGCGCGTTTTCCGACAGGAAGCCGTAGCCGGGATGCACGGCATCGGCCCCGGTGATCTCGCAGGCCGCGAGCAGCGCGGGCACGTTGAGATAGCTGTCCTTGGAGGCCGGCGGCCCGATGCACACGCTCTCGTCCGACAGGCGCACATGCATGGCGTCGGCGTCGGCGGTTGAATGCACGGCGACGGTCGCGATCCCGAGCTCCTTGCAGGCCCTGAGGATGCGAAGGGCGATCTCGCCGCGATTGGCTATGAGGATCTTGTCGAACATGGTGTCCTTATTGGACTGACGCGCGGAAAGCGGCGAGGGCGATGAGACCGCCCTCGAACGTCACTCAATGATCACGAGCGGCTCGCCGTACTCGACCGGCTGGCCGTCCTCGATCACGATCTGCGTCACCGTGCCGGCGCGCGGCGAGGGGATCTGGTTCATGGTCTTCATGGCTTCGATGATCAGCAGCGTCTGGCCGACCGAGACCTTGCTGCCGACCTCGATGAACGGCTTGGCGCCGGGCTCCGGCGCCCAATAGGCGGTGCCGACCATCGGCGAGGTCACGGCGCCGGGATGCTTCGACAGGTCGGCAGCGGCAGGCGCGGCGGCAGCTGCGGCCGCCGGGAGCGCGGCGGGGGCAGCTGCCATCTGCATCGGCATGGTCGCGGCGACGCTGATATTGCGGGCGACGCGCAGGCGCAGGCCGGCACGCTCGATCTCGATTTCGGTGAGGCTGGTCTCATCGAGCAGCAAGGCGAGCTCGCGGACGAGGGCAGAATCCTCGCTGGAAAACTTTGCGGCTGCTTTGTCGTCTGGCTGGCGCGCCATGTTGTTTGATCCGAATGTTCTGTGTGAAGGGGAGCGTCAGGCTTTGGGCTTGAGGCCGAGCTTGGCGGCAAGGCCCTGGATGGCGAGGCGATAGCCCTCGACGCCGAAACCGCACAGGGAGGCGAAGGCCGCGCGCGCGGTGTAGGAGTGATGACGGAAATTCTCGCGGGCGTGGATGTTGGTGACGTGCACTTCGACCGTCGGGATCTGCACCGCGAGCAGCGCGTCGTGCAGCGCGATCGACGTGTGCGAATAGCCGCCGGCATTGATGATGATGCCCTTCATCTTGCGGGCGTGTGCCTCGTGGATGAAGTCGATCAGCTCGCCTTCGCGGTTGGACTGCCGGCAGTCGGCCTTGAGGCCGAACGTCGCCGCCGTCTCCCGGCACAGCGCCTCGACGTCGGCCAGCGACGCATGCCCGTACTTCTCGGGCTCGCGCGTCCCCAACATGTTGAGGTTCGGCCCGTTCAGGACAAGGATCGTGTCGGTTGCTGGTTCGGCCATTCCAATCCCGCAAGAGCTGCTTCAGCGTGGCGGGGGTTATAGGTAACAAAGCGCGTGAGGGGAAGCCTTGAAGGACCTTCGAGGTGGCTTCAGATACCTCATCCGGGGTGCAAAAATCTGTGTGGAAGCTACGGAAATTGCTTGTTAACCAGTCCGAAGCATGGCTGCCGGCCGAACGGCAAAGGGGCGGGCATTGCTGCCCGCCCCCGATGGTTGCCGGGTATCGTCTTACGTGTTCAGGACAGCCACGATCTCATAGGTGTCCGGATTCACGATCACGATCTCATCCTTGACCAGGACGTAGCGATAGGTCCGCCATTCCGGATAGATCGTCACGACGCGGGACGGCAGGGTGTGCAGCTCAATACCCTCGCGCGGAATGCGGGTGCCGACCGAGATCGAGAAGTTCACGTTGGTCACCGGACGCACGTGCTCCTCGCGGATCACCGAGGTGATCTGCGTGCGTTGCTCGGTCGAGAGCTTGGCGCCCGCGCCGGCCTGACCGACCGTCGTGTTGGTGCTGCTCTGACCCTGCGCGTTCTGGTTGGTGCTGGTGCCGGTCTGGCCCTGAGCGTTCTGGTTGGTGCGCGTCTCGGTACCCTTCTGGTTCTCGGCATTGTTGGTGCTGCTGGTGCCGCTCTTGGCGCCCTCAGCCTTCATGTCCTTCTGGTCCTTGGCGCCGGACTTGCTCGTGTCCTGACTCATGCTCTTGGACTTGTCCTGCTGACCCTGCGCGCGTTCGTCGGTGTGCTGGCCCTTGGTGGCGCCGGACTTGTCCTCAGCCGCGTTCTTGTTCATCTCGCGGCCCGAGTGCTCGTCCTTTGTTGCGCCGGAGGATTTGTCCTCGGCGGACGTGCCGGACTTCATGCTGCTGGAGCCGCCGGCCTGGCCGACGGTGCCCTTCTCATGGGCGGATTCCTTACCCATCGAGCCGCCGCGTTCGGCGGCGCCGCCGGAGGGCTGCGAATGCTGCGTCTGCGCACCACCGGCGCCGCCACCGCTGTCGCGGTTCATGGTGCCCTGTGCGTTCGCCAGACCGGTGCCCGCGACGAGCGCGAGTGTGGCAACCGAGATCATAAAGCGGTTAGACATGGAATTCTCCTCACGTGTTCATTTGCGTCATTGCCCGCGCCGACAACGAAAGGAGATTTGAGTTGTTCCGGAACTTCGGTGGTTCCGAGGCTTTTGTTTGTTGAATGCCAGATGAATGCGCGCGCCAGATTTCGGCGCAATGAAAAGGCCGGCTTTTCAGCCGGCCTTTTGCATGCGTGAAGTTGTAGAGCAGATCGCTGATCAGTCAGATCGCTGATCAGCAAGTCGCCTTGGTAGCAAGTCGCCTTGTTAGCAGGTCGCCTTTTTAACAGGTCGCCTTGCCGCAGCGGGCCACAGCGATCTTTTCCTTCAGGCTATCGACGCCGACGGCGCCGACAACGATCTGCTTGCCGATCACGTAGCTCGGCGTGCCGTTCATGCCCATTGCTTCGGCGAGCTTGAAGTTCTCCTCGATGGTGCTGCGCACCTCGGCGCTGCCGATGTCCTTCTCGATTCGAGCGGTGTCGAGGCCAGCTTCCTTGGCCGCCTGAAGTGCGCGCGCCTTGTCGGCCGCGCCACGACCGCCGAGCAGCTTCTGGTGGAAGTCGAGGTACTTCTTGCCGGAGGGATCCTGCATGCGCACCGCGACGGCGACCTGGGCCGCTTCGACCGAGCCCTGGCTCAGTACCGGAAACTCCTTCAGCACCACCTTCAGCTTCGGATCGGCCTTCATGAGGGTGAGCATGTCGTCCATCGCGCGCTTGCAGTAGCCGCAATTGTAGTCGAAGAACTCGACGAAGGTGACGTCGCCGTCCTTGTTGCCGAGCACGACCTGGCGCGGTGAGTTGAAGATCGCATCGGAATTCTGAGCGACGCTGGCCTCGTGTTTCTGCGTCTCCGCCGCGGCCTGGCGCTTGGTGAGCTCGGTCATCGCTTCCTCGAGCACCTCGGGATGGGTGACGAGATAGTTCTTGATGATCGCCTCGATGTCCGTGCGCTGGGCATCGGAGAAGCTGTCGGCCGACGCGGGCGCGGCTGCGCCGAACATGGCGAGCGCAAACAGCGCGGGAGCAAGCAGGCGCAGCGAAGGCATAGGCAAATCCTCTTATCCAAAGCAGGTTTCGGAAAACGTCCCGGCGGACTTAAGCTCGGTGTCGTGACGTCGTTTCGTAAGGCGTCGTGGCGTAAGGCGTCGTCTTGTAAGATCGTCTTGGTCTTGTCAGTTGCGCGGCGGTTTCGACGCCACGATGTCGTCGGCCTTGACCCATCCGGGCGTGCCGACGGCGAAACGGGTTTTCGCGCGCGTCGCAAGCTCGCGGGCGGTCTTGTTGTCGCCGCGCAGATAGGCGGCCTGCGCCGACGCCAGATCCGCCTCGGCATAGTCGCCTTTCCGGCCATACGCCATCGCGAGCTGCATGTAGCCGAGCACGGCCTCCGGTTCCCGTGCGACCGCGGCCCGGAGAATCCGAACGGCGTCATCGGTGTAGGCCTTATTATCGGACCCAACCAGAGCCTGCCCAAGTAACATCTCGATGAGGGGCGCGTTGTTCGAAAGTGCGACAGCCTTGCGCAGGGCCGGGATCGCCTCCGCCGGCTTGCCGCCCTCCAGCAGCGCCTGGCCGCGCACCTCGTAAAAATACGCGTTGTTGGGCTGGACCTGGATCAGCGCGTCGATCTGGGTGAGCGCGCTGCGCAAATCCCCGTGCAGATAGGTGCTGATGGCGCGGGCATAGCGCGCCGGCATGCTGTCGTTGGTCAGGGGATAGCGGCGGTACACCGTTTCCGGCCGCTCCATGAAGGCGGAGATCTTGGCGCGCACCATGTCGTGGCGCAGCTGGAGCGCGGGATCGTCCTTTTTGTCCCAATAAGGGCTGGCGCTGGCGAACTCCTGCAGTGAAGCGACGCGCTCGGCGGGCATCGGGTGCGACTGGAGATAGGGATCGGCGCCGCGCGCCGCGAACAGGCTCTCGCTGGTGAAGCGCTTGAAGGTTTCGTACATGCCCCTGGGCGACTGCTGGGTCGCTGTCAGGAATTTCACGCCGGCGCGGTCGGCGTTCTCCTCCTGCTGGCGCTGATAGGACAGCAGCGTCCGGCGGATCATCTCCTGCGGGCCGGCGAGGGCGGCGGCTCCTGCATTGGCAAGGCCATTGTTACCGGCGCTGCCGCTGCCGCGGGTGCTGCCCACGGCCATCGCGCCGGCGCCGAGCAGCATGGCGATGATCATCTGCGTCTGGGCGTTGGCGAGCTGCTCGCGCAGCTTGGACAAATGGCCGCCGGCCAGATGCCCGGTCTCGTGCGCGAGCACGCCGATGATCTGGTTTGGCGTTTCCGACTGGAGGATCGCGCCGTAATTGACGAAGATGCGGCGGCCATCGGCGACGAACGCGTTGAACGAGCCCTCGTTGACGATCACCATCTGGATGTTCTGCTTCTCCAGGCCGGCGACGCGCAGGATCGGGCGGGTGTATTCGCGCAGCAGCTGCTCGGTTTCGGTGTCGCGCAGGACCGGCGGCCCCTTGGCCTGCGCATGCGCGGCCGAGAACGGCGTCAGCGCGATCGCAGCCGCCGCGAGGAGGGAGATGAGGGCGGTGGCCTTCTTGCGCAATGTGATCTGGAACAACATCAAGCGGTCTGGGTCAAACGGTCTTATCAGCAGGCTGGTCAAGCATTCTTGGTCGAGCAGTCTTGGTCGAGCAGTTTCGTGATTGGTTTTGGCGATTGGCGGCGGACCGGATACGCGATATGCCCTTTTGAGCCGTTCCCCTTATGAGCCGTACAATGCGGCCAGTCTGGGGCGCAAGCACCCCGTTTTTCCCGGGTCGGACGGATCGGCCCCGCCAGCGAATAGCAGAAATCGATGCACGATGGGACCTTGAGGAACCGGTTGGGGCAGTGGCTCGCGCCCTCCCGCCGCAGCGATGTTCCCCCGTTCATGGTGATGGACGTGATGGCCGCGGCGGCCCGAATCGAGGCGGCCGGGGGCCATGTCATCCACATGGAGGTTGGCCAGCCCGCCGCCGGCGCGCCTAAGACCGCGATTGCAGCCGCCCGTGTGGCGCTCGAGGCCGGGCGGATCGACTATACCTCAGCGCTCGGCATCCCCTCCTTGCGCGAGCGCATCGCGCGGCATTATCGCGATGCCTATGGCTGTGACGTCAGCCCCGAGCGGGTCGTAGTGACCACCGGCTCCTCCGGCGGGTTCATTCTGGCTTTCCTGGCGATGTTTGAGCCGGGCGACCGCGTTGCCGTGACGGTGCCGGGTTATCCGCCGTACCGTCATATCCTTACCGCGCTCGGCTGCGAGCCGGTGCTGATCGAGACCACGAACGAGACCCGCCATGCGCTGACGGGCGAGGCGCTGCTGGCCGCCCATCGCAAGGCGCCGCTGAAGGGCGTGCTGGTCGGCAGTCCCGCCAATCCGACCGGGACGATGATGTCCCGCGAGGCGCTCGCCGGCCTGATCGCTGCGGCGGAAGACGCCGGCATCCGTTTCATCTCGGACGAGATCTATCACGGGCTCGACTACGCGTTTCCCGCCGTGACGGCTGCGGCGCTGTCGGACCACGCGCTCGTGATCAACTCGTTCTCGAAGTATTTCTGCATGACGGGCTGGCGCGTCGGCTGGATGGTCGTGCCCGAGATTCTGGTGCGGCCGATCGAGCGGCTGCAGCAGAACCTGTCGATCTCGGTGCCGTCGCTGTCGCAGATCGCGGCCGAAGCGGCCTTCGACGGCGCGGCCGAGATGGAGGAGATCAAGCACGGCTATCAGGAAAACCGGCGCATCCTGATCGAGGGATTGCCCAAGGCCGGCCTGACCAGATTTCTGCCGGCCGACGGCGCGTTCTATCTCTATGCGGACGTCTCGGATTTCACCTCCGACAGTTTCGAGTTCGCCAAGCAGATGCTCGAACAGGCCCATGTCGCGGTCACGCCGGGCCTCGACTTCGATCCCATCCATGGTGGTTCATTCATACGGCTCTCTTATGCGCGTTCGGCTGCGGAGATGCGGGAAGCAGTTGACCGGATCGCTCACTGGCTTAAATAGCCGCCAGTTTTCGCCCGCCTTCTGGAGTGCAACTTGTCTGACCGTTCCCTCCCCTCTACCGCCACGCATTCTCCTCTCGCCGCATTGATGTGGCCGATCCGGCCGGGTGAAACCGTCGGCGCCTTGCGCGCCGTCGTGCTGATTGCGCTCGGCACCGCCTTAATGGCGCTGTCAGCCAAGGTGAACCTGCCGCTGCCTTACGTGCCCATGACATTGCAGACGCTGGTCGTGTTGATGATCGGCGCCGCCTACGGCTGGCGGGTTGGCAGCGCAACCATGATCGCCTACCTCGCCGAGGGTGCAATGGGCCTGCCGGTGTTCGCCGGCCCCGTTGGTGGAATTGCACCGCTGGTGGGCCCGACCGCGGGCTATCTGTTCGGCTTCATTGGCGCCGCCTTCGTCACCGGCTGGCTCGCCGAGCGCGGCTGGGATCGCAGCGTAACGCTGCTGTTTGCGGCCATGGCGGCCGGCCACATCCTCATTCTGGCCGCGGGCTTTGGCTGGCTGGCCTTCGGTCTCGGCCTGGGCGCCGCAAAGGCGTGGCAGGTCGGCCTGATGCCGTTCGTTGCGGCGTCGCTGGTCAAGAACGCGCTGGGCGCGACGTTGATGCCGGCGATACGCCGGGTGGTCGATCGCGGGTAAAGCGCGCAATATCGAGCAGTTCCGATTGACAGGGCCGGCCAAGTTGATCTTGGCTGGCCTGGCGTTTTGAGGGGGAGTGAAACAATGACGACGACAACGATGGTGGGGGCGCCGGTCGCGCCGCCCGCCGCCAAGCCGTGGTACAAGGTACTTTATATCCAGGTGCTGATCGCGATCGTGCTCGGCGCCATCGTCGGCTGGCTCTGGCCGTCGGTCGCCACCAATGAGTGGATCAAGGCACTCGGCGACGGCTTCATCAAGCTGATCAAGATGGTGATCGCGCCGATCATCTTCTGCACCGTTGTCTCGGGCATCGCCCATATCCAGGACGCCAAGAAGGTCGGCCGCATCGGCGTCAAGGCGCTGGTCTATTTCGAGATCGTCTCGACCTTCGCACTGGTGATCGGCCTAGTCATCGGCAATCTGGTGAAGCCGGGTGCGGGCTTCGGCGGTGCCGCCGCCAATGCGCAGGCCGTCGCCAACTACGCCAAGCAGGCCGAAGGCCAGAAGTCGGTCGACTTCGTGCTGCACATAATTCCGGACACCGTCGTCGGCGCCTTCGCGCAAGGCGAGATCCTGCAGGTGCTGCTGTTTTCGGTGCTGTTCGGCTTCGCCATCATGGGGCTCGGTGAACGCGGCCACACCATCCGCTCGTTCATCGACGACGCCGCGCATGCGGTGTTCGGCGTCATCTCCATCGTGATGCGCGCAGCCCCGATCGGTGCCTTCGGCGCGATGGCCTACACCATCGGCAAGTTCGGCACCGGGGCGATCCTCAACCTGGTCGGCCTGATCGCGACGTTCTACCTGACCGCGGCGCTGTTCGTATTCGTCGTGCTCGGAATCATCGCGCGCTTCGCCGGCTTCTCCATCTTCAAGTTCCTCGCCTACATCAAGGACGAGCTGCTGATTGTGCTCGGCACCTCGTCCTCGGAAAGCGCGTTGCCGTCCTTGATGGAAAAGCTCGAGCGCCTCGGCTGCTCCAAGTCGGTGGTCGGCCTCGTGGTGCCCACGGGCTATTCGTTCAATCTTGACGGCACCAACATCTACATGACGCTGGCGACGCTGTTCATCGCGCAGGCGCTGGGCTTCGATCTCACCTTCGGCCAGCAGCTCACCATCCTGGTGGTGGCGATGCTGACCTCGAAGGGCGCCTCCGGCATCACGGGCGCGGGCTTCATCACGCTGGCGGCGACGCTCGCCGTGGTCGATCCGCGCCTCGTGCCGGGCATGGCGATCGTGCTCGGCATCGACAAGTTCATGAGCGAGTGTCGCGCGCTGACCAATCTGTGCGGCAACGGCGTTGCCTGCGTGATCGTCGCCTGGTGGGAGGGCGAACTCGATCGCGACAAGCTCAACGCCAACCTCGCCCGGCAGATCGATCCGACCGACATGGAAACGGCGGTCACGACGGATTGATCTGCATGTGGCGGTGCCGAGCGCCGTCAGATGTTGAAATAATAGGGCTGGTCGAGATCCTCGATCAGCCCTTTTTCTTTCGCTGCGAGGGCTTAGAACCGCTCCGGCCGGTACGGCGTGGGATCGATCGCGGGCGTTTCGCCGCTCATCATCTCCGCGAGCAGGCGGCCGGTCGCGGGTCCAAGCGTAAAGCCCTGGTGGCCGTGGCCGAAGTTCATCCAGAGGCCGGCATGGCGTGAGGCAGGGCCGAGCACCGGCAGCATGTCGGGCGTGCAGGGGCGGGTGCCGAACCATGGGTCGGGCTCGACCCGCTTGCCGAGGTCGATCAGCTCGCGCGCGGAAGCTTCCGCGCTGGCGAGCTGCACGGGCGTTGCCAGCGCGTCCAGGCCGGTCAGCTCCGCGCCGGTGGTGATGCGGATACCCTTCGCCATCGGACCCATGGCGTAGCCACCGGCCTTGTCGACCAGCGGCAGATCGAGCGAGGCGCCGCCGCTGTAATGCATGTGGTAGCCGCGCTTGCGCACCAGCGGGATGCGATAGCCGAATTTGAGCAGGAGATCGGGCGACCACGGCCCGAGCGTCACGACGGCGTGGGCGGCGTCGACGCGCCCATGGTCTGTCTTGACCGACCAGCCGGTGGCGGTCTGCTGCAGGCTTTGGGCATCACCGAGCACGATGGTGCCGCCGAGGCGCTCGAACAGATCGGCATAGGCCGTGACCAGCGCGCCGGGATCGGACACGGTCCAGGTGTCGAGCCAATGGATCGCGCCGGGCAGGTCGTCGCGCAGGACAGGTTCGGCCTTGGCGAGCTCGGCGCCCGAGAGCGCACGAAACCTCACGCCGAATTCGCGCTGGTCTTCTTCCGCCGCCTTGACGGCGAGATCGAACGAAGCTGCGTCGCGATGCAGGTGCCGGTATCCCGCGCGGCGGATCAGATTGTCGGCGTGGGCTTCGCGAATGAGGATGTCGTGCTCCGCCGTCGCGTAGGCGATCAGCCGCGCCCAGGCGTCGATCGCCTCACGATGCCGCTTCGGCGCCGAATGCCACCAATAGCGAAGCAGGGGCTCGATATGGAGATGAAGCGAAGACAGGCTGTAACGCACGTCGTTGGTGCGGCCGGTCGCGATCTTCAGGAGCGTGGCGAGGTCGCGCGGCATCGGGTAGGGGCGCACCGCTTCCGCCTGGATCATGCCGGCATTGCCGTAGCTGGTCTCTCGGCCCGGCTCTCTGCGGTCGATCAGCGTGACGGACCAGCCACGCTGCTGCAGGTGCAGCGCCGCGCTGACGCCGATCATGCCGCCGCCGAGGACGATCGCGCTTTGCATTGAACTGACCTCGCCAAATCAAAACCGCCCGGTTTGGCCGGGCGGTTTCAACTATCTTGTTGCTCTATTCGCCGCCGCCGAAGCGGCGGGACCACCAGCCGGCACGACGCGGTGCGGGCGAGGTTTCGCTTGCCGCTGCGGGCGCGGGCTCCGGAGCGGGGGCGGGCGGGGCAACCGGCTCGGCCGCCTGTGCAATCGGTGTCGGTTCACTCTGGCTGCTCGACAGGAAGCTCACCTTTTCCCGAACCGTCGAGCGGCGTCGTGCGGCCTTGTCGTCGGCGTGCTCTTCGTCCGCGGCAGCAGGAGGCGGCTCAGGCTGGGCCGCTGCCTCGATCTTTGCCTCGGCGCGCGGCTCAGGCTGGTTGACCTGGGGTTCAGAGGTGTGCTCGGCCTGCGCGATCGAGGGCGCAGCCTCGCTGCCAAAACCGTCGAAATCGGCGACTGCGTCGGTCGCTTCCGACGGTGCATTGGCAGCGAGCTCGTCGCTGATGGAGCCGGCGAGACCTTCCTCTCCAGGACCGCGACGGCGGCGTCCGCCACGGCGACCACGCCGGCGACGGCGGTCGGCGCTGCCCTGCTGCTCGCCACGGGCTGCCTGTTCCTCGCCTTCCTCGCCGTCCGGCTCGGCCTCGGCATCCTCTTCGCCTTCGCCGGCTGCCATGGCCGTCTCGGCAATAACGGGAGCGCCATCCTCGCGCGTCTCCTCGTCGCGCGGGCCACCGCGACCGCGGCGGCGACGGCGACGCTTGCGGCGCTGGCCGTCCTGCTCGGTAACGGCGTCGCCTGCGGTCTGCTCCTCGGCGAGACCTTCAGTCTCCTCGGTCTCGACCTCGGATTCGGTCTCCGGATCGAACTCCTCGTCGTCATAGGCCTCTTCGACCAGGGGCGGCGGGCTTGCGGCCGCCTGCGCCGCCAGCAGAGCCTTGGCGGCTTCCAGCGTATGCACCTGCTCGCCGCGGTCGATGACATAGGCCTGCGGTCCGCTGACGCTCGGGTCGGCGATGACCGACAGCGTGACCTTGAAGCCGTTCTCAAGGTCGCGCAGATGGCCGCGCTTGTGGTTCAGCACATAGAGCGCGACGTCGGTGCGGGTGCGGACCACGAGGTTGTGGGTTGCGCCCTTCATCAGGATCTCTTCGAGGCCGCGCAGCAATTGGAGCGCAACCGAGGACACCGAGCGGACATGGCCGGTGCCACCGCAATGCGTGCAGGGATCGGTCGAGGATTCCAGCACGCTAGCGCGGATGCGCTGGCGTGACATCTCGAGCAGGCCGAAATGCGAGATGCGTCCGACCTGGATCCGCGCGCGGTCCTGCCGGAGGCAATCGGACAGCTTGCGTTCGACCGCGCGGTTGTTGCGCTTCTCGTCCATGTCGATGAAGTCGATGACGATCAGGCCGGCGAGGTCGCGCAACCGAAGCTGACGCGCAACCTCCTCGGAGGCCTCGAGATTGGTCTTGAGCGCGGTATCTTCGATATGATGCTCGCGCGTCGAACGGCCGGAGTTGACGTCGATCGAGACCAGCGCTTCGGTCTGGTTGATCACGATGTAGCCGCCGGAGCGCAACTGTACGGTCGGCGAGAACATCGCATCCAGCTGGCTTTCGACGCCCATCCGCGAGAACAGCGGCTGGCCGTCGCGATACTGTCTCACCGCGCTCACATTGGCGGGCATCAGCATCTTCATGAAGTCGCGCGCTTCGCGGTAGCCGGCATCGCCCGCCACCTGGATCTCGTCGATCTCCTTGTTGTAGAGGTCGCGCAGCGAGCGCTTGATCAGCGAGCCTTCCTCGTAGACGAGGGTCGGGGCCTGCGACTTCAGCGTCATGTCGCGCACCGTCTCCCACATGCGGATCAGGTACTCGAAATCGCGCTTGATCTCGGGCTTGGTGCGGGCGGCACCCGCCGTGCGCAGAATGATCCCCATGCCCTCGGGCACGTCGAGATCCTGCACCACTTCCTTCAGGCGCGAACGGTCCTGCGCGCTCGTGATCTTGCGGCTGATGCCGCCGCCGCGCGCGGTGTTCGGCATCAAAACGGCATAACGGCCGGCGAGTGAGAGGTAGGTCGTCAGCGCCGCGCCCTTGTTGCCGCGCTCTTCCTTGACGACCTGCACCAGCATCACCTGGCGACGCTTGATGACTTCCTGGATCTTGTACTGGCGGCGGGGACGGAAGGTGCGCTCCGGCACTTCCTCCAGCACATCGTCGCCGCCGACGGATTCAACGACGTCCTCTTCGGCTTCCTCGTCGTCCTCGTCTTCGTCGTCATCCTCGGCCGTCGCTTCGGAGTCGTGATGCGGAGCCTGCGCACTCTCACCTGCGGCGTACACGGCGTCGGCAGGCTCAGTAGCCGATGTCACGGCCTCGGCAAGATCGTGAGCGTGCGCGTCGGAGGCAAACTCCTCCGGCTCGGCAACGGCCTCGGTGGCGACCGCGGGCTCGGCGCCGATCGCCGCGACAGGCGCCGGTGTCTCGTCGGCATGATCATGGTCGTGATGATCGTGCTCGCCATGATGATCGTGGTCGTGATGATCGTGCGCGTGATGATCGTCACCATGGGCATGATGATGGTCGTCGTGGTCATGCCCTTCGTGGTCATGTGCTTCGTGGCCGTGATGATCGTGGCCTTCGTGCTCGCCGTGATGCTCTGCGTCGGCGTGCAGGTGCTCGCCCTCGTGCGAAGCGCCCTCAGGCAGGGCCTCGCCCTGGACCTGCCGGGCCGCGGGATCGCCTTCGACGACCTCGCTGCGGACGCGCTCGCCATGGCTACGGCGGCGGGAATTGCGGTGGCGGGAGCGGCGGCGGCCCTGGGAGCGGTTCTCGCTCTCTTCCTCGGCCTCGCGATGGGCCTGCTCCTCGGCTTCGATCAGCGCCTGCCGGTCGGCAACCGGAATCTGGTAGTAGTCGGGATGGATTTCGCTGAAGGCGAGGAAGCCGTGGCGGTTGCCGCCATATTCGACGAAAGCGGCCTGGAGCGAGGGTTCGACCCTTGTGACCTTGGCGAGGTAGATATTCCCGCGCAGTTGCTTGCGTTGCGCGGTCTCGAAATCAAACTCTTCGACGCGATTGCCGCGGACCACGACGACCCGGGTCTCTTCCGGGTGGGTGGCATCGATCAACATCTTGTTGGGCATGTCTTAACTCTTGGCGGCGGCGGGCGCGATTCACCGTGGGCGCCATCAGCGCTGCCGGGTGACGCGACGGTCCACCTGATTCGGGGGTGAGGGGAAGGCCGAAACACCGTCTCTCGCGCCTTGCCGAACCGAAAGCCGGAGGACCGAAGCGGCGCGCGGAATTGTCACTCCGCAGCGTCGCGAATGGTCCTTCAGAATTGGTCGGCACAGTCTGGCGCATCAAGCGTCGGCCCGTATGAAACATTGGGCGGCGGGGCCGCCCCTCAATCAGTTGCTGTTGGCCAGGCATGGCGCGAGCGCGCTCGCCTTGGGGTATTACGAACCGCTCCCTTGGGATTAAGGGACCGGGTAACGGGTTGCGCCGCTGTCAGAACCGTCCCGGAAACGTGTTGGTAACCGAGGACCGTTCCGCCGCCGGGGCTTGCCCCGCTCCACCTTGCTGCCGCGCACCGCGCTGGACTTAGAGGGGAACGGAAAAACGCTGGAATTCCCAAACCTTGAGAGTTCCGGCGCTGCACCGGGAGGCTGAATGCGACACAACCGGAAATATCGGCCGTCAGCATTCCGTACATACGTGGATTGGGCCATCCGTGCAAGGAGCGTCGCACGGCGGTCACAGTCAGCGAGTTTCGCGTATCTTGTCATTAAGGATCGTTTAACCCTGTGGTTCTATTGCGTTAAAGAGGCTGCTCGGAGGCACGGAATCGGTGGCGAGCCGCGCAAATCAAAGGATCCTGCTGGGATGCGTGCTGCTCTGCGCGGCGGCATTGCCGTGTGCTGATTCCTCGCGCCTGAAGGCCGCGGAAAGTCAGCCTCAACTCCCTGTTGCATCAGCGAATTTCCCAACGGCCTCGGCCGCCCGACTGGCCGGGGACGGCAGGCAGACTCGCTTTGTCCTCGACATCGATCAGACCGTTAGCTTCCGCGCAGTCACTCTGGCCGACCCGTATCGGGTGGTGGTCGACGTTCCCCAGGTCAATTTTCAACTTCCCGCCGGCACCGGGTCCGGCGGACGCGGACTGGTCAAGGCCTTCCGCTATGGGCTGGTGATGCCCGGAGGCTCCCGAATCGTGTTCGACCTGACGGGCCCCGCCAAGATCGCCAATTCCTACGTGGTGGAGGCTGCCAACGGCCAGCCGGCGCGGCTGGTGCTCGAAATGGAGGAGGTCGAGCGCACCGCCTTCGTGCCGTCGCTGGCTCCGGAAAACCGTCCTGAGCTGCGGCCGGCTATTGCCGATCCGCCGCCCGCGACGGTTCCCGCATCTGCCCACCCTGAAGCCGGGCAGAAGGCCGATGGCCGCGCGGTCGTCGTCATTGATCCCGGCCATGGCGGCATCGACAACGGCACGCAGTCGAGCGGCGAGAGCGAGAAGAATCTGGTGCTGGCCTTTGGCCTGGCGCTACGCGAACGGCTGGAAAAGACCGGCAAATATCGCGTGGTGATGACCCGAGACGACGACACCTTCATCCCGCTCAACGACCGGGTCAAAGTCGCCCGCAACCTCAAGGCGGCGTTGTTCGTCTCGATCCATGCCGACGCGCTGCCGCGCGCCGAGGGCGATGCGCAGGGCGCGACCATCTACACGTTGTCCGACAAGGCCTCCGACGCCGAGGCGCAGCGGCTGGCGGATGCGGAGAACCGGGCGGACGCCATCGCTGGCTTCAACCTCGCCGAGGAGCCGACCGATGTCGCCGACATCCTGATCGATCTCACCCAGCGGGAAACCCGTACCTTTTCAAGCCGTTTTGCCCGCCTGTTGATGGGCGAAATGAAGTCGACGGTGCGGATGCACAAGCATCCCCTGAAGTCAGCCGGCTTCCGGGTGCTGAAGGCCCCCGACGTGCCGTCGGTCCTGGTGGAGATCGGCTATGTCTCCAACAAGGGCGACCTCGAGCATCTGGTCTCCGAGGGATGGCGGTCGCGTGCCGTGGGCTCGATGGCGCAGGCGATCGATGGATTTTTGGCCAAACGGATGGCCACGGCCGGATCGTCGAATTGACGACCGGGGGATCGTCATATTGACGACCCGGGGATCGTCGAATTGAGAGTGATTTTCCGTCCCGCCGCAAAAGCCCTAGTTTGGCCACAGCGGGCGCTTTATAAAAACGCCGCAGGGGGTTCCGGAATCGGCGAGAATCCCGCTCGGCAAGCGCCTTGAGTCCGGCACTAATAGTATTGAGTAAAGCCGGTGAATTCGCGATGGTTTGGTGCCTGTTTCTGGTGCCAGGGCTGATCTTTGGGCTGATCCAGAGTTTGAACGGATAAACAGATAATGCGCTTGCTGGTGCGGTTCATGGGCTTCCTGTTCGCCGCGGGAACGGTGTTGTTCCTTGTCGGGGTCGGTGCCGTCGCAGGCCTGATCTGGCATTTCTCCAAGGACTTGCCGGACTACTCTCAGCTTCAGGATTACGAGCCGCCGGTGATGACCCGCGTGCACGCGACCGACGGCTCGCTGCTCGGCGAATACGCCAAGGAGCGGCGGCTGTACCTGCCGATCCAGGCGGTGCCGAAACTCGTGATCAACGCCTTCCTTGCGGCCGAGGACAAGAATTTCTACGAGCATGGCGGCATCGACTACACCGGCATGGCGCGCGCCGGCGTGGTCTACATCCAGAACTACGGCTCCAACCGCCGTCCGCAGGGCGCTTCCACGATCACCCAGCAGGTCGCCAAGAACTTCCTTCTGACCAACGAGGTCTCCTTCGCCCGCAAGATCAAGGAAGCGTTGCTGGCGATGCGGATCGAGAAGACCTACTCGAAGGACAAGATCCTCGAGCTTTATCTGAATGAAATCTATCTGGGCCTTGGCGCCTACGGCATCGCAGCCGCGTCGCTGGTTTATTTCGACAAGTCGGTGAACGAGCTGACCGTGGCGGAAGCGTCCTATCTCGCGGCGCTGCCGAAGATGCCCGCGACGCTGCATCCTGTCCGCAACCGCGACCGCGCCATCGAGCGCCGCAATTACGTGATCGATCGTCTGGTTGAGAACGGCTGGGTCAAGCAGGCCGATGCCGACAAGGCGCGCAAGGAGCCGCTGGCCGTTACCAGCCGTTCCAACGGCGCCCACACCTTCGCCGGCGAATATTTCGCCGAGGAAGTGCGCCGCGACATCTTCGAGCGTTATGGCGAGAAGAAGTTATACGAGGGCGGTCTCTCGGTCCGCACCACACTCGATCCCAAGATTCAGGTCATGGCGCGCAAGACCATGGTCGCCGGTCTCGTCAACTATGACGAGCAGCAGGGCTATCGCGGCGCCATCAGCAAGCTCGACATTTCTGGCGACTGGGGCGTGAAGCTCGCCGAGATCAAGTCTCTGTCCGATATCTCGCCATGGCGCATGGCCGTGGTGCTGGAGACCAGCGACCAGTCGGCGCGCATCGGCTTCCAGCCGAGCCGCGAACTCGGCGGCGCCATCAGCAAGCAGCGCGAGACCGGCCTCATCACGCTCGACGGCATCAAATGGGCAAGAGCGGCCTCTGGGGCTGCGAAGGGCAGGGCGGCGAGCGCGGTGTCGCAGGTGCTCCAGCCCGGTGACGTGATCTACGCCGATCCGCTCTACAAGGACGCCCAGCCTGTCGAGGGCCAGTACCGCCTGCGCCAGATCCCCGAAGTGTCCGGCGCGATGGTGGTGATGGACCCCTGGACCGGCCGCGTGCTGGCGATGGTCGGCGGCTTCTCGTTCGACCAGAGCCAGTTCAACCGCGCCACGCAGGCCTATCGGCAGCCCGGTTCGTCGTTCAAGCCGATCGTCTATTCGGCTGCGCTCGACAACGGCTATACGCCTTCGACTGTCGTGCTCGACGCCCCGATCGAAATCGATCAAGGCCAGGGCGCGGGCGTGTGGCGGCCTGAAAACTTCTCCTCGGGCAAATTCCAGGGGCCGGTGACGCTGCGCAACGCATTGCGGCAGTCGCTCAACACGGTGACGGTGCGCCTCGCCCAGGACATCGGCATGCCCTTGATCGGCGAATATGCCCGCCGCTTCGGTGTCTATGACGAACTGCCGAACTATCTGTCCTACGCGCTCGGCGCCGGCGAGACCACGGCGATGCGCATGGTCACGGCCTATTCGATGCTCGCCAATGGCGGCCGCCGGGTGAAGCCGACCCTGATCGACCGCATCCAGGATCGCTACGGCCACACCATCTTCAAGCACGACCAGCGCGAATGCCGTGGCTGTGACGCGCCCGGCGGCTGGAAGAACCAGAACGAGCCGCAGCTGATCGACCGCCGCGAGCAGGTGCTGGATTCCATGACCGCCTATCAGATCACCGAGCTGATGGAAGGCGTGGTCCAGGCCGGTACCGCGACCGTGGTCAAGCAGGTCGGCAAGCCGATCGCCGGCAAGACCGGCACCACCAACGAGGCCAAGGACGCCTGGTTCGTCGGCTTCTCGCCCGACGTCGCCGTTGCCATCTATATGGGCTATGACAAACCGCGTCCGCTCGGCAAGGGCAACGCCGCGACCGGCGGCCATCTCGCAGCTCCCATCGCACGCGACTTCCTCCAGCTCGCGCTCGCCGACAAGCCCGCGGTCCCGTTCAAGGTGCCGGCCGGCATCAAGCTGGTGCGGGTCGTCGCCAAGTCCGGCATGCGCGCCGGTCCGGGCGAGACCGGCGGAACCATTCTCGAAGCCTTCAAGCCGGGCACGGCGCCGCCGGATAACTACTCCGTCATCGGCGTTGCCGATGCCGATGGGCGAGGCGGCGTGCCGGCGTCGCAGCAGCAGCAGCCGGATTCCGGTTTCTTCATGCGGCCGGGCACCGGCGGGCTGTACTAAGGCCTAGGACAAGACAAACGTTCGTCGCCGCGGCGGTTGCGCTTTGCAGCCGCCGCCGCTACATCCCGTTGTCATTAGACGCGGAAAAATTCCGCGAGACCAGAGAACCACATGCGCGCCGAAATCGAACGGTTGGTAGAAGAGATCAAGCAGTCTGTCGGGCTGCTGAGGAGGCATCTTTGACGTCGAGAAATCGACGGCGCGCCTCGCTGAGCTGAACAAGCTCGCAGAAGATCCCAATCTCTGGAACGATCCCCAGAAAGCCCAGAAATTGATGCAGGAGCGCACCTCGCTTGAGGATGCGCTCTCCGGCATCGGCAAGGTCGAGCAGGAGCTCGAAGACGACATCGGCATGATCGAGCTCGGCGAAGCCGAGGGCGATGAGGGTGTTGTCAAGGAAGCCGAAGCCGCGCTCAAGACCCTCAAGAAGGAAGTCGCCCGGCGCGAGCTCGAGGCGTTGCTGTCGGGCGAGGCGGATAGTTTCGATTCCTATCTCGAAGTGCATGCCGGCGCCGGTGGCACCGAAAGCCAGGACTGGGCCCAGATGCTGCTTCGCATGTACTCGCGCTGGGCCGAAACCCACGGCTTCAAGGTCGAGGTGCTGGAAGAGTCCGAGGGCGAAGAGGCCGGCATCAAGTCCGCGACCATCCAGGTCTCCGGCCACAATGCCTATGGCTGGCTGAAGACCGAGGCGGGCGTGCATCGCCTGGTGCGGATCTCGCCGTTCGATTCCAACGCGCGGCGGCACACCTCGTTCTCGTCCGTCGCTGTGTTTCCGGTGATCGACGACACCATCAAGATCGACATCAAGGAATCCGACGTCCGCGTCGACACCATGCGCTCCGGTGGTGCCGGCGGCCAGCACGTCAACAAGACCGAGTCCGCGGTGCGGCTGACGCATATCCCGACCGGTGTCGCCGTGGTCTGCCAGGCCGGCCGCTCGCAGCACAAGAACAAGGCGCAGGCCTGGGACATGCTCCGCGCGCGGCTTTACCAGATCGAGCTGAAGCGGCGCGAAGAGAAGGCCGCCGCCGACCAGGCCGCCAAAACCGACATCGGCTGGGGCCACCAGATCCGCTCCTACGTGCTCCAGCCCTACCAGATGGTGAAGGACCTGCGCACGGGTGTGCAGACCTCCGACACATCAGGCGTGCTCGGTGGCGATCTCGACGACTTCATGGCCGCGACCCTGGCGCAGCGCGCCTTCGGCACTCCCGGCGCCGACATCGAGGACGTCGACTGATGCCCCGGATCGCCTTCATCGGGCTTGGGCGGATGGGCCATGGCATGGCCGGCCGCTATCTCGATGCTGGCTTCACGGTGACGCTGTGGAATCGCAGTAAAACAAAAGCGGAAGACCTGATCGCGCGCGGCGCGCTCTGGGCGACCTCGCCTGAGGACGCGGCGATCGACGCCGACGCCGTCGTGACCATGGTCGCCGATGATGAGGCCTCGCGTGCGGTCTGGCTCGGGCCCGAGGGCGCAGCCAAGACCGCGAAGGCCGGCACCATTGCGATCGAATGCTCCACCGTCTCCTATGACCATGCGCGCGAGATGGGCCGCGAGATGAACGCTCGCGGGCTGATCTATATCGATTGCCCCGTGACGGGATTGCCGGATGCGGCCGCGAGCGGAAAGCTGACCTTGCTCGTTGGTGCCGATGCCGCCGATCTCGAACGCGCGCGGCCTTATCTGACGCCGATCGGCTCGACCATCCGCCATTTCGGCGCGGTCGGCTTCGGCACGGTCTACAAGCTGATCAACAATCTGATGGGCGCGATCCAGATCGCCGGCCTCGCCGAGGGGCTTGCCATTGCCGAGCAGGCCGGGCTCGACATGAACCTCGTGCTGGAGTCGATTCAGGCTGGCGTGGCCGCGAGCCCGCAGGTGCAGCGTCATTCCAAGCGCATGGTCTCCCGCGATTTCTCCGGCGCGACATTCACGGCAGCGCTGCGGCACAAGGATGCCGCCTACGCGGTGAAGCTCGCCGAGAGCCTGCTGGCCGACAAGCCGCTGGTCGCGCGCGCCGCGGTGGAAGCCTACGCGCAAGCGAAGGCCGCGATGCCTGACGACGACGAAGGCAAGATGATCGAACTGGTGTCGCGGCCGAAGAAACCGTCCTAGCGGCCGCATCGACATGGGGCAGCCTCGTTCGGAACGCGGTCTCGGCATTGCCCTCGTCATATCAGCTGCGATTGCCTGGAGCACGGCGCCGTTCTTCACACGTCTGTTGCCGTTCGATCCCTGGACCATTCTGTTCTGGCGCGGCGTGTTCGGCGGCAGTCTGATCTCGGTGTTTCTCGTCGTGATGCAGGGACGCGGCGCGCTGCGGCAATTGGTGGCGCCGGGACGCGGCGGCTTGCTCGTCGCCTCATTGTCCACGCTCGGCATGGTTTCCTTCATCCCCGCGCTCCAGATGACCAAGGTGATGAATGTGGCTGTGCTGATCTCCACGCAGCCGTTCGTGGCCGCGGCGCTGGCGTGGCTGTGGCTTGGCGAAGCCGTAACATGGCGTACCCTGATCGCGAGCCTCGTTGCCTTTGGCGGCGTCGCCATCACGGTCGGAGGCATCGAAGCCGGGGCTGATGTTGGAGGCGTGGCGCTGAGTTGCCTCATGGTACTCGCCATCTCGGCGATGACGGTTGTGATCCGACGCTACCAGGAGACATCGATGGTGGCAGCGGCGGCGTTGTCGAATTTCCTGGGAAGCCTCGTCAGCCTTCCGTTTGCGCACGACCTCGTCCATATCGACAGCGCCAACCTCGCGATCCTCGCGATGTTCGGCTGCTTTCAGGTGGCGCTGGGGCTGACATTCTACATGCTCGGCTCGCGCCTCCTGCCGTCGAGCCAGGCTTCCCTGATTGCGACGCTGGAAACGCCGCTGATGCCGTTCTGGATCTGGATTGCCTTTCGCGAGATACCTGCTGTCCACGCCCTTGTTGGCGGTGCCCTGGTCATTGGGGCGGTGGTTGCGGATATCGCGGTTGACGCGCGAAGTCGCGATCGATCCTGAATCTCGCCCTTTACCCGGAAATCGGGTGGCAATTCTGGTCGCGCAGTCCTAGCAGATCGGACCATCGCTGTGAGACGCCCATGTCCCCGAACGACAACCGTATCGACGCGCGCGACTGGTCGCTGCTCACGGTGCTCTCGGTGCTCTGGGGCGGCTCGTTCTTTTTCAACGGCGCGGCGCTGCGGGAATTGCCGCCGCTCACGCTGGTGCTTTTGCGCGTTGCACTTGGCGCCGCCATTCTGCTACCGCTGCTCCGTATCCAGGGTATTGGCTTTCCCAAGGGCATCGCCGGCTGGAAGCCGTTCGTCGCGATTGGGCTCCTCAACAACGTCATTCCGTTCTCGCTGATAGTGGTCGGCCAGACCTTCATTCCGAGCGGGCTGGCGTCGATCCTGAATGCCACCACGCCACTCTTCACGGTCATCGTGATGGCGGCGGCAGGCGAAGAGGCTTTGCGGCTGCGGCGCGTCGTCGGCGTGGCACTGGGTCTCGCCGGCGTGATCATCCTGCGCGGATGGGGCGTCGAGACACGGGCGGGGCAGGGGCTCGGCATCCTGCTCTGTCTCGGTGGCGCCTTGAGCTATGGCTTTGCCGCGCTGGCGGCGCGGCGGTTGTTGAAGGACGCAGCCCCGCTGGGGACGGCCGCGTTTCAACTGATGGCTTCCACGGTGATGATGGCGATCGTCGCTGGCGCAATGGAGCAGCCGTGGCGTTTCCCAATGCCGGGCGTGACGATTTGGCTGGCGGTGCTTGGCCTTGCCGGGTTGTCGACGGCGCTCGCCTATATCGTCTTCTTCCAGATCCTGCGGCGGTCGGGCGCGACCAATGTGATGCTGGTGACACTGCTCATTCCCGTCACCGCCATTCTTCTGGGATGGCTTGTGCTGGGCGAGCCGATCTGGATGCGAGAGATCGCGGGCGCGATCGTGATCGGCAGCGCATTGCTGGTGATCGACGGGCGCGTTCTGGACCTGCTGCGGCGCGGCACATAGTTCTGGAGCGCTCGTTTCATCTCACGGAAAATCGCGGCGCTTGCCAGCCGTAAGCGAGCTTGCGACACTCTCGGCAAAACAAGACTACAAAACAGGGGAGAGAACGATGCTGGGTCGTCGCAATAACCTTGCTGCCCTCGCCATTCTTGCTGCCGGCGTGCTCGTCACGACGCCGGCCCTGGCGCAGAAGAAATACGATCCCGGCGCCACCGACACCGAAATCAAGCTCGGCAACATCATGCCCTATAGCGGGCCGGCGTCGTCCTATGGCGTGATCGGCAAGACCGAGGCCGCGTTCTTCAAGATGATCAACGACCAGGGCGGCATCAACGGTCGCAAGATCAATTTCATCAGCTATGACGACGCATATTCGCCGCCAAAGGCGATCGAGCAGGCGCGCAAGCTGGTCGAGAGCGACGAGGTGTTGCTGATCTTCCAGCCGCTCGGCACGCCTTCGAACTCCGCCATCATGAAATACATGAACGCCAAGAAGGTGCCGCAGCTCTTCGTCGCCTCCGGCGGCACCAAATTCGGCGACCCCAAGAATTTCCCTTGGACCATGGGCTTCCAGCCGAACTACCAGAGCGAGGGGCGGATCTACGCGAAGTATATCCGCGACAACTTCCCCAACAGCAAGATCGCAGTTCTTTGGCAAAACGACGATGCTGGCAAGGACCAGTTCAAGGGCCTGAAGGACGGACTCGGTGACAAGGCCGATATGATCATCGCCGACAAATCCTATGAGGTCAGCGATCCCTCGATCGACTCGCAGATCGTTGCGCTTCACGATTCCGGCGCCGACATCTTCTTCTCATGGGCCGCGCCGAAAGGCTCGGCACAGGCGATCCGGAAGGTCGGCGAGCTCGGCTGGAAGCCAAAATTCTTCCTCGCCAATACGGCTACCTCGATCGCCTCGGTGCTCAAGCCCGCCGGGCTCGACTATGCCAAGGATATCATCTCGACAGCATATTTGAAGGATCCGACCGACCCGACCTGGGACAAGGATCCGGCGGTCGTCGCGTGGCGCACCTTCATGGATAAGTACTATCCCGAAGGGGACAAGACCAACGCCAACAACCTTTATGGCTACGTCCAGGCGGAGGCGATGGCGCAGGTGCTGAGGCAGTGCGGCGACAATCTCACCCGTGACAACGTGATGAAGCAGGCCACCAGCCTGAAGGATTTTCACACCGACCTGATGCTGCCCGGGATCATGGTCAACACTTCGGCCGACGATTATTTTCCGATCGAGCAGATGCAGCTGATGCGCTTTAACGGCCAGGCTTGGGAGTTGTTCGGCGACGTCATCACCGGTGAGGTCGGCCACGAGCGCGGCCAATAGTCAGGGCTGGCTCCGCGGCGGGCCAGTTGCCTGGTGTGATGAAGACGGGGCGAGCCTGCCGAAGCGTTGCGATTGCGAACGAAGCTGCGCACCTCGTCGTTCCCGGCATCCGTCCGCTTATTCGGTGACGAGATCGGCGGCGCGTTTCGCCTTCTTGCCGGTATTCTTGACTGTCTCGTCTCCGACCTTTTCGGCCTTGGCGCGAAGCTCACATTTGGTGCGGATCTCGTCGAGCTCGTCGTCGGTCAAATGCTCAATTCCCACGAAGGAATTTTGCACCGCGCTCACCCGGATCAGTTCGTCGAGCTTCACCTGAATGGCCGCGCTATCGCGATTCTGGGAATTCTGAATCAGGAAGACCATCAGGAATGTCACGATGGTGGTGCCGGTGTTGATCACCAACTGCCATGTGTCGGAGTAATGGAAGATGGGACCGGTGACCGCCCAAACCAGGATGATGCCGGCTGCAATCATGAATGTCAGCGCTCGCCCGGCCGCTTGAGATGTTCGGTTAGCAATATCGCTGAAGAGTTGAGCCGCGTTGTTACGTGGCTGGTCCGCTTTGCCCTTGGCCGGACGAGCTTTCGTATGGGTCTGTTGCATCAGAAGATCGCGCCATTGAGGACCTGCGACCTAACGCGAAGGGAACTCCGAAGTTCCGCCATGTAAACCTGGGACGAGACGAGCGCGCTCTCAACGAGCCTAGCCCGCGCTGAGTCGCACGCCGGCGCGCAAGAACTTCTGCGGATCGACCGCTTCGCCGTCGATCCGGGTTTCATAGTGCAGATGCGGCCCGGTGGAACGGCCGGTCGACCCGACGAGACCAACGACCTGGCCGATTCTCACGATCTCGCCGACCCGGACATTGATCTCGGAGAGATGGCCATAGCGCGTCGCAAGGCCATTGCCGTGATCGACCTCGATCATGCGGCCGTAGCCGCCGGACCAGCCGGCCGAGACGACCTTGCCGTTGGCGGTGACGCGAACGGGATCGCCGCTCGCGGCGCGGAAGTCGAGCCCGGTATGCATCGCGGGCCGGCCGAGGAACGGATCGCTGCGCACGCCGAAGCCGGAGGTGAACTCGACCTCGCCGATGACGGGCTTGCGATAGGGCACGAGCGCGAGCGTGCGATTGAGCCGGTCCATCTCGGCTCGGGTGTTGTTGATGCGATAGAGCTGCTTCTCGAACGGCCCCGAACTGGCGGTGATTTTAACAGGCACGAACGGCCCGCCCATCGCGGTGCGCGGCACGGCGGCTTCGAGATTTGCGAGGTTCAGGCCGAGATCGCTGACGACGCCGCGCATCCGGCGCATGCGCGAATCCATGCCTTCCTCGACGGCGTTGAGCGCCGCCATCTGGCGACGCTCGACCTGGTCCAGCGAGGTCGTGAGCCGAACGACGACGTTGTCGAACCCCTGGTTCTTGGCGAATTGATTGACGGGCGGAGCTGCGAGGGTCGGCGCGCGCGATTCGAGCCGCGCTTCGCGATCCGGCGGCGCCACGAAGATCACGGTGTCGCTGATCGGCGAGGGCTTTGGCGTGCCCTGCGTCGTCTGGCTGGCATCGCCACGCTGCGGGGTGGAACGTGGAATCGATCCGGTCACGTCCGGCATGGACCCGAGCGCCGTGGCACGGGACTCCAGCGCCGTCTGGCGCTTCATGATCTGGTCGAGCTTCTGGTCGAACTGCTCCTGGTCGAGCAGCTGCCGGCTGGTGGTGCGGTCGACCTTGGCGCGCAGCTCGGCGATGCGGTCCTCATAGGCGTATTGCATCTCGGCCTGCCGGGCGATCAGCCGGGTGAGGACGTCGTCGCGGAAGGCGAAATAGGTCGCGGTTGCGGCCGACCAGAGCCCGAGCAACACGACAGTGCCGACCACGATCCAGAACACCACAGGTCCCAGGCGAACCTGCTTGCCGTGATGCACGATGGTGTAGGCGTCGTCGGTGTCCGGAAGGGGAAGCGCGGTTGCCACTGCGGCGGCACGGCGATGAAAGGCCCGTCCATGGTCGTGCGGGTGATGTTGGGGGTACTGCGAGAGTTGGGCAGAACTTTTCGACATCGGCACTCCCGCGCCGATCGGATGAGTCCGTGCGGCCTAATTGCCGCGGCAATCTGGGCCGGTCATGGTTAATTTTCCGGAAACGGAACCCCTTGAATTTAAATGATTGGTTAAAGGCTCCTTGCGGCTTCCAGCACCTCGTCGGCGTGGCCTTCGACCCGGACATTGCGCCAGATCCGCGCGATCTTGCCGTCGGCGCCAAGCAGCATCGTGGTGCGAAGAATTCCCAGGAAGTTCTTGCCATACATGGACTTTTCGCCCCAGGCGCCGTAGGCCTCCAGCATCTCGTGCGTCTCGTCCGAGATGAGGGGCACGCCGAGACCGTGCTTGTCCCGGAACTTGTCCTGAGCCTTGACCGGATCGGCGGAGATACCGAGCACGGCGGTGCCAGCCTTGGCGAAGGCGCCGGTGAGCCGGGTGAAATCGATGGCCTCCCTGGTGCAGCCCGGCGTGTCGGCGCGGGGGTAGAAGAACAGGACCAGCTTCTGGCCGGTATAATCCGACAGCGCGACGACGCCGCCGCCGTCGCGGGGCAGGCGGAAGGCGGGAGCCTTCTGCCCCTCAGCCAAGCCGGCCTTCGCCGCCGTTTCAGGCGCGGATGCCGATTTGGAAGAATTTAACCGTTTCGATGCGGCCTTATGCGATGCTGTCCTTGCTATGGTCCCAGTTGATTTGCTCGCCGGTGTCCGCTGTGTTTTCGCGAGCTTGGTTTGAGTCGCAGCCCGCGCTTTCACGGGCGTCTTTTTAGCCGTCGGAGTGACGGAGGGCGTTTTGGACGATTTCTTTCGGGATTTCTTGGACATACGCCTTCCTTTCGTCGCTTTCGGCGGGTCAACCAAAGCGGTATTGCAGCCCTTTTCCGCTATGCCGGAATCGTGCCCTCGGCGGGGCGAGTCTGACGACGCCGGAGTCTGGTTACAAGGAATTCCACGCACCACCCCACTGCTCGTTGAACGCGCTCCCGGGGCGACATGACGAACAGAAGGAATATTCGAGGTATGGCGGCAATGCCGGCGCGGGAAGCTTCGCTTCCCGTCGACGGCTGCGGCCCCGGCGGCGCACAATCCCACGACGGGCGCCTGTATCGAGAGGCAATGGCAAGGAATACGTCGCCCCAGGATTACAATCGGGATTTGGATCGGCGCGGCAGCCAACCAGAGCAGCAGCAATGGGACGACGCCGACTGGGATCCGGATCAGGAAGCGGCGGCGGGCCATCGGGCGCGCCGGCTGTTGTCGCGTTCCAATTCGGGCTTCCATCGCTTCGCTGACGGGTTTGGGCCGTTGCGCCGCTGGTTGGGCGGCGGTCGCTGGCTGAAGCGCGTGGCCGTGGTCGTCGGTGTCCTGGTCGTCATCTTCGTCGGCTGTTTCGGCGCGCTGTGGTGGCGGCTCGGCGCCGGTCCCATCAATCTCGACATTGCGACGCCGTGGCTCGCGGCCGCGATCGAGGACAATATCGGTCACGGCAACACCGTGGAGGTCGGCGGCACGCAGATCGAGCGGGCCGGGCGGATCCGCATCGCCGTGCGCATCCGTGATATCGTCGTGCGCGACCACGATCACGTCATTGTCGCCACCGCGCCGAAGGCCGAGGTGAAGCTGTCGGGTGCGGGCCTGCTGATGGGGCATCTGCGCGCCGAAAGCCTCAACCTCGTCGATGCCGAGCTCGCAATCCGGATCGCGCCTGACGGCACCGTCACGGTATCGGCCGGCGACACCGCAAAGCCGCTCGCAACCGGCGTCGCCTCCAAAAGGGACGCGGGACTGCCGCCGACTTTCCCGCGCAACGGTGTGCCACCGCCGCCATTCGCCACCGAGCCTGCGACCTCCGACGCACCGCAAGCCGCGCCCCAGGCCACGTCCCCGACTGGCATTCTTCAGGGCCTCGACTGGCTCGACAGTCTGAGCATGACCGGCCTCGACGGCCAGAATCTCAACGAGATCGGCCTGAAGAACGGCAATCTGATCGTCGACGACCAGCAGCGCGGCAGCAAATGGACGTTTGAGAACATCACGCTCAGCCTGCGCCGACCGAGCCGTGGCGGCGTCGCGCTCAGCCTCGGTGAAGAGGGCGCGCGTCCGTGGTCGTTGCGTGCCACGATCGGCCCCACCGAGAACGGCGTGCGCTCGGTCGATATCCGCGCCGACAAGGTCTCGACCGCCAACATCCTGCTGGCGCTGCGGGTGAAGGACCTCACCTACACCGCCGACCTGCCGCTGACCGGCGAGCTCAAGGGCGAGCTCGGCCGCGACGGCGTGCCGACCTTCTTTCGCGGCAAGATCACGGTCGGTGCGGGCAACATCATCGACACCGATACGCCCGATTATCCGATGGCGATCGACTCGGCCGAGATCAATGTCGAGTGGGACGCCAACCGGCGGGTGCTGGTCGCTCCGTTCAAGGTCCTCTCGGGCGCGAACCGCCTGACGCTTCTGGCTCATGTCGAGCCGCCCAACGGCACCGTCAATGACTGGCAGCTCGGTTTCAGTGGCGGTTCGATCCTGCTCGGCGGCATCGACAACGAGCCGCCGCTGGTCTTCAACCGTATTGCGATCGGCTTCCGCTTCGACACCGACCACAAGAGGCTGCTGTTGACGCAGGCCGATATCTCCAACGGAGAGATCGGCGTCGCCGGCACCGGTGCCATCGACTATTCGGGCGAGCCGCGGCTGACATTGGGTTTTGCGGGAACGCCGATGTCGGCCTCGGCGCTCAAGCGGATGTGGCCGACCCTTGTCGTTCCCGAGTTGCGCGAGTGGGTGATCGAGCGGATCGAGCGTGGAACGCTCCAGCGCATCGAGATCGGCGTTAATTCGCCGACGAAGAATCTTCCGCGCAAGGGCCCACCCATTCCCGACGACGGCTTGTCGGTCAATATCGTGGCGAGCGGTGTCACGGTTCGCCCCGTCGATGGCCTGCCCGTGGTGCACGATGCCGATTTGAAGGCGCGCGTGACCGGCCGCACCGCGACGGTGAATATCGGGCAGGGCATTGCCGATACGCCGGCGGGGCGCAAGGTCACGATTTCCGACTTTGTTTTCGAGGTGCCCGATATGGCGCCCAAGCCGTCGCCGTCGCGGACGAGGTTTCGTGTCGAAGGTCCGGTGCCTGCGGCCGCCGAAATGCTTTCCAACGATCGCTTGAGCGATCTGTCGTCGACCGTCATCGATCCCAATACTAGCAAGGGGACGTTCTCGGCGAACGTCCAGCTTGGGCTGCCGGTCAAGGGCGAGCTGACCAAAGCCGACACCACCTACAGCGTTACGGCCGATCTCAACGGTTTTGGTGCCGACAAGCTGGTGATGAACCAAAAGCTGGAGGCCAACAACCTCAAGATCGTCGCGAGCAACCAGGGCTATCAGGTCAAGGGCGACGTCAAGATCAACGGGCAGGCGGCCTCGCTCGATTACCGCAAGCCGGCCGAGGGCGATGCGGACGTCAAACTGCAGACCACGCTGGACGATGCGAGCCGCGCGCGCCTCGGATTCGATCTGGGTCCCGCCGTCAGCGGATCGGTGCCGATCAGGCTGTCGGGCAAGATCGCCGGGGGACCCGACCAGACGACGAAGCTCGGCATCGAGGCCGACCTGACCTCGGTCAAGCTCGACAACATCCTGCCCGGCTGGGTCAAGCTGCCGGGCAGAGCGGGCAAGGCCAGCTTCAAGGTGGTGCCGACGGCGCAATCGACGCGTCTGGAGGACATCGTCATCGAAGGCGGCGGCGCCTCGATCAAGGGGGCGCTCGAGGTCGATGCCAACGGCGAGCTCATGAACGCGAACTTCCCGACCTACGCGCCATCCGACGGCGACAAGGCCTCACTGAAAGTGGAGCGCAGCCAGGACGGCGTGCTCAAGGGTACGATGCGCGGCGACGTATTCGACGGCCGCGGCTTCCTGAAGTCGGCGATCTCAGGCAATTCCAAGGACGATGCCAAGAGCAAGACGAAGAACCTCGATTTCGACATCGACGTGAAGCTCGGCGCCGTCATGGGTTTCAACGGCGAGGCGATGCGCAGCGTCGACGCCAAGATGTCGCGGCGCAATGGTGCGGTCAAAGCCTTCACGCTGAGCGGCAGGATCGGAAAAGACACGCCCGTGGCAGCCGACCTGCGCGGCGGCCGCGCCCAGGGCAACCGCGAGGTCATCTATCTCCAGACCAGCGATGCCGGCAACTTCCTGCGCTTCACAGACACCACCAACAAGGTCTTCGGCGGCCAGATGGTGGTGGCGATGGAGCCGCCGACGTCCGAGCCTACGACACGGGAAGGACTGATCAATGTGCGTGACTTCTCGGTCAAGGGAATGGAGCAACTCGATCGCGTCGCGGCGGGGGCTCCCAACGGCGCCCAGAACGGCGTAGCCTTCACGGCGATGCGCGCGGAGTTCACGCGGCAGAACGGCGCGCTCACGATCCGCGACGGCGTGGTCAAGGGGCCGATGATCGGCGCCACCATCGAGGGCTCAATCGACTTTCCCGGCAACCAGGTTTGTATGAGCGGCACCTTCGTCCCGATGTACGGCGTCAACAACATCTTCGGCCAGATCCCGTTGTTCGGCATCTTCCTCGGCGGCGGCAACAATGAAGGATTGATCGGCGTGACCTACGAGGTCGTCGGCACGCCGGCAGCGCCCGTAATGCGCGTCAACCCGATTTCGGCGATGGCCCCCGGTCTGTTCCGCAAGATCTTCGAATTCAACACCGGCAAACAGAACTCGCCGTTCGAGGAATTCCCGTCGCAGTCGAACGATGGCTCGACCGGATCGACGCGCCAGCTATCGAGCGGCTGCACCCTCGCGCGACGTTAGTGGCGAGGCTACACCTTGGTTTCCGCGCCGCCTTACGCCGCGCGCACGCCCGCCAGGAAAGTCCCGACTTCGCCAGAGAGCTGCTCGGCCTGCTTGGAGAGGTTTGAGGCTGCTGCGAGCACCATGCCTGCGGCATTGCCGGTCTCGTTCGCTGCCGTACTGACGCCCCCGATATTGGTGGTGACTTCCTGGGTTGCCTCGGCCGTCTGGGAGACGCTGCGGGCGATCTCGGCCGTGGCGGCGCCTTGCTCCTCGATCGCGGCGCCGATCGAGGTCGCGATCCGGCTGACCTCCTCGATGGTGGCGGTGATGCCGCCGATGGCGTCCACCGCTTCCTTGGTCGCGCCCTGGATCTGGGCGATCTTGTCGCCGATCTCGCGGGTGGCTTCTGCAGTCTGGCTCGCCAGCGACTTCACCTCCGAAGCGACGACAGCAAAGCCGCGGCCGGCTTCACCGGCGCGTGCGGCCTCGATGGTGGCATTGAGCGCGAGCAGATTGGTCTGCGCCGCGATGCTGGAAATCAGCTCGGCGACGTGCTCGATCTGCTGGGCGCCGTCCGAGAGGGCGCGCACGATGGTGTCGGTGCGGCGGGCGCTGTCCACGGCGCGGCCGGTGACCACGGCGGACTGCGCGACCTGACGGCTGATCTCGGTGATGGAGGAGGAGAGCTCCTCGGCCGCGGCCGCGACCGTCTGGACGCGCTGGCTGGCTTCGGTGGCGGCCGAGCCGACGACGGCGGCGCGGCGGTTGGTGCCTTCCGCGGTCGACGACATCGACTTGGCGGTGACCTCCAGCTCGCCGGAGCCCGAGGCCATCAGGCCGACGAGCTGGCCGACGGAGGCATCGAACCGGTCGGCAAGCGAGATCAGCGCGTCGCGCTTCTCCTGTTCGCTGCGGGTCTTGGCGGCGACCTGCTCCGCCTCCAGCTTGCGGGCCGTCAGCGCGGTCTGCCTGAGCACTTCGAGGGTCTCGGCCATGCGGCCGATCTCGTCGCCGCGACCGGTCTCCTCGACCGCCGTGTCGATGGCGCCTTCGGAAATGGCCTGCATGCGGTTCTTCTGGCGATCGAGCGCGCCGAGCACGTCGCGGGCGATCAGCCAGGACAGTGTCGCCATCAGCAGCATCAAGCCGATGCCAATCGCCCCCAGCTCCAGCGTCAAGGCTCGCACGTCGGCGTCGATGTCGTCGACATAGAGGCCGTAGCTGATCGTCGCGTTCCAGGGCGCGAATTTGCGCGCGAAAACGGTCTTGCGGACGGGCTCCGTCTGGCCGGGGCGGGGGTAGAGATATGAGGTTACGCCGCCCTGAGCAGCCTGGTTGCCGGCCGTTACGATCGCATCTGCGATGAGGACACCGTTGGAGTCCTTGGCGCCCGTGATCTTGCCTTCGAGCTGCTGGTTCGCGCCATTGATCAGGATCGAGGTATCGGCGTTATAGACCACCGGATAGCCTTGGCCGCCATTGAAGCTCATGCGGCGGCCGCGCAGATGGAACTGGATTTTCGCTTCGGCCTGCGTCAGCTTGCCGGCGCCGACCTCCTCTTCGAGTGATTGGGCGAGGTTGTGGAGCATGTCGACCGCGGTCCGCATCTGCTGAACGCGATCCTCCAGCATGCGGCTCTTGCTGAGCACGGACGACACCCCGATGATGGCCGTGACCGTGAGTGCCGAAAGACAGACCATGCTGGCGAGCTTGGTGCGGATCTTGAGGTGACTCAGCAGCTTCATCACGGCCTCGACGGAATGGTTATTGTTGCTCGCGTCGGTAGCATGAAATTCTTACCAATCATGAATGGACGCGTGCGACGGCTGCTGCGCAAGCTGCGTGCGCAGCCGCGTGCGCAAACATGCAGGTCGTCATGCGCTTCTCGGGCGCATGGCGCGTCAACTCGGAGAAAAATCGTGTGGGTCTTTAGTCGCGACCTAATCCGTTGGGAGCGGCAATGAACCGATTCGTTCACCGCCTCATCATGTCGATGCTGCTGGTCGCGGTCCTCGTCCTGGTCTGGAACGTGCTGGGCTCGCGCTGAGATGGCACCCGTGAACATACGGATGCCATCTCTTCATTCGCGAATCAATCGCTGACGCCTCAGCGCCGCGCGAACGCGCCGCTAGTCCTTGCCCATCGCCGCATCGGCGCTGACCGAGCCGCCGCCGGCTGCCGAGAGGTAGAGGCAGGCGAAGCAGAACAGGATCGCCGCGGTGCCACCATTGAGCAGCGGCAGGAACACCGGCGTTTCGCCCTTGAACATGTGCCCCATGAAATAGGCGAAGGCCATCTCACCCGAGAGGATGAATGCCGCGAGGCGGGTAAACAGGCCGATCATCAGCAACGCGCCAAGCACGAGCTCAAGCGTACCGGCTGCGTAGATGATCGGCGGGATGTTTGCGAAGTAGGGAAGCACCGGAAACTTGAACAGCTTGGCGACACCGTACTGGAACAGCAGCAGGCCGGTGATGAAGCGAAACAGGCTCAAGAGAACCGGTTGAAAGCGAACGAGATAGGGAAAGTTCATTGGTTTGTGCCCTCCATCCAATGCTGCGACTAGGACCGCATTCAGTTCCGCCCTGCAAGCCGCCCAAGGGCAATTTGCGCTGACATTTTTGTCATGTCGGACAAAACACCGCAGGAAGGACTTTCAGCCGCGTGCGATCCACATCTTCGTAGCTGTTCGCGTCGTGCCCATCCGTAATTTCCCGGTGACGCGAATGCGCTCAAGTTACCTTCAGGAGACCTACCGCCGCAAGGCGGACACGACCAGGAACGGGATCATCCCGAGCACCACGCTCGCGAGTGCGAAGGCGAGCAGCGCGTTGTAGCCATGGGTCGCGTCATGGATCAGGCCGCCGCTCCAGGAGCCGAAAGCCGAGCCGAGCCCGCTGCCGATCGAGATGGTGCCGTAGATGGTGCCGACGCGCTTGCCCCCAAAGATCTTCATCGCGGTCGCCGTGATCAGCGGTCCACGTGAGCCCATCATGCTGCCGAAGCAGACCACGAATCCGGTGAGCAGGAGGAAATTGGCGGAGTATTGCAACAGCCACAGCAGGAAGATGCCGAGGATCGAGATCGCGTAGCTGAGCAGCACCGACGGCCGGCGACCGATCAGGCCGTCGAGCGCGGACACGCCTAGCATGCCAAACACCAGCACGATGCCGGAGAAGCCCCAGGCCGTGGCGGCCTGCAGCGGTGGAAAGCCGGCATCGATCAAATAGGCCACGATCTGGGCGGCGATCGCATACATGCCGACCGCGGTGAAGAAGAATGTCGAGAACAGCGCCCAGAAGGCGTGATGGCGCATCGCGCTCGGAAGGGTCCAGCCGTGATCGACGAAATCCGGATCGGTCTTCTTCGCGATCTGCGGCGAGCCCGAGGCGAACAGCCGCCATGGCAGCAGCATGAGCGGCACCAGCAGGCCGAGCGCGGCGAAGCCGAACAGCTGGTAGGTTTCGCGCCACCCCAGATGATCGATCAAAAGCTGCGAGGCCGGCAGCAGCGCCAGCACGCCGCCACCCATGGCCGAGTAGACCACCGCCATCGCGGTCGGGAGTTTTGGGCCGAACCAGCGGCCCAGCAGGATCGAGTTCGGCACATTGCCGATGAAGGCGACGCCAATGCCGACGCAGAGTCCGATCGAGAGCTGGAACTGCCAGAGTGACTGCGCGTGGCTTGCGATCAGGAAGGCCGAGCCGAGCAGCAAAAGGCCCAGTGCATAGACGATGCGCGGTCCGGAATGATCGAACAGGCGCCCGACCAACGGCGCCGTCAGTCCGCTGACGAGCCACGTCAGCGAATAGATCGAGACCACTTGGGCGCGATCCCAGCCAAAGTTTTCCGAGATCGGCTTCAGGAAGACGGTGAAGCTTTCGCTGAGGCCGCGGCCGAGCACGGCGAGTGTGAAGCAGAGCGCGAGCACCACCAGCGCGGTGCGCACGACGCCCTGCGGCGTCGCCGTGACGCGTTCCCTGGTCGCTTGCTTGGACTGTTCCTCTAGCGTGTTCTGGTCCATTGCCGATCAGGGAGCGCGCTTCAGCGCGCCCTGACAAGCAGCGAAAAGCTCATACGCCTATGCAGGCCTCAGGAGGATGTGCTTCTTCTTGCCGAACGACAGCTTGACCACGCCTTCCGGCGTCAGGTCGGCCGCCGACAACGCCATCTTCTCGTCGGTGACGGGCTCGTCATTGACGCGCAGGCCGCCGCCCTTGATCTGGCGCCGTGCTTCGCCGTTGGAGGCAACGAGGCCCGCCTTCACGAAGGCGTTGAGCACGCCGAGGCCGGCGTCGAACTCGCCGCGCGGAATTTCCACGGTCGGCAGGCTCTCGGCCAGCGCGCCTTCCTCGAAGGTGCGGCGCGCGGTCTCGGCCGCCTCGTTCGCTGCGTCGCGGCCATGCAGGAGCGCGGTCGCCTCGGTGGCGAGCACCTTCTTGGCCTCGTTGATCTCGGAGCCTCCGAGCGCCTCGAGCTTCCTGATCTCGGTCATCGGCAGCGTCGTGAACAGCTTGAGGAACTTGCCGACGTCGGCGTCTTCGGTGTTGCGCCAGTACTGCCAGAAATCATACGGCGAGAACTGGTCGGCGTTGAGCCAGACCGCGCCCTGAGCGGTCTTGCCCATCTTGGCCCCCGACGCCGTCGTCAGCAGCGGCGTCGTCAGGGCGAACAGCTGATGCGTGCCCATGCGGCGGCCGAGATCGACGCCCATGATGATGTTGCCCCACTGGTCGGAGCCGCCCATCTGCAAGTTGCAGCCGGTCCGCCTGGCGAGCTCGACGAAGTCGTAGGCCTGGCAGATCATGTAGTTGAACTCGATGAAGCTCATCTCCTGCTCGCGCTCGAGGCGCAGACGCACGGAGTCCATGGTCAGCATGCGGTTGACCGAGAAATGCCGCCCGACGTCGCGCAGCATCTCGATGTAGTTGAGCTTTGTCAGCCACTCGGCATTGTCGAGCATGATGGCGTCGCTCTTGCCCCCGCCATAGCGCAGCACCTTTGCGAACACGCCGCGGATCGATTCCTTGTTGGCCTCGATCTCGGCGACGGTGCGGATCGCGCGCGTCTCGTCCTTTCCGGAGGGATCGCCGACCATGGTTGTGCCGCCGCCCATCAGCGTGATCGGCTTGTTGCCGGACTGCTGCAGCCAGTGCAGCATCATCATGGTCAGGTAGTTGCCGATGTGCAGCGAGCGGGCGGTGCAATCGTAACCGACATAAGCCGTCGCCTCGCCCTTGGCGGCGAGGGCGTCCAGCCCCTCGAAATCGGAGCATTGGTGGATGAATCCACGTTCCTGCAGCGTGTTGAGGAAATCCGATTTGAATGCAGTCATTTGTCGGCGCGCCTGACAATTCTTGGTTTACTGTTTTGGGAGCAATTTAAGGGTCATCCGTGGGAACTCGGTTGCTGCCCGCTACTTTGGCCTGTGGCATTATAAGATGTGTCCCTCTGGCACAAGATCGGCATGCCGGAAGGGTCTCTTGAGGACGCTGATCCATGATGTTGACGACACTCGGTTTGATGAGCGGCACCTCGCTGGACGGGGTGGATGTTGCGCTGATCGAAACCGACGGAAAGCAGGTGAAGGCATTCGGGCCGTCCGGCTACCGGCCGTATAGCCCGGCGGAGCGCAACCTGCTGCGTCAGGCGCTGAGCGAGGCCGTGCACCTGGCCCAACGCGATGCTAGGCCGGGAGTTCTGGCCGAGGCCGAACGCGCAGTGACGCTCGCGCATGCCGAGGCGGTGGCCGCCTTCGTCGCCCAGAACCGGATGAAGCCGGAAGACATCGACATCGTCGGCTTCCACGGCCAGACCGTGCTGCACCGCCCCGAGAAGCGGCTGACGGTGCAGATCGGCGACGCACCGGCGCTGGCCAGGGCGATCCATATCCCCGTGATGCATGATTTTCGCGCCGCCGACGTCGAGGCCGGCGGGCAGGGCGCGCCATTAGTGCCGGTTTATCACCGCGCGCTCGCCCATTCGCTGGAGCGCGAAGGGCCGATCATCGTGGTCAATATCGGCGGCGTCTCCAACATCACCTATATCGACGGCAACGACACGCTGATCGCCTGCGACACCGGACCCGGCAACGCGTTGCTCGACGATTTCATGTACCGCACCATGAATCAGGCGTTCGACGCGGACGGAAAGCTCGCAGCCCTCGGCAAGGCGGACGAGGCCTGGATCGCGCGGGCGCTGCAGCTGCCGTTCTTCGCAAGCCCGCCGCCGAAATCGCTCGACCGCAACGATTTTGCCGCGCTGAAGCTCGGCGATGTCCTGCCGGCCGACGGCGCCGCAACGCTGACCGCCTTCACCGCGGCGGCCATCGCCCGCGTCATCCCGCTGCTGCCACGCAGGCCGCGGAGCTGGATCGTCTGCGGCGGCGGCGCCCGCAACCGGACCATGCTCCAGATGCTGCGGGAGCGCGTTGGGTCCGCCACTGTCGAGGCCGCGGAGGCAGTCGGCTGGGCCTCCGACGCCATCGAGGCGCAGGCCTTCGGCTTCCTCGCCGCGCGCGGCCTGAAGGGCCTGCCGCTGTCGTATCCCGGGACCACGGGCGTGCCGATGCCGATGACGGGCGGGGTGATCGCGCGGCCTTGAGATCATAGGCGGGATGATGCAGATGCATTGATCTTGACAGGTAGATGCACATGCATCTATCTTTGATGCAGTTGCATCTAACCGTCGGGATTCTCGCCATGACCGCTTCACTGAAACTGATCAGCCACAAGCTTTGCCCCTATGTGCAGCGCGCGGTGATCGCGCTCAACGAGAAGGGCGTGCCGTTCGAGCGGGTCGACATCGATCTCGCCAATAAGCCCGACTGGTTTCTCAAACTGTCGCCGCTCGGCAAGGTGCCGGTGCTGGTCGTGACGAGCGAGAAGGGCGAGGTCGCGCTGTTCGAGAGCAACGTGATCTGCGAGTACATCGAGGAGACGCAAGGCGGCGTGAGACTGCATCCGGCGGATGACTTGGAGCGTGCCGAGCACCGGGCGTGGATGGAGTTCGGTTCAGCAGTGCTCGCCGATCTCTGGGGCCTGGAGACCACGACCGATGCGGCGACGTTCGAGAGCAAGCGCCAGGCGCTGATGGTGAAGTTCGCCCGGGTCGAAGCGGCGCTCGGTGCCGGTCCTTATTTTGCTGGCGAAGCGTTCAGTCTCGTCGACGCCGTGTTCGCCCCCGTCTTCCGCTACTTCGATCTGTTCGACGAGCTGACCGACCACGGCATTTTCCGCGATGTGCCGAAGGTCCGCGCATGGCGCGCCGAACTGGCGAAGCGTCCGAGCGTCCGTACTGCGGTGGGCGCGGACTATCCGCAATTGCTGCGCGCCTTCCTCGTGCGCCACGACGCGCATCTGCTCAAGCTTGCGGCCTGAGCCCACGCCGATGTCGCAATCCATGGCCTGGCTGATGCTGGTGATCGCAGGCGCACTCGATGTCGGTTGGGCGATCTCGATGAAATATGCGGAAGGCTACACGCGCGCTGGCTGGAGCGTCGTTTCGCTCGTGCTGCTCGTCGCCTTCGTTGTCCTGCTCGGGCGTGCCTTGAAGGTGCTCGAGGTCGGCGTCGCCTATTCGGTCTGGACCGGCATCGGCGCCGCCGGCACCTTCGTCATGGGAGTGGTGCTGTTCGGCGAGGCGCTGAGCGCGATGAAGATCGCGGGGATCGTGCTGGTGCTGACGGGGATCGCGGCGCTCAAGCTGGCCTAGAGCTCTGCGGCCATTTTCGCGAGCGTCGCGATCGTTTTCATGTTGCGCGCGGTGCCGGTCTTGGCGGCGGGGATGACCAGCTTCGACGTGCCCATGCCGTCGCCGTAATGCACGTAGATCTCGCGGCCGCCGAGGCGGACCTCCTCCTTGTTCTGGCCGCGAATGCCGGCAAGCGCATCCGCTGGCGGCGCCTTGTCGAGGAAGATCGCGACGGTACGGTTGGGCGCGGCCTTTGGAAACGGATTATCGGCCAAGACCTGCGCCATCTCGGCGGCGCTGCGCACGAGCACGCCGACCGGCGCGCCGGCATAGGCGTGCAACCGCTTTTCGAGTGCGGTCTTGATCGCAGATTGCGACTTGCGGCTTGTGAAGACGACGTTGCCGCTTGCAATATAGGTGCGCACGGCGGCGTAGCCGAGCTCCTCGCACATGGCCTTCAGTTCGCTCATCGGCAATTTGCCGGTGCCGCCGACATTCACGGCACGCAACAATGCGATGAACGCGCCCACAGAAAGCTCAGCGCACGTTGGCGAGGCGCATGTCGAGATAGGCGGTAATGGTTTCCATCAGCGGCTCGAGCTTGGCGTCGAAGAAGTGGTTGGCGCCCGGGATGACCTGCTGGTCGATCACGATGCCCTTCTGGGTCTTCAGCTTCTCGACCAGCGTGTTGACGTCCTTGGGCGGCACCACCGCGTCCTTCTCGCCATGCACGATCAGCCCCGAGGACGGGCAGGGCGCGAGGAACGAGAAGTCGTAGAGGTTGGCGGGCGGCGCGATCGAGATGAAGCCCTCGACTTCGGGGCGGCGCATCAGCAGCTGCATGCCGATCCAGGCGCCGAAGGAGAAGCCGGCAACCCAGCAGGCGCGCGCTTCGGGATTGATGGTCTGCGCCCAGTCGAGCGCCGCGGCCGCGTCCGACAATTCGCCGGTGCCGTGGTCGAACGAGCCCTGGCTGCGGCCGACGCCACGGAAATTGAAACGCAGCACCGAGAAGCCGCGATGCGCGAACGCATAGTAGCACTGGTAGATGATCTGATGATTCATCGTGCCGTGGAACTGCGGATGCGGATGCAGGACCATCGCGATTGGCGCGTTCTTCTGCTTGGCCGGATGGTAGCGGCCTTCGAGGCGGCCGGCGGGGCCGGTGAAAATAACTTCAGGCATGATGATCTCTTGATTGATCCCTTGAAGACGCTCTTCAACAATCAACCGATTGTGCGGATTTCATCGGCTGCTGGGCCGATCAAGCCGCGAATGGAAGGGTGGAGCGGCGCCCTCGGATGATGCGCGAGCGGCGCGCGGCGAACTGACGCGCGCGTTCTAACATGAGCCGAGGGTCAAAAAGCAAGCATCTTGAACATCGCCCAATGAGCTCAAGGCGTTAGCGTCATGGCCGCGTCGTCGCGCGATGGGGGAATCCGGAATCGAGATTGCCAAGTGCTCCAGGGGAGCCCATGTCGGGTACCAGCGCTGGCGCAGCAATCAGTCTCAGGTAATATAATACTCTATGCCGAGCCGCATCTATCTCGACTGGAATGCGACCACGCCGCTTCGCGCCGAGGCCCGAAGGGCGATGCTCGGAGCCTCCGAGCTCATCGGCAATCCGTCCTCGGTTCATGCCGAGGGGCGCGAGGCGCGGCGCCTTGTCGAGGACGCGCGGGCCCTGCTTGCGACCTCCGTCGGCGCGCTGCCGCGGAACGCGGTTTTTACCTCCACGGGAACCGAAGCCAACGCGCTGGCGCTGTCACCGGGTCTTCGAGGGCCCTCTGGCGGGCCTGTCGAGCGGCTTCTGGTCTCGGCTGTCGAGCATGCTTCGGTGCTGGCGGGCGGCCGGTTCCCGACCGATCAGATTGGTCAGATCAGGGTCACGCGCTCCGGCGTGATCGACCTCGACCATTTGAAGGCGCTGCTCGGCGACGGCCCGCCGGCGCTGGTCTCCATCATGGCGGCCAACAACGAGACGGGCGCGCTGCAGCCCATCGCCGAGGCCGCGGGAATCGTTCACGGGGCTGGCGGCCTGCTGCACGTCGACGCAATCCAGTCGTTTGGAAAAATCTCATTTGATATCAAAGTGATCGGCGCAGACCTTGCGACCTTTTCTGCACACAAGATCGGCGGCCCCAAGGGGGTCGGCGCGCTGGTCGTGGCCGAGGGCGTGGCCGGACTTGAGCCGTTGCTCCGAGGCGGCGGGCAGGAGCTCAACCGGCGCGCCGGAACCGAGAATGTCGCCGGTATTGCCGGCTTCGGCGCAGCGGTGCGGGTCGCCCTTCAGGCTTTGCCCGAGGATGCGGAGCGGATGGCAAGCCTAAGAGATCGCTTGGAAAATGGCATTCGCTCCATGGCGGGTGCAACGGTCTTCTCAAGTGATGTTGGGCGGTTACCTAACACCGTTCTTTTCACGGCTCCCGGGTTGAAAGCCGAGACGGCGGTGATCGGTTTCGACCTCGAAGGTGTCGCGGTGTCCTCGGGATCTGCCTGTTCCTCGGGCAAGGTGCAGCCGTCCCACGTGTTGTCGGCAATGGGGTATGATCCGACCGTCGCCCAAGGAGCGGTGCGTCTCAGTCTGGGCTGGTCCACGGAGCCGGATGACATCAACAGGGCGTTAGAGGCTTGGCGAAAGCTCGGTAATACCCTACTTAAGGGATAAGCGATGAAACACGCCTTGAACGGTTCTAAGCGCGTGCGTCCCGCCAAGAAACATCGTAATAGTCGTCCGAGTTTGATGATCCACCGCGGTCCTTGAAACCGCGAGCGGAGGATAGAATGCCAGCCGTGCAAGAGACGGTCGAGCGCGTGAAGCGCATCGACGTCGATCAGTATCGTTATGGGTTTGAGACCCTGATCGAGTCCGACAAGGCCCCCAAGGGGCTGTCGGAAGAGACCGTCAAGTTCATCTCCGAGAAGAAAAACGAACCCGCCTGGATGCTCCAGTGGCGGCTCGAGGCCTATCGGCGCTGGCTGACCATGACCGAACCGACCTGGGCGCGCGTCGACTATCCCAAGATCGACTTCCAGGACCTTTATTATTATTCGGCCCCGAAGCCGAAGAAGACGATCAACTCGCTCGACGAGATCGATCCGGAGATCCTCAAGACCTACGAAAAGCTCGGCATCCCCTTGCGGGAAGTCGCCATGCTCGAAGGCGTCGAGCCCAAGCCCGGCGAGCAGGATCCCAACAGGCGCAAGATCGCGGTCGACGCTGTCTTCGATTCAGTCTCGGTTGCGACCACCTTCCAGGCAGAGCTGAAGAAGGCCGGCGTGATCTTCATGCCGATCTCGGAAGCGATCCGCGAGCATCCAGAGCTGGTGCAGAAATATCTGGGATCCGTGGTGCCGACGTCGGACAATTTCTACGCAACGCTGAACTCGGCGGTGTTCTCGGACGGCTCGTTCGTTTACGTGCCGCCGGGCGTGCGCTGCCCGATGGAACTGTCCACCTACTTCCGTATCAACGAACGCAACACTGGACAGTTCGAGCGCACGCTGATCATTGCCGACAAGGGCTCCTACGTCTCCTATCTCGAGGGCTGCACCGCGCCGCAGCGCGACGAGAACCAGCTGCACGCGGCCGTGGTCGAGCTCGTCACGCACGACGACGCCGAGATCAAATATTCGACGGTGCAGAACTGGTATCCCGGCAATTCGGAAGGCAAGGGCGGCATCTACAATTTCGTCACCAAGCGTGGTGACTGCCGCGGCAACAATTCCAAGATCTCCTGGACCCAGGTCGAGACTGGTTCGGCGATCACCTGGAAGTATCCGAGCTGCATCCTGCGCGGCGACAATTCGCGTGGTGAATTCTACTCGATCGCGATCTCGAATGGCTATCAGCAGGTCGACAGCGGCACCAAGATGATCCATCTCGGCAAGAATACGTCGAGCCGCATCATCTCCAAGGGAATCGCAGCCGGCAAGTCGCAGAACACCTATCGCGGGCTCGTTACCGCGCATCGCAAGGCGACCGGCGCGCGCAACTTCACCGCCTGCGATTCGCTGTTGATCGGCGACAAATGCGGCGCGCACACCGTGCCCTACATCGAAGCCAAGAACTCGTCGGCGACGTTCGAGCACGAGGCCACCACGTCCAAGATCTCCGAGGACGTGCTGTTCTACTGCATCCAGCGCGGCCTCACGCAGGAGGAGGCGGTCGGCCTCGTCGTCAACGGCTTCGTCAAGGACGTGCTGCAGCAACTGCCGATGGAATTCGCGGTGGAAGCGCAGAAGCTGATCTCGATCTCGCTTGAAGGATCGGTCGGCTAGCGCCGGCCCTCGCGGCGCGCGTCGCGCGCCCTATGCATCATTTGAATAAACTGGACACCAAGATGGCTTTGCTTGAAGTGAAAGACCTCAAGGTTCGTGTCGAGGAGCGTGAGATCCTCCATGGGTTGACGCTGACCGTGAACGAGGGCGAGATCCACGCGATCATGGGGCCGAACGGCTCCGGCAAATCGACGCTGTCCCACGTCATCGCCGGCAAGCCTGGTTACGAGGTCACCGACGGCGAGATCCTGTTCAAGGGCGAAGACCTGCTCGCGATGGCGCCCAACGAACGGGCCGCCAAGGGCGTGTTCCTGGCGTTCCAGTATCCGGTCGAGATCCCCGGCGTCTCCACCATGAATTTCCTGCGCACCGCGCTGAACGCGCAGCGCAAGGCGCGCGGCGAGGGCGAATATTCGACGCCCGACTTTTTGAAGAAAGTCCGCGAAGTCTCGAAGTCGCTGAACATCCCGCAGGACATGCTCAAGCGCGGTGTCAATGTCGGCTTCTCCGGCGGCGAGAAGAAGCGCAACGAGGTACTGCAGATGGCGCTGTTCGAGCCGAGCCTGTGCATCCTCGACGAGATGGATTCCGGCCTCGACATCGACGCGCTGCGGATTGCGGCCGACGGCGTCAACGCGCTGCATTCGCCCAAGCGCGCGATGGTCGTCATCACCCATTATCAGCGGCTGCTGAACTACATCGTGCCTGACGTCGTGCACGTGATGTCAAAAGGCCGTGTCGTGAAGAGCGGCGGCAAGGAACTGGCGCTGGAGCTGGAAGCGTCCGGCTACGCCCAGTTCGAGGACGCCGCGTAAGGAATTTTGAGATGAACGTTGCTGTGGCAAAGACCGGAAACGGCCGCGCGGTGAGCGATCTCTTCGCCAGCGCCGAAGGCCGGCTGCCGGGTTCGCCTTCCGTGATCGCGGTACGCCGCGAGGCGTTCGAGACCTGTGAGCGTCTCGGCCTGCCGCACCGCCGGATCGAGGAGTGGAAGTACACCGATCTGCGCGCGCTGGTCGGCGAGGTACTGCCGCTCGCGGCTGCGCCCGATGCGACTGCGTTGAAGCGCGCCGCGGACGCGGTGAAAGCACATGCGATCGCCGGCGCCCGCAAGCTGGTGCTGGTCGACGGTGTGTTCGCTCCCGATCTCTCCGACGTCAAGGCGCTCGCCTCCGAGGCGAGCTTTAAGACGTTGCGGGAGACGCTGGAGAAGGATTCCGGTCTGTTAAGGACCGCGGCCATCGATGCGGTGATCGCGCTGAACGCGGCGATGGCGACCGACGGTGTCGTGCTTGATATCGCCGACGGCACGCAGCTGTCCGCGCCGATCCAGATCATCCACATCGCGGTTGCATCTTCCGCGTCGGCTTTCACCCGCTCGCAGGTTGCGGTCGGGAAGGGCGCTCGTGCCACCATCATCGAGAGCTTTGTCGCGGCCGGCGCCAAGGCTTACCAGGTCAACGATGCCGTCATCCTCTCGGTTGGCGATAATGCCGACATCGCGCATATCCGTCTGATGGACGATTCGCCGGATGCGGTGAACATCACCTCGCAGTTCGTCACGGTCGGTGCGAATACAAAGCTCAACTTCTTCAACATGACGACCGGCGCGGCAGTCAGCCGCCTGCAAGGCTTCATCACGCTGGCAGGCGAGGGCAGCGAGCTCTCGGTCAACGGCGTGAACCTGTTGCAGAAGACCGAACACGGCGACACCACGCTGGTGGTCGACCATGCCGTGCCGAACTGCGTCAGCCGAGAAGTTTTCCGCGCCGTGATCGACGATCGCGCCCATTCGGTGTTCCAGGGCCGCATCATCGTTCGTCCCGATGCGCAGAAGACCGACGGCAAGATGATGATCCGCGCGCTGCTGCTCTCGGATGAGGCGGAAGCCGACAACAAGCCCGAGCTCGAGATCTTTGCGGACGACGTCTCCTGCGGTCACGGCGCCACCGCCGGTGCGCTGGACGACAGTCTGCTGTTCTATCTGAAGGCGCGCGGCCTGCCGGAGAAGCAGGCCCAGGCGCTGCTGATCCAGGCCTTCGTCGGCGAGGCGATCGAGCAGATCGCCGACGATGATCTGCGCGAGCACGTGATCGGCATTGCCGAGCGCTGGCTGGAGCGGCGCCAATGAGCACGCATCCGGCAGTCAAGAACGGCTCTTACGACGTTGCGCGCGTGCGCCAGGATTTTCCGGCGCTGGCCATGCAGATCTACGGCAAGCCGCTGGTCTATCTCGACAACGCCGCATCTGCGCAGAAGCCGAGCGCCGTGCTCGATCGCATGACGCAGGCCTACACCTCCGAATATGCCAACGTGCACCGCGGCCTGCATTATCTCGCCAACGCCGCGACCGAAGCCTATGAGGGCGGCCGCACCAAGGTGGCGCAGTTCATCAACGCGCCGCGGACCGAGGAAGTGATCTTCACCCGCAACGCGACCGAGGCGATCAACCTCGTCGCCTCGTCCTGGGGCGAGCCGAACATCAAAGCAGGCGACGAGATCGTCATTTCGATCATGGAGCACCACTCTAACATCGTGCCCTGGCATTTCCTCAGGGAACGCCATGGTGCCGTGATCAAATGGGCGCCGGTCGACGACGAGGGCAATTTCCTCATCGACGAATTCGAAAAGCTGCTGACGTCGAAGACCAAGCTGGTCGCGATCACGCAGATGTCGAACGCGCTTGGCACCATCGTCCCGGTCAAGGACGTTGTGAAGATCGCCCACGCCCGCGGCATTCCCGTGCTGGTCGACGGCAGCCAGGGCGCGGTGCATATCCCAGTCGACGTCCAGGACCTCGGCTGCGACTTCTATGTCTTCACCGGCCACAAGGTCTACGGGCCGACCGGCATCGGCGTGCTCTGGGCCAAGTACGACCACCTGGTCGCGATGCGCCCCTATAACGGCGGCGGCGAAATGATCCGCGAGGTCTCGCGCGACATCGTCACCTACGGCGATCCCCCGCACAAATTCGAGGCCGGCACGCCGGCGATCGTCGAGGCCGTCGGGCTCGGCGCCGCGATCGACTACGTCAATTCGATCGGCAAGGAGCGCATCGCCGCGCACGAGCACGATCTCGTCACCTACGCCCAGGATAAGCTGCGCGAGATCAACTCGCTGCGGCTGATCGGCACGGCGCGGGGCAAGGGCCCGGTGATCTCCTTCGAACTCAAGGGCGCGCACGCCCACGACGTCGCCACCGTGATCGACCGCCAGGGCATCGCGGTGCGCGCCGGCACCCATTGCGTGATGCCGCTTTTAGAGCGGTTCAACGTCACAGCCACGTGCCGGGCGTCGTTCGGCATGTATAATACGCGGGAAGAAGTCGATCATCTGGCACAGGCGCTGTTGAAGGCGCGGGATTTGTTCGCATGAGTGACACGGCCGAAATCAAAGCCAATCCGATGGAAACCCAGTCGGCGCTGCCGCCTGAGGAGACCGAGCGTCTCACCACCGAGATCATCGCCGGGCTCAAGACCGTGTTCGACCCGGAAATCCCGGCTGATATCTACGAGCTCGGCCTGATCTACAAGGTCGAGATCAAGGACGATCGTTCCGTCGATGTGCAAATGACGCTGACGACACCGAATTGCCCGGCCGCCGGCGAGCTGCCGACCATGGTCGAGAACGCGGTCGCCAGCGTCCCCGGCGTCGGCGTGGTCGACGTCAAGGTGGTCTGGGAGCCGGCCTGGACGCCGGAACGCATGAGCGACGAGGCCCGCCTCGTGCTCAACATGTGGTGACGCGTAACCTCGGCTTTAGATCCTTGTTAGATCCTTGGCATTGAATTCGCTCGGCAACGGACCACATCATTGACATGACACAGATATCGTCGGGCTCGACACCAGCATCCACTCCAAAGCCGAGGCGGCCCCGCCCGCAGGTCATGCGGCTGACGGACGCTGCCGCCCAGCGCATCAGCGAGCTGACCCAGCGGGCCGATTCCGAGATCGTTGGCCTGCGCGTCGGCGTCAAGAACGGCGGCTGTGCCGGACAGTCCTACACCGTCGAATACGCCCATGATGTCCGGCCGACCGACGAGGTCGTCGAGGACAAGGGCGTCAAGATCCTGGTCGATCCCAAGGCCGTGCTGTTCCTGCTCGGCACCGAGATGGACTACAAGGCCGACAAGATGCAGGCCCAGTTCGTTTTCAATAACCCCAACCAGATCTCCGCCTGCGGCTGTGGCGAGTCGGTCGAGCTGCGTCCGGCGCAGATCGACGGGTAGTCCGTTTCTCGCAAATCACTCCGCTGTCGTCCTGGCGAAGGCCAGGATCCATACCGCGTGATCTCGCGGTGATCGTCGGTGCCAATACCGACGCTGGCACGACTGGCAGTCTTCGCTAAACTCCCTCCCGTGGAATGGGTCCTGGCTTTCGCCAGGACGACCGTGCGGAAATAGTTCAGCCATGGACCGCGAATTTCTGATCGACCTGTTCGCCGATTTCGGCCCCGTCGCCATCCGGAAAATGTTCTCCGGCTACGGCATCTCCGCCGACGGCGTCAACTTCGCGCTGGCCTTGCGCGCCGGCCTGTTTTTTCGCGCTGACGAGATGACCATCCCGGATTTTGAGGCGGAAGGCTCGAAGCCGTTCCAATACTCGACCCGCGCCAAGACCGTGGTGGTGAACTCCTATTGGGAGCTGCCGGCCCGCCTGTTCGACGATTCCGCGGAACTCGCGCAATGGGCGAGGGCCGCGCTTGCTGCTGCCCAGCGCGCCAAGGTGAAGAAGCCGCCCAAGGTGAAGAAGGCGGCGAAGAAGGTTGCGAAGAAGCCCGTTGCAACGAAGCGGCCGACCAAGAAGAAAACAATGCGCAGGGCGGGCAAAGCGAAGCGTGCCCTCCGCTGAGGTGCTGGTGTGGGAGATGATGGGCATGGCGCTGAGCGCCTTTGCCCACCCGATGGGACTTCACTCCACGGCCTTGGTCAGACCAACCCGCATGTCCCTGGCGGTGAAGACGCAGACGCCGTCGGCCAGCACGCGACCGTCGGCAATTCCGAGCACCAGCTTGCCGCGCCGGACCATCCTCATGGAGACCTCGTAGCGCACGCGTTGCGCGTTCGGTGTGACCTCGCCCGTGCACGCGACTTCGCCGACGCCGATGGCGCGGCCCTTGCCCGGCGAGCCCGACCATCCCAGCCAGTAGCCGACCATCTGCCACATGGCATCCAAACCCAGAGACGCTGGCATCGTGGCATCGCCGTGATAGTGGCAATCGAAGAACCAATGGCCCGGCGCGATGTCGAGCTCGCCGACGATATGGCCCTTGCCGAACTCTCCGCCATCCAGGCTGATCTCCGTGATGCGGTCCATCATCAGCATCGGCGGCGCTGGCAATTGCGCATTGCCCGGCCCGAAATAGCCGCCCTCGCTCGATCTCAGCAGCTCGTCCCTGGTGTAGGACGGTTGCGGTGAGTGAAAATCATGCGGATTGGGCAAGACGACAAGTCCTCCGGATCTTCGCAGTCGGACGCCTCAAGACGGCGAGGGAGATGTCGTTCGTCGGGTCAGAATGTCAAGCGCTGGCGGTGCGCGGCTTCGGCGTCACGCCACCCGGTTATGGGTCTCGACCGTGAATTCCGGATCGGCCTCGCAGATCACGCGGTTGCGGCCGTTGCGTTTGGCGGCGTACAGGCAGGCATCCGCGCGTTCGATCAGCGCATCGGTGTCGTCACCCTGCTTGAGCATGGAGACGCCGACGGAGATGGTGACCCGGCCAAGGATTTCGCCGGTGGACTTCTTCTTTAGTTCCTTCGCCATCACCGCGCGGCGGATGTGATCGGCCACCGTGAGGGCCTGGCGCAGCGCGGTGTTGGGCAGCACGACCGCGAATTCCTCGCCGCCATAGCGGGCGGTGATGTCCTGGCCCTTGATGGTCTGCTTCAGCGACAGGCCGACCAGCCGCAGCACCTGGTCGCCGGTGAGATGGCCGTAGGAATCGTTGAACGACTTGAAATGATCGATGTCGACCAGCAGCAGCGACAGCGGCTCGCCGGAGGCGAGCGCGCCTTGCACGGCCATGTCGATCATGCGATCGAAATATTTGCGGTTGCCGAGCCCCGTCAGCGGATCGGTCAGGCTCTCGGCGCGGATCGCCTCCAGGCTCTGCTGGAGGTTGCTGATCTCGCTCCTCGAGAGCGTCAGCCGGTCTTCCAGCGCCTTGTTGGTCTCGCGCATCTCGCTGGTCGAATGCAGCAGCGTCTCGACGATCGACTTGATCTGCTCGCGGCTTTCGGCCGATGACAGCTTTTTGGTCGCGTCCGACAGGCTCGCATCGTAGGAGCCGGTCATCGCGAGCGCGTCGCCGAGAACCTTTATGACGTCGTCGATCTCGCCGATGACGCGCGCGCCGACCTTGTCGATGCGCTCGGTGGTCTTGATGTGGGAGAGGTAGGTCTCGTAGATGTGATCGAGATCGGCTTCGGTCAGCTTGCCGCTTCGCGCCAGCGTCTCGTTGATGATCTTGTTGAGCGGGGCGTTGTAGCCGGTGGCGTAGACGTACCAGATCTCGTAATTGCGGGGAATTGCCGGCTGCCGTAGCGATCGGATCTGACCGAGCGCTACCTGGGCGAACGCCATCGTGCGTTCGTGTTCGTCGAGCACCTTGACCACGGAACATACCCCACAGCGATCGGCGTGCCGACGACCGCAGCAATACTTAAATTATGTTCGTAGGCTAACGGACGATCGTGAACGCCCCGTAAATATACGTCCACGAATGCATCCGAAAAAGTGCGCGCCGGCTTGGTTTCAACCAAAGCCGGGCGCGCATCGTGCTTCAGGCGCCGGCGGGGGAGCGAACCGGACGCAGCAGAAATGCCGGCAGATGCGAGTGGTCACCCGGCTCGCTGTCGGCTTCGCGTTGGCGGCGCGGCTCGGGACGGCCGATCGACGGTACATGCGACGGATTGGCCGGCTGGCGCGCATCGTCACGCGGCTCGGATGATGGCTTGGCTTCGCGCGGCGGCCTGGCTTCACGCGAAGGTCTGGCTTCACGCGGAGGCCTTGCCTCGCGCGCGGGCCTTGCTTCGGAAGCGGGCCTTGCTTCGGAAGCGGGCCTTGCTTCGGCCGAAGGCTGTGCCTCGCCACGCGGTTCGCGCGGCTCGTGGCTGCGCTCACGATCGCGGCCGCGCTGCGGCTTGCCGCGTCCGCCGCGTGACCGTTCACGGCCGCGCTGCTCGCGCGGACGCTCGCTCGCGTCGGAAGCATCGGTGCGGACTTCGAAATCGCCTTCGGCGCGTGGAATGCTCTGGCCGATCAGCTTCTCGATCGCCACCATCGACTTCTGGTCGAGCGGCGTGACGAGCGAGATCGCCATGCCGGACCGACCTGCGCGACCGGTGCGGCCGACGCGGTGGACATAATCGTCGGGATGGTGAGGAACGTCGAAATTGAAGACGTGGCTGACCTCGGGGATGTCGAGGCCGCGGGCGGCGACGTCGGATGCGACCAGCAGGGGCAGCTCGCCCTTGCGGAACTGCTCGAGTGCCGCCGTGCGGGCCGACTGGTCCATGTCGCCGTGCAGCGCGCCGACGCTGAAGCCGTGCTTTTGCAGCGATTTGTGAACGACGGCGACCTCGCGCTTGCGATTGCAGAAGATGATCGCGTTCTGGAGATCCTTGGCCTCGCGCAGCAATCGGCGAAGCAGCTCGCGCTTCTCGTGCGCCTCGCGCCCGGCCGGGACCTGACACTGCGTAACGGTGACAGCGGTGGTGGCGGGCTTCGATACCTCGATCTTCTGCGGATTGTGCAGGAAGGTTTCGGTGATGCGCCGGATCTCCGGCGGCATGGTCGCGGTGAAGAACAGGGTCTGCCGCGTGAACGGGACGAGCTTGCAGACGCGCTCGATGTCGGGAATGAAGCCCATGTCCAGCATGCGGTCGGCTTCGTCGATGACGAGCAGCTCGACGCCGGTGAGCAGCAGGCCGCCGCGCTCCGTGTGGTCGAGCAGGCGGCCGGGAGTGGCGATCAGCACGTCGACGCCGCGCGTCAGCTTGGCATCCTGGTCGCCGAAGGAAACGCCGCCGATCAGGAGGGCGACGTTGAGTTTCTGGCCCGCGCCGTAGCGGTCGAAGTTTTCCTTCACCTGCGCCGCGAGTTCGCGGGTTGGCTCAAGGATCAGGGTGCGCGGCATGCGCGCCCGGGCGCGACCCTTTTCGAGGATGGTGAGCATCGGCAGCACGAAGGCCGCGGTCTTGCCGGTGCCAGTCTGGGCGATGCCGAGCACGTCCTTGCGAGCGAGGACGTGAGGGATCGCCTGTTCCTGAATGGGGGTGGGGGTGGTGTAACCGGTGGCCGCCACTGCAGCGAGGACTTTTTCGGATAGTCCGAGATGGGTAAAAGACATTGAGCCTCTGGTCGAAACCGCCGTTCGGAATCGAGGGTAATAAGGCTGTCGCGTTCCACCCCAAAACGGCGCGCTCTCAAAGAAGCTGGGGGTGCTGACTCACGCGAACAAAGCGCCAAGCTCAGGAATCGCTCTTCGATCTGAGCCGCGTCGCCACGGAACATAGGGGGGAATCGGCCAAAGTCAATGGAGCGGGCGCGGGAAGGCCCTAAAAAACCTGAGGTTTTCGCCAAATAGTGGGAGCGGCTGCGGTTTTCCGCCCAAACGTCGGCTAGCGCCCCTCCGGCCCCTGCGCGCGGAAGTCGCCGGGCGCGATCCCGTAGGCGGCGTTGAAGACCCGGTAATAGGTCGCGACGCTCTCGAAGCCGCAGGAGGTCGCGATGTCGGCAATCAACCGGTCCGGGGCTTCGCGCATCAAGCGGCGGCTCTGGTTCAGGCGTTCGTCCGTCACGGTTTGCGAGAAACTCCTGGCCGCGCTTTCGAACAACGTATGTAGGTGACGCACGGAGACGCCGAGCAGGTCGGCCACCATGGTCGGCGCCAGATTTGGGTCTTGCAGGTGCCGCGCGATCAGGCGCCGTGCGTACGAGAGCCGGGCGGTCCGCAGTGCGGCCTGCCCGAGGCGGCTGCCGGGCCGCAGGATGCCGCGCTCGATCAGCGCCAGATGAGCTAAAGCCTCGACGAGCGAAGCGGCATCGGCCGCGCCGTCATCACCCGCGGCAACCTCGCCGAGATCGGCAAAGCAGGCGCCGAGCAGAGGCTTCAAGCCGGGATCGTCGAACGTCCGGGGCGCAAGCTCGCGCATGCGCTTGTCCTGCGTGGAGAGGCCGCTCAGCGAGACTTTCAGGATCCGCAGGTGGAAGCCTCCCGTGCCCAGCGGCGCGGCGCGATAGGGCTGGTCGGTATGGCTGGTAGCGAAGCTGCCATTGGCGATCGTGAAGTTGCTGCCGCGCATGCCGCCGAACCAGCCGCCGCTGCCGAGCTGCTGATAGACGCAGAGGCTGTCGCCCGGCGCGTGAGCGATATCGGTCACGCTGCGCTCGACCGTGTAATGGGAGGCCTTCAGCTCGACGAGGCCGGCTCCGCCAAGCTGGCGCAGCGAGAATTCGCCGAAGAAGTCCGCGCGGCGTTCGCGCTCGAGTTCGACGGTGATGCCAAACAGGCCCTTGGCGCGCACCTCGCGCCAAAAGTCGAAGCGGTCGTGCGGCTCGACCTCGTCGGTGCACCAGCGATACACGGCGGCCCCTCGCTTCCAGCGGAATTGCCCACAAGAATTGACTGAGAAAAAGCAAATTCCGGTGGCATCTACCATAGGCTAGACAACAGACCTGAGTCCTCAGGGCGGTTGAACCAGCGATGTGGCTGGGCCGACTATCACATCAACGGCGCGGTTCCCATGAACCGCTGTTCGAGGGAACCGGCGTGGGCCGTTCTTGAGGGATTTTCGATGACGCGTCGGCTTCTCAGAGTACTGGCAGCGCTTGGCCTTGCGGCCGGCCTCAGCGGTTTCGCGCTTCCCGCCTGTGCCGAGAAGCGCGTTGCGCTCGTCGTCGGCAACAACGACTACAGGAACGTTCCGAAGCTGCTCAAGGCGGTCAACGACGCCCGCACCATGGGCGATACGCTGAAGCAGCTCGGATTCTCCGTGATGCTCGCCGAAAACCAGAGCCGGCAGCAATTTTCGGAGACGCTGCTCGCGTTCGATCGGACGATCGAGCCCGGCGACACCGCGTTCTTCTTCTATGCCGGCCACGGCTTCGAGATCGCAGGCCAGAACTATCTGCTGCCGACGGACGTGCCCGCTGCGACGGAAGGGCAGGAAGAACTGGTGCGTGACGCCTCCATCCTGGCCGATCGCATCGTCGAGCGCCTCCAGAACAAGAAGGCGCGGACCTCGATCCTGGTGTTCGACGCCTGCCGCAACAACCCGTTCGAGCGCAAGGGTACCCGCGCCGTCTCCGGTGGCGGCGGGCTTGCCCCGATGGTGCAGCTGCCTGAAGGCGTGTTCTCGGTCTTCTCGGCGGGCCCGCGCCAGACCGCGCTCGACCGCCTCTCCAATGACGACGCCAATCCCAATTCGGTATTCACGCGCACCTTCGCCAAGGAACTGCTCCAGCCCGGCGAGAACCTGGTGCAAGTGGCGCAGCGTACGCGCCGTCTCGTGAGCGAGATGGCCGACACTGTCAAGCACAGGCAGGTGCCGGTCTATTTCGATCAGATGGTCGATGACGTCTTCCTCAGCGGCATCGCCAAGGATGCCGCCGCGCGCCCGGCCGATCCGCCGGCGCAGAAGCTCGCGGCGCTGCCACCGGTGTCGGTGCCGCGCGTGCCGAAGGAGGAGACCACCAACGCGCCGATCGCGAGCTTCTCGCGTCACAATGGCGGCTGGAGCGTGGTGTTCTCCTTTGCCGATCCGACCCTCGGCGTTTCCTGGCGCATGGCCGGCAACGGCGACTTCCGCGAAACCGGCTTCATCGATACGCTCGACCCGCGCACGCGCAAGAGGATGCCGAACCCGTCGATCGAATTGCCGCCGGACGCGCAGGCCGGCACCATCGAGGTTCGCTATGTCGACCAATCCGGTGACATGCAGGGGCCGTTCCCGATCAGGTTCGATCCCGAAGCCGCGCTGATCCGTGACCAGCGCAAGATCCTGGACATGACCGCGACGAGCTGGCTGTCATTCCGCGAGTTCAACGGGCTGCTAGTCTACTACACGCACCTCGTGTCCTACCGCTGCGCCATCCGCGAGGTGCGCATCGGCATCGACACCGCCGTTCCGAACCAGGTGTTGAAGATGCCGGGCTGCGACATGCGCGATCCCAGTGCGATCAGCGCCGGCATGCCGCTCTCCATGAAGCTCGCGCCGGCAACGCAGTTCATCTCGGTGGAGCTGACCTATCGCGACGGCAGCGTGTCGGAGATCAAGAGCTTCCGCAGCGCGAACCGCAGCAACAACTGAGGTGTCGAGCAGGCCGCGTAGCTATTCGCGGCGCTTCCGGATGAAGCGTTTGAGGGCCTCGATCAAGGACGGGGTCAGCGGGAAGAAAGCGCCCATCGCGATCGAGATGATGACTTGGCGCGGCAGGAGCTTGACCTACTCCTCGTGGAGCTTGACCTACTCCTCGTACGGATAACCGTTCTGTTCGATGCGCACCGGCGCAAGCGGCGGCCTGCGCGGTGCGATCATGATCAAGACGAAAAGCACGTTGATCAGGATCCAGACGCCGAGCAGTATGAGGATTGTCTGCACTGCAATTTCCCGAATGAGTCGGAATTGGAGGCAAGGCTAACGGCCATTCACAACCGCAGCAAATGAATCTTGCTTGCTGCACTGCACAGAATGCTTGGCTCGTGAAGGAGGACCCGACCGTGAAACCCGATACGTTGCAGCGTCCCCAGGGCTCCCCGCTGAAGGTGCGGTGTTGCATCGTCGGCGGCGGACCGGCGGGCATGATGCTCGGCTATCTCCTCGGGCGCGCCGGCATCGATGTCGTGGTGCTGGAGAAGCATGCGGATTTCTTCCGCGACTTCCGCGGCGACACCGTGCATCCTTCGACGCTCCAGGTGATGGACGAGCTCGGCCTGATCGACGGATTCCTGAAGCTGCCGCATCAGCGCTTGCAAAAGCTGGACGGCCTGTTCGGCAGTACCCCCGTTCGCATCGCCGATCTCAGCCGCCTCCGCACCAAGTACCCCTTCATCGCCTTCATGCCGCAATGGGATTTCCTGAATTTCCTGCGCGAGGCCGGCCAGCGCTTCGCCTCGCTGCAGGTGATGATGAACACGGAGGCCGTCGATCTGATCCGCCGCGGCGAGACCATCGCCGGCGTGCGGGCGAATACGCCTGACGGTATCGTGGACATCGAAGCTGATCTCACCATCGCATGTGACGGCCGGCATTCGACCGTGCGCCAGCATTCCGGCCTCGAGGTCGAGGAGATCGGCGCGCCAATGGACGTGCTGTGGTTCCGCGTCGGACGCAAGGCGAACGAGACCGAGAACCTGTTCGCGCGCGTCGAGCCCGGCAAGATGATGATCACCTTCGACCGCGGCGACTATTGGCAGTGCGCCTATGTCATCGCCAAGGGACAATACGACGCGGTGAAGGCGAGGGGATTGCAGGCGCTGCTCGACGACGTCGTTCGCATGGCGCCGGTCCTGAAGAGCGGCATAGCCGAGGTGAAGAACTTCGATGATGTCAAGCTGCTCACCGTCGCGATCAACCGCCTGCCGCGCTGGACGCGGCCGGGCCTGCTTCTGATCGGCGACGCCGCACATGCGATGTCGCCGGTCGGCGGTGTCGGCGTCAATCTCGCCGTCCAGGATGCGGTCGCGACCGCAAACCTGCTGGCGGACGAGCTGCAGCGCGGCTGCCCGTCGGAGGACGAACTCGATGCCGTGCGCCGTCGCCGCGAATTCCCGGTGAAGATGACGCAGCGGATGCAGATGATCGTGCAGAACAACATCATCAGCGGCGCCTTGCAGGGCGGCGACCGGCCGCTGAAAGTGCCGCTGGTCCTGCGCCTCATCACCGCGCTGCCGTGGCTCCAGGGCATTCCGGCGCGCCTGCTCGCGCTTGGCGTCCGGCCCGAGCACGTGCAGTCGAAGGCTGCGCCGGCACGGTAGCGCAAGGGCCCGGTAGGGATAACGCGGCGTTAAATCGCGCTCGACGCGTTGCCTGCGTGCAACAGCGCAAACGGATTGAAGGCGCGCTGCTTGCCAATCCGACGTCTTAACTGTCTTGATTCAAATTTGAGTAAGACCTGCGTGTGAGCGTGCACCCATCAAAGGACACGGGGTGTACCATGCGTAACAAGTTGATTGCCGCCTTCGCCTGCACGACCGCTCTGATTTCGACCGGCGCCGCTTCCGCCGCCGATCTCGGTGCTCGGCCCTACACAAAGGCGCCGGCCTATATGGAGTCGATGTTCAACTGGACCGGCTTCTATGTCGGCGGCCACATCGGCGGTGCATGGACCAACGAGCAGTTCATCAACAACGGGACCGGCGCACCGTTTGGCGATCTGACCCCGGGGCAGGGCTACCGTCAGCGCAACTCCGGCATCCTGGGCGGCGCCCAGATCGGCTACAATTGGCAGGCCAACAACTACGTGTTCGGTATGGAAGGCACGATCTCGGGCCTCGACAACAAGGGCTCGTTCTTGAACACCGCGTTCGGCGCGGGTGACGACGTGTTCTCCTGGCGCACCAATGTGCTTGCCACCGTCGTCGGTCGCGCGGGCTTCGCCGTGCAGAACAACCTGTTCTACATCAAGGGCGGCTATGCCGGCGTGAACAACCGTCTGTCGGTCACCGATACGGTCGGTCCGGCCACCGGTTCCGGCGGTCAGACCCATTGGGCCAACGGCTGGACCGTCGGTGCCGGCTGGGAATACGGCATCACCCGCAACTGGATCGTCGGCCTCGAGTACAACTACGCAGCCTTCGCCAGCCAGACCTATCAACTCGGCGGCACCTCCGGCAATTACAGCTTCGATGCCAAGCCGCGCGACCTGCAGTGGGCCGTCGTGCGCGCCAGCTACAAGTTCGACGCGCCGGTCATCGCCCGCTACTAAGTGGGTCAACGAACGACCAAGCAGCCATAAAAGACGATCACTGCCCAAATTCAAAAGCCCCGGCATTGTCCGGGGCTTCTTTTTTGTGTGCAGATTTATTGGTGCGGCCTACGCCATCACCGAGAACCCGCCATCGACGGGGATCGCGGTGCCGGTGACGAAGTTGGAGGCGGATGAGGCGAGGAACACGGTGATGCCGGCGAAGTCGTCGATGTCGCCCCACCGCCCCGCAGGCGTGCGTGCCAGCACCCGCTCGTGCAATCCCGATACCTGCTGCCGCGCACCGCGGGTCAGGTCGGTGTCGATCCAGCCCGGCAGGATGGCATTGACCTGGATGTTGTCGGGCGCCCACGCATTGGCGCAGGCGCGCGTGTACTGAACGATGCCGCCCTTGCTCGCCGCATAGGCCGTTGCGAAGCTCGCGCCGAAGATCGACATCATCGAGCCGATGTTGATCACCTTGCCGTTGCCGGACGCCTTCAGCGCCGGATAAGCCAGCTTCGAGCACAGAAAGGCGCTGGTGAGATTGGTGTTGATCACCGTGTTCCACTCGTCGAGCTCGAGCTCGTGCGGCGGCTTGCGGATGCTCATGCCGGCATTGTTGATGAGGATGTCGATGCGGCCGAAATCCCTGACGACGCGATCGATCATCGCGGCGATGGCCGCCTTGTCGGTGACGTCGGTGGCAACACTGATCGCCTTCACGCCGCGTTGGCTGAGGTCGGCGACGGCGGCGGCGGATTTGGTTTCGTTGCGTCCGACCACGGCGATGTTGGCGCCGGCATCGGCGAGGCCACGGGCCATTCCGAGCCCGATGCCGCCATTGCCTCCCGTGACGATCGCGACTTTGCCGCGGAGATCGAACCGACTGGTTGTCATGCTGCTATTCCCTGGTTCTTCTATTGGTTGCTCTGCCAGATCAGCACCAGCCCGAAGCCGGCCATGGCTGCGCCATAGCCGGCCCATTGCAGCTGGTTGACCATGAAGCTCGATCGCGGCCACGCGACGGTGCCCGTACCCTGTCCGATCCAGAGCAGCCCGACGGCAAGGGCAAACAGGCCTGCTATCAGCAGAAATCTGCGCATGCATTCCTCCCCGGCGGTTTGCTTCTGTCGTGACGCGACATGACGATTGCCGCGGCCCGAAAACTTGCCGGGAGACTAGCCGTAGCCGTGGTCGGGATACAATGGCCGCTGATGCAGGCCGCAGGGCGGATGCATGTCCATACGCAAGGTCCGCTGAAGCACCGTACAACGAAAAAGCCCCGGACGATGCCGGGGCTTTGACGTCTGAACTTGCGTTCGGATCAGTACTTCGCGACGACCGGACCGGTCCAGTTGAAGCGGTAAACCAGCGAAGTCGAGATCGTCTGGTTCCAGCTGTTGGCGCGAATGCTCTGACCGACCGGGAGGTTACCGGCATCGAACAGGATGTCCTGGGTCTTGGCATTGTAGAAGGCCGAACGGTACTCGGTCTTCATGAACCAGCCGGGCGACTGGATGCCGAAGATGTTCAGGTTGTTCTCAACGCCGCCGCCGATGAACCAGCCATTGCGGTTGTAGCCGTTGAGGTGAACGCCGGCCGGAGCGCCAGCCAAGGTCATGAAGTTGGTGCTGCCGAAGTGGGCGCCGGAGTAACCGCCGTTGACGTAGGAGAGAACGTTCGGAGCGACCAGCCAGCCGAGGCGCACACCAGCGGCCCAGGAGTCTTCCAGCTTCTGGTTGCCGGTGATGCCGAGCAGGGGATCTTGAATGGTAGCACGGATGCTGCCGAACTGACCGTCAGCGAACACGCCGGCGACCCAGGTGCCACTGAACTGCCAGTCGTAGCCGAGACCGACGGTGCCGAACCAGCCCGAGCCACCCTGGCGCTGATCGATCGTCAGGGGAACTGCGCCAACCGTGGTCTGGACGCGCTGGTCAGAGGCCGAGAGGCCGCCGCCGGCGCCGCCGAAGATGTAGAAGCCGGTCCAGTTGGCGACGGGAGCCGCCATCGGGGCCTTCGCGTAGGGACGGGCGCCAAGGTCAGCGGCCGAAGCCGAAGCGGTCATGGCAGCAACCGCGGTCAGTGCGAGCAAAATCTTCTTCATCTTAAAAATCCCCAAGCTTTGGTCTGTCTGGCAGGCGCGAGCGCACTGAAGTCCGTGTGATCTGATGTCCCGGACTATACCTGCTTCTCTCCGAAATGCTGTTGCAGAGCAGGCACAGTCGCCGGGAAACGCCGCACGGCAGGGATTCTGGGTGCCGTCGTGGAAATGTGAAATAAGTACGCATTATCAATGCAGTACGTCGAATTTTGCGATTTGCGTTTTGGTAGCTTCTCGTTAGCGAATTCGGCTTTGTCCGAAATGGAGGCAGTCCTGCATCAGTCATGGCTCGGTGAGTCGTTGGCCGAGTCGCGGCGCGATGAGGCCGGGAATCAACGAAATCGAGGCGAACGTTGGCAGGATTGGCGGGAAAGAGCGGTTGTCATCTCCCAAAAACAAAAGAGCCCCGGGCATCATGCCGGGGCTCTGGATGGATACGACCGGGCAGCGCCTGCGGATCAGACGTCCAGCAGGTCGTCGTTGGCGAATTCGGCCTTGTCCGAGATGAACGCGAAGCGCGCTTCGGCCTTGGTGCCCATCAGGCGCTCCACCGAATCCGCCGTGGTGTCGCGGTCGTCGGCGAGCAGAACCACTTTCAACATGGTCCGCTTTGCCGGATCCATGGTGGTTTCCTTGAGCTGCGCCGGCATCATTTCGCCGAGGCCTTTGAAGCGATTGACCTCGACCTTGGCGTTGGCGTTGAACTCGCTCTTGATCAGCGCTGCCTTGTGCGCGTCATCGCGGGCGTAGACCGACTTCGTGCCGTTGGTCAGCTTGTAGAGCGGCGGCACGGCGAGGAAGAGATGGCCTTCGTCGATCAGCCGCGGCATCTGCCGGTAGAAGAAGGTGATCAGCAGTGAAGCGATGTGGGCACCGTCGACATCGGCGTCGGTCATGATGATGATGCGCTGATAGCGCAGATCCTCTTCCCGATACTGCGCGAGCATCCCGCAGCCGATCGCCTGCACGAGGTCGGCGAGCTGCGTATTCGCCGTCAGCTTGTCCTTGCCGGCGGACGCGACGTTGAGGATCTTGCCGCGCAGCGGCAGCACGGCCTGGGTCTTGCGGTCGCGCGCCTGCTTGGCGCTGCCGCCGGCCGAGTCACCCTCGACGATGAAGAGTTCTGAGCCTTCCAACCCTGCATCGCTGCAATCGGCGAGCTTGCCGGGGAGGCGCAGCTTCTTGCCGGCGGTCTTGCGCGCGGTCTCCTTCTCCTGGCGGCGGCGCAGCCGCTCCTCGGCGCGGTCGACCACGAAGTCGAGCAGCCTGTTGGCCTGGTTCGGATTGCCCGACAGCCAATGGTCGAACGGATCCTTCATCGCCTGTTCGACGATGCGCTGCGCTTCGGCGGTGGCGAGACGGTCCTTGGTCTGGCCCTGGAATTCAGGCTCGCGCACGAACACCGAGAGCATCACGGCTGCACCCACCATCACGTCTTCTGACGTAATGGACGACGCGCGCTTGCCCTGGCCGACGCGTTCGGCGTGGTCCTTGAGGCCGCGCAGCAGCGCGCTGCGCAGCCCGGATTCGTGCGTGCCGCCGTCGGGCGTCGGCACAGTGTTGGTGTAGGAAGACAGGAAGCCGTCGGCATCCGCGGTCCAGGCCACCGCCCATTCGCAGGCGCCATGCGCGCCGTTGCGGCCCGACTTGCCGGAGAAGATGTCGGGATGCACCAGCGTGTCGGCGTGGATCGCGGCGGCCAGATAGTCCTTGAGGCCACCGGGGAAGTGGAACGTCGCTTCCGCCGGCACGTCGTCGACGCCCTTAAGCAGTTCGGGCGCGCAATTCCAGCGGATCTCGACGCCGCCGAACAGATACGCCTTCGAACGCGTCATCTTGAACAGGCGCTGCGGCTTGAACGCTGCCTTGGCACCGAAGATGTCGGTGTCCGGCTTGAAGCGCACGCGGGTTCCGCGGCGGTTGTTGATCTTGCCGAGATCCTCGAGCTTGCCCTTTGGGTGGCCGCGCTCGAACGTCATGCGATAGAGTTTCTGGCTGCGCGCGACCTCGACCTCGAGCAGCGAGGAGAGGGCGTTCACCACGGAGATGCCGACGCCGTGCAGGCCGCCCGAGGTCTCGTAGACCTTGGAGTCGAACTTGCCGCCCGAGTGCAGCGTACACATGATGACTTCGAGCGCCGACTTCTTCGGGAATTTTGGATGCGGATCGACCGGGATGCCGCGGCCGTTGTCCGTGACGGTCAAAAAGCCGTCCGCGCTCAATTCGACTCCGATGAAGGTCGCATGCCCCGCGAGCGCCTCGTCCATCGAGTTGTCGATGACTTCGGCGAAGAGGTGATGCAGCGCCTTCTCGTCGGTGCCGCCGATATACATGCCGGGCCGGCGGCGCACCGGTTCCAGACCTTCGAGGACCTCGATGTCGGCTGCGGTGTAGTCGGCCTCGGCACCGCCCGCGCGCGGGGCGGCCTTGGCGGCGCGGGGCTTGGGCTCATCGCCGCCGAAAAAATCGTCTTTTGCTTTGGGCTTCAACTGCTTGGACATATATCTTTATGCGTTTTGAGGGCCGCATGAGCGGCGAATCGGTTGGGCCGACTATGCCACTTCTCGCCTGGAAAGGTTATCGCGGGGCGGGCCGGGCGGTGTGGTTGGGAACCAATCCCGGCGATTTTACGCGGCATCCCCATCAATTCCCGGCAATGTGACGGTCCGGTCCGGCTGGACTTGGCTTTGTGACTTGATGTCACACAAGTCATTGGCTTACCAGTCCTTTTCATCGAGCAGCACCTTCGGGCAGGACGGAAAGGCTATTTTTGAATGGAGCAGTTTGCGCACGGACTCGCCGATTTCGTGCGCGCTCACCAGACGTGGGCAGCTCCCATCGTGTTCGTGCTCGCATTCGGGGAGTCGCTCGCCTTCATCTCGCTGCTGATCCCGGCCTGGGGCGCGTTGGTCGCTATCGGCGCGCTGATCGGCGCGAGTGGCATCAGCTTCTATCCGGTCTGGATCGCCGGTGGCATCGGGGCGGCGCTGGGCGACTGGGTCTCTTACTGGTTCGGCTATCGCTACAAGGAGCAGGTCGCGCAGATGTGGCCGCTCTCGCGTTATCCGGAACTCCTGCCCAGAGGCGAGGCCTTCGTGCGCAGCTGGGGCGTGCCGAGCATCTTCATCGGCCGCTTCTTCGGCCCCTTGCGTGCCTCCGTGCCGCTTGCAGCCGGCATTTTCGAGATGCCCTATTGGAGCTTCCAGGCCGCCAATTTCGTCTCGGCACTGATCTGGTCGGCGGCGCTGCTGCTGTTCGGAGATGTGATCGCCAAGATCATGGAATGGATCTGGGGCGTGGTGTGACGTCGGAACCTTGACGGCGACCGCAGCTGGCCTTATAGCACCGCGCCATGATCAACGCCGCGACCATCCTGTTCGCCCGTCGCCGCCGCCGCTCTTTAGCGGTTTGGGCGGTCGATCGCGTTTGAGATCATCGTCTTTGCCGCTGGATCCGATCCGCGGCATTCTCTCTCCTGTCAGTGCGATCTGATCCGGCGGCCACCAAGGAGGCCAGCAGGAGACTACGATGTATACGCCACCCTTTTTCAAGCAGGACCGCGCCGCGAGCCTGAAATTCGCCGACACGCGCGGCTTCGGCACCATGTGCGCCTTCGACGGCCACAAGCCGATCGCCTCGCCGCTGCCGTTCTATTTGACCTATGCCGCGGACGGCACGCCGCAGGCCGCGTTTCATGTCGCCCGTCACAATCCGCTGCTAAAGCTTGCGGACGGGACGACCTCCTGGCTCCTCGCGGTCAACGGCCCCGATGCCTACGTGTCGCCGGACTGGTACGTCTCGCCGGATCAGGTGCCGACCTGGCTGTACCAGTCGGTCCATCTGACCGGGCCGGTGCGGTTGTTGTCGGATGGTGAACTGGCCGTGCAAATCGATACGCTCAGTAACAAGTTCGAAAACTGGCTGTTGCCGAAGAAGCCGTGGACGTCGGGCAAGATGACGGCCGGGCGGCTCGAGGCGATGAAGAAGGCGATCGTGGGTCTGGTCATGACGGTTGAGGAGGTCGAAGCCAGCTTCAAGCTCAACCAGCACAAGTCCGACGCCGATTATATGGCGATCGCCAATGCGCTTGGCGCGCAAGCCCATGCCGACGCCAGGGAGATCGCGCAACTGATGCAGGACGTAAGGCCGGAGGCCTTCGCATCCGAAACCAACATGCTCGAAAGGAGCGCGCCATGAGCCTCACTGAAACGACGAAAGCACCGACCACTGGCGCTGCGACAAAGCCGGCCACCGTCTTCGTCGACGGCGGCTCCGGCACCACCGGGCTTGGCATCAACGAGCGGCTGAAGCTGCAGAGCGACGTGGTCGTGAAGACGATTGCCGACGACAAGCGCAAGGATCCCGCGGCCAAGAAGGCGCTGATGGAGAAGATTGATCTGGTCATCCTCTGTCTGCCCGACGATGCTGCCAGGGAAACGGTTGCGCTCATCGACAGCATGGGGCCGTCGGGCCCGAAGGTGCTGGATGCCTCGACCGCGTACCGGGTCGCGCCCGACTGGGCCTATGGCTTTCCGGAACTGACGCCGGATCAGGCTGGCAAGATCAAGGCTGCGAAGAAGGTGTCCAATCCCGGCTGCTATCCGACCGGCGCGATCGCGCTGCTGCGACCGATCGTCGATGCCGGCCTGCTGCCGCGCGACTATCCCGTCACCATCAATGCGGTGAGCGGCTATTCCGGCGGCGGCAAGTCGATGATCGCGAGTTTCGAGGACGGCAGCGCGCCGTCCTTCGAACTCTACGGCCTCGGCTTCGAGCACAAGCATCTGCCGGAGATGCAGCTCTATTCGAACCTGACGCGGCGGCCGATCTTCATCCCGTCGGTCGGCAACTACCGGCAGGGCATGCTGGTGTCGGTGCCGCTCCAGCTCGACACGCTGCCCGGCAAGCCCAGCGGCGCCGATCTCCAGGCCGCGCTGGCAAAGCGTTACGCCGGCTCGAAATACGTCTCGGTGATGCCGCTGCAGAACGAGACGACCAAGGGTGGCAAGCTCGAGCCGGAAGGGCTCAACGAGACCAACACGCTCGAGCTCTACGTCTTCGCCAGCGACAAGTACCATCAGGCGGTGCTGGTCGCGCGGCTCGACAATCTCGGCAAGGGCGCGTCCGGCGCGGCCGTGCAGAACATGCGACTAATGCTGGGATTGCCGGAGGCGTAGGAGCAACATTCGCTGCTCGTCATGACCGGGCTTGTCCCGGGCATGACGGCCGCGAGGGGCGCTTCTCAGTACTTCGCGATGATCGGGCCGCCGAACCTGTAGTTGATGCGGGCCGTGATCAAGTCGACGTCCTGGCCAATGCGGTCGGTACGTGAGAACGTGCCGACGGGTGCCAGCACGCCGTTTGCCGTGAGGGTAACGTCGCGCCGGCCCATGAACAGATGGTCGTATTCGAGGCCGACCGACCAGTTCGGCGCAAAGCCGTATTCGATGCCGACGCCGACCGTGCCGCCCCAGCGGGTGTCGTCGGCACCGTCGAACTCGGCTCCGGCCAGACCGCCGGTTCCGATGCCGCGGTAGCGATTGCGGGTGACGGCGGCGCCGCCCTTCGCGTAAAGCAGTGCGCTGTTCCAGGCGTAGCCGATCTGGCCGGTGAACAGGCCGAAAGCATCGACACGGGTGCGGTTCGCGACGCCGAGCACGGTGCTGGCGTTCCGGCCGGAGAGGTCCGCCCAGTCGCCCTGCGCTTCGAGGCCGAATACGAAGGCGCTGCTCTGCCAGCGATAACCGATCTGGCCGCCGGCGACGGCGCCCGTCGCGTCATGGCAGCCTTCCGCAACGCCGGCCGCGAAACCAACCGTCTGGTCCCAGCAATTGCGTGACGAGCCATATCCGCCGTTGGCGCCGATGTAGAAGCCGCTCCAATCATAGATCGCGGCGATCATCGGCGGCGCCTTGGTGTAGGGACGGGCGGCGAGATCTGCGGCGTTAGCCTGGGTCGCGACGGCAACGAGCGACAACGCGCCGACGGCGGATGCAATCTTCCAATTCATGTCTGCCCCGAATCAATCAATTGCGATGGGCAAATATACCTCTGGATGTGCGATCCATCGTGTCAGCCCAAGAGGGCATTGCTGCTTTTTTCCGCACTGTCGTCATTCGGCAACACCGGCAGCCGCGATAGGCCTTCGAGATTTCACCCGTTCGTTGCAGGCGCCAACCCAACCGGGGCCGATCAGAGCACCTTGAAGATCGCGAGCGCCAGCACGGCTTGGGCGAGAAAACCGACGGTGAAGGCGAGGGTGCGGAAGACGGGAATACCCATCGCATAGACGATCAGATGCGCAACGCGCGACCAGAAATAGACGGCGCAGGCAAGCACCGTCCACTTCGAGGAGTAGTCGATCGCATTCAGGATCAGCACCAGCGGCGCGAACAGCACGAGGTTCTCGACGGCGTTGTCATGCGCGAACATCAGGCGGTTCGCCCATTCCGACTGCGGCTTGTCGGTGCGCGAGGGATTGGCCATCGCACCACCAAGCCCGCGAATCTGGCAGCGGTTGATGGTGTAGGGAATCCAGAGGATTCCAGTCAGGACCACCGTCAGTGTCAGCCAGAACAATTCACGCGTCATAACCCGGTCCCCTCATCAATTTCTGCTGCAGGCATGGAGCTTATACGAAAGCGCGAAAGATTCTGCTATGCGCGAACCCTGACATAGCTGCCGGGTGCGTCCTCGATCGGGGGAAACGCCTCGCTGCCGACCGTGCGGGCCGGGACTTCCTCGGGATCGAGTGCGCCCAGCCATTGCCGCCAGTCCGGCCACCAGGAGCCCTTGTGCTCGACCGCGCCCTTCATCCACTCGGCGACGTTGGCGGACTTCACGTTGTCGTTGGTCCAGTACTGGTATTTGTTCGAGGCGGGCGGATTGACCACGCCGGCGATGTGGCCCGAGCCGGACAGCACGTATTTCACCGGGCCGCCGAAGAACTGGGAGCCGTACAGCACCGATTCAGCCGGCGCGATATGGTCCTCGCGGGTTGCGAGATTGTAGATCGGCACCATGACCTTGGAGAGATCGAGCAAGGTGTTGTCCAGCACCAACGTGCCGGTGGAGAGCCGGTTCTCAAGGTAGCAATTGCGCAGGTAGTACGAATGGTTCGACGCGGTCATGCGGGTCGCGTCCGAATTCCAGTGCAGCAGGTCGAACGCGCTCGGCTGCTGGCCTTTGAGGTAATTGCTGACGACATAGGACCAGATCAAATCGTTGGAGCGCAGCATGTTGAAGGCCATCGCCATCTTCGAGCCTTCGAGCACGCCCGCCGCCTTCATGTCCTGCTCGAGGGATGCGATCTGCTCCTCGTCGACGAACACGAGCAAATCACCGGCATGGGTGAAGTCGACCTGTGCCGCGAAGAACGTCGCGGACGCCACGCGCTGGCGGCGCTTCTCGGCGAGCCAGGCCAGCGTGGTCGCGAGCATGGTGCCGCCGACGCAATAGCCGGCGGTGTGCACCTTCATCTCGCCGGTGACCTTCTCGATCACGTCCATCGCCGTGAGCGGGCCTTCCTTCATGTAGTCTTCCCAGCTCTTGGCGCCGAGGCGTTTGTCGGGATTGACCCATGAGATCACGAACACGGTGATGCCCTGATCGACGCACCATTTGATGTAGGATTTCTCCGGCTTGAGATCGAGGATGTAGAATTTGTTGATCCAGGGCGGGATGATCAGGAGCGGCGTGCGCAGCACCTTCTCCGTCGCCGGCGCATACTGGATCAGCTGCATCATCTCGTTCTGGTAGATCACCTTTCCCGGCGTCGTCGCCATGTTCACGCCGACGACGAGATTGTCCGGATCGGACTGACGGATCTTCAGCGTGCCCTTGCCGGCGGCGATGTCCTCGGCCAGCATCTTCAGGCCGCGCGCGAGATTTTCGCCGCTGCTGGCCACCGTCGCGCGCAGCACTTCCGGATTGGTCAGCACGAAGTTGGAGGGCGATATCGCGTTGGTGACCTGCTGGACGTAGAACTCGGCCTTGCGGCGGGTCTGCGGATCGAGGCCCTCGGCTTCGCGCACAAGCTCCAGCGCAAATTTGGTCGTGAGCAGATAGAGCTGCATCATGAAATCGAAGAACTGGTTCGACTTCCATTCCGGATCGGCAAAGCGCTTGTCGCGCGGCGAGGGTGCGATCGCGGGCGGTGCGTCCTGACCGGCCATGCGGCGCGCCGCCGAGCCCCAGAGGTCAAGATAGTCCTTGGCGAGCTTGGTCTGGAGTGCGGAGGCCCGCGACGTATCCGACAGCCAGTATTCGGCGACGGCGGTGAAGGTCTTGATGACCTCGGTAAGCTCCGCCGGCGGACGATCCTGCACCTCGCCGCTCTCGCGCGGCTTCAGGTACGCGGCAAGCGCCTTGCCGCCGCTTTCCATCGCCCGCGCGACATTCATCGCGAAGGCTTCCGCATCGAACTTCGTCTCGGGTTTGGGCGTATCGGTGGTGGCCATACTCATGAGGAGAACAGTAACGATTCATTCCGTATTCGTCACCGCGAAGCTCGCATGTTTGGCGTTAAACACTCTCGAAGATGTGTTGCAGTGCGACAAATTTTCTTGGTTCCGTCACAATCGAGCCGCACCGCTCGGCTTGATGGACTGGGGCTATTTTCTCGCTCGCACCATTTGGGCAGCAATGGGTTTGAGCTTGGGCGCGGACTTGGGTAAGGTTGCCCGGGGCCGTGCTTTGGGACGAAGTGGGGATTTCCCTAGTGTTGGCGTTGAGGGACCTGCAAAAGTCGCGGCGGATCTGTGGCGCGCTGCTGATGGCGACGCTCGCCCTGGGCGGCTGCTCGAGCCAGCTCGCGGATATGACGCCTTCCGATGCTCAAGCGCATCCCAGAGAGGCCGGTAGCTATCTGCCGGTGCACGATCTGCCGCCGGATCGCGATCAGGCCGTCATGCCGCCGGACCAACGCGCCAAGATCGAGGCCGAGCTTGCTGCCGCGCGCGACCGTCAGGCGGTTGCCACCAAGGACGCGAAATAGGGCGCCGCAAGGTAATCGCTGGCGCCTCCGGCTCGCCGTGCTAAAAGACCTTAGTTCAGCCGAGAGTCAGGGCGAACGACTTCAGTCAATATCGTCGATGATTGCTCTAAGTATTTGATCTTGAGTAATTTTCGCGAGAGATGCGGGCGCCTTCCGCCTGGTCTTTATGGCCTGTCGATTCTGTCCTGACCGGTTGCCCGGAGCCGAGAGAGCCATGGAAGAATTTTACCGCATCCGCCGCCTTCCGCCTTACGTGTTCGAACAGGTCAACCGGGCCAAGGCAGCTGCGCGGAACGCCGGCGCCGACATCATCGACCTCGGCATGGGCAATCCGGACCTGCCGGCGCCAGCGCACGTGCTGGAGAAGCTGAAGGAGACGCTGGGCAAGCCGCGCACCGACCGCTACTCGGCCTCCCGCGGCATCCCCGGGCTGCGCCGGGCCCAGGCCGGCTACTACGCCCGCCGCTTCGGCGTGAAGCTCAACCCCGACACCCAGGTGGTGGCGACGCTCGGCTCCAAGGAGGGCTTTGCCAACGTGGCGCAGGCGATCACCGCGCCCGGCGACGTCATCCTTTGTCCCAATCCGAGCTACCCGATTCACGCCTTCGGCTTCTTGATGGCGGGCGGCGTGATCCGTTCGGTGCCCTCGGAGCCGACGCCGCAATTCTTCGAGGCTGTCGAGCGGGCGATCGTGCATTCGATCCCGAAGCCGCTGGCGCTCGTGGTTTGCTATCCTTCGAACCCGACCGCCTATGTCGCGAGCCTCGACTTCTACAAGGACCTGGTCGCGTTCGCGAAGAAGCACGAGATCCTGATCCTGTCGGATCTCGCTTATGCCGAGGTTTATTTCGACGAAAGCAACCCGCCGCCCTCGGTGCTCCAGGTGCCGGGCGCGATGGACGTTGCCGTCGAGTTCACCTCGATGTCGAAGACCTATTCGATGGCTGGCTGGCGCATGGGCTTCGCGGTCGGCAACGAGCGCGTGATTGCGGCACTCGGCCGCGTCAAATCCTATCTCGACTACGGTGCGTTCACGCCGATCCAGGTCGCAGCGACCGCCGCGCTGAACGGACCGGACGATTGCATCAAGGAGATGCGCGACACCTACCGCAAGCGGCGCGACGCGCTGGTGGAATCGTTCGGCCGTGCCGGCTGGGAGATCCCGCCGCCGGAAGCATCGATGTTCGCCTGGGTGCCGCTGCCGGAAGCCTTCCGCAGCGTCGGCAGCATGCAGTTCGCGACCCTGATGGTGGAGAAATCCGGTGTCGCGGTCTCGCCCGGCGTCGGCTTCGGCGAGCATGGCGAAGGATATGTCCGCATCGCCATGGTGGAAAACGAGCAACGGATCAGGCAGGCCGCGCGTGGCGTGCGCCGCTTCCTTGAAAGCGGCATCGAAACGTTGCACAACGTCGTTCCGCTCGCCACTCGGCGTTAAGTTCTCTTCCGCAGGTTTTCCAAGGCATCATGGTTGCACCCCTGAAAGTGGGCATAGCGGGGCTCGGCACCGTGGGCGCCGAAGTTGTCCGTCTGATCGAAACGCAGGCGAGGGTGCTTGCCGGCCGCAGCGGCCGTGGCATCCGTGTCGTCGCCGTCACCGCACGCTCGAAGGCGAAGAAGCGCGGCGTCGATCTGCGCGGCATCGAATGGGTCAAGGATCCGCTTGCCCTCGCCACGCATCCGGGCATCGACTGCTTCGTCGAGCTGATGGGCGGCGCGGGCGATCCCGCGCTGGCGGCGGTCGAGGCCGCGCTCGCCGCCGGCAAGTCCGTCGTTACCGCCAACAAGGCGTTGCTGGCAAAGCACGGCCTCAAGCTGGCAAAGGCCGCCGAAAAGCACGGCGGCGCGCTGAATTTCGAAGCAGCCGTCGGCGCTGCGATCCCTGTCATCAAAACGTTACGCGAAGGTCTTGCCGGAACCGGCATCAACCGGGTCTACGGCATCCTCAACGGCACCTGCAATTACATCCTGACCCGGATGGAGCAGGAGGGCCTGTCCTTCGCCGAATGCCTGAAGGACGCGCAACGGCTCGGCTATGCCGAGGCCGATCCGTCATTCGACGTCGACGGCCACGATACCGCGCAAAAGCTCGCCATTCTCGCCAGCCTCGCTTTCGGCACGAAAGTTGCTCAAAGCGCGGTGTATGTCGAAGGTATCTCCTCCATCGCGCCGGAAGATCTCCGTGCCGCTGACGATCTCGGTTACCGGCTCAAGCTGCTCGGCGTCGCGGTTCGCACCGCCACGGGCATCGAGCAGCGCGTGCATCCGACCATGGTTCCGAAATCCTCCTCGATAGCGCAGGTGATGGGTGTCACCAACGCGGTCACGATCGATGGCGAGGGCATCCCGCCGATCACGCTGGTCGGCCCCGGTGCCGGTGGCGCCGCGACCGCATCCGCCGTCGTCGCCGACATCGCCGACGTTGCGCGCGGCATTCGCGCCAATCCGTTCGGCCGGCCGATTTCGCAGCTGCGCGACACCAAGAAGGCGCCGATGGAGCGCCACGAGGGCGGCTACTACATCCGCCTTCTGGCACGCGATTTCCCGGGCACCGCGGCTGCGATCGCGACCCGGCTCGCCGAGCAGAAGATTTCAATCGAGTCGATCGTGCAGCGCCATCCCAATGGCGGCGCTGCGCCGGCAGACGGCAAGGCGGTCCCGGTGCCTGTCATTCTCATCACCTATGCCACGCATGAGGACGCCGTGCGCCGTGCGCTCGCGGCCGTGCAGAAGGACAAGGTGATCAGCGGACGGCCGCAGGTTATCAGGATCGAGAAGAACTGACACGGTTCGAACGAACTGTGGGTGTTACGAGTTGATGCGGCGGAGATGTCCGTCCAAAACTGTTTCGAAGGAGTGAGCCGATGTCGACCCATATTTCAGTCCCGCCGCAAGCATTGCTCGAGCGCATTCTCACGCTGGAGATCGTGCGTGTGACGGAGCGGGCGGCGGTGTCTTCGGCGCGTCTGCGCGGGCACGGCAACGAGAAGGCGGCCGACCAGGCCGCGGTGGACGCGATGCGGCGCGAGCTCAACAAGCTCCCGATCGAGGGCACCATCGTCATCGGCGAGGGCGAACGCGACGAGGCGCCGATGCTCTTCATCGGCGAGAAGGTCGGCATGAACGCCGGCCCGCAGGTCGACATCGCGGTCGACCCGCTCGAAGGCACCACGCTGTGCGCCAAGAACATGCCGGGCTCGATCGCCACCATGGCGATGGCCGACGGCGGTACTCTGCTGCACGCCCCCGACGTCTACATGCAGAAGCTCGCGATCGGTCCCGGTTACGACAAGGGCGTCGTCGAGCTCGATGCGACACCGGCCGAAAACGTCCGCCGGCTCGCCAAGGCCAAGGGCGTCAAGCCCGACGGCATCACCGTTCTCGTGCTCGACCGGCCACGCCATGCCAGCATCATCGAGAGCGTGCGATCGACTGGCGCCGCCGTGCGCCTGATCACCGACGGCGACGTCGCCGGCGTGATCCACTGCGCCGACCCCGACAATACCGGCGTCGACATGTATCTCGGCACCGGCGGCGCGCCGGAAGGCGTGCTCGCGGCCGTGGCGCTGCGCTGCATCGGCGGCCAGATGCAGTGCCGTCTCATCCTCGACTCCGACGAGAAGCGCGAGCGCGCCGCCAAGATGGGCGTCAGCGATCCCAAGATGATCTATGGCATCGAGGACATGGCGCGCGGCGACTGCCTGTTCGCCGCCACCGGCGTCACCACGGGCTCGCTGCTGTCAGGCGTCAAATTCCGCAAGGACGGCGTGATCGAGACCGAGACGGTGGTGATGCGCTCCGTCACCGGCACCGTGCGCTACATCAAGGCCGAGCACCGCGAGCTGGCGAAATTCCACCTGGACTAGGTCACGACACGCTGCCGTCATTCCGGGCCAGCGCCTCGCGGTGCATCCCGGAATGACCAAGAATAAGTAACATACGGGAAAGCGCCCATGTCCGATCTGTCCGCCGTCAAAGCCCTGGTCTTCGACGTGTTCGGCACCGTCGTCGACTGGCGCACCAGCCTGATCACCGACTTCATGTGGTGGACGAAGGGCCGCGGCATCAGCGCCGACTGGACCGCCTTGGTCGACGGCTGGCGCGGCATGTACATGGCTTCGATGGATGACGTGCGCAAACATCCCGAGCGCGGCTACGTCATGCTCGATGATCTGCATCGCCGCTCGCTCGAAAAACTGGTCGCGCAATTTTCGATTCCAGGCCTGACCGAGGCCGATCTCGATCACCTCACCAAGGGGTGGCACCGCTTGCACCCGTGGCCCGACAGCGTCGCCGGCCTGACCCGACTGAAAACGAAATTCGTGATCTCGCCGCTGTCGAACGGCAATGTCGCGCTGCTCACCAACATGGCGAAGTTCGCAGGGCTTCCCTGGGACCTCATCATGTCGGCCGAGCTGTTCGAGCACTACAAGCCCGATCCCGAAACCTATCTCGGCGCCGCGCGCCTGCTCGGCCTCAAGCCGGAGCAGGTGATGATGGTCGCGGCCCACAACGGCGATCTCGCCGCCGCGCAGAAGAACGGGCTGAAGACGGCCTTCGTGGCGCGGCCGACCGAATACGGTCCGCTTCAGAAGGTCGATTTCGAGGCCACCGGCAATTGGGACATCGTCGCCAAGGATTTTGGTGGGATCGCCGACAAGCTCGGGTGCTAGGGCGGCTGACGCTCATCCGAGGCGGACGAGGCCCGGAATGCTGAACATATGGGCCAAGGCTCAGCCTCGCAGGACGTTCCACGGGGCGAAGGCATTGTTGACGCCCTCGAGCGCCGGTCCGAGTTGCGGCATATGCCGCAGCAGCACCGATTTCATTCCGTTGTTGTGGATCCAGTCCAGACCGAAGTTGGTGTAGAGTTCCGCGCGGTAGTCATCGGTGAAGAACCGGTCGCTCTTCAGACGCCGCGATGCCATCAGGATGAAAATGCGGAAGGCGGTATCGCTGAAGCCGAAACCCTCCGGCAGGTCCTCGGCCAATAATCCGACCATCAGATCAACGCGATCGACGTTGCCCTTGTAGATCGCGCGCATCTTCCTGGCGGCACCGGGGATGCTGGTGATTTCTTCGAATGTGTTGACCCGCTTCTTGCCGACCAGCTCGCGAAACCGGTTGTAGCGCGGCACGCCGCGCTCGCGATCACGCATGATGTCGATCGCGGCCACGTCGAGCAGCGGCTGGCCGTCTTTCGTGAACCGGCGCAGGAAGTTGGGAAAATTGTGGAGGCGAATGGCGCCGGGATGAGCGGTGCCGAACGAGTACAGCAGGTTGGCGAAGCCGTGAGTCTGCATGAACTTGCGGGAGGCGGGGCCCTGCATTTTGACCAAGTCGCTAGCGGTAATCTCTGTGCTATCGAGCCGCCGTACATCAAGGTTTTCCGGGATCAACGGGTGCAGGCGGTACACGGCGGTGAATTCCTCGGTCATCGCGTAGGGCGCGCTGTGCTGATCCGTCGGAGAGCCGATGATGCCAAAGGCGGCTTCGCTGTTCTTGCCGAGCACGGCGCGCAGCACCCGGCACGGGATCCCCGACCAGTTGGCGTGCATGCTGAAGTCCAGTGCGGGATGGCCGAGGATGCCTGGCGTCCATTCGACGGTGTGGATCTTGGCGATCAGGGCCGCGTTGATCAGGCGCGCATGCTGGAATAGCTCCTCGTCCTTCCAGGTCGGATACCGCGCCTTCAAGCCGTCGCAGATGACATTGTGCTCGCGTGCGAAGAGGTTGTGCAGCAGGCTGAGCCCCACCCACCAATTGTCGTTGAAGCCGGTGAGATCGGCGCCGGGATGCACCGGATCGGCTGGAAGCATCCCATCATCGCCGACCGCGATCTTCCCATCTGCCCCGGAACGGATCTGCATCTGCCTTGCGCGGTCGCTGCCGTAGATTTGTCCGGCGTCCCACCAGTGCGAGTTGAGGTTGCGGAACGTGGGGGTCGCGCCGAGCCATGGTTCACGTGGCGTCTCGTCGCAAACGGTCCGACGGATCTTCATGCAGTCGTCGATCCGCTCATCCGCAGGCCATTCGTCGTTTGGCGTCAGCGGAATTTTGAACTCGTTTCCCGACTTAGGGGCCCCATGGCTGAACCAATTATGCGTTTCGAACTGGATCCAGGCGGCGGCCAGCAGATTGAGGCTGGTCGCCGGAATAAATTCGTGGCGCGCCAGCAATTCCTCCGAGATCACGCGCGGACTGGGTTCGAGCAAATCGTCCAGGCTGTCCGGTACGCATTCTGACAGCGCGAAATTGCGTCCGAACCGGGCGCCAGCCATGCCCATGCGCGGATGGTCGAGGCTGTTGAACGAGCCGTCGGCGGAACGCCACCGGTCATTGCCCGTGTTCCAGCGAGGCGATGTCGTGCCGTAGCCGGTATGGTGCAGATTGCGCTCCCGCAGCCGGTCGCGGAACGCCGAGAGATTGGCGGCTCCGAGCAGGGTCGGCAGTTTGTCCCATGTGACAAAGAAGTTGACGGCCCGATAGATAACATCCGGGACCCATTGGAGCAGGTCGCGATGGAAGACAAAACCATCGTTCTCGCGGGACATTGACGCTCCCAAACGCAATTGAGCGAAGTGAACTTAACTTGCAACTAGGAAGTAATGTTTGCCAACGCCGCCGAGGCATCACGAATTTGAAGTTCTTTACCGGCCAGTCGGACGGCGGTGATCGTTCGGATGGTCCGGGCGGCGCGTGCGTCGCCCGGACCAGATCCGGCGATTACAAAGTCATCTGCATCGGTTCGGGATAATAGTGGAATCCTTCACCCGCCTTGGCGACATGGCCATAGCCCGGCCAGGCGAAGTGATAGGACATCACGGGCGTCTTGTTCGCAGCAAGCATGGTCAGCAGTTTTACGCGTGACTCGGCCGCCTGCTTCGGGTCCGTGTCGTAGGAGAATTCCATCCGCGGCCGCTCGAGCAGCAGGACGGGATGATGCGACAGGTCACCAAGGAAGGCGAAGGACTTGCCGGCCGACGAGACCATGAAGATGGTGTGGCCGACGGTATGACCGGGCGCTGCGATTGCCTGCACGCCAGGCAGAAATTCCTGGCCGTCCTTGAAGAACACGATGCGGTCGCGGACCGGCAGCAGGTTCTTGCGGGCGTGAACGACGAAATCCTTGGCCGCGCTGCCAAGCTTGCCTTCGTCGGTCCAGAAGTCGAAATCGGTCTGCGAGATGTAGATCTGCGCGTTGGGAAACAGCGGCTTCCCGCCGTCGTCCACGATGCCGCCGATGTGGTCGATATGGGCATGCGAGCAAACCACGGCGTCGATGTCGCCGGGCTTAATGCCGGCCTCGGTCATGCTCTTCTGCTGCCGACCGGTGGTGGCGCCGAACATCTTGGATGAGCCCATGCCGGTATCGAACAAGATGAGCTTGTCGCCGGTGTTGACGATCGGCGAGTTCTGCTCGAGCACGACATTGTCCGGCGACAGGAAATTGTCGACGAGCATCTTCTTCACCTCTTCCTTGGAAACACCGGTGAAGGTGCCCGAGGGATCGCCCAGGGGAAGCGGTCCGTCGGACACGACGGTGACTTCGGCGTCGCCGAGAACGAAGCGGTGCCAGTAGGGCGTCTGGGTGCCGAGCTTGGGAGCGCGCGCCAAGGCGCTGCCGCCGAGCATTGCGCTGGCACCAAGGCCAGCCCCGAGGGTCAACAAGGACCGACGTGAGACATCGATTGTCATGCGTTTCCTCCGCTTTTGTCTTTTGTTTTGCGCAATTGCTTGCGCGTTACATTCGGCCCGCGCCGATGGTCGAATGCTGCGCCGGTTCAGGCAGGCGAGCAAGTGGAATTGATTTGGCGATGATCTCGGTTTGTCGAAGTTGGATGCCCAATTCCGGCGCGCGACAAAAAACGTCCGTTGCCGACGAGCCTCGTCAGCACGATCCGTGCCAGTACAGCCAAAAGCAATCAATGATTGTGTCGTGATTGTGTCTGCTGGCCGCCCGATCCGGCGTGACCGCAAGATTCTTTGTACGTCGCGAACCTATGGCTCACGCAATTCTCGGCGCGAGCTCGCTCCCTTCCGTTTCGGCAAAGCCCGCCTGCAAAACCTCTTCGCGCTTGTGGCGCAAATGCGCTCGCAGGATATGGGCGAGGCCGACGCCGTCGCGCCTCTGCAGTGCGTTCAGGATGGCATCGTGCTCCTTCACGGCGACCGCCCAGCGTTCGGGCGTCATCGGCGTGACATAGCGCGCGCGGCGGATGCGCGCGGTCACGGACGTATACAGCCCCGCGAGCACCGGGTTTCCGGCCGCAACGACGATGGCTTCGTGAATGGCGCGGTTGCCGCGATAGTACTGGATCAGATCGCGTTCGCGATAATGCCGCACCATGTCCGCGTGCGCGGCGGCGATCTCGTCGATCTCGGCATCGGTGATGCGTTCGCAGGCGAGTTCGCCGGCGAGCGCCTCGAGGCCCTGGCAGACCTCGAACAGGTCGCGCATATCCTTGTCGGTCAGTTTTGCCGCACGCGAGCCGCGATGCGGCAGGAGTTGCACGAGACCTTCGGCGGCGAGCACCTTGAGCGCCTCGCGGAGCGGCGTGCGCGATATCTGTAGCCGCTCGCACAGTTCGCGCTCGGGAATCCGCGCGCCCGGCGGGATCTCGCCGTCGAGCAGGATGGCCCGGATGCGGCCGACGACTTCCTCATGAAGCATGGGTCTGAAGTCCATTTGAATGCAAAAATGGAGTTATATACGCATTAATGCAAGTTCCGGCTTGTAAATCGATCATTTTGCATTCAAAAATGTAGAAAAGCAGATGGACATCGAGGAAATGGACCAGCAGGTGAAGGCGGAAGACCTCGTTTTCGAGCGCCAGGACGGGATCGGGCGGATCACCTTCAACCGCCCGCAGGCGCGCAACGCCTTCACTTTCGCGATGTATGAGCGGCTCGCCGCGATCTGCGAGGAGATCAACGACGATCACGCGATCAAGGTACTGGTGCTGCGCGGGGCCGGCGACAAGGCGTTTGCCGCGGGCACCGACATCAATCAGTTCCGCGATTTCAAGTCGCCGCAGGACGCGATCGACTACGAGAACCGCATCGATCGGGTGCTGACCACGCTCGAACAGTGCCGCGTGCCGACGATCGCGGCGATCAACGGGTTCTGCACCGGCGGCGGCGCGGGCATTGCCGCGGCATGTGACCTCCGCATCGGCACCCAAAGCGCGAAAATCGGCTTTCCCATTGCCCGCACGCTCGGCAACTGCCTGTCGATGTCCAATGTCAGTCGTCTCACCGCGCTGATCGGCGCCGCCCGCGTCAAGGATCTGATCTTCACGGCGCGGCTCGTCGACGCGACCGAGGCTGCCAGTGTCGGGCTGCTCGGCGAGGTCGTCGAGGATATCGCCGCGCTCGAAAGGCGCGCGGACGAGGTTGCCAAATTGCTCGCCAGCCACGCGCCGCTGACGCTGAATGCGACCAAGCAGGCCGTGGCGCGCCTGCAAAGGCGCCTGACGCCCGACGAGGGCGAAGACCTCATCCTGATGTGCTACACGAGCCAGGATTTTCGCGAAGGGCTCGATGCTTTCCTCACCAAGCGCGCGCCGCAATGGCGCGGCCAATAGGACGCCCCGATGCAAAGCGATCGCTCGCAATCAACCTCCGGCCGTTCGGGGCCGCTTGCCGGCCTCAAGGTCATCGATCTCACCCATGTCATGGCAGGGCCGACCTGCACCTTGATGCTGGCCGATATGGGCGCCGACGTCATCAAGATCGAGAAATCGCCGAACGGTGACGACACCCGCCATTCGGTGCCGCCGAAGATCGGCGACGAGGCGGCCTCCTTCCTGATGATGAACCGCAACAAGCGCGGCATCGTGCTGGATCTGAAGACCGATGGCGGCAAGCAGGTGTTGCGGCGGCTGATCGCGGGCGCCGACGTGCTGGTCGAGAATTTTGCGCCGGGCGCCATGGAGCGCCTCGGCTTCGGCTATGACGACCTGCACAAGCAGCATCCAACGCTGATCTATTGCTCGCTGTCTGGCTTCGGCCGCACCGGACCCTACAAGCATCGCCGCGGCTTCGATCTGGTCGCCCAGGCCATGAGCGGAATCATGAGCTTTACCGGCGAACGTCCCGATGGTCCGCCCGTGAAATGCGGCCCGCCGCTGTCCGACATCACCGCCGGCCTGCTGGCGAGCATGGGCATCCTCGCGGCCTACACGCACCGTCTCAAGACCGGCGAAGGGCAGTGGGTCGAGACCTCGCTCTATGAGGCCGCGCTGGTGCAGACCTACTGGCAGTCGACCATCGCGCTGGCCGCGGGCACCGCGCCGCGGGCCATGGGTTCGGCGCATCCGCTCAACGCGCCATATCAGGCGTTCGAGGCCTCGGACGGCTGGTTGGTGGTCGGCGGCGCCAACAAGAAGCATTGGCTGTTGATGCTGGAGGCGCTCGGCGCAAGCGAGCTCGCAGCCGATCCACGCTTCGTCACCGGCGCCGACCGCATGGCCAATTTGAAGGAACTCGAAGCTGTTCTGAGCGAGCGCTTCCGCACCCGCACGCGCGCGCACTGGCTGGCGGCACTGGACGAGAAGGGCGTGCCGTGCGGCCCCGTGCACGACATGCTGGAGGCGCTCAGCGATCCGCAGACGCTGGCGCGCGAGATGGTTGTCGAGGTCGAGCATTCCACGCTCGGGCCCGTGAAGACGATCGGCTTGCCGGTCAAGTTTTCGGAGACCCCAGGCAAAGTGCGCACGGGCGCGCCGGTCTACGGTGAGCATACAAGCGAGGTGCTGGCCGAGCATGGGTTCGACCGGAAGCAGATCGACGCGCTCGAACAAGAAGGCGCAATCGTGTTGGCATCGGGAAGAGGCGAGGAACGGGTCGCCTGACCGGACGTCGAAAACAACAAGAACAAGAGACAAAAATAAGCTGGAGGACATCATGGGTCAGACATCAAAACTTCTGCTCTCCGCAGCCGTAATTGTGCTCGCCGGCACGACGCCGGCGCTCTCGGCCTGGCAGCCGCAAAAGCCGATCGAGTTCGTGGCGACCGCCGGGCCCGGCGGCGGCACGGACAATCTCGCGCGCGCCGTGCAGAACATCATCACCAAGCACAAGCTGGTGGAGCAGCCGATCGTCGTCGTCAACAAGGGCGGCGGCAGCGGCGCGGAAGGCTATGTCTACGGCAAGGCGTCCGCCGGCGATCCCTACAAGGTGATCTTCGGCACGTCGAATGCCTGGCAGCAGCCGCTCGTCTCCAAGGTCGCTTTCAACTACACCGATCTCACCCCGATCGCGGCGATGGCGCAGGACGAGTTCCTGCTCTGGGTCAAGCAGGACGCGCCCTACAAGACGGCGGGCGATTATCTGAAGGCGGCCGCATCAGGCGATTTCAAGATGGGCGGCGCGCAGTCAAAGGATACCGACGAGGTGCTGACCCGCATGATCGAGAAGGCCGGCCACATCAAGCTGACCTATATTCCCTTCAAGAGCGGCGCTGAGACCGCCGTGCAGCTCGCCGGCGGACACCTCGACTCTCACGTCAACAATCCCAGCGAGAGTCTCGGGCAATGGCGTGGCGCCACCCAGCGCCCGCTTTGCGTCTTCAGCCCGAAGCGGCTGCCGCAGGGCGCCAAGGTCACCGCGACCGAAGGCTGGGGCGATGTTCCGACCTGCGTCGAGCAGGGCCTCGACATCAAGCAGTATGAGCAGCCGCGCACAGTGTGGCTCCCCGGCAAGGTCACGCCGGACCAGGCCGCGTTCTATGTTGACCTGATGAAGAAGGTGCAGGCGACGCCGGACTGGAAGGACTACATCGAGAAAACCTCCCAGGTCGACACGTTCCTGACCGGTGCCGAGTTCGACAAGTTCATCAAGGAGGATCTCGAGCGCGTCAGGCTGGTTGCGAGCGAGCAGGGTTGGTTGGTCAAGTGAGGCGGCGCACGCCTCAAACCCCTCCGCCGGAACGACAGCGAACGCTGGGAAAACACGTGCGCCATAATCGGACACTGTACGTGGCCTGACCGGAGCCCTCGATGATATCGCGCCGCGCTCTCGAACTTGCGACAGCCGTTCTCACCGGCAGCTTCGGTGTGGCGGTCGTCATTTCCAGCCTCGATAACGGCATCGGCTGGTCGAGCGCGGGCGTGGACGCCGGGACGTTTCCGTTCCTGACCGGGATCATCATCGTGCTCGGGAGCCTCTACAACCTGTTTCGAGGTGTCATGCCGGCCGCGACGCTCGCCAGCGTCCCAATTGCCATCACATCGATCGAGCTGCGCCGGCTTGCCGGCCTGTTCGTGCCGGCCGCGATTTTCGTGGCTGCGATCCCGTTGGCCGGGATGTACGTCGCCTCGGCCCTGTACATCTTCGCGGTGCTGGCGATCCCCCGACAACAATCCGTGCCGCGCGCGCTTGGCATGGCGGCGGCGACAGCGCTTGCGCTCTACGTCGTGTTCGAGCGCCTGTTCCAGGTGAGCTTGCCGCACGGCGCGCTCGCCGCGGCGTTCGGCTTCTGACGGAGAGGCCGATGGACAATCTCGGAGAACTCCTTCACGGCTTCAGCATCGCGATCACGCTGCCGCATCTGGCGCTGATGGTGATCGGCGTGCTGCTCGGCATTCTCGTCGGCGTGCTGCCTGGGCTGGGTGCTCCGAACGGGGTGTCGCTGCTGCTGCCGCTGACCTTCGGCATGCAGCCGGTCTCTGCCATCATCCTGCTCTCCAGCATGTATTGGGGCGCGTTGTTCGGGGGATCCGTGACCTCGATCCTGTTCAACATCCCGGGCGAGCCGTCGTCTGTCGCCACCACCTTCGACGGCTACCCGATGGCGCGCGATGGACGGCCGACGACGGCGCTCGCCACCGCCTTCGGCTCGGCGGCATTCGGCGCGCTGATCGGCGTCATCCTGATCACCTTCCTCGCATCATGGGTGGCGCAAGTCGCACTCGCCTTCGGGCCGGCGGAATATTTTGCGGTCTATTTTCTTGCCTTCGCCAGCTTCGTCGGCATGGGCGGGGCTGCTCCGATCAAGACTGTCGTCGCGCTGGCGATCGGCTTTGCCATCGCCGCCATCGGCATCGACACCGTCTCCGGCAGCGTGCGCCTCACCATGGGCGTCGACGAGCTGGTCAAGGGCGTCAACTTCGTCGTCGCGGTGATGGGCCTGTTCGGCATCGGCGAGCTGCTCGTGGCCGTCGAAGAGGAGTTTCATGCCCGCGCGGTCTCGTCGAAGATAGAGTGGCGCGAGGTGTTTCGCGCGATCGGTCGCCTGCCGCGGCATAGCGTTGCGCTGTTGCGCAGCGCGGCGATCGGATGCTGGATGGGGATCACGCCCGGTGGCCCGACTGCGGCATCGTTCATGAGCTACGGCATCGCCCGGCGCTTCTCGCGCCGTGGCAGATATTTCGGCACCGGGGAGCTTGAAGGCATCATCTCGCCGGAGACGGCCGATCATGCGGCTGGCACCAGCGCGCTTCTGCCCATGCTCTCGCTCGGCATTCCCGGCTCGGCCACTGCGGCCGTCATGATGGGCGGGCTGATGATCTGGGGCCTCAATCCCGGGCCGATGCTGTTCGTCGACCAGAAGGACTTTGTCTGGGGCCTGATTGCCTCGATGTATGTCGGCAACATCGTCGCCGTCGCACTCGTGCTGCTGACCGTTCCGGTCTTCGCGGCCCTGATGCGGATTCCCTTCGTGATCATCGCGCCGCTGATCGTGATCATCTGCGTCGTCGGCGCCTATTCGGTATCGAACTCCTATCTCGATGTCGTCATGATGCTCGGCTTCGGCATCGTCGGCTATCTCTTCAAGAAGCTGTTCTATCCGCTGGCGCCGCTCGTGCTCGCGATCGTCATCGGGGACAAGGCCGAGGACGCGTTCCGGCAGTCGATGCTGATGTCCAAGGGATCGCTCGGGATCTTCTTCGCCAACAAGCTGGTGACATGCCTGATCGTGGCCGGCATCGCACTTTTGCTGCTTCCGCTCGTGCTGCAGCTTGCGCGCCTGCTGCGCAAGCCTGCGCCGTCCACCGACGAGACGACAGCCCAAGAGAGAACGCAAGAGAGAGCTCAAGAGACCGCTCAAGAGACCGCTCGGGAGAAAGTGATCATATGACCGCAAAGCCGCTCATTGCATTGGCAATGGGAGATCCCGCCGGCATCAGCCCGGAATTGACCGCAAAGCTCGTGGTGCAGGACGATATCCGCGCCCGCAGCCAGATTGTCGTGATCGGCGACCGCCGCATCTTCGACGCGGGCGCGCGCGTTGCCGGCGTCGAGCCGGAGCTGACAACAGTGGAGCAGGGGGCCGATCTGCGCGCGGCGGAGGGCGAGACTCTGTTCGTCGACCTCGGCCATCTCGATCCCGGCGACATCCAGCAGGGGATCGCGAGCCTTGCCGGCGGCAGGTTCGCGCTTGCCAACTACAAGCACGCGCTCGAGCTCGGCCGCGACGGCCGGGTCGATGCCGTCTGCTTCACGCCGTTCAACAAGCAGGCGATGCGGCTGGCCCGCGCCGAGTATGACGACGAGATCGCATTCTCCGCCGAAGTGGTCGGACTCAAAACCCCCGCAAGCGAGTTCAATGTGCTGGACCGGCTGTGGAACGCCCGCGTGACGTCCCACATCCCGCTCAAGGACGTCGCCGCGCGACTGTCCGGCGAACGCATCCATAGCGCGCTGAAGCTGACCGATGCCTGCATGCGCAACGCCGGCTTCGCACGGCCGCGCATCGCGGTCGCCGGTCTCAATCCGCATGCCGGTGACGGCGGCAATTTCGGCCGCGAAGAGATCGACATCATTGCGCCCGTGGTCGCCGCCGGCCAGCGCGATGGTATTGCCGCGGAAGGGCCATTTCCCGCTGACACCGTATTCCTGCGCGCCAAGGGCGGCGCCTTCGATGCGGTGCTGACGATGTATCACGACCAGGGCCAGATCGCGATGAAGCTGATGGGTTTTGATCGTGGCGTGACTTTGCTTGGCGGCTTCCCGTTCCCGATCTGCACGCCCGCGCACGGCACCGCGTACGACATTGCCGGGCAGGGCATTGCATCAATCGGGGCCAGCCGCGCCGCGCTGCTGCTAGCCGGAGAGATGGCGGCTCGTCGCGTCGCCTGATTTCTCCGAGGGCGCCTGCTTGTGCCCGCGGTGGCCGTGCGCAGCTTCGGGCCTCCGGGAAAAAGTGGAAACTTCCGCCGTCGTAACGAGTTGCTGTCCCATGAACGTCTCCATCTCGGAGTTGGAACATGGTAGACGACGACCCGCTGCGAACGGCGGTGGATATTGCTTGGTCCGTTTACCGCGCCCGGCATCGCCACGTCGATGCCGCAGATTGCCGTCGCTGCCTGCTCGAGCGTCATCTGCAAGGGAGATGGGAAGCGCGCGGGAGCGATGCCGAAGAACTCACGGGATTCGGGATTGCCTACCTCGATCGGCTTCCCGAGGACGAATGTTAAGGCTCGTGGAAGGGCTCGTCTGCCGGGTCGCGGCCGCAAGTGCCAGGCCGAATTGGACGCTGCTCGCGATTTCGAACCTTCTGTCCGCCGCGATCGTGCTGATCGTGCGTGCGGCGGCTTGACGGGTAGCCTGCCATGCGCATCGCTCAGCTTGCTCCCCTGGCCGAAAGCGTCCCTCCGAAGCTCTACGGGGGCACCGAGCGGGTGGTGGCCTGGCTGGTGGATGGGCTGGTCGAGCTCGGCCACGAAGTCACGCTGTTTGCGAGCGGCGATTCCAGGACGAATGGTGCGCTTCATCCTGTCTGGCCCCGCGCGCTGCGGCTCGGACAAAAGGGGGCGGACCCGACCGCCGCAGGCGCGATGCTGATGGAGGCAATCGCAAGGCGTGCGAAAGAATTCGACGTAATCCACGCGCATGTCGACTGGCTGTCCCTGCCGTTGCTCAGTCGTCTCGGCGTGCCGTTCCTCACGACCATGCACGGCCGCCTCGACTTGCCCGGACTACCCGACGTCGTCAGGCACTTCCCTGAAGCATGTTTCGTGTCGATTTCCGATCATCAGCGGCTGCCGCTTCCGGATGCGAAATGGATCGGAACCATCCAGCACGGGCTGCCGCCCGATCTGTTTCGGCCGTCCTACGAACAGGGGTCCTATTTGGCGTTTCTCGGGCGGCTCACCGCAGACAAGGGTCCGCAGGACGCGATCCGTATCGCGCGCGCAGTCCAGATGCCCCTCCATATCGCCGCGAAGGTCCCGCGCGCCGAGACGGCCTACTTCAGGAACCACATCGAGCCGAACGTCGACGGCAAGGATATCCGGCTTGTTGGTGAAGTCGATGACGCAAAGAAACAGCCCTTCCTTGCCGAAGCCGCTGCTCTGCTGTTTCCGATCGATTGGCCGGAGCCGTTTGGGCTGGTCATGATCGAAGCGATGGCATGCGGAACGCCCGTGATCGCCTATCGCTCCGGCTCCGTCCCCGAAGTCGTCGAGCATGGATTGACCGGCTTCATCGTCGAGAACGAGGAGCAGGCCGTCAAGGCGATCGGCGAACTGGGAAAACTGGATCGAAGGAAGGTGCGCGCCCGCTTCGAGGAGCGCTTCTCTGCGAGCCGAATGGCGAGGCAGTACGAACACCAATACCGCAAGCTCGCTAGCGCCGCGGCTCGGGAGTTGATCACTGAACCGTCGGAAACGTGAAAGGACCCGGCGATGTCGCTCGGAAAAGCGGGGCAGATTTGCATCTTTCTGGTCTTCGCTCTGGCTGCGCCGCCGGCGTTCGCCGCGGAGATCAACGCCGCTGCCATCAACGTCGCCGAGCCGTCGAAGAAAACCCTGTCGAACGATAAGCCGACCGCGGCCGGGGTCCGGTTGCAGGTCCTGCTGGACCGCGCGCACTTCTCGCCCGGCGCGATCGACGGCAGATTCGGCGAGAACGCCAAAAAGGCGTTGCGGGCCTATGCCGAAGCACGGCAGCTGCCGGTTTCGGACGCCGTGACGGACGATGTCTGGACCGCGTTACGGGCGGACGACCGGCCGGTGACGATGACCTATGCCATCACCGAGCAGGACGTGGCGGGTCCTTTCCTGAAAAAGCTGCCGTCGAAGATGGAGGACATGAAGGAGCTTACAAAGCTCGGCTTCACCAGTGCGCGCGAGGCCCTGGCCGAGAAATTTCACATGAGCGAGCAGCTCCTGGCCGCGCTCAACTCCGGGCGCCATTTCGATCGCGCCGGCGACACCATCGTCGTGGTGGACACATCAGGCGCAGGCGAGGGCATCCCCACCAAGGCCGAGAGGATCGAGGTCGACAAGGTCAGGCAGACCGTAAAACTGTTCGACAAAACGAATGCGCTGATCGGATTTTATCCCGCGACGGTCGGCAGCGAGGAGAAGCCGTCGCCCTCAGGCACGCTCAAGGTCACGGAAGTCAGCCGAAATCCGTACTATCGCTACAATCCCGCTTATCGCTTCAAGGGCGTCCATTCCCGCAAGCCCTTCACCATCAAGCCCGGCCCGAACAATCCGGTCGGCACGGTCTGGATCAACCTGTCTGCCGAGGGCTACGGCATTCACGGCACGCCCTCGCCGGAGAAGATTTCCAAGGCGGAATCTCACGGCTGCGTGCGTCTGACCAATTGGGATGCCGAGCGCGTCGCCGGGCGTGTCTCGAAAGGCACGCCGGTGGCATTCGTAGGCAGCCCCGGATGAAATCAACGCCTCGAGGTGGCAATGCCGCTCGCCGATTGTGCGCTATTTCGGGATCGGCATAGTCAGCTCCTTGTCGGCCGTATCCACCACGAAGACGGCCAGCAATTTTGCGGGTTCGGTCTCGCTGGCATTGGCGCTGACGGCATGGCGGTCGCCGGGCTTTTCGGAGAAGTTCTCGCCCTTGTGAAAGACCTTGACCGGGCCGTCATTGACCTGACTGCGGATCGCTCCTTCCAGGACGGTGGCGTAGATGAAAGCCGAGGGCGCGTGGATGTGGGCCGGCGAGGAGCCTCCGGGACCATACTCGACCAGCACGCCCTTCATGCTCTTGCCCGGGACATTGGGCAGCGCCTGGTCGAACACGACCGTCACCTTGGCCGTGGGCGTCGCCGTCTCGGCGGCATGGGCTGTCAGGAATGATGCGGCATAAACAGCGGTTGCGATCAGCAATCTGCGCATGGGGGTCTCCTCAAAGTCTCGCGAGCCATGTTGCGAGCGGCGTCGTGCCAAGCCGCGCCTCGCCAAGAGGGTTCAGCGATGTGTCGTCGATGGGAGCGCCGTAGTACGGCGCCTTTGGGTCTCCCACCACCGGTCGGGGGTCGCCGGACGCCTTCAGGCGGCGTGCGATGAATTCATTAAAGGGCGCCTTCTCAGGTCCTGCGATATCGATCGTGCCGTTAAGCGGCGGGCTAATCGCGACTTCTGCGAGGCGATCGGCCACGTCCTCGGCCGCGATGGGCTGAAACAATGCCGAGGGAACAACGATCCCACCCTCGGCCGCACCCATCTCGGCAATGGCGCTGAGGAATTCGAAGAACTGGGTGGCGCGGACGATCGAGTAGGGGACCGGCGAAGACTTGATGATAGTCTCCTGCGCCAGCTTGGCGCGAAAATAGGAGTTATCGGGCGAGCGCTCGGTTCCGACGATCGAGAGCGCCACATGATGCTTCACGGCCGCTGCGGCCTCAGTCGCAGCGAGGTTTTTGCTCGAACGCTCGAAGAATTCCAGCACGGCCGCGGGCTCCCAGGACGGCGCGTTGGCAACGTCGACGACGACATCGGTGCCCGCCAGCACTGCTGCGAGACCTTCCCCGGTCACCGCGTTCACGCCCGACTTCGGCGAAGCCGCGACCGCGTCGTGGCCTTGCTGCTTGAGCTTCGCCACCAGCTTGGATCCGATCAATCCGGTCCCGCCGATCACGACGATCTTCATGGCCTATCTCCTCGGCACGTTGCGGGCGCGAGCGTTTCAGGGTCGACGGCGCGCGCGTCGCGATGCGATGAGGCGACTCTTACCGGGGAAATGGGGCAGGCTCTTGCCTGTAACCGGCCCGCCTTGTCCAAAAATGATGAAGATGTTTATCGATCGCCGATAGATAAGTTGCATATCGAAATAGCCCGACGCGCGGAGCGCACCGCTGGCGCCAGCCACCACCAGCGGCGCGCGCTAGATTGCAGCACGTCCTTCGTGTCGGCGTTCGGTTACAGACGGCAATCGCACTACGCAGCGGAACCCGACATGGCTGGTCGAGGTATCGACCGGCTCGGCGTGCCGCGCGGCCGGGCGGTATCGGCGGCAATAGTTCGGCGCGCAGAGGTGCGAGCCGCCCTTGAGGACCTTGAGCGGAATCTGGATGTCGGGGAGGCGAGGGTCGTAGCTTGTGTGCTCACCGCCGCCGCGGGGATTTTTGGGGATGCAGCAGGGTTTTGCGGCGTCGGCGGCGTGTTTTGACGACCACCAGTCGGAGGTCCACTCCCAGACATTGCCGATCATGTCGTAGAGACCGTAGCCGTTCGGCGGGAAGGCCATGACCGGCGAGGTACGCTCGTACCCATCCTCGCCGAGATTCTGGACGGGGAAGTTGCCCTGCCAGATATTGGCCATGTGTTTGCCGCCCGGCATCAGCGCATCGCCCCAGGCGTATTCCTCCGCCTCGAGGCCGCCACGCGCCGCAAATTCCCATTCCGCCTCCGTCGGCAGGCCCTTGCCGGCCCAGTGGGCATAGGCTGCCGCATCGCTAAAGGAGACGTGGACGACGGGATGATCGTCGAGATCCTTGATGTTGCTGCCAGGACCATAGGGATGACGCCAGTTGGCGTCGCGCAGGAAAGTCCACCACTGGCTCCAGTCGGTGAGATCGGTGATGCGCGGCAGCGGTGAGAACACCCGCGATCCCGCGTAGAGCATCTCTGCCAGCGCGCCCGGATAGTCCTTCGGATCCGGAACGATCTGCGCCTCGGTGACATGGCCGGTTGCGTCGACGAACTGCTTGAACTGCCGGTTGGTCACGGGCGTGCGGTCTATCCAGAAGCCGTCGACAGGAACGCGATGGCTCGGCGCTTCCTCGGGATAATGATGGTCGGATCCCATGCGAAAGGTTCCGCCGGGAATGAAGACCATCTCGCCGGTCTTCAAATCATCCGGCAACCACTCGCAGTGATCCAGATCCGCTCGCAACATGGTGGAAGCTCCGATGCTCGTAGTCCACCTGATGCTACTGCGCCAACTCTGGCAGACGTCGACGATAGCTCTCTCCTCGGCCCATTAGACGCATTGTCTCGTCCCCATTTTTTGGCGCTCAGGGGAGAGGAGGACGCTGCATTGCGTCAACATCTCTTTCTTTTGCACGCACGTTTTCGACCACGCGGCAAATCCATGCCGCGTGCGCTCTGCCATCCCCAAAGCGCGTCCGCTCAATATCGCTAAGGTTGCAAACGGTACCCGAAGATTGGACGGCTGTGATGTGCAGTTTGTGCCAGTCTGCGGGGGAGTTGGTGAGGCCTCGCGTGCCGCAGAATTGTCGCGCTTCAGTAACACGGTACAGCCATGGGGCAAGTCCTCCTGGTTGATTCGCGCAAGCTGGACGGTTTCGAAGGACTTCAGCAGGCCGTCCACGGCTCGCATGTCGATGTGATGCAACTCGGCCGCGGTCGGTTGCGCGGAACGTTGTCCCATGTCGGCATCGGCGACTTCTCGCTCAGCATTGGTGCGTTCAACGTCGGCATGCGCACGCAGCGGGTTTCCAGCGACGACAAGCTGATCATCGGGATGCTGCTCGCGGCCGAAGAGCGCGTCGCCCACTGGTCGTTCGACATGCAGCTCAACGATGTGCTCGTCATTCCGCCGCTGCTCGAACATGACGGTGTTTTTCACGGCGGCTCCGCTTACGCCGCCATGCGGTTCGACCTCAACGAGGTCGCGACGCTGTTCGCCGGAAAAGCACGGCTGAGTGATCCTGACACCTGGCGCAGCCGCGGTCATTTCCGCGCGGACATCGAGAGCGGCGCGATCGCCTCGCGCCGCCTGGTCCGGATCATGTCGCACCTGCGCGACAACAAATACGGACTGACGCCATCAACAGCCGATTTCTGGAAACGATCGATCGCCGAATGCATGGCTGCCAACGTCGCGTCGTCGCTGCCACCCGACGGCAATGGCTGGCTCCCTTCCGCGCGACGGCTGATCCGCAAGGTCGAGGAGTTTCTCGACGACGCCGGCACCCGTCCGATGCACGTGTCGGAAATTTGCGCGGCGCTCGGCGTATCGCGGCGCACCCTACACCGCGCGTTTCAGGAGGTATTCGGTCTCGGCCCGGTCAGCTTCCTCAGGCACAAGCGTCTTTGCGCTGTTCATTCGATCCTGCACCAGAGCGCACCCGGCTCGACCACCGTGACAGCGGTCGCCATGCAGCAGGGCTTTTACGAACTCGGCCGGTTCTCGCAATACTACCTGGCAATGTTCGGAGAGCGTCCGTCGCAAACGCTCGGAATCGCGGCGGTGCAGGCCGCCGAAGACGAGATCGCCAGAGCCTCGCGCTTTGAGCCTGGACCGCGAACGACGCCATGATGGCATGCATGCCAGTGTTTTGCAGGCGTCAAACGGCGAAAAAACTGTCATGAAAACAACCGGATGGCTACCGTGTATGGGGTTGTTTTCACGGTTTTGAGTTGGATAGGCGAGCCGCCTCCAGCTTCAGGCCCCGCAGACGATCACGCCGTACCAGCCCAGGCCGCGATAGGTCTCGTAGCCGGGCGTCGCATGGAACGCGACCAGCGTGCCCGAGCCGTCCTGGTAGAAGCCGGAACGCTGGCCGTTGAGCGACAGCGAGATGCGTTCGCTGAGAATGCCTTGTCCGTCGGAAGCGGCGATCACGCGAAGATTGGAGTCGACCAGCAGCACGCGCGCCTTGTCGCTGTCGCCAACGCGCACGCCTTGCACGATGGCGCGGGCCTGCGCCTCCCAGTCGAAATGGATGGCGAGCACCCCGATCGGCGCGCCGTTGGCCTGGCCGCCGGCGCGGACGCTGGCGCAATAGGTCGCGACCTGGGCATTGCCGAGCAGCGGCTGGTTCTCGACGTCGCCGGCGACATAGTCGTCGCCGGAGCGCAGGGTCTTGGCCTCGCGAAACCATTTGGTGTGGGCGACGTTCTGGCCGACAGCGCGAAAGCGGTCGGCGCGGCCGTTGGCGATGACGTTGCCGTCGAGATCGCAGAGCCAGAGGTCGAGATAGACGGTGTAGGCTCCTAGGATCACACCGAGACGCTGCGAGGCATGGGACACGGCCGCGGCGTCGGGCGAGGCCGCGCAATCGACCAGCGCGGAATCGGTCGCCCACCAGCGCACGTCGCAGGTCCGTTCATAGAGGTTGCGGTCGATCAGCTCGATGGCGTTGAGCGAGAGGTCGACCATGCGCTCGCCGCGCGAGCGCTGGCTCATGCGGTCGATCGAGGCGACGAGGTCGCCGGTGCGCTTGGTCAGCTGGCTTTCGAGTTCGCGGGCGATAGTCTCGACCTGCTGGCCGACGCCGCGGACCTCCTGCGCCACCACCGCGAAGCCCGCGCCCTGCGCGCCGGCGCGCGAGCTTTCGATCAACGCGTTCAGCGCCAGCATCTTCATCTGGTTGGTGATCTGCTGGATCGCCTTGGTCTTGTCGACCGCGATCTGGTTGACCTCCGCCGTGAGGCGGTTGATCAGCGCGGAGATGTCGGAATCATCATCAGCGGGTTCATTGGCGATCGGCTTGGCTTTGAAACCCAGCGCAGCAGACATCGGGGGCTTCCCTTGGCAATGAGGTCTGATCTGCAACGAACCCGGAACAATCACTGACAGATCGAATACGATTCTTTTTCGGAGATTCCGCCTAACGCCTGCTTAATTTGCTGTTTTGCGGAATGCTCAAATGATAGTCAGTCCGGGTAGCAAAGCGGCAATCCACCGCTTTGTACCGCGCAGACGTTGCAAATCCCGAGGGATTGCGGGCCAATCGTCCGTCGGCCGGGCGATGCAATCCCTCCGGCTCCCAGGTTCCTCAAACCGACAGCTGTTCATGACGCCGCCCGCTACCGCCTTGCCCGTTGAAGCGCCCCAGGCGTTCCTGGGAGTGGCGCGCTCGCTCACCGACAAGCTTTGGCGCGACCGGCTGGATGCCCGCGGGGCGGCGAAAGCGCTTGCCATCGTGCAGCGCCAGCAACTGCCCGAGCTCCTGGCGCGGGTGCTGGCAGGCCGCGGCGTCGACAGCGACGCCGTCGCAGATTTCCTCGATCCCACCATCCGCAAGCTTCTGCCGGACCCGTTCACGGTGACGGAGATGGAGGCCGCCGCGAAGCGGATCGCGGATGCCGCAGCGAACGGCGAGAAGGTCGCGATCTTCGGAGACTACGATGTCGACGGCGCGACCTCGGCGGCGCTGCTGACCTGGCATCTGCGGCATTGCGGGCTCGATCCGCTGATCCACATTCCCGACCGCATCTTCGAGGGCTACGGGCCCAACACGGAAGCCGTGCGCGCGCTGGCCGAAAAGGGCGCCACGCTGCTCGTCACCGTCGATTGCGGCACCACCAGCATCGAGCCGCTCGCCGAAGCAAAACGTATCGGCATGTCCGTCGTCGTGATCGACCATCATCAGGCCGGCACGGAGCTGCCGGAGGTCGACGCGCTGGTCAATCCGAACCGGCTCGACGATCTCTCCGGCCTCGGCCATCTCGCCGCCGTCGGCCTCGTGCTGGTGACGCTGGTCGCGGTCAATCGTGAATTACGCCAGCGCGGCTTCTGGAATGCGGAGATGCCCGAGCCGGATCTGCTCGGCATGCTGCATCACGTCGCGCTCGGCACGGTTGCTGATGTCGCGCCGCTGATCGGTCTCAACCGCGCGTTCGTCGCCAAGGGCCTGATCGCGATGCGGCGGCGCGACCATGTCGGCCACACAGCGCTGATGGACGTGGCGCGGCTCAACGGCCCGCCGGAGGCCTGGCATCTCGGCTTCATGCTGGGGCCGCGCATCAATGCCGGCGGTCGCATCGGCCGCGCCGATCTCGGCGTGCGCCTGCTTTTGGAGGGTGACAGCGTCGAGGCCGCGCGGATCGCCGCCGAACTCGACCGCCTCAACAGCGAGCGCCGGGTCATCGAGCAGGCGGCCGAAGCGCAGGCCGAAGCCGAGGCGCTCGCCTCGATCGGGCTCGAGGACAAGATCGGCGTGATCGTCACGGCCTCCGAAGGCTGGCATCCCGGCGTGGTCGGTCTCGTTGCGTCCCGGTTGAAGGAGAAGTTCTCGCGGCCCGCCTTTGCGATCGCGCTGGAGCCCGGCGGCATCGGCACCGGCTCCGGCCGTTCGATTGCCGGCGTCGATATCGGCAAGGCCGTGCGGCAGGCGGTCGCCGATGGCATTCTGCTGAAGGGGGGCGGCCACGCGATGGCTGCGGGGGTCACGCTACGGAAGGAAAAACTCGCCGAGTTTCGCGCCTACCTCGAGAATGCGTTGGGGCGCGACGTTGCCGAGGCGCGCCACGTCAACGAGCTCTACATCGACGGCGCGGTCTCCGCGCGCGCGGTGACGACCGAGCTTGCAGCGACGCTCAACCGCGCGGGTCCCTTCGGCAGCGGCAATCCGGAAGTCGTGTTGGCGCTGCCGGCGCACCAGCTCGTCTATGCCGACGAGGTGGGACAGGCACATTTGAGGCTACGCTTCAAGTCGGGCGACGGCGCCATCGTCAACGGCATCGCGTTCCGTTCGATCGGACAGAAGCTCGGCAACGCGCTCGTTGCCAATCGCGGCCAGCAATTGCATGTCGCGGGATCATTGTCGGTCGATCGCTATCAGGGCGCCGAGCGTGTGCAATTCCGCGTCATCGACGTCGCGCTACCCGATCAGGGACCATCCATGATTAGATAGGCCCGGCAAACAACAAAAAAGCTAACAGCAAAACTGGGAGTGAACATGGCAGGGCAGGTTGAGGGTAAAGTGGCGCTGGTGACGGGCGGCGCCTCCGGCATCGGCGAAGCCGTCGTCGAGCTATTCGCGCGCGAGGGCGCCACCGTCATTGCCACCGACATCGACGAGCTGCGCGGCCCCGAGCTCGCCAATCGCATCACCAAGGCCGACGGCAAGGCGATTTTCCTGGAGCAGGACGTCACCAGCGAAGAGCGCTGGATCGAGATCACAGCCGAGATCGCGAAGCGCTTTGGCCGGCTTGATATTCTCGTCTCCAACGCCGGCATCGGCATCGCCGTGCCCTCGATCGTCGACATGACGCTCAGCGACTGGCGCAAGCAGAACGCGATCAACCTCGACGGCGTCTTCCTCTCGGTCAAGCATTGCCTGCCCTTGATGCGCAAGACCGGCGGCGGCTCGATCGTCATGATGTCCTCGCTCGCGGGCCTGCGCGGCGCGCCTGGGCTGTCGGCCTATTCGGCGACCAAGGGCGGCGTGCGGCTGTTCGCGAAGTCGATCGCGATGGAGTGCGCGGCCGCCGGCGACGGCATCCGCGTCAACTCCGTCCATCCCGGCATCATCGACACCCCGATCTGGGGCAAGATCCCGACCGGCGCGACCGGCAACCAGGGCAATGCACCGATCGATCCCGAGGAGCGTGCGCGCCTCGTCACGCCGCTCGGCCGCGCCGGCCATGCTTCTGAAATTGCCTCCGGCGTGCTGTATCTGGCCTCCGATGCCTCGCGCTACGTCACCGGCAGCGAGTTCGTCATCGACGGCGGCATGAATGCCGGCGGCGTGCCGCGGCGGCAATAGACCGCCTCGCGGGCTGCGAAGGGCAGGGTGGCGCGCGCGGGGGCTGACGCGCAGGCGTCGGACCTGTACAACGCGGGCGTCTTCCGAACGACAGAGGTGTCCTTCCGCCATGGCGCACAGCCTTCACTCTTCGTCCTCCACGCCGGCAACGTTCCGCTCGAACCGTCCGGACCTCGTCACCGACGCGATCCGCAGCGCGCGCGAGGATCTTGCCGCCTGCTTTCGGATGGCTGCGCGCAACGGCTTTGAGGAGGGCATCTGCAACCACTTCTCGGCCGTGGTGCCGGGCCATGACGATCTCTTCCTGGTCAACCCTTACGGCTACGCCTTCCGCGAGCTGACCGCGTCAAAGCTGCTGATCTGCGATTTCCACGGCAGCGTGCTCGACGGCGAGGGCGTACCCGAGGCGACCGCGTTCTACATCCATGCCGAGATGCACAAGCGCCTGCCGCGCGCCAAGGTCGCCTTCCACACCCACATGCCCTACGCCACGGCGCTGTCGATGACCGAAGGCGATCCGCTGATCTGGGCCGGCCAGACCGCGCTGAAGTTCTATGGTCGCACGGCCGTGGACCGCGACTACAACGGCCTTGCGCTCGACAACCGCGAAGGCGCGCGCATCGCATCCGCAGTTGGGGATGCCGATATCATCTTCATGAAGCATCACGGCGTGATGGTGCTGGCACCGACCATCGCGGAGGCCTGGGACGATCTCTACTATCTCGAACGCGCCGCCGAGGTGCAGGTGCTGGCGATGTCGACCGGGCGACAGGTGCTGCCGGTCGATCCCGCGATTGCAGCCGAGACCTACAGGCAGATGCGCGAGGGCGATTCCGAATCTGCACGGCTGCATCTTGCGGCGATCCGTCGCCAGCTCGATGCGGAGGAGCCGCACTACAGGCACTGAGGCCGCCTACGACCCTTGGCGTAGCTTCGCCAGCACCTTCAGCCCGCCATAGCCGTCCGCAGGCACGATACCGGCCCTCTGCTGAAAATCCTTGATTGCCTTCATCGTGTCGTTGCCGACGCGGCCGTCGGTGCCGCCGGTGTCGAAGCCCGCCTTGGTCAGGCGCGTCTGCATCTCCTGCACCTCGGCGAGTGTCAGCGCGCGCTCGGAGCCGGGGAACGGCTGGATGAAAGGCGGGGCGCCGAGGCAGCGGTCGCCGAGATGGCAGATCGCCAGGGCATAGTTCATCGAGGGATTGTAGCTCTTCACCGCGTTGAAATTCGGTCCCAGCAGAAACGTCGGCCCGCCCGCAACCGGCGTCCACATCTGCGCGGATGCGGAGGCTTGCGGGAATGGCTGGCCGTCGGCGCGGGTGACGCCGGCCGCCTGCCAAGCCGCATAGGTCCGGCTGCCGCTCATCTCACCGGGCGTGCGCACCTCGTAGCCCCAATGCTCGCCGCGGTGCCACTTGCCGCGATTGACGAGATATTTTGCCGTCGAGCCCAGCGCGTCGTCGGGCTTGCCGAACGGCGACACCTTGCCGTCGCCATCATAGTCGATGCCGACATTGAGCCAGACCTCCGGCATCCATTGCGAATGCCCCATCGCGCCGGCCCAGGAGCCCTGCATCTGCTCCGGCGTGCTCCAGCCCTTGTCGACGATGCGTAGCGCGTTGATCAACTCGGTCTCCCAATAGGCCTTGCGACGCGGCTCGTTCCAGGCAAGGGCGGCGAGCGAGGGAAACACCGGCGTCATGTGGTTCTGCTGCACCAGCGGATCGCCATAGGCGGACTCGACGCCCCACAGCGCCAGCAGCGTACCGCGCTCGACGCCGAAATCGCGCTCGATGCGCGCGAGCAGCGCCTCGTTGTTCTTCAGCGCGATCTTGCCGTTGATGATGCGCCAGTCGGAGACGCGACGGTTGATGTATTGCCAGACCTGCTCATGAAATTCGGGCTGGGTACGCATCTGCTTGAACACGCTCATGTCGGGCTCGACCCGCGCCATCGCACGCTGCCATGTCGCAGCCGAGATGCCCTTGGCCATGGCACGAGCGCGAAAACCCTCACGCCATTCGTCGAAGCCTGGAGGTGCGGCGAAGACATGCGTCGGGAAAGCGAGCAGGGTGGCGGCGCCGATCGTGAAGGCGCGGCGGGTATGATGGATCGAGGAATCAGCGTGTTTCATCGACTTATTGTAGCGGGAAATGCGGCTCCTGTGAGTCGGTTCCTGGAGGGTCGGGAACGGGACGTCCGTCCTGTTCCTTCCGGAACAAATTGTCGCACTCACGCATTCCCTCCGCATGCAATCGAGGAGGACGAGATGAGGAAATATCTGTTTGCGGCCGCCATGGTCACCGCTATCGCAGCCCCCGCATTCGCCGACGAAGTCGGTGTTCATGTTGGTCCGGTCGGCGCCGGCGTGACCGTCGGACAGTCCCCGGAATATCGAGAGCGTGACCGCGATCGTGATCGCACCACCGTGATCAAGGAGCGCGAGCCTGCCGACCGCACCACCGTCATCAAAAAGGAAGATGAATTCGGTAACCGCGAAAAGACCGTGATTCATCACGACAACGACTAACGGAGCGGGGCCCCGGCCGATGGTCGGGGCCCGCCTTCCGTCGAGAATTCGGGGTCGAATGAAGATACGCGCGCATGCAGAGAGCCACGTCGTCGAGCTCGACGACGGATCACAATGGCAGATTTTCCCTGGCGATCTCGCCACCACACTGAGCTGGAAGCCCGAAACCGATCTGCACCTGGAGCGAAGCGGCGAGCGGGTGAGTTCGCATGAGCTGGTGAACGACGCCGATCAAAGCCGCGTGCGGGTGATCGCAGCGGGCGAGACCTGGCCCGATGGCGAGGTTAAGAAAGTGTTGAAGGGCGGGTAGGGCGCGCCTGCAACGGGTCGGATATCCCCAATTTTGAGCCTGTCACTTTACGGTCGATTCGCTTCCGTCTGCGCACAATGCGTGAATGCAGGAGCTGTTCGACATCATCCGCGCCAAGCCCTGGCCGTTCGGCGCCGGGTTGTTCGTCGTCGTCCTGATGATCCTCGCGGAGAACTTTGGCGCGGTATTCAAGGCCACGGCGCCGTCAGTGACTTCCCGGATTCGGACGGTGGCGACGGCGGAGGCGGCGACTAGGTCCCGCCAGCGGCAAGCGCGCTTCGCCTAGTCCTCCTGCAAATCGGCCGCGATGCCTGCGAGCCAGCGGCGAATGCTTGCCTCGGCCTTGACATCGAGCCCGGCGGCCAGCCGCTTCTCCAACGCAATCACCCTTTCCCGGCACGCTTTCAAAAGCGCCGTGCCGCGCGGCGTCAGCGTCCATTGCTGGATGCGGCCGTGGACGGGATGCGGCGTCATCACAATCGCGCCGTCACGCTCGAGATTGCGGATGATGACGCCGACGGTCTGGGGCGTCAGAAAGGTGAGGCGGGCAACGTCGGCGCCCGAGAGGCCCGGATAGGCGTTGAGCATGGTCAGCACCGCGAATTGCGGTGAGGTGACACCGAGATCGGCGAGCGACCGCTCCATCGTCAGACGGACTGCGGCGTGGGCCTGGCGCAAGAGATAGCCGAGATAGCCTTGCTCGCCGCGCTTGCCTTCCCCTGGGGCTGGCACGCGCACGGCGTCAGGCTTGGCAGTCTTGCGCCGGGATTTCGATCTCGTGATACTGGGCGACTTGCGCAACATGTAAGTGCTCTTATAAGATGTAAGCGGTCTTACAATACCACGAGGTGAACGGCAATGTCACACGCCCGCAGCGAATACGAGGATTTCAAGAAGATCGCGCCGGATGCGTATGAGCTGGTGCTGGCGCTCGGCCAGGTGGCGGCCAAGGCCGGTCTCGACAAGCAGCTTCTCGAACTGGTCAAGCTCCGGGCATCGCAGATCAACGGCTGCGCCTTCTGCGTGCAGCATCACATCCTGCTTTCGGAGCGGATCGGCGTGCCCGTCGACAAGCTCAATTTGGTCGTGGTCTGGCGCGAGGCGCCGATCTTTTCCGCGCGCGAACGTGCCGCGCTGGCCTGGACCGAGGCGCTGACCTGCCTGCCCGACGGAGTCGGCGAGGGCGTGTATGCCGAGGCGAGCCGTGAATTCTCCGAGACCGAACTGACGTACCTGACCTCTGCGGTTGCCTCGATCAACGTCTGGAATCGTTTCGGTGCGGCGTTTCGCTGGACACCGGCGAAGCGACCGGTCGCAGCGAATGCGGCGGCATCCTGATTGCAACGAAGGGAGATCGTGATGACGGTAGTAAGTTTGCCCACCACATTGGCGCCATCGCGTTCGATGGCGATCGCCGTCGTCGGCGGGCTTGCGTGCGCGCTTGCGATCGGCAAGGCGTTGCCGGTGACGATGGACACCATTTCCGGCGCACTCGCGCCGCTCTGCGCCACCGCCGCCGAAAGCTCGCCGCTGGACAAGGTCGAGCCGATCGACTCCTACGCGCTGCCGAACGTGCCGGGCAAGCGCGTCACCATCGTGCGCGTGTTCTACGGCCCTGGCGGGTTCTCGCGGCCGCATCGTCACGCAGGATCCGTCACCGCCTACATCACCAAGGGCGAGATCCGCTCCCAGCTCGGCGGCGGCCCGGTCGAGACGTTCGGCGTCGGCCAGTCCTTCTTCGAGCCGCCCGGCTCGACGCATCTGGTCTCGGCCAATGCCAGCACCACGGAGCCGGCGGAATTGATTGCCGTGTTCGTGGCGGACGAGGGCGCGCAACTCACGACGTTGCTGGAGTAGCCGGCACCCGCAATCTGCAGCCGCTTTTGTTCAGGTCGGCTGCGATCGCTTCAGACGTTTCCATAGCGGTGAAAGACCGTATGTGACGGCCGGTGTCGCAACTGCGCCGACAAGGAGCCCAATAATGCCTGAAATGGCTGCCTCGACCGCCCATCCGACGGTGCCGGCAATGGAGGGAAGGAGGTGCGCGGCAGCCTCGGTCGCGGCATGAACCGTATGGCCGACCACCGGTGGGCCGTATTGTTCGATGCCGTGCAGGATGATGCCGCCACCGACCCAGATCATCGCGGCGGTGCCGATGGTGCTCAGCACCGCCAGGAAGACAGGCATGCCGCGGACCAGCGCACGTCCAAGCAATCGGATTCCGCCGCCAATAAGCGAGGCGCCGTCATACCGCGCAAGGGCCAGGCCGACATCGTCCGCCTTCACGATCAGGGCGACCACGCCGTAGACTCCAACAGTGATGAAAATGGCGACGAGTGCGAGCACGAGCGCCTGGGTCCAGATGCTGCCCGCCGGGACGGCCGCCAGCGTGATCGCCATGATCTCCGCCGACAGGATGAAATCCGTTTTGATGGCGCTTGCGACTTTCTCGTCCTCGACCGACCGCGCGTTCAATGCAATTGGCTGGGGCTGGGCTTCGTGGTGGCGCGCATCATGCGGCATCACGGCTTCGAGCACCTTCTCGGTGCCCTCATAGCACAGAAAGGCGCCGCCCAGCATGAGCAGCGGCGTGACCGCGGCGGGAAGGAAATAACCAAGCAACAGGGCAATGGGCAGCAGGATCAGCAATTTATTGCGCAGCGACCCAACCGCAATCTTGCCTACGATCGGCAGTTCGCGTTTCGAGGCAAAGCCGATCACGTAATTCGGAGTGACGGCTGCATCATCGATGACCACGCCAGCCGCCTTTGCTCCCGCCTTGGCCGTCTGGCCCGCGACATCGTCGAGCGAGGCTGCCGCCACCTTTGCAATCGCGGCGATATCATCGAGGAGACCAATCAGTCCGGCACTCATCAACCCAGTTCCTTCTGCCTTCAGTGGGCCGTGTGTGCGGCAACACGCTTTTGCGCTGCCTGGCATTGGAAAGAGCAAGCCGTCAGTTCTCGTCGCCGCCCGATCCCTCGCGCAGGTCCGGCTTGAGCACGTCCTCCGGCAGCGCATGCGCCACGGGCTGTGGCGTGCCGGCGATCTCCGGGCCGACCTCGCGGCCGCGGGCGCGGATCAGGCGCTCATAGGCCGAGACCAGCGTGACGTAAGGACTGACCCAGATCCAGCCGTCGCGGGTGAACACTTGCACGTCGAAATGCAGGTGCATCGAGGTGCCGGCGGGATGGTCGAGATAATTCGAGACCACGCCGATCTTCTCGCCCTCCGATACGATGCGGCCGTTGAGCAGGCCGTCGGCGTTCAGCGCCTGCGGGTTCATATGCATGTAGCGGAAACGGATGTGCTCGGTCCGGCTGTTGATTTGCAGCGTCACGGCCTGATCCTTGGCAGCGCGTATGACCCTCGCATCGCGCACGGCGACGACGGCGCGCTGCTTTGGATCGCAGGCGTGGCGGCCTTCACCAGGCGATGGGCACTCAGCCGCGCGGATGTCCTCGCCCTGATGGCCATAACCGCCGCCGCATTGCCAGACCTCGAAACTGCGGGCTTCGCAGAAATTGTCGCGCCAGGGGTAAGCGGTCGTGCTCTCCATCTTGTCGCGCTTGGCATAGGATTGCGAGTGTACGAACGCGGGCGCCTTCTCGAGAGGAAAGCGGATCTGTGCGTAGGCCATCACGTCGGGATGGCCGCCCTGCTTGCGATAGCCGGTGTTCGGGATGATGTCGCCGCTCGGCCTGTAGGTGAAGTCCGGGGAGCGCACCGTGGGACGATCGAGAATGTTGGAAGCGATGTCCGTGAGCGGCCGCATGCGCTGGCCGCCCGCCACGCGCAGCGCCTTCAGGAAGCGCTCGGCGACCGGATAGGCCTCCTTGCAGGCAAGCCGCCGCGGCTTGGCAACGCTGTCGAGGCATTGGATCGACACCACATAGGCGACGCCGAAACGGGTGAAAGCGTAGCGCATATAGCCTTCCCGGATGAACTTGCGCAGGTCCGGGTAGAGCGCCGCGAGCGGTTTGACCGGCTCGCCCTTGCCGCCCGAGGGATCGGCAATGTCATAGACCAGCGCCGAGCCCGTGATCTGCACCTCGACCGGCCTTGCGAAGACCCGGCTCGGCATGCCGTCTCCAGTACCAGGCTCGAACGAAAAGGTCGCGCTGTAGCCGGCGGGACCGGCATCGAACAGGTCGACGGAATTGAAGTCAGCCTGGTAGCGCGACAGCGCGACGGTCGCCGGCGCGCCATTGCGCCGAGCTTCGAGATACGCGGCAGCGTCGAACGGCAGCAGCACGGGCACGGAGCTGCGGGCGATGCCGGTGAAGAATTGCGAGGAGATCGCGTTGAGCTGCACCAGCGCCGGCATCGCGCGCGGATCGTAGCGCGGCACCGAACGACGGGGTGCGAAGATGAAGTCTTCCGCGGCCCGGGGATGGACGTTGATTTCGGTGCGGAGCTGGTCAAGCGCCGCGCGCCAATCGACGCGCAGCGCCGTGAGTGAGGGGCTGCGGAACTCATCCGCAGCAAGTGGAGAGGCAATGAGGAGCGAAAGCGACGCCAGAAGTTGCGAGACGAAGCGGAAACTTTTCCCAACCACTGTCTCGCCCCCCGGCGGCACCTGTTGCGCTCGCTTTGGTCCCGTCAGTCCTTGGCACGCTCGGAGTAGGAGCCGTCTTCGGTCATCACGACGATTCGGGTGCCGACGGCGATGTGCGGCGGCACCGTGGTGCGAACGCCATTCGAGAGCACGGCGGGCTTGTAGGACGAGGAGGCGGTCTGCCCCTTGGTCACGGGCTCGGTCTCGATCACTTCCAGCGTCACGCGCTGCGGCAGGGCGATCGATACCGGGTTGGAACCGTGCAGCGATAGCTTGACCGTCATGCTCTCCTGAAGATAGGCCGCCGCATCGCCGATCACATCCTTGGACACCTGGACCTGGTCATAGGTCTCCGGGTTCATGAAGTGATAGCCGTCACCATCTTCATACAGGAAGGTGTAGTTGCGCTCTTCGATTGTGGCCTTCTCGACCTGATCGGTGGTCTTGTAGCGCTCGGAGATCTTTACCCCGTCCGAGATTCGGCGCATTTCGATCTGGCTGACCGGGGTGCCCTTGCCGGGATGGATGTTCTCGGCGGTCACGACGACATATAGCTTGCCGTCTTGCTCGATCACGTTGCCCTTGCGAATAGAACTGGCGATGACTCTCAAAGCTGTATTTCCTGCTTGCTTGGCCCGGCTCGGGCCAGGACGTGGTCAAATTGATGGGGGACCTGGGGCCCCAAATCAGACCGCGGCACCCGTTTCGGGCCGCAACATACTGGTTTTGCCGTTGGATGCCAGCATTTTGCTGGCTTGCGGGACAGCCGGTTAATGGCTGGGGACAAGCCGATGTCGCCGTTCTGGTCCCCCTCGCGGCATCTCGACCGCCGGCCCTTCTTGCAGGCCAGGGGAGCCATCACTGGGGCTCTACGGGGATTTTTCGTCGAGCAGGGCTTCGTCGAGGTCGAAACCTCCGTTCTCCAGGTCTCCCCGGGCAACGAGACCCACCTGCACGCCCCCCGGACCGAGATCATGCGGCCCGACGGCAGCCGTGTGAGCCGATATTTGCGGACCTCGCCGGAATTCGCCTGCAAGAAGCTGCTGGCGGCCGGGGAGACCCGGATTTTCGAGTTCGCCCGGGTGTTCCGGGACCGTGAGCGCGGCGACCTGCATTTGCCCGAATTCACCATGCTGGAATGGTACCGGGCAGGCGCGCCCTATGACGCCATCATGGCCGACTGCGTCGTCCTCATCGCCCGCGCGGCCCAGGCGACCGGTATCGGCGCCTTCACCTTCCGCGGCCGGACCGCAGATCCTTTCGCCGAGCCGGAGCTTGTGACGGTTGCCAGCGCCTTCGAGCAGTTTGCGGGAATCGACCTGCTTGCGACCATTTCCGGCGGCGAGGGCGACCGCGCCGCGCTCGCGCGGTCAGTTGCCGGCAAGGTCCGCGTGGCCGAGGATGACATCTGGTCCGACATCTTCAGCAAGGTTCTGGTCGAGCATGTCGAGCCGCATCTGGGGCAGGGCCGTTTGACCATTCTGTTCGAATACCCATCTCCAGAGGCGGCACTGGCGCGCGTGAAGGCGGGCGATCCCCGAGTCGCCGAGCGGTTCGAGGTCTATGCCTGCGGTGTCGAGCTCGCCAACGGTTTTGGCGAACTGACCGACGCCGAGGAGCAGCGCAAGCGCTTCACGCTATCCATGGCAGAGAAGCAACGCCGCTACTGCGAAGCCTATCCGCTGGACGAGGACTTTCTGGCCGCGGTCGCGGCGATGCCGGAGGCGAGCGGCGTCGCGCTCGGATTCGACCGCCTGGTAATGCTGGCGAGCGGCGCATCGCGAATTGATCAGGTGGTGTGGACGCCGCCTGCAAATGAAACGTTGAGCGAGACATGATGAAGAGCAATCTTGCGCGCACATTGCGCGAGCCGGCCGAACTTGTGGCCGAGCAGCTGGTGTCAGCCACAGCGCTGCCGGTGCTCGATCGCATTGCCGCACGCTATGCGGTTGCGATCACGCCGGCGCTGGTCGATCTGATCGACAGGTCCGATCCCGACGATCCCATTGCGCGCCAATTCGTTCCGACTGCCGCAGAGCTGGAGATGCAGCCGGGCGAGAATGCAGATCCGATCGGCGATCATTCGCACTCGCCGGTTCCCGGGATCGTGCATCGTTATCCCGACCGCGTGCTGTTCAAGCTCGTTCACGTCTGCGCGGTCTATTGCCGCTTCTGCTTCCGCCGCGAGATGGTCGGACCCGGCAAGGAGAACGCGCTCTCGGACGCCGCCTATCGCGCGGCGATCGACTACATCCGCGCGCACAGCGAGATCTGGGAGGTGATCCTGACCGGGGGGGATCCCCTGATGTTGTCGCCTCGGCGGATGGGCGAGATCATGGCCGATCTGGCCGGAATCGATCACGTCAAGATCATCCGCCTTCACACCCGCGTGCCGGCGGCCGATCCCGCGCGCATCAGCGACGAGATGGTGGCGGCGCTCAAGGCCGAAGGCGCCACCACCTGGGTGGCGCTGCATGCCAACCATGCGCGCGAACTGACGGGGCCCGCGCGTGCCGCCTGCGCGCGGCTGGTCGATGCCGGAATTCCCATGGTAAGCCAGTCCGTGCTTTTGCGCGGCGTCAATGACAACGCAATCGCTCTTTCGGATTTGATGCGAGCTTTCGTCGAATGCCGGATCAAGCCCTATTATCTGCATCACGGTGATCTCGCGCCCGGCACGGCGCATCTGCGAACGACACTCGCCGAGGGGCAGCATTTGATGCGGCAGCTGCGCGGACGGGTGTCAGGACTGTGTCAGCCCGACTATGTCATCGACATCCCCGGCGGTGCCGGCAAGTCGCCGGTGGGGCCGAATTACGTGTTGCCGATGCAAAATACCGCACCTGATGCGGGTGATGCGGCATCGGAAACGCGCTATCGTATCGTGGATTATTGCGGCGACGTTCACCTCTATCCGCCCGAGACCTGATTGGTCGTGATGGAGATGCTGGCCCGAGGAATGGAGAAGCAAAATGAGAAGCATCATCCTAGCACTGTCGCTTCTGACGGTGTTCGGCAGCGCCGGCTTCGCGCAAACGGGAAGCAAGGGATCGACGACCTCGGGACAATCGGCGGGTTCTTTGCCGCCTGCGCCCGTCGGTCATCGGCAGCCGCGCGCTGGCGACGTGCCAAGTGAGAAGAACCTGAGCGACCCGAACGATCCCCTCAGCAAGGAAAATCAGGCGCTCGACAAGAAGATCAAGAGCATCTGCCGCGGCTGCTAGGCGCCGGGAAAGCGGGCAGGGTGCGACAGCCTCACCCCGCCCGCAATCGTTTGGTCAGGCGGAGCGCTCGTGCAGCCCTGCGCGCTTGATGTTGCGCCGGATCTCGACCGCGTCAGCGAGCTGCTTGAGCACGGTTGCCGTGGTCGCCCAGTCGATGCAGCCGTCCGTGATGCTCTGGCCATAGGTGAGCGGCTTGCCCGGCACCACGTCCTGGCGTCCGGCGACGAGATTGCTCTCGACCATCACCCCCATGATGCGGTTCTCGCCGCCAGAAATTTGCCCGGCGATGTCGGCCGTCACGAGCGGCTGGTTTTCCGGCTTCTTGCTCGAATTAGCGTGGCTCACATCGACCATCACGAGCGGTGCGACGCTTGCTTTCGCCAGATCGTTGCAGGCCGCCGCGACGCTTGCCGCATCGTAGTTCGGCGTGCTGCCGCCGCGCAGGATGATGTGACAATCCTCGTTGCCCGCGGTTGAGGCGATCGCCGAGCGGCCGAGCTTGGTCACCGCCATGAAATGATGCGGATTCGAGGCCGACTTCACAGCGTCCGCCGCAATTTGCACATTGCCGTCGGTGCCGTTCTTGAACCCGACCGGGCAGGACAGCCCCGAGGCCAACTCGCGATGGATCTGGCTTTCGGTCGTGCGCGCGCCGATTGCGGCCCAGGACACGAGGTCCGCAATGTATTGCGGCGTCGTCATGTCGAGGAATTCGGTGCCGGCGGGCAGGCCGACATTATTTACCGCCGAGAGCACGTTGCGCGCCAGCCGCAGGCCCTTGTTGATGTCGAAGCTGCCGTCCAGATCAGGATCGTTGATCAGGCCCTTCCAGCCGACCGTGGTGCGCGGCTTCTCGAAATAGACCCGCATCACGATCTCGAGTTGGTCGGCAAGCTCTTCGCGCAAGCTCGCGAGGCGCTCGGCGTATTCGAGCGCGGCCCTGGGATCATGCACCGAGCAGGGGCCGACCACGACCAGAAGCCGGTCGTCCTGGCCATTCAGGATCGCATGGATGGCGTTGCGTGCCGCCATCACCACGCGCGTCGCAGTGAGCGTTCGCGGGACTTCCCGCATCACCTCTTCGGGCGTGTTCAGCTCTTTCAGTTCGCGGATACGAAGATCGTCGGTCGTGCTTAGCACGGCGGGCTCCTGTCATTTTGAGACCCTGCCGGCCAATAAAAAAGCCGCCAGGTCTGGCGGCTTGTTCGGACGTTTGCTGCAATGTTTCAGATTGAGCGCGATCCTCCTGCCGCCAGCGAGCTGTCGTAGCTAAAGTACCAAAAATAGCTGGTGACGAGGGTGATCATGGCCCGTCATATAGCGTGCGATCGGCGGCTTGTCACCCCCCAATAGACGTGACGGCCACGCGGCGCCTCAACTGTTGCTTTTGCGTGCCGCCAGCGCCATGCCGATCAGGGTGGCGCCGCCGAACAGCAGGTTGATGCCGACGAGGATGCCGATCGCCCATTCCGCCGAGCTCGGCAATCCCGTGATCACCATGAACGAGATCGCGATGTCGACGAGGCCCGAGATCAGGAGCCACGACCAGCGGCCGCCCGGCTCGCGGCGATGCTCCAGCGCGTACATGATGGTGGCGACGCCCTCGGCGAGGAAATAGGCGCCGAGCACGATGGTCAGCGTCAGCACGGCCTGGATCGGCCGCGCCAGCAGCAGCATGCCTGCAAGCACGGCCAGCGCGGCCGAGATCAGCGACCACCAGAAGCCCGGCGTGCTGCGCGCCCAATAGGTGGCGATCAATCCGCCGATGCCGCTGATCAGGAACATCCAGCCGAGGAAGATCGCAATCGCAAGGCTTGCGAGCGGCGGCAGGATCAGCGCGGCGACGCCAAGCACCGCAAGCAGGATGCCTTCGAACAGAAAGGCCTTCCAATGTGCCTTGACCGTCCCGCTCATGGCGGATTGCAGCCGGGAAAAATCCTCAGGCGATGTCATGGGCAGGCTCCGGATCGAGAGGTGTGTCCTCAATCTAGTCTAGTACGTGCACACCGCGCTTGCCATCCCGCGGCTCAGCCGCCGCCGTGCGCCGACGAAAAACCTTCGCCGCTGGTGCGGATGCGGTTGCGGCCGAGAACATAGATCGCGGTCGTGACGATCAGAAGTGCGAGGCCGAGCAGGATCGAGACCAGGCCGATCGGGATCAGGGCGAGCGTCAGATTGCGCTCGGGATTGATGAGCCAGTGATGGATCGAGGTCAGCACGAAGGCGAGCCCGAGAAAGCCGACGCCGCCACCGGCAAGCAGCAGCGCCCACATCCGGCGGAGCTGGCTGAGGCGCTCGCGCGCGACGTCGGTTCGGGGCGCGTGATGGCGCGCGACGCGCCGTACCAGGCGGATAGCGAAGGCGATCGAGCTGAAGCCGATCAGCAGGCTCGCGCCGCCCAACCACATCCGCAGCGCCGGATCGAGATCCGGCATGCGCTGAAGCGTGAGCAGGGGGAAGTCGAAGGCCGAATGCAGGGCGAGCGGACCTGCGAAGATCAGCAGCCGGCTGGAGAGACGGGCCCAGTCGCGATGATGGCGGTTCGCACCCAGCGCCGTGCCGGCGCGCGCGATGGTCAGATAGGCGCCGGCGATAATGCCGAGCGCGCCGTGGAACGGCACGGTCAGCACGCTGCGCAAGGCGGCCAGCGAGCGCCACATCTCGGCGTGCTGGACGAGGTAGGCGAGATTCTCGTAGGCGGCGAAGCCCAGGCCAACCGCGGCGCCATAGACCACGGTGTCCATCGGATTGGCGAAGGTCCGCCGCTTGGTCGAGGCGACCAGCACGATCGCGATCACCTTGACCGCTTCCTCCGGCAGCGCGACGCCGAAGATCGAATGCATGGCCAGTGCCGCCCACGGGTTGTCCGGGGCCGCAACCATCTTGGCGAAAGGGGCGCGGGCCAGGCCCAGCAGCGAAATGCTGGCCGCGCCGAGCAGGAAAGCGGTCCAGACCTGGGCCGGCGGTCCGGGGCGTTCCTCGGCGGCAATGACGAGCCACAGCATCAGCAGCGCCGGGGCAATGGCGGCCGTTCCGATGACGGTGGGTAACGCTTCAATCAGGTACATCGGCGCCGAAAATAGGTTCCCTTGATCCGCTTATCTACATTCCCTGATGCGACCTTGTGTCATGCGCTTGCTGTCGCGTCTCTTAACAAGCGTGACAGCCTGCGTTCATCAGGACAGTCGCCGAGGTGCAGAATAACGAGCGCAATCAATTGCATGACAGAACCACCTCGTCATCCCATGACAACGGTCGCGCGCCCGTCATCGGATCGCGATTGGTAAGTCAGATCAAGGCAATGTGCAGGTTTCTTCGATTGACGATGCACGTGTCGCCGCGGCAAGTCCAGAGCCGGGATTGCCCCGTCCGGGCTACGCACGGCCGGCCGAGCCGGTCTAGTCACGCTTGATCGCGCGGGATGGGGACGCGGTGCGGCGGCCCCGGAGTTGCTCCACCTCCCAGAAGGCGCGGATAAGGCACGTACCAAGGCAGAGCACGATGAGCAACAGCAGAAAGGCCTGATCGAAGGCGGGGATGTGAGTCATGGCAATGATAAAGCAACGGGCGTGCCACGCGTTCCCGCCACGCGCCCTGCCGCGGCTTGCTGGCTGCCGATCGTAGCCCGCTTTGACTGTCTCAATGCGTGGTGAACGGCGGCGGCGCGTCGGGCGCGACGTCGAAGGCGCCGAGATGGAACTCCTCGCCGGTGGACGCGTCCGGCTCGGAATGCTGCGCCATCAGCGTGAACGCGGCCTGCGGGTATTGCTTCCAGATATCGAGATCGTCGGCGGTGATGGTGAGCCAGCCGAACGTGTACATGTAGCGTCCGGGCTCGGTGACCCGGCCGACCCTGTCCCAGGTGATCTTGTCGACTCTGACCTTATCGACTGTAATTTTCTCGACTGCCATTCGGTCCCCCGATCGCAAGTCTGCAAATGACGTCCGGAACGAGGCGCGGACCTTCAAAAGCTTATCTCGAAATAGGGCTGCGATAGGGCAGCGCGGCCGGAGGATCAGGCCGATTGCAGCATGGCCGTGCGGACGATCAGCCGGACGACGTCGTCCCGCGACTGCTTTTCGGCGAATTTGACAGCAAAGCCGTTTTCGAATTTGCGGATCACGCGCCCGACGCAAGCGCCGACCGCAAGCGGGGTTCCCACTGGCGGATCGTATTCGCAGGATATCGCGACACCGGCCGTGGAGACGTCGATGATGAAGCAGGCATGGGTGCTGCCGTCGGCGAGCGTCAGGAAGGTGTGCGCGACCTGCGGAACGAAGCGCGCGTCATTCCGCAGCTCCTGGACGCTGGCGTCCTTTTGCTTCTTCTCGAGCCAGGTCAGCTTTTCCGACATCCAGGCGCGCCGGGCCCGCGTCATGTCGAGCTCCATCAGGAAGCCCGATTTCAGCGTCGCGCTGATGGTGCATTGGAATTCGCCAAAATCCTGGAAGTAGGAGGTCACGCGCTCGCCGACCTTTCCGACTACGGGAACGTCGACCATCATGCGGAACGGTGAAACGCGGCTGGTGCGGCAGGCGAAGGTACGGAGCTTGCCCTCGCAATCGTACCAACGCGGCAGCGAGTAGCTGCCACTCACGGTGACATGCACGGCACGCTGTCTGAGGAACTCTGCGACGGACATGGGCGCCAATCGTGTTTCGGAGGTTTTCCGTATTTCCACGGTAGCAATCAAATTCTAAGCAAATGATACCGGCGCTCACGAGCAGGGGTAAATTTCCGGTAAATGCGCAGATCGGGGCGGGCGGCATAGCGCCGCGATTGTCAGGCCCGTGACCTCACGATCGCGTCATCCGAGCAGCACCAGCAGAGCCAGCACGCCAAGGGCCATAGCGAGCTTGATCGTCGCGCAGGCCAGGCCGCTCGGTCGCTCTCAAATCCGAACCACGGCAATGCATGCTGCATCGCGCGCGTTGCGAATGCTTCGACGATGGCGAACAAAAGAGCGATTCCGGCGAGCAAGGACCACGATGTGTCTGGAAGCATCCATGTCGCGAGCCAGGCGGGGACGGACGCTTTCAGCGATGCCAGCAGCGCGAACCATCCGAACAGGGATACGAAGCCCTTGATGATGTCGGGCCCGATCGTACCAAGCTCGAGACGGATGCCGATCTTTGCAAGAGCGAGTTCGATGCGCTCGCCATCGGTGAAGAAGAGAAAGGCGCCGAGGTAGAGAGGAACGCGCGACTGAAACAGCAGCGCGATGATGCCGAACAGGACGGCGTAGCCGCAGGCGTCCCCGAGAATGTTCGTGCCGGCCGTATGCGACGGCTCCAACGCAGGCGTTGCCCGAGGCAGCGACCTGGCGCGCGCCATGTGCTCCAGCATTCTGGCGCGCCGCTCCGGCACGTAGGCTGCCGTGCGGTGGATCCATGGCGGCAGCGCCGGCGAGGCAATCCCGGCCTGGTCGTCCGAGGGAGATTTGTGCTGCGCCATCGGCCTGCATCCGGTTCAGTCTGGACATTGGTCGGAGGCGAGGGGCAGGGAGGTTCATGCGGGGCGGCAGATTCGCCCTGTCATCTAACGCCGGATGATGGCGCTCCCTAGCGGAATCGAACCGCTCTCTCCACCGTGAAAGGGCTGTAACCATGTATTTCTGAATGCGCATAGGTTCTCCAAAACGCCTTTCTTTCTAGCAGTAAATGCACGTATGTGCGTATTTGTCTATTGACGTTCTCCTCCGTATATTGGACACTAATTGGACACGGGGGATTTGACCAAATGGCCAGAACAGTCCGCGATGCCAACCTTGAGACCCGCACTGCGCGCAGCCGCCTGAAGGCGAGGGGCAAGCCCTATTACCGGGTGTTGGAGCCCGGCCTTCACCTCGGCTACCGCAAGCCGCTCAGCGGGACCGGCAAGTGGGTGGCGCGCCACTACATCGGCGATCAGAAGTATGAGGTCGAAACGCTGCCGGCCGCCGACGACTTCTCAGACGCCGACGGTGTTGAGATCCTCAGCTATCAACAAGCGCAGGTGCTGGCTCGATCACGGATGGTGAAGCGGGCTCATACCGCCGCCGGCATCACTGGGCCCCTCACGGTGGCCGACGCCATCAAGTCTTACATCCAGTTTCTGGACTCGAACCGCAAGTCTGCGCAAGAGGCCCAATACGCGGCCGACGCGTTCATTCTCCCCAGCTTGGGGAAGGTTGAGGTTGAGGCCCTAACGACCGATCAAATCCGCGATTGGCATGTGAAGGTCTCGAAGACCCCCGCCAGGATCAGGACAAAGCCCGGTGAGAAGCAGAAATTCAGGGAGGTGGCGAACGACCCCGACGCGGCACGGCGCCGCAAGTCCACCGCCAACCGCATCCTGACCATGCTCAAGGCCGCGCTGAACCGTGTCTGGCGGGACGGCAAGGTTTCCTCAGACGCCGCTTGGCGCCGCGTTGAGCCCTTCGAGGGTGTGGAATCCGCGCGGGTTCATTACCTCTCGATGCCCGAGGCGGGCAGGCTGATCAACGCCTGCGACCCCGACTTCCGGCGCCTTGTCCGTGGCGCCCTCGAGACCGGCGCTCGCTACGGCGAGCTGTGCGCGTTCTTGGTCTCTGACTTCAACGCCGATAGCGGCACGCTGACGGTACGGCAGTCCAAGGCCGGCAAGCCCCGCCACATCATCCTGACGGCTGAGGGTATCGAGTTCTTGAAATCCATCACAGCGGGCCGGCCGGGTAGCGCCTCGCTGTTCGTGAAGGGCAACGGCGACATGTGGCTGCCTTCCCACCAAGCCGAGCCGATGGACGCCGCAAACGAGCGGGCCAAGATCGATCCGCCGATCAACTTCCACGGCTTGCGACACACCTGGGCGAGCCATGCCGTCATGAATGGCGTTCCGCTGATGATCGTGGCTAAGAACCTTGGGCACTCCGACACTCGGATGGTTGAAAAGCACTATGGGCACTTGGCGCCGTCCTATGTCGCGGATGCAATCAGGGCAGGAGCACCGCGTTTTGCTGCCGACGATGCAACAAACATCGTAGCGCTGCGGGGCTGACATGGAGGATGCGTACGGGCACTATTTGTCGGCGCTCGAGGCCGCCTCAGAGATTTACAAAGCCGACCGGGCGAGGGGGCGTATCGCTGCGGTGAAGGTGGCCGTGCAATACCTCCGTGAAATGAAGGCCGATCTGACGCTCGTCGCGCCATTCTATGACGTGATCGGACAGCTTGAAGATGAGCGGATCGGGCGGACGGGTAATTCAGAGTTTCAGAGCGCCAACATGGCGATGGCCTCGATCGCCGTTACGTTCGCGAACAAGGCCGGGCGCAATCTGAAGCAATCGGGAGCGTATGTCGCGAAGGCAACCGGAATGGATGCTAAGCAACTACTCCAGCACCGCAAAAACCTCATGGACGAAAGGGCACCGAGGGACGAGATTGAGCTTTATAACCGGCTCATTGATGCGGCAAACGCATCCGGCAAGACGGCGGCCGAGTTGGCAGAACACACCTTGGCCCGCCTTCGTGAGAAGATGACCGCGAAGTCCTAACCAACCCGGTCGAATTAGGATCGCTGTTCCTTCAAATACATACGCACTCCACAAGGTGCGAAGCGACTTCTAGCAGCGCACCTCAGCAAAAGGTGCGACAGATGTCCTACACGATCGACGAGTTCTGCAACCGTCACAAGTTCTCCCGCAGCACGTATTACAAGCTCCAGCGCGTAGGTAAGGGCCCGCGCACCATGCCGGTGCTCGATTGCGTTCGTATTAGCGAGGATGCTGAACGCGAATGGGTTGCGGCCCGCGAGGCGGAAACCCGCCAGCCGGTGGCTGCGTAATCACATGATTGAAAAAGAAGAGGGGGGCGCAAAGGCCCCCCAGGAGATTCTGTGTGTCCGCCAAGACGCTACGGAATCTATAGCAACGCTCAACAAACTGCAAGCGTCGTCCCTTTTGCGTCGCTGCGCCATCGCAGCGTCGCTGGCTGAGGCGCTCGCTCCGTTCGTGTACGGGGGTGCGCGATGAAAGCTGTGAGGGTTAAGTTTGCGCCGTTATCGGACATGTCCTTTGAAGCAGCTCGGGCGGAAGTTAAGCGCACCAAGCAGCTGCTGCTCGGCCACGATCCTCTGGCAACCGTCACCATACTGAAGGCTCTTGCGGCTCGCTTCCAGCGCCTCAGAATCCATGGCCTGTTGGTCGATGAGGATATCGAAGGCGCACTTTGGGAGGGCGCAGAGGCCAGCGGCCTGATTGACCATCTGAGCGATGGCGCGGTGCATGAACTCATCACCAGCGGCATGTCAGACGCCATGGAAAGCCCGGATGCGGACCCGGATCGTGCCCGAGCCGTTGCGGCGACGCCGTATGAATGGCGGCCCGCCGAAGAGATCGCCCGCCGCGAATGGATTTACGGCAGCCTTCTGCTTCGAAAATTCGTCACCGCAACGGTTTCGCCTGGCGGCGTCGGTAAGTCGTCGCTCATCGCGGTGGAGGCGCTCGCCAAGGTCTCAGGGAAGAACCTGCTAGGTGTCACTCCACCGAGGCAGCAGCGCGTCTGGCTCTGGAATCTAGAGGACCCCCAGGAGGAAACGGAGCGCAAAATCCAGGCAGCTGCCCTGCATTATGGCCTATCGGCTGACGACATTGGCGACCGGCTGTATGTGGACAGCGGGCGCGACCAGCGGCTAGTCATAGCTACCACACAACGCAATGGCGTCATGATTGTGCGCCCGGTAGTTGACGCGCTGGTCGCCGAGATCGTTCAACATCAGATTGATGCGGTCATTATTGACCCTTTCGTGTCCTGCCACGAGGTCGCCGAGAACGACAACACGGCTCAGGACATGGTGGTCAAGGAATGGGGCAGGGTCGCGGACAAGGGCAATTGCGCCGTTCACCTCGTGGATCATACGCGCAAGATGGGCGGCATCGAGAGTGAGGTGACCACCGAGAGCGCTCGCGGGGCCAAAGCTAAGACCGATGCCTGCCGCGTTGTGCGCGCCGTCAACCGAATGTCCAAGGATGAGGGGGAGCGGGCAGGGGTCGAGAATCATCGGCTCTATTTCCGCTCCTATAACGACAAAGCTAACCTGCATCCGCCAGCTGACAAATCGGATTGGTACAGGCTGCAGAGCGTTGATCTAGGCAACGGCCATCTAGGCGGGCCGGGAGACAGCGTGGGCGTTGTCGTGCCCTGGCAATGGCCGGACCCATTGGCCGGCATGACCGGGGCTGATTTCGACAAGGTGGCTGCGGTCATCAGGAGCGGCAGTTGGCGCGAGAACGTCCAGGCAGCTGCATGGGTCGGTAAAGCCGTAGCGCGCGCCCTGGAGCTTGATGCGAACAGCAAGGCCGACAGAGCGAAGATTACGGCGATGCTCAACGTGTGGCGCTCCTCTGGCGCCCTGCGAGTGGTCGAGCGTCAGGACGAAAAGCGCGAGGTGAAGAAGTTCATTGAGGTGCGGGAAGATGATTGATTTGCCGTACCTGACTTCCCCACGCATTTCTGCCGTGCCCCACCCCACACCCCTAAGGGGGTGGTGGTGCGGCAACTGCATTGCCCTACTTGCCGGACCTATGCCGGACTTTAGGTACGGCAGGTGCGGCAGAATAGTTGGACGCCGGCCGGTTCTCACAGCTGTTCGATGGTGTGGGGCGCGCAAAACCGGCCGGCGATCCTCGCTGCATTCGTGCAAGCTCGTGCGGATTTTTTCTCGCGTGATTTTGGCGCAGTCCCGCTCCGAGCGCCGCTCGTGCGGATGCATGAATCAGTGCTTTCCGAATGCTATCCGCCTGCACAAGGTGGCATATAGTGTCGATACGCACACCAAAAAACTAATAAATACAGTGAGTTGATGCATGCGCCGTAGTATCGTGTCCAACAAATGACCGATAAGCCATTCGGAGCGACCAAAGTTGATGTGCGATCGTAGCCACCTCGAAAAGCCTCCGTCTAAAACTCGCAGCCGCATCAGCAACGGTTCTGCCGTGCTCGAAGGCGTGGACGGTCGCAGCGCGCCCGCGCGCCGTTATCGCGATGTCCTGGCCGAACTAATCAGCGACCTTGGCGGCGATCCCTCAGGCGCTCAGAGCGCAATCGCTCGCCGCGCCTCTGCGCTCTGCGTGGTCTGCGAGCAGGCTGAGGCTGAGATGGTTGCGGGCGGCGTGCTCGACCTCGCGGAGTTCACCACCGCCGCGAACAGCCTGCGCCGGCTTCTAAGCGACCTGGGGCTCGAGCGGCGTGCTCGCGATGTCACCCCCTCGCTTGCGTCCTATCTGGCCTCCAAAGCCACAGAGCGCGCCAAGGATTCGTTCGCGCCATTACCCGCCATTAGCCAGCGTGCGCCGGCAAGCCCCTCCAGCGGACTCGCTGAGCCCGCCGAGAGCCCATCCACCACCAGCCAAGAGGAAACACAACTATGAGCAATCCCAAGCCGCCGCGTCCGCCGCACGGCGACGACTACCTGATGCCCGGCCGCGAAGGCGGCAAGCAGTCTGCCGCTGGTGGCGGCAGCACGCACCGTGAGCCCAGCAAGCCTGCTGTCAAAACGAAGTAGACAACCGGCTGACCGCCTTGAACATCATCGACGCCATCGACGATCCCAATCTCTACGGGCCCTGGTTCCCCGGCGCGTCCTGGAATCCATGGAAGATCGTGCTCAAGGCCATCTTCGCAATCCCCATGACGGATGCGGAGAAAGTCTTCTTTCACTCCATTGCCGAGCGCGAGCCGCCTGCCGAACCCGTCAAAGAGGTTTGGATCATTGCAGGCCGCCGTGCCGGCAAGGACTCCGTGGCGTCTGTTCTGGTCGCCCACATGGCCGCGATGTTCGATGGCGGCTCCAGGCTACGCCCCGGCGAGCGGCCTGTCGTGCTGTGCCTCGCAACGGACCGCGATCAGGCCAAGATCATCTTTGGCTACACTCAATCCTATTTCCAGGACATCCCGCTACTCGCGGGCCTCGTGCAGCGTGAGACGGCGAGCGGCCTGGAGCTGAGCAACCGCGTTGACGTGACCATCGCCACCAACAGCTTTCGCAGCCTGCGTGGTCGCCCGGTGCTGGCTGCAGTCCTGGACGAATGTGCGTTCTATCGCGACGACAGTTCCGCCTCGCCAGATATCGAGACTTACGACGCCATCAAGCCCGGTACGGCGACGCTTCCCAATTCAATCATCATTGGCATCAGTTCGCCCTATCGAAAATCGGGGCTTCTGTACAACAAGTACCAGGAGCATTTCGGCAAAGACAGCAAGGTGCTGGTGATCAAGGCGCCTTCGCTGGTCCTCAATCCGACGCTGGATCCGCAGATCATCCAGGATGCGCTTCGCGATGACGTTGCGGTAGCCAGCGCTGAATGGCTCGGAGAGTTCCGAAACGACATCAGCTCCTACATTCCGATCGAGGCCGTGCGCGCCTGTGTCTCGAGTGGAGTGGCCGAGCGCAAGCCCGAGCGGCTAAATCACTATGTGGCGTTTACGGACGTTGCCGGCGGCAGCGGCAAGGACTCGATGACGCTCGCCATCGCCCACAAGACCGGCGCTGACGAGAGCGCGACAGTGATCCTGGATGCTATCCGCGAGGTTCGGCCGCCGTTCTCGCCTGAAGCCATCGTGCAAGAGTTTTGCGACTTACTGCGGTCCTATCGGGTCAGTCGCGTGGTCGGGGACCGCTTTGGGGGGGACTGGCCCCGCGAGAGTTTTCGAAGGTTTGGCGTTCACTATGAGACGGCCGATCGCTCGCGGTCCGACTTGTATGTCGCGCTGCTGCCTTTGATCAACTCGCGCGGGGCCGATCTCCTCGACCATGATCGGCTGATTACACAACTAGCGCTGCTCGAGCGGCGCGCCACTCGCGGCGGCAAGGATGCGATCGACCACGCGCCCGGCGCCCATGATGACGTTGCGAACGCGGTTGCGGGGGCATTGGTCCTTGCCACGACAGCGAAGCGAAGAAAACCCGGTCCTGTGAGTCACGAGTCGTCGGGCCGCTATAACCCTCACCAAGGAGCCTACAGTTGAGCGATACGATCGATACGGGCGCAGCCGAAGCCTGGATGGCTGGCGACATGCAGGGCGCGCAGGCGCTTTCACAGCCCATTCCTGATGAGCATTCGGCCTCTTCGGAGCCGCTTCAGCCTTGGTTGGAGAACCACCTGGCCGCCGGCAAGCTCCAGGACGGCCAGCGACCAGAGCCCGCAGCACACCAGGCGGCAGCCGAAACCGCGATGATCACGAATGCAGCCAGCAAGCTGAGCGAGCTCGGTGCGGAAGGTCAGGCGCTCGTGCAGGAATGGGGCGGGCATACGTCTCCTGATTTCAAGGAAAATCTCGCCTATGCCAAATCGGCGTTTGCCGACATTGCAAAGACTCGGCCCGACCTGATCGCCAAGGTCGATGCAAGCGGACTGGGCAATGATCCGGCGGTTCTCAAGATTCTCTCGGAGCTTGGCCGGCAAAAGGCACACACCTACGGAGACAACACGGTGAGCAGCAGACGCTTCAACGATGAGCCGAGCCGTGCGCTCCCGGCCGGCACCAGCGCGGCGCAACGCGAGTTGGACACCATCTACAAAAAGACCCCGCCAGGCACCGAGGGCTACAGGACGCGAGAAGTTCAAACGCGAGTCCAGCAGCTGCAGGAGATGATCCACGGCACCGGGCCTGCTGTTGGTATGGGCGGGAGGCTCGTCTGATGTCTGATATTCACGACCTCGTTGCCATGGACCTTTACGGCTTCTCGCTCGCAATCCAGGCCATGCCCTGGAATACGTTCTTCTACAAAACCGATCACGCGCTTGGCGACATTCTCGACAGCCCCGGATATTTCAACCAGGTTGCTGAGAACCTGCGGCGGAACGACCGGATCGAGATCACCGCGAGCGCTGACGGCGCGCCTGAGGCGGCCACTCTCGTGGTCAGCTCTGTCACCAATCGCCGGGGTGGCGACAAGTCTGTTGTGGTCACCAAACTGAGGCGGAAGTGATGAGCCGCGCCATCCGCATTCCGGGCGAAGGCGGCAAGATCGAAGCGAGGGCAGCGCGGCTACGTGCTGCCGTTGCTGCGGAGCTAACGCGCGTCGAGGAGCAGAAGAAGCCCAAGCCGCAGAAGCCGGCGCAGAAAACCTTTGCGCATATTCGGCACTACAGTGACCATTCCGCCAGCCGCGGCTGGAAATGATCGTTGAGAGTGAGACTCTGTTTAGGGAGCTAAAAATGAGAGCTACGGTTTCTTTGGTCGCTGCCGCTCGATCTGCCGCTGCCGCTTTTTGGTTTGGCGTTCTTTGTAGCGCCGTTGCTGTCTGCTCGGCTCTGCTTTGCTTTCAGTTTCTGACGCACTCGATCCTGATTGTCCAAGTCCCGGATAGGGCGCAGCTCCTGTCCGGTAGACATGAACCTGATCGACAAGCTGATTCCAGTCCAGTCTTGTGCTCATCGAGCAGCTGGCTAGCAAGGCAAACAGCAAGGTCCCAAGAAGCGGCTTTCCAGCAGACCCAATCGTTTTTCGAATTGCGCTAGCAAGCTCGGGGGAAGCACGTTCAATTTTCGAAATGGCTTCATCGGTGGGCTTCCCGCGTTCGACGTCCTGAAGCGCCTCTTGAAGGACAGTCAAGATTGCGAGTGTACGCGGCGGAGCACGCCTGACGCGAACAGCGTGCCCAACGAAGTCGAAATTTCCCTCAATAACTCTGGCTGTACCGCCACATCCCTGTATCGGGCAGCGCTCCTGAATATTACCGATTGTAATATCATCGGAATTGTCGATGGAAATTACATTCGATGGAAATATGGCGCCGCACTTCGGGCAGTGTGCTGGAAGTGGTGGCATTGTTTGAACCTCAGATTTGCTAGTCGGCGTAGTTGCCGTGGAGGCAAACATTCATGATCGGCTTGCCATCGTCGTCTACTTGAGGATTTGACGCGTCATATTCGAAGCAAAACGCCGTTCGATGCACCTCGTCTACCGTGCGGTAAACGAAGCATCCATCGACCAGAATTAGATCCGCTCCAGCAATCACAGGCTCTGTGATCAGATTACTATCTTTCTTGATTTGATATGGTGCGAAAGTGCCTCTTCCGGGGAAGATTGTCATTTGCTCGTCGCGCGGTTGCCTAGCCATGCACCGAGCAATGTGTCGCCTCGCACGCTCCGCTACGTCTCCCGTCATGTCTTTTCTGTACGCGTAGCTGTCGGGCTCGTAAAACACATCTCGAGCTGGCTGTCGGCCTGTGTTTTGGAATTCGAGGTAGAACCGTAAATCCCTCCCGACTGCCGGCTTTTCGCCAAGGCGCATTGTTGTGGCGCCCACCCAAGCGCGGTCTGCCCTGTGTGCGTTGTCCCAGCTTTTGTACGATACGATTGCGGCTCCGGCGGAGATCACGATTGCAACCACGCTCGCACAGAATGCCCAGCGCTGATATCGCGTGTCTCTCTTGTGAAGCCAATCGCGGGCATCCCTTAGCTTGCTCGCAGAAAAGATACTTCCATCGGCCAGCCGGCGGACGTCATATGCGCCGGTCTGTTCGAATTCCTTGAAGTTTTCGCAGCGCTCCCAATAGCGCTTCCAGCGCGCGGCCAACCAAGACACGAATCGCAAGCCTCCCCGAGATCTGCGATCCAACCGGAACCGGAGAGCGAGAGCAAGCTGCGCTAGCGGTGGATTGAATCTAATCGGACGGTTTTTCCGGTTTTTGGATATCCCCGGCGTCTAGATGCTGGAGCCAATCAAGCAGGTGGAAAATGATGGATTTTGTTCGGTACTACGCTGGTCGTGCTCGCTTCCGGTTCGCGATGATCGTAGCGACTTGGGCAGCCGGTGAGATTGAGCGGACTTTGGGGCGCTGACCTTCACGGCCTGCCGGTTCGCGCTGGGGGCCGGGCCGATCGCAATATGCACTCCACAGGGCTTTCAGTTCCCAACTACTTAACAGATATAAAGGATTCCCGACCCCCTTTGATAACGAGTGTTGCAGGCGAGCTACAGCAACGTGCAGGCGTACGACGTACTATTCTTTGGTAGGTGGGCGAACGCGCCGATTCATTGAACTCGTTATCTCTGGGGAGAGACTCGAATGAAGAAACTTATTGCGGCTGCGGCCGGAACACTGGCTCTCGGTTTAGCAGCTCCTGCCAGTGCGGCGGATCTCGCGGCCCGACCGTATACGAAGGCTCCGCCGATGGTTGCGGCGATGTACGACTGGAGCGGCTTCTACATCGGCATCAACGGCGGCGGCGGCTCAAGCCATACGTGCTTGGACTTTGTCACGCCGGTAACCGGTACCCTGGTCGGTGAGGGCTGCCACAACGCAACGGGCGGCACGATCGGCGGCCAGATCGGCTATCGCATGCAGTCGGGCCAGTGGGTGTACGGCATCGAAGGTCAGGGCAACTGGGCCGACTTCCGGGGCGACAACATCAGCACCGCCTTCCCAGGCAGTGCCCTGGTGACCGGTGACCGCAACCGTACCACCATCGATGCTTTCGGGCTCATCACCGGCCAGGTCGGTTACGCCTGGAACAACGTGCTGCTTTACGTGAAGGGCGGCGCCGCCGTCGTCGGTGACAAGTACGACATCTACGCCGCAGCAGGCACGCCGCTCGCGGGCACACGGCTGGCTTCGGCGAGCGAAACGCGCTGGGGCGGAACTGTCGGGGTCGGTCTGGAGTACGGCTTCGCGCCAAACTGGTCGCTGGGCCTGGAGTACGACCACATCTTCCTTGGCGATCGCACGATCGGCTTCACAACGCCCGTGGGTGGGGTATTCGGCAGCGACCGGATTCGCCAGGACGTCGATATGGGCTTGGTGCGCCTGAACTACAAGTTCGGAGGCCCGTCGCTCGCTAGATACTGAGCAGCAACAGGCAGATCCATAAGGGGCCGGCTCTTCGAGCCGGCCTTTTCTTTTGGGAGACTGAAATGACGAAATCGTACCGACCGATTGTCCCTTTAAGGATGGCCAAGGAGCTAAACATTGCGCTCGCTTCGGCTGAACCCAAGATAATTTGCAAAGCCATCGGCAAAGCCCTTGGCGACTTCAACATCGCCGAGGTGGCAAGGCAGACGGGGCTACAGCGACCGAGTATTTATCGGGCCTTCAAATCCAACACACAGCTTCCGAATTTCTCAACGGTTCTTGCAGTGCTCTCGGCAATGGACTTGCAGCTACAGGTAAAACCCAAGCGCGAGCGCTCCACGGCTGCTTAAAGCTGAGCCGGCCCGCCGGTTCACGCTCGCGGCCTTTATGCGTTGGTGCCCATTTTGGGAGGGGCGAAGTCAGGCCGCACATCGGCGCCGCGACTACCGCAGCCCTGGCAGACGAAACGCGGCTCAAGGTCAGATAGCCTCATACTGTCAGGCCAGCGGTCGGCCTCCAGAGCGACGTGATGGCCGCAATGGCAATAGACCAGCACGCGGCGCGGTCCCATCTCTCGCATCTCGCCGAAGGTAATCTTCATCTGCCGGCCGTCGGCGTGCGTAGGTGTGTGGCGTCTTACAGGAGGCATGCCGCCATCAAAGCGGCACCGTAAGTACCTCGCAAATTATCGATTCCTGGTAGGTCCGGGCAGGCGAACTACTGCGCGTCGTGGGTCGGGAAAAAGTCGCTTGAAGCTCACGCTGGCAGGTGCTCGCCTGAGCGATAAGCCAAAATTGCGCCGCCGGGCAAACAATACCTTGTCCCGGCGGCGATGGGTTTAGTCCAGCCCCGAGAGGGATCAACAAAATCCCGGATACTGATACTACGGACAGAAGCGCGCGAAGTTTCAGTGCACCTCTCCGTGCATTGCAATTCCAGGACCCGCCGGTTCACGGTGGCGGGCCTAATCTTCCTAGAATGTTTCGGGGGCGCCTAAGTTCGTTCCGCCCTTGGAACTGAACCAAGGTTTTCTAGTTTTGGAGTCGTTGTTGATGGCCCGAGGAAAGCGCCATGACGGAGCGCCGCCGACTGAAGCAGACCTACTCTCTTGAGGAACGATTGGCCGAACTGGCAACAAGGTACAAGGAGCAGGCCAGCGCATTACCGGCAGGCGCGGAACGCGAGGCACTTCTTAGGAAGGCTAGGCTAGCCGATACCGGCGCGCACATCAGCGATTGGCTGACCTCTCCCGGCCTGCAATCTCCGAAATAGGCCGCCGCAGGTGGCGGCCTCAGTTGCCAGTTTCCGTTTTGTGCCGACCCTCGAGATACCTCAAGGAATTTGGTCCGCCGTGAACACGTGGCGAACGGGAGCGTATCTCCGGACGCAACGAGCCGCATTGGTCTATTTTGCGTTGTCGCATCGCCCAGCTTGCCCAAGGCGTCCACCATATAGCCAGACTTCCGGAGCTCCCGCTTGCTATCAGCCAGGGTCCGGTAGCTCCGTTCCATGCTTTCGAGATGCTGGCGCGCGAACGAGTCCTTCACCGTCTCCAGTGCTTTCCGGTATCGCTCCGCCAGTTTGAGATATTCGTCGGGGGTCATCGGTGGAAATCCTTGGAACAAGTGTACACTATGGCACTTAGAGTCGCTCAACGGCTTGGTGATAGTAGTGGACCGCGATTTTAAGAACGAAGTGTTTTCGAGCTTTGACCCTAGCCCGGTGAAGCCCTGCGGCGAGTGTGGCAGAAAGCCCCTGTCCGTGTTGAAAATGCTAAATCCGCAAAACGGGAAAATCGTTCGCATGTTCAGGTGCCAGTGCGGTGAGCAGACTTGGACCGAGAACAACGAGTAAGGCCGCCTCAGTTGGCGTTGCGCTGGCGGCCCCGTTGTTCTCCGGGCGAGAACAGATTGCGCTAATAATCAATCTTCGTTTGTTCCTTGCGCGTGTATTTATAAGCGGAACACGTAGAAGTACGTTGCCTCAGTTGGCGGCGTTCTTGCCGTAGTTCTCTGCGATCTCCAGCAGCGCGGCGCGCTCTACCGGGTCAGTGGCAGCCTCTGCCAACTCGCGGCAGATAGCCTCCAACTCGACGGCTGTGTGCATTCGTTTATTGGACAAACGTTGGACATGCGGGCGGGTGAGGGAGGTAAGCCATTGAAAAGATTGGCGCTCCCTAGCGGAATCGAACCGCTCTCTCCACCGTGAAAGGGTGGCGTCCTAACCGATAGACGAAGGGAGCAAACCCAGGGCCCCGCCGCTTTTCGCGGCACGGCCGCTGGCCGCCCGAGTCATGCCCGGCGGCTGCAGCGGGCGAACCTATAATGGCCTTTGGCGCCCTGGGCAAGCCGTTCGGGAACGGTCTTTTGGCACCGGTGGATAGCATCCCACCCAAGGATCGGTCGGCCGAATTCAACGGTTTCTTAGGTTCCCTGAGCTAGCGCTGGACTGGGAGAATTTAAGCCGATGCCACCGCCCAAGAAGCGCGCAGCCCGCAAGTCGCTGTCGCAGCATGCCTGGATCACGCTCGACGGCGGATTCGCAGCGCGGCAATGCCTGGTCCAGGACATCTCCGCCACGGGCGCCAAGATCACGCTGGACGAGGATGCGAGCCAGCTCCCGGGCGTGATCCGGATGGCGTTCGCGCGCGATGCGCGGACCGGGCGGAGCTGCCAGGTGGTGTGGCGCCGCGGCAAATCGGCCGGCATCAAGTTCATCTGATCCCCGGGCAAAGCGACCCCGATGGCGCGCGACGCCGGTCCGGGCTAGAACGGCCTGCATGCGTGCGCCGCTCCTCATCCTGATCTCGTTGCTGACGACGGCCGCGGCCGCGGCGGAAGCCTTGCGTCTGCCGCCTCCGGAGCGCCCACAGGCCGGCAAGGCCTTGCCGCTGAACGGTGCCGGCGGGAGCGCGAAAGCGGGCTCCTGCGCCGCCTATGGCCGCGGCTTCCATCTGGTCGAGAGCACCGGCACCTGCGTCAAGATCGGCGGCTCGATCAGCGTCGAGACCACGGTCAGGCGCTGAGCCCCCATGCCGCCGGACATCATGCGGCCCGAGATCATCGTCCCGTTCGTGATGTATTGCGCGCTGCTGTGGTGGGTCGGCCGCGGCCTGAGCTGGACCGCGCGGCTCGCCACTGCGGCGGTCACGCTCGTGCTGATTTTCTGCGTACTGCTGTTCGAGCGCGACTGGCCTTAACAAAAAAACGCGAAAACAACCCCATGCACAGTAGCCGCCACCTCCCGGCGCCGCGCGGCAAAATGCCGATTCATCGTGCTCGTAACGGACTTTAAGCCGCGCCACCGCTCACGACATCGGCGGTGCCACAAATTGCGCAAAACCGGGCCGTTTGCCGAGTTCGGCGAGCCAGCGCGTCAGATGCGGCTGCGCGGGCCGGGTGATGCCCTCGACGCCGAGCCAGCGCCGCGCATAGGCGCCAACCGCGATGTCGGCGAGCGTGAACGCATCGCCGTCCATGAACGGACGCGTGGAGAGCAGGCGGTCCGCGATGGCCCAGACCTCGGCGGCGGCATCGGCATCCTTTTGCACCTGGATCATCTCGCGCTCGGCGGGCGGCGTGCGCACGATGCCCCAGAACACCGGGCGGTCGACCGGCTGCACCATCGACAGCGTCCAGTCGAGCCAGCGGTCGACGCTGGCGCGCAGCCTCGGCGCCTCGGGATAGATCGGCGTGCCGCGCCCATGCGCGAGGCAGAGATAGCGCATGATCGAATTGGATTCCCACAGCGTGAAGTCGCCCTCAACCAGCGTCGGGATCCGCGCATTGGGATTCATCGCGAGATAGTCGGCGTCGCGGGTCTTGCCGAACGCCATGCCGGCGTCGATGCGCTCGTAAGCCAAGCCGAGCTCGGTGAGGCACCACAGCACCTTTTGCACGTTGACCGAATTGGCGCGGCCCCAGATCGTCAGTTTTTGGTCCGGCACATCATCCTCCCGCGGCGCTTCTTTCGGCGCGGGTAATAGCGGAATTCACTGCGGCGAGCGACGGGCGATTGCGCCGATCCTCTCATGCAAAAGGTCCGCATGCAAAAGGTCCGCATGCAAAAAGCTCCGCCCGAGGCGGAGCTTTCATTGCAAGGCAAAGCCTGGTCAGGCGATCAGCGGCCGAAGAACAGCCACAGCAAGATGATCACCGGGATCGGCACGCCCAGCATCCACAACAAAATTCCGCGTCCCATCGCGTCCTCCTCCAATTGCATTGTCGAAGAGAGAACGCTTAGGAGAGGGGCTGGTTCCGGCAAAAAGGCCTACCAATGGCCGATGTTGGGCATCGACGACCACGGCTCCTGCGGCGGCTTCGGATCGCCCTTCTGCAACAGCTCGATCGAGTGCAAATCCGGCGAGCGGACGAAGGCCATGTTGCCGTCGCGCGGCGGACGGTTGATGGTGACGTCGGCCTTCATCAGCTTCTCGCAGGTCGCGTAGATGTCGTCGACTTCATAGGCGAGATGGCCGAAGAAGCGATCCTCGCCGTATTTTTCCTCGTCCCAATTCCAGGTGAGCTCGACCAGCGGCGCGCCGCGCGTCTGTGGCTGCTTCTTCAGCGCCTCGAGATCGTCCGACGAGCACAGGAACACCAGCGTGAAACGCCCCTTGTCGTTCTCGATCCGCCGAACCTCCTTCAGCCCCAGCGCATCCTGGTAAAACTTCAGCGCGACATCGAGATTGCGCACGCGCAGCATGGTGTGGAGGTATCGCATGGTTGTTGCTCCCTGGGTGGATGGAGGGTTTTTGGTTCGGCCGAGCCGAAGGGAGTAGGAGATAGCAGGAAAATCCGGGGAGGGGCAGGGGGCGGGTGCACATGTGCATGAGGGTGAAGCCGGCTGATGAAGTAAATCAGCCGGCGAAATTTCAATGCACTTTCACCGAAAATCCAGTGCCGCACACGCGCCATTGGCTGTGTGTGCGGGGCGGTCTGCTGCCGCGACCTATTGCGCCGCGAGGCGGTGTCCGGCCTGCTCGATCGGCGGCATGAAGAGCGATACCGCCGTGCCTTCGGGGTCGCGAAACTGGAACGTCCTGTTGCCCCATGGCATCGTTTTCAACTCGTGCACCAGCGTAACCTTGTCTTTCAGGCGCTGATAATCCGCATCGATGTCTTCAACCTGAAACTCGATCACGGCGGTGCGGTTCGCGCCGGGCTCGGCACTGTTTTCTTTCCAGAGCGTGACCGTCTCGGCTGCGCCGATTGCGAGGTTGGCGCCCGGCGTCACGATCTTGGCGAACACCGGCGCGAGCCATTCGGCGGAACATCCGGTCACCATTTCGTAGAACGAAACCATGATTTTTAATGTCAGTAGCGATCAGGCGAGTGGAGGCGAACTTCATGGCATGTCCTTTGGTTGACCGCAGATTTGAGCGGCATCGCGGGGCTCGTCGCACACCGCTGCTGCCACCCTGATGTCAGCAGTCACGATGCCGCGCCGAGCGCGCCGTGAATGGCGATGGCATTGCTCAAGCGCTAGAAAACGAGCCCTTCACGAAGCCCCACAGCGCTAACCGGGTCCTCAGAACGTGACGCAAATCGCAGAACTGGGCCACCTCACTCACGGGGGACACGGGGTTGTTTAGCCGTTGGCAGATGAACTCCCCGCGGAACTGACGCGACTAACCGCTATGGCCAATATTCTAGGCGAGCTTCTGTTTGCACTTATCCGCTCGATTGTTGCCGGATGGGCGTATGCGCTCTGGGTCAAACTGGCGACATGGCTCGAGCCGAAAATTCAACGGCGTTGGGTGAAGATTGCCGTAGGAGGCCTCCTCGGCCTGGCAGCCTTTTTTATGATTCCGATCGTGATGGCGCTGTTGGGCCTTTGAAGACAATGAAATCCGTTCTCACCGTCGCACTGGCAATCGGGGCCCTCGTCTCGACGGTGCTGCTCGTCATGGAGCAGCTAACCGACTACTCCACCCCTGTGATGGCATGGGAGATGCCGGGTATATCCGCAGCTTACCTTTTCTGGGGAGCTGTCGGCAGTTCCGTTTTCTTGGGCGTCGCCATCACTTGGGCCGTGAACGCCATCGTTTACGGGGCGCCCGCTTTCGTTGTCCTTACAGTCATCAAGCTGGCAATCCGCGATCTGCCGAAGTGACAGAACTGAGCTCGGCGCGGAGCCGATGCTCAGCGCGCTCAAGAAAATGAGCGGCAGCAGGTCATGCAAGGCGCCTGACGCGCCTTGCATGATCGTCTGAAATTTCGCCTGCCGGCGAGCGGCCGGACGGCCGACATCATGAACCACGACGGAGTTCGAGGCGACGAATGCCCGTAAACGAAGGTCTCTCGTCGTGAAATGGTTTAGACGATACGCAGTTGGCTGCCCGATCGCGGTGCTCCTGTTCTCGGGCCGAGACAGTTACAAACGGCCCGGCGAAGACATGCGCTACGGGGCCATCCTTATGGTAGCCGCCGGTTGGCCTGTTGTTGCCGCGATTGTCGTGGGAAGCACCATCGGTGACATCGTACATGACGTGAAGCAAGGCAAAGCAGGATGAGTGCCCGGCTCGCAAAGCGACAGGCCGCGATCCCGGCATTGAAGTTGTGGAATCGACATTGCGGGATCGTGCGCTCAATCGACGCTGTCTGTGCCCGACGAAATGCAGCGCGCTCAACGTTTGTGAATGCAGCGTTGGCCGAACGCCTGCAACCTTCCCGCGACACTTCTGATCATCGGTGAGTCATGTTCTTCCGTCTCGCAGGGGCGGGGCGTACATGCCCGCTGTCTACTTCTCGAGCCCGGCCTTTTGCCGCATCGTGTCGATCAGCTCTGACGCCTCTGCCTTGGTCAGATCCTTCTTGGGGAGGGGCTTGTGCGCCTGCTCGGCGAGGGTCTTGAGGTAGGATTCCTGGGCGCCGGTCATCGGGTCGTCGCCGGAAACCCAATCCTTCGGATCCTTTTGTGTGTTGTCCCCGGTGTTGTCAGCTGTCTTGTCAGCCATCGCGATCTCTCCTTTTCCACCTAACGTCGGCGCGCGCTTGTCGTTCCTCATTTGTTCGTCAGTCGAAAACGTGCGGAAATTGAACGTCTCGAGATCTGCCATGAAGAACCGACCTACTGGCCAGCGCGGAACAAGCGCTCCCGCCAAGCGTAGGTTCTGCATGAGTGAGAACCTGTCCCATCTCATCGAACATTCCGTGCAGATCGCCTGGGATTATCTGGAGCGCACCGGACAAGTCAGCGACGCGCCGTTCACCAGCCGCTTTCTCTCGGCCGCCGTCGAAGAGATGGTCCGCAAGGGCGAGCACAGACGCCTCATGCTGGCCAACCGGGCCATCACGGCGTTCGAGCGGCTTTCCAATAGGCAAGCTGCATAGATCGGTCCCCGGCCTTCGGTCGTCACTGCGCGGCGGTCCTGCAGTTCTCCGAGTGCAATTTGTTGAACCCCGGCGAAGCCCGGCGCGACCAACCGCCATGCTGCAAAGCCTGCTCGGCATCGGAATTGGCTTCGCGGCCTATGTGCTGAGACACCAAAGAGGAAAGTCGTGAAGGCGATCACACTGCTCGCGGTGGCGGCCATGCTGCTGGTGGAAATCTTCGGGTCGAAGGCGAGCGTCGGCGGCTCGATGAGCTTCATGCTGGTCTTTGTGCTCGTGATGCTGGCTGTCGCGATCTACGAGGCTTGGTCGAACGAGCGCGGCGCGATCGGATGGATCGTCAACCTGCTCGCTTCGGCGGTTGGCGGGCTGGTTGCGGTTGCCCTGATCGGGATGGCCGTGGAGGCGATGCTGCCATACCTTCACCTCGAAGGTTCGCTCGCGTCCTCGCAACATCCCCTGAAATACGTCCTAGTCGCAGCCATTGCGATCTGCATGGTGCTGGGATCATGGCTGCCGCTGTTGGCCGTCAACCGGTTTCGTCACTGAAGGGCACCCGGCGTCGCGCTCCCTAGCGCTTTGCTTCCTGCTTGCCACGCCTGATTTCCTCAGCCTCGTCCACCAGCTTCAAGGCGGCGCCGTCGTAGCTCAGCTTGAGCCCACGGCCGACAGTCCATATCCATCCGTCCCGGGCGTCCCTGGTTGGCTGGGCGTTGAACTGGTCGGAGATCGATTTGACGGCAGCGTCTTGGGGACCCGGATTGTTCAACTCCGCAATGACGCGCCAGATGGGATGTTTGGGATCAGGATTCCCAGGGTCAACGTCGTCGGCAAAGATCGTGACCTTGGCGCCGTCGACTGCGCACTCCAGGACGTAGGAATCGCGAATCTGACGGCAGCGGTAGCGACGTTGCGTGACGAGCTTGTTGATTTCGTCGAATGTCATCCCTGGCGAAAAGCCGAGGATGTCGGACTTCTTCACGAGTGCCATAGACGCAGGCTTTAGAAAGCCGGGCTGTACCGCCACGAGAACGGCGGCAACAACAACGATCAAGCCGGCGACAACAATGGCAATCTTCATCAGCCCCTCACAAGAAACGTTCGACCATACAACAGCCGGAGCGTTCTACCAGCCATCGCCCTGCATGCTTCGAGCCTCCGGCTATTTTTGTAGGACTGCACCTTCGGAGGATCACAGCTTTGGAAGATCGCATGGGCACGTATCGGCTGGTCATGAACGTGAAAAACCGCCCCTGACATGACCAGGGGCGGCTTTCACCAAACGGGGTTTCGAACGCGATCTAGTGACCGGTGCCCGGCTTCGTCGTCTTCGGCGGCTTGCCGTCTTCGATCCGGCCTTCGTTGCGCAAGTCGCGACCTTCCTGGGCCTTCTTCTGGCTCTCGGGGGACTTGCCGTGTTCGTTCATCTCTTCTTTGATGAATCCGGCGCCTTCCTTCACTTTACCTTCAACGCTCATGACGATCTCCTTGCTGGAGATGGGGCAACTCGCGGCAAGACCTGACCGTTCCGGTGCGCGCACGATTGTGAGGAGTGCATTCGACAGGTTCCAAAGACCCTTCTCATGAAATGGCCGCGCCGCTTGTGGAAGCGACGCGGCCGAGAAGCGAGCCGTACAGGAAACCGGCTTACTTCTTGTTGCTGCGGGTCTTGGTACCGCCCTGGTCGCTGCCCGGGCCGGAGCCGCCCTGGCCGGAGGCGTCGGGCCTCACCATTCCGCCCTTGCTCATGCCGTCATGGCTCACGCCGGTCGTGCCGCTGCTCATCGTGCCCTTGTCCGTGTTGGTCATGCCGGGCTTCTGCATGTTGTCGGACTGCGCGGCGGGGCCGGTCTGGGTCTGGGCCAAGGCAGAGCCGCACATGAGGCCGAGGGCGGCGGTCGCAATGACGAGCTTCTTCATCTCAAACTCCTGGTTGGTTGTGTGGGCCAACGGGAGCGCAGAAACCGTGTTCCTAAAACAAGGCGTTCCGGAGTGCAAAAATTCTCGTCTGCAACGAGGCGTTGTCGGTTCTGCTTGAATCAGAACCGCTCCAGATTGTTGTGACGCGTTTTCGTCGCGCGAACTTGAAAACGCTCTAAGCCGCAAGCCGCTGATCGGCCGGGCCCGTCAGGTGCTTGAGCACTTCCGCGTGCTCCAGGTCGGGAACCGCAATGGCCGTGTGGCTGTAGCTCGTATTGGTTCGTGAGTTTGCAATCCTGTCCAGGATCTCGCCGCCCTTGATGACGTGGAGACCCATGCCCTCTCCCGACGGGAAGATCGCGAGCACCACGTCATAGGCTGTGATGACGGCGCGAAGCGCTTCGGCCTTGTCTTCGGCAATGTCGACGAACACGCGAACATCGGCCGCGAGTTCACGCAGCTCGTTAAAATCCAGCACTGTGGGGTACTCCAACGCAACGATACTAAGAGGAGCTTGGAGGCGTTAGGTTACCGAAGTCTCAACGGCGCATGCCCAGCCAAAGGTTTATCGACCAGGCGCTCCCGTCCAGCCGATAGGACGCGCGGGCGTTGCCGCTTGCTCGGCAAGGCGCCGGCACGGAAAGAACCTATGGAGCGGGAGGGACGAAGCGCGCCTCATACCCATACGGGCGTCACGCGATACGCGCGTGACTCATGCGCGGTTTACTTGGCGTATCCCTGGGAGCGGAGCCACGCGATCTTGCGGTCGCCATTGATCCAGTCGTCGGCGTCTGCCTTGCTGGTGAAGCCCTTGATTTCGCGCTGTTCGCTGTCCGGGTAATCCGCCAGGATTTTCCAGTCGTTGTCTGCAATGCGGACGGTTTTGAAGGTCACTTTTGTTTTTGCCATGCCGCATTATGCAGGAGATGGCCGGAAAAGAGAACCTGCCTTGTGACGGTCACCGGGGTGGCCGGGCGCAGACCTCGGGGGCCAGCCTGATCGGCAGTGCGGGGCCGGGTCCAGGCAAAGACGAAAGCCCCGCCTGGGGGAAGCGGGGCTCTCTGATGGGGGGTGAAGCTTGGGGACTTCAAAGAGTTAGACGCCTCGGGGAGAAAATGGTTCAACGCGAAAACGGCGGAAGCTGCGGCATCTTTGCCGGGGCGTCCGGCCCTCCGCAGAACCCCTGCTTGCGTTTTGGGCGTCGATGGGTTCTAAGCCCCGTCACTTCATGAAAGTTGGCATGAAACAGAAGCGCGTTGCGCGGTCGGACCGCGTCCTGAGCAAAGCCTGCTCGCGCGCACAGAAGGAAATTCAGACATGGCGAAGATGACGAAGACTCAGTTGATCGATGCAATTGCCGAGGGCACGCAGCTGTCGAAGAACGACGTGAAGTCGGTCATCGAGTACATGGCGACGGTCGGCTACAAGGAGCTCAACGAGTCCGGCGAGTTCGTCATTCCCGGCTTCGTGAAGATGTCGGTGGTGAACAAGCCGGCGACCGAAGCCCGCATGGGCGTCAATCCCTTCACCAAGGAGCCGATGCAGTTCGCCGCGAAGCCGGCGAGCAAGTCGGTGAAGGCCTCGCCGCTGAAGGTGGCCAAAGACTCCGTCTAAGGGCTCGCGTTTTCGTTGCGGAGGCTTCTTTTCGCGGAGCGCTGCAATGATTGCTTGCTTGTGCTGAACCAATAAGGAACTCTCTTAAGGAACTCTAGGGCGTCGTCAGGCTTTGCTTCCGAAAGGGAGAAATCACATGACTGGTCTCAGCGAAGAAGAGATTCGAAATCGGGCCTATCACCTCTGGAAGGAGGCTGGCGAGCCCGCAGGCACGATGGACACCTTCTGGTACGAGGCCGAAAAGGAGCTTCTCGCCGAGCGGACCGAGCAAGGCGAAGTCCCGCCCGGGATGACCGACAATCTGCCGGTCTGACTTTGCTGGTCCATGAGGCGGACAGAGGCGAGCGTCGACAGTTCTCAAAGCAGCCATTCGGCGTAACGCCCGGGTGGCTGCTTTGCTGTTCGGCCCCCGTTCGAATGAAGTCGCCTCCGTGCGGCCGCCTCAAAGAAAAACCCCGGTCTTGAGGACCGGGGCTCTTCAAGCTGGTCGGCCGCGTCGCGACAGGCCGCCAGCACCACTGAATTCGACCTGACAATGCGGGCCGGGAAAATTCGTTCCGGCCGCTAGTCCGGCGACATGGAAACGTCGATGATTGCCGGCGTATCGACCTGGCGCTCGCGCCAGACGATGAGATCGCATTTGGGATTGAGCCACTGATATTCGGAGCCGCGCGCCTTCAGGTGCGCGAGCGCTGCATCATGTGCGGCGGTCTGATCCGGCGCTTCGACCATGATCTCCACGGTCTCTTCGATCTGACGCACCACTTCGACGGCGTAGTATTTTCTGGTCACGATCCCTCGCTCCGGCATGACTAACGGGGAGGGCGGTGGCGCGTTCCCCAAAAGAAAAACCCCGCGCTTTCGCACGGGGCCTTCTTGGCTGGCGGGGAAGGGATTTCAGCGCCTAGCCGCCGCGCCGTGGCTCGAACTTAAGGTTGAAAACCTAAAAAGCAACCGTCGGCGCGCGGAAGGCCCAAGGCGCTGTGCCCGGCGAGTTTCGCGGGGAGGGGCTGGACTTGTTGTTCCTATTTTGTTCTAGTGACGCATCTCTTTTGGCAGCGACATTGTTTTGGAGGTGCCCATGACTGTCGAGAAACAGCGGGAAGTAATCAGGCTCTGGAATCAGCTCAGGAAGCTTGATGGTCCGGCCGCGGAAGAACTCCGCATCCAGATCCTCGAATGCTTTTCGGAGAAGGATCTATCGAAGGACACGGCGAAGCGAGCGGCGTGATGAGCATCGCACTATCTCGATGACAACAGGCAATCGCGCGCGCCTTCACCGATCGTTAGGGATCGTTTTGCGCTGGATTTCTCGACTCCGATTCGTTCCTTGCGAACGAAATGGAGTCGGATGCAGAACAAGTCGTGGCTTCTGTGTCGATGCGGGACACGCCTTTCCTGACCAAGCCGGCGTGATGCTTCGCACAGTCCCGTTCGCCTGTCCTCGCTACGAGTGAGGCGAGGGAGACGCGACATGGATGCGTGCTGTTGCTCGAGATGTTCGCCGAGATCGCAAAAGTGTTTTGGTACGACCGGCACCCGCGCTTGCGCAACGACAGGCCCTCGGTGCCGCCGGTGCCACCGCGGTCGAAATCCGAAGACGCGATGTGAGCGCGCGATCGTTGGCGCGACTGCGGTCGTTTGCGTGCGAACGATATATTAAGGCTTGCTTCGTGCCGATTTCTGCGATTCCGATTCGTTCTCCGAGAACGAAAGGCAGGCGAAGCTGGAACAAAGCCGGACGACGGATCACCACAAGCTTCGCTTCACCGTCTCGACGCTCTCCGTCGCCGGCGCTATCGTTGCTCCAGCGGCGGACGCAACATGAAGAACGGACTTTATTCCATCCACCTCCACATGCTCGACGGCCTGAAGGGCCGCGACAGCGGCGTGCTGATCCTGCGTGACGGCGTTCTGCTCGGCGGCGGGCCGTATTTCTGGTCGCGCGGCGTCTACACGGAACGGCAATTCGAACAACGGCCCTTCGAAACACGGGACCTGGAAGGGCGAGCTTGTCACCAACCAGCACACGCCGTTTGCGGATGGCTTCGCCCGGCCGCTGTTCGGCGGAGTGGAGGCAACGAGCGGCTTCTCCGGGACGTTCAGCGACGACACGGCCGAGGTGTTCGGCACCGTGCTGGTCGCAGGCCATCGCAGCCTCGGTTTTCGTGCGAGCCTGAAGCGGCTCGCCGAGTTCTGAAGACGCGTGTTCTGAAGACGCTTGTTCTGAAGAGGCTTGGCGAACTCCTAACGGAAGCTTGCCGCGAAGCCGATAACCCTATTCGGTTAGGTTAAAAGCGCAATCGCGTTGCACTTGCCGCCACTTGCGATAGGTGTCTGGCGAAGACGCGATCCGACTTTGGCCAACAAGCGACTTTGGCCAACAAGCAATTTTGCCAAGAACGAATTCATGACACCTTTTTCAGAACCGTCCTTTTATCAGGGCGACCGCCACACCTACCGGCGCATCGCCATCGTCGGCACGCTCTTTTGTCTGGCTTTCGTGGTGATCAGCGTCTCGCTGCGGCCACAGCTCGAGGACACGCGTGTCGCGGTCAAAGCCGACAGGCTGATGCGTACGGCGGGCCAGCTACCGCACACGAATTAACGGTCGTCGGTGGAGGTCTGATGGTCGGCGCAATTGCTTGGGCACGCGGTGCCGTGTGAGGCGAGCGCCACGAAGCCGGCATAGCCGGACAGGTTGAGCAGGATTTCGAGCCAAACGGGCATGTCGGCCTCCTTTCTCCTTGAAGGCTACGCCAACGTGCGCGCGAAGCGCATGTTCCCGGACAAAGGCGGACCGGCGCCTCAAAGTGGGGTGGTGGGGTCGAGCCGCCGGCCGAGGGCGCCTACGGACTCGCTCGACGGCTGTTCCTTAAGGAACTCGGCAATCGCCCGCGCCAGTTCGCCGTCGCTCATCGGGGTCGGCGGCGGGCGCAGCGTACCGACACCGAAACTGCGGACGATCTCGTCGTAATGCTGATCTCCGGATCTGGGAACGAGCCTGCGGATACGGGCCAGCAATTTGGATATCGGCACTTTATCCTCCTCGGCTCCCCGCTGGCAGCAATTGTGGCGCATTGCCAATGCTGTGCGTGCAACTGAAAACCCCGCCAGCATCGGTGATGCTGACGGGGTCTTCGTGCTGTTGCCTCAACCGGACGGCGGAGGCTTCGGCACTTGAGCAAACAATTCGCGGAACGCGTGCCCGTTCCATGCGTGGCCGGATTTATTCCGAACTCGGTTCCACAGGCTTGCGCGCAACCATAGCAACGCGCCGGCGTTGTCTGTGCGAGATACGAAGGAGGAGATTCATGATGAGGAAGACACTGGCAGTTCTGGCTACCGTCGCGGCCGTTGGCGTGACCGCGGTCGCGGCGCCTTCGCCTGCCGAGGCGCGCGGCCGCGGCATCGGTCCGGGCCTCGCGTTCGGTCTTGCCGCCGGCGCCATCACCGCGGGCGCCGTCGCCGCGTCGCATCCTTACGGCTATGGCTACGGCCCGCGGTATGGCTACTACGGCGGCCCCGCTTATGCCTACGGCCCTGGTCCCTACGCTTATTACGGTGATGGACCATACTACCGCCGCCACCATTATTACCGTCACTGGTAACGGCTGAACAAACGAAAAGCCCGGAGCAATGCTCCGGGCTTTTTTCATGCTCGGTGATCCGGTGTCGTTACGGCCAGAGCGAGGGCCGTTCCGCCTTGCGCGCGTTGTCGAGCGTCGACACGAAATACTCTTCACGTTCGCGCTTGAATTTTTCCTGGGTGGCACGGAAGGCGGCGACACGGGCGGCGATCTCTTCGCGTTCGCGGATTTTGCGTTGTTCGTCCTCGGTCATGTTAAATCCCCTCTGCACGTGAGTATGTGTCCTACTGAACCCAAGCACTGCCGCCGCAATCACGTTGAGTCGCGTCAACACATGCATTGGCGCTTCTGATTGGGGCGTCAATGGGGAGGAGGCATTGCAGGATTGTGATAAGCGAGGGTCGGAAAAAATTGCCGACCATGTCTTGCGTGGCGGTGGAGAACAGCGTCAATAATCTTGTCGCTTGCGCATGTTGCAGCTAGCGCAAAAACAAATCAGTAAAACAGCAAAACGGGAGGCGGCGTTGATTGCATCGGATCTTCGCAGCGGCGTCGAGCGTCTTGGCGACATGATCGCCGAAGCCAAACGGATCGTGCCGTTCACCGGCGCCGGCATCTCGACCGAATGCGGCATCCCCGACTTTCGCTCGCCGGGCGGAATTTGGACGCGCAACCGCCCGATCCCGTTCGACGAGTTCGTCGCCAGCCAGGAGGCGCGCGACGAATCCTGGCGCCGGCGCTTCGCGATGGAGGAGGTCTTTGCGGCGGCTAAGCCCGGCCGCGGCCATCGCGCGCTCGCCTCACTCTACCGCGCCGGCAAGGTTCCCGCGATCATCACCCAGAACATCGACAATCTGCATCAGGCCTCCGGCGTCGCAAGCGATCACGTGATCGAACTTCACGGCAACACCACGTATGCGCGCTGCATTGGATGCGGGCAGGCCTATCCGCTTGATTGGGTGAAGCGCCGCTTCGACGAGGAGGGCGCCGCGCCCAACTGTACCGTGTGCGACGAGCCGGTGAAGACCGCCACGATCTCCTTCGGCCAGACAATGCCCGAGGACGAGATGCAGCGCGCGACGGCGCTGTCGCAAGCCTGCGATCTCTTCATCGCGATCGGTTCCTCGCTGGTGGTATGGCCGGCCGCGGGCTTTCCGATGATGGCGAAGGAATCGGGTGCACGCCTAGTGATCGTCAATCGCGAGCCGACGGAGCAGGACGACATCGCCGACCTCGTGATCCGCCACGACATCGGCGAAACGCTGGGGCCCTTTGTCGGTAATTGAGGCAGCAATTTGATTCGCGGCTGTGCAAGCTGTTCATAGGTTCCGCCGAATCTCTTTTTTGTCTATGCGTCGCAACCGGGAGTGTTATCTTTTGAGTCGAAAGATTCGCGTCGCGTCGAGTTGAGAAGATTCTCTAAAGACGCGTGATTCGGCGCCGCCATTCAGGCGGGTTGCATGGCATGTGTGGGGTCCGGGGTTATGGGGTCGTCGGACGGATTTGAGTCCAAGAAGGTCGGAGTTCCCGCGGTGGGCGAACACGGCGGTGGCGGTCGCGACAGTGCACTCAGTCCGTTCACCGGACTTGGTGAGAGCAGCGCCAACCTCGTCGAGGTTCACGGCGTCATCAAATGGTTCGACGCCTCAAAAGGCTACGGCTTCATCGTTCCCGACAATGGCTGGCCCGACGTGCTCCTGCACGTCACCGTGCTTAGGCGCGACGGCTTCCAGACCGCCTACGAGGGCGCCCGCATCGTCGTCGAGTGCATCCAGCGCGCCAAGGGCTACCAGGCGTTCCGCGTGGTCTCGATGGACGAGTCGACTGCGATCCATCCGGCGCAGATGCTGCCGCCGCGCACCCATGTCACGGTGACGGCGACCAGCGGGCTGGAGCGGGCTCAGGTCAAATGGTTCAACCGGCTGCGCGGTTTCGGTTTCCTGACCTGCGGCGAGGGCACCCCCGACATCTTCGTGCACATGGAGACGCTGCGCCGCTTCGGCATGACCGAGTTGCGGCCCGGCCAGTATGTCCTGGTCCGGTTCGGGCCCGGCTCCAAGGGCATGATGGCGGCCGAGATCCATCCCGAGACGGGATCGCCGGTTTCGTCCCACTAATTCCATTCCCGCGATCGTGAGCAGAGGCGCGCTGGCTGGCCGGCGCGCCTCTGGCTTTTCCGGTGACCGCCACGTAAGGACTGGTCCAGTCCCACGCCTCGAGAGCCATCCATGAATTTCGATCGAAAGGCCGTCTTCGCCCTTGCGAAGGGCTGGCTTGCCGCCATCCTTGTCATCGCCGGCTGTGCCGTCGCGAGCGCACCCGTGCGCGCCGCCAGCTTCCAGCCCCTCGAGATCGTCACCAGGAACGGCGTGCAGGTGTTCTCGGTCGAGGTCGCGACGACGGAGGAAGAGAAGCAGACTGGCCTGATGTACCGTAAGGAACTGGCGGACGGCAAAGGCATGCTGTTCGACTTTAATCCCGAGCAGGAGGTGTCGATGTGGATGAAGAACACCTACGTCTCGCTCGACATGATCTTCATTCGCGCCGACGGCCGAATTCTGCGCATCGCCGAAAATACCGAGCCGATGTCGACAAAGATCATCTCATCCAGGGGGCCCGCGCGGGCTGTTCTGGAGGTGGTGGCAGGCACGGCGCAGAAATATGGCATCCGCGCCGGCGACCGCGTGGGCCACCCGCTGTTCGGCAGCAAGTAGGCGGGAGGGCTTATTGCCCCGTCCTGGCGGTCTTTTGGGAAGCTTGCTCGCGCCTTTGGAAGGCTTGCTGGCGCTTTGGGAAGCGTGTATCGACGGGGCTCGCCGGACATTCGGGGTATAGCGCAGCCTGGTAGCGCGGCAGTTTTGGGTACTGCAGGTCGTTGGTTCGAATCCAGCTGCCCCGACCAGTCCGAGGTGGGCCAGACCCGCGCCTCAGAACAATAGCCAATCGGCGAGGCGCCAGGCGAGCGCAGCTCCAGCCGTGCATGGCGCGCGTTCGATGCCGATGCCCGCAGCCGCCAAAGCCTTCCTAACCCTCGGCGCTCATTCCCTGCGCAACGCGACTTTCCGCGCGACTTTTCAAGGCATTGGGGCGGGTCGGGCGGCGCGGAATGCGTAAAACTTTGTCGAACCTTTAGGCGTCGTCCTAGACATATTGGTGTTGGGGATTTCAGCGCCCAATGCCTAACGGACGCCGCCAAGCGATGATATTCCGCTTGCGCGCGTTACGCTTTTCCAACCATCAGTTCGTCGCGTACCAGCCGAACGGAAACGGCAGGAATGGCCAGGCCAGCTGATTGTCGTTGGCGACCTTCCGCGGCTCCTGCTCCGGCGTCTTCGCGGGCAGAGCAGGCGGCGTCGAATGCAGCGCCAAGCGCAGACATGCACATTGCAAATTCATCGTGGTGGCCCCCGCCCATCAATCGTTTTCAAAAATTCGCGTCAGCCTGGAAATCAACGCGCGTCCTCAAAACGACGCGCTCATTCTCAAATCGCACACAGTCTAGGAAAATCGGCGGCCGCTTTCAACCGGTCTCGCCACGCGCTCACAGGAGGTAAGGTTGATCGGTTAGGTTAAGAGCGAGCGGTTGTTGCGGGCGCCTTCGCGACTGTTATCAGATCGGTTCGGCTTGCGACGGTCTGCCTGAAATTCGTGCTCACACGACATCACAGTTCGTCGCAGCGCTCGTATCCTGTGAGTTCTGTATCATGTCTCTCGATCGCAACGTCCGAACCGTCGGTCCGCAGGCGAGCTGGACCGAGATCTGGCACCTCTGGACCGTGTTCGTGCCGCGCCGCTCGATCAACGGGCAGCTCGTTTACGGCAAGGTCTGGCGCCGCCACGACGGCCGTGACTGGATCTACAAGAAGTTTACCGAGTACGACAGCGAAGCGGCGGCCTGAAGCGGCGGCGCTGTCGTCCGGCGGGATCGGAGCTGCCCGTTCAAGCGGCCTTTGCGGCCGCAGTCTTGGGCGGCGGCGGCTTCAGCGGCTTGTCCTGCTTCTTCGACCAGGAGATGTAATAGGCCACCGTCGTCATGATCGCGATCCCGGCGACGCTGACGAAGATCTGCGCGAACAGCGAGCCCGAGCTCATCGACAGCTCGAAATGACCGACGAAGGACAGGAACACGCCGACGCAGAACACGGCGAGCGACTGCTGGCCGCACACGATGATGGGGTCGAACCCTTTCCATTCCAGGCCCGGCCAGTCCTTGGGAACGAAGCGGATCACCAGGATCACGATCACGACGAAGTGGATAAAGCGGTAGGGCGCGAGGTTGGTCTTGTCGTTCGGGTTGAACGCCGAGAACAGCCATTCCGGGAACATGCCGCCGAGGGTCGGGAAGCGGCCGGCCATGGTCATGACCAGCGCAAACAGCATGTAACCAAGACAGAGCCACAGCGTGACCGGTGCGTTGATCAGCGTCATCGAGCGCCGCGCGCCGCCCATGGCGCACCAGGCGCCGAACACGAACAGCACCTGCCAGCAATACGGGTTGAAGTACCACTGTCCGGCCGGATAGGCGTTCAGGTTCAGGCCGAAATGGCGCGCGGTCAGCCACAGCACGATGGACAATGCCATCGTCAGGTCCGGCTTGCGCAGCATGAACCAGAGCACGGGCGGAAACAGCCCCATCAGCACGATGTAGAGCGGCAGCACGTCGAGATTGAGCGGCTTGAAGCGCAGGAACAGGCCCTGGCGCAGCGTCTCGGTGGCGTTGTCCACCAGGCCGGCGACGTTGAACTCGTTGATCATCTCGGAATCGCCGAAGCGCAGCGCCAGATAGCTGATCGAGGCGATGTAGATCACGAACAGGATGATGTGGGCGACGTAGAGCTGCCAGACCCGCTTGGTCAGCCTCGTAGCACCGACCAGGAAGCCGCGCTCGAGCATCATCCGCGCATAGACGAAGGAGGCGGTGTAGCCGGAGATGAAGACGAACAAATCCGCGGCGTCGGAAAAGCCGTAGTTGCGGGTGGTGATCCAGTTCACCACGTTGTCGGGGATATGGTCGAGGAAGATCGCCCAGTTCGCAATGCCGCGAAACAGGTCGAGCCTGAGGTCACGGCCCTTCTCGGGGAGCGTGGCGTTGATGTTCAGGAAGGACATGCGACGGGAGCTTTCGGAGGGGACGGACAGGTAGATGTCAACGAAGCAGGGCCACCGGGCGAGACCCCGGCGCGGAAGGCGGGTACGCAATTGTCACGATGCAGCATAATGATTATACCCATCGGCGAGCCATCCCGGGGGGCCGGAATCACCGATCAGTTCCCTAAAGGTGTCTCTATACTATGCCCGCGGTTTCCACCAACTGCTACCGTGACGCATCGAAATCGAACGAAAAGACGAACAAGAGGCCCGGACCGTCCATGACCGCACGCATTTTCAAGCCCGCCAAGAACGCGATGCAATCCGGCCGGTCGAAGACCAAGGAATGGCAGCTCGACTACGAGCCCGAGCAGCCGCGCGCGGTCGAGCCGCTGATGGGCTGGACCTCGTCCGGCGACATGAAGCAGCAGATCACGCTGCACTTCCACAGCAAGGAAGAGGCGGTCGCCTATTGCGAGCGCAAGGGCATCGCCTACCAGGTGATCGAGCCAAAGGAATCGGTGCGCCGTCCGGTCGCCTATGCGGACAATTTCTCGTTCCGCCGCGGCGAGCCGTGGACGCATTGAGGGCGGGCAACGAAACTCTCGTCATGCCCGGGCTTGTCCCGGGCATCCACGTTTTAGCGTCCACGTAAAAAGCCCGCGGTTGGCCGGGACAAGCTCGGCCAACCACGCCGGTTCTTCCCATCGTCCTGCCCTTGGCAGCCATTCCGCCCCGTGCTTCGCTGTCTCGCATGATGCGACCATGACGAGGTGGGCTATGGCGGGGCGTGACCAGCTCGACGGCGTCGATCTGAAAATACTCTCCGAGTTGCAGCAGGACGGGCGGGTTCGCAATAACGAGCTGGCGCTGCGCGTCGGGGTGTCCGGGCCCAACTGCGTGAGGCGGCTGAAATCGCTGTTCAGCCGCGGCGTGATCCGGGCGGTGCGCGCCGTTATCGACGAGCGGCTGCTCGGCTACGAGGTGGTGTCGTTCGTCTCGATCCAGCTCGGCAGCCAAGCCCAGCCGGTGCTGGCGGCATTCGAGAGCTCGATCGCCGCGATCCCGCGCATCCAGCAGTGCTGGCGGATTTCGGGAGACACCGACTATCTTCTCAAATGCGTGGCGCCGAGCGTCGAGAGCATGCGCCAGCAGCTCCTGCATTTCGCCGCGATGCCGAACGTGAAGAACGTCCGCAGCTTTCCGGTGCTGGGCGTGGCGAAGGACGTGCCGCTGCCATTGCAGGAGATCGCGGCGGCAGGATAGTTCGGCGGCGACGGGTCCCAAAACGTAGCTCGCGTAACGACGTCCAAACATCCGAAGGCGCGGGAGTGACTCCCTTACCGGGATACAGGTTCGGATAAGGCGGATATAAACATAAGTAACTCACCTAACTGTGACATGTGATTTGCGAAGTTCTGCAATGCGCCGAAGCGTGATTGCCGGTTCCTGGTGCTGGCCTACATGCGAGGTGTGAACCTCAGCCTGCGTCGCATGCCGAGGCCTCTTTTGTGGGACCCTGAAGCAGGAAAAGACAACATGACCTCGATCTCGAAGACGTTCGTCGCATCCGCTGCGACGCTGTTTGCATCTGCGTTTCTCATGATGACCGCGCCGGCTGCCCAGGCAGAAGACTACTGCATCACCAATGGTGCCCAGGCCGCGCATGGCTGCGGCTATCCGACGATGGAGGCCTGCCGGGCCGCGGCCGGCGGCATCGGCGGCTCGTGCTCACAGAGCGGCGGCGCGAAGACGTCGGCCGACGCGCTGGCCTTCCAGCCGAAGCAGACGCACTCGCGCACCAAGCTGCGCCCGGGCGGGCAGACCAACTCGAACTGAGCGAGACCGTTTGGAAATGTTGCGGCCTCCAAGTTGGATCTCGGAGGCCGGAACAGCATGACAACCCGCGCTTCAGCGATACCTGCCGCGAAACTCGCGCGGGGAGGCGCCGGCCCAGGTGCGGAAGGCGCGAGAAAAGCTCTTCTCGTTGCGGAAGCCGGCGATCTCCGCGATCCGCTTGATCGGGCTGCGCCCGCGCATCAACTCCTGCTTGGCGAGCTCGAATTTTGCCTCTTCCTTGAGATCCCGCAGTGAGGTCGCTTCATCGCGCAGGCGCCGATGCATGGTGCGGGTGGAGAGTGCCAGCTCGCTTGCGACATCCTCGGCGCCGAGACTGCGTCCGCGCGCATTGCGGAGTACGCGGCGAACGCGCTCGACCAGCAGCCGGTCGCGCCGATAGGGCAGTACGGTCAGCCGCAGCGCGCCCTTGAGCATGTTGTCGAGGTCCGCCGCGCTCCGGGTGAGCGGCAGCGACAGGTAATGCTTGTCGAAGGTGATGGAAGCGCGGTCCGCACCGAAGCGGATGTTTCGGCAAAAGATGGTCGGATAGACCGAGACGTGGCCGGGCTCGGGGTACGGAAATTCCGCGGCGCGGAGCGCGATTTGCGAATCCACCGCCCAGCAGGAGAAGCCGAGAACATAGCGGAGCAGGGTGACCAGGCAGAATTCGCGTAGAGGTCCGAGGTCGGCCAGTTCGCGGATGGACACGACCGCGGTCTCCTCGCCGACGGCGAGATCGAGCAGCACGTCCTCGGTGAGCAGACGATGGTGCCGGCACCAGCGCTTGAGCGCGACCTCCAGCGTCGGGGCGGTGATCGAGGCGCGGCACAGCATGCCGTAGGTGCCAAAGGGCAGCCGCCGCGAGAACCAGCCGAGCGCCTCGTCATCGAGTTCGCGCATGGCATGGCCCGCCAGCGCCTCGAACTGGCCGGCCGTGACCCGCCCATCCGGAGAATTGACAAGGTCCGGCGTTACCTGACCCCGGCTCAGCGCCTCGGTCGGATCGCGGCCGTAGCGGTCGTAAGCGGCAACGACGCCGCGGACGAAGGTGGCAGGGGTCACGGCACGGCGCGGGATCGCGGTTGCGACTTGAAAAGGCATCGGAAAATCCTCTGGGAAAATCCTCGCCAAGTTTGGCGGAAAATGCAACCTTTTCGACCGCAGAAGGGCCCCGATGCCGCTAGGTTCGGTCCCCAAAATAGGGAGGAATCGCCTTGAATATCCCGAGCATCGATTTCGATCTGGGCGAAGACATCAGCATGCTGCGCGACACGCTGCGCGCCTTCGTGGAGGCGGAGATCGCCCCGCGTGCCGCCGATATCGAGAAGGCCAATCTATTCCCGGCGGACCTCTGGAAGCGCCTTGGCGACCTCGGCCTGCTCGGCATGACCGCGCCGGAGCAATATGGCGGCTCCAACATGGGCTATCTCGCCCATATCGTCGCGATGGAGGAGATTTCGCGCGGCTCGGCCGCGGTCGGGCTCTCCTATGGCGCCCACTCAAATCTCTGCGTCAACCAGATCCGCCGCAACGGCAATGATGCGCAGCGCGAGCGCTATCTGCCAAAGTTGATCTCCGGCGAGTATGTCGGCGCGCTCGCGATGTCCGAGCCCGGCGCCGGCTCAGACGTCGTCTCGATGAAACTGCGCGCCGACAAACGCGGCGACCGCTACGTGCTCAACGGCTCGAAGATGTGGATCACCAATGGCGGCGATGCCGACGTGCTGGTGGTCTATGCCAAGACCGATCCGGAAGCGGGCCCGCGCGGCATGACCGCCTTCCTGGTCGAGAAGGGGACGAAGGGCTTCAGCCACGGCCAGCATCTCGACAAGCTCGGCATGCGCGGCTCCAACACGTATCCGCTGTTCTTCGACGAATGCGAGGTGCCGGAGGAGAACGTGCTTGGGAAGGTCGGGGAGGGCGTCAAGGTGCTGATGTCCGGCCTCGACTATGAGCGTACGGTCCTCTCGGGTGGACCACTCGGGATCATGGCGGCCTGCATGGACGCGGTGGTGCCCTATATGCACGAGCGCAAGCAGTTCGGGCAGCCGATCGGCGACTTCCAGCTCATGCAGGGCAAGCTCGCCGACATGTACGCGACCTGGCAGGCCACGCGCGCCTATGTCTATGCGGTGGGGCGTGCCTGCGACCGCGCCGATCACGCGCGCAGCTTGCGCAAGGACGCCGCCGCTGCGATCCTCTATTCCGCCGAGAAAGCGACGTGGATGGCGGGTGAGGCGATCCAGGCGCTTGGCGGGGTCGGCTACACCTCCGAATTTCCGGTCGGACGCCTGTGGCGCGATGCAAAGCTCTACGAGATCGGCGCCGGCACCTCGGAGGTCCGGCGCATGCTGATCGGTCGCGAATTGATGGCTGAGACGGCTTAAAACCTTCACGCAATTGGAACCAACATGCCGCTCCATTCCAGCATCGATACGTCTTCTTCGGACTTTGCGCGCAATTCCGAGGCCATGCGCACCCTCGTCGCGGATCTGCGCGAAAAGCTGAGCCAGGTTGCGGGCGGCGGCGGCGAGGTCTCGCGCAACCGCCACACCTCGCGTGGCAAGATGCTGGCGCGCGAGCGCGTCGACCTGCTGGTCGATCCCGGCACCGCGTTCATGGAGCTGTCGCCGCTCGCGGCCTATGGCCTTTACGGCGGCGACGTCCATTCGGCGAGCGTCGTCACCGGGGTCGGGCGCATCGCGGGCCGCGAATGCGTGATCGTCGCCAACGACGCCACCATCAAGGGCGGCACCTATTATCCCATGACCGTGAAGAAGCATCTGCGCGCGCAGGACGTGGCGCGGCAGAACAATCTTCCCTGCGTCTACATGGTCGATTCCGGCGGCGCCTTTTTGCCGCTGCAGGACGAGATCTTTCCGGACGAGCGGCATTTCGGCCGCATCTTCTACAACCAGGCGCAGATGTCGTCGCAAGGCATCCCGCAGATCGCCATCGTGATGGGCTCCTGCACGGCCGGCGGCGCCTATGTCCCCGCGATGTCGGACGAGAGCATCATCGTGCGCAATCAAGGCACCATCTTCCTGGGCGGGCCGCCGCTGGTGAAGGCGGCGACGGGCGAGGTGGTGACCGCCGAGGAGCTCGGTGGCGCCGACGTGCATTCGCGACAATCAGGCGTGACCGATCATTACGCCCAGAACGACGCGCACGCGATCGGCATCGCCCGCCGCATCGTCGGCACGCTGAAGCCATCGGTACGGCCAAACCTCAACATGCATCCGCCGCGTGATCCCTTGTTTGCGGCCGAGGAGATCTATGGCGTGGTGCCCGTCGACGGGCGCAAGCCGTTCGACGTGCGCGACATCATTGCGCGCGTGGTTGATGGTTCCGAGTTCGACGAGTTCAAGAAGCTGTACGGCACGACGCTGGTGTGCGGCTTCGCCCACATCTGGGGTTTTCCGGTCGGCATCATTGCCAACAACGGCATCCTGTTCAGCGAGAGCTCGCTGAAGGGGGCGCATTTCATCGAGCTGTGCTGCCAGCGCGGCATTCCGCTGGTGTTCCTGCAGAACATCACCGGCTTCATGGTCGGCAAGAAATACGAAGCCGGCGGCATTGCGCGTGACGGCGCCAAGCTGGTGACGGCGGTCGCGACCGCGTCGGTGCCGAAATTCACCGTAGTGATCGGCGGCTCCTACGGCGCCGGCAATTACGGCATGTGCGGCCGCGCCTACTCACCGCGCTTCCTGTGGATGTGGCCGAACGCGCGCATCTCGGTGATGGGCGGCGAGCAGGCCTCGATGGTGCTGAGCCAGGTCCGCCGCGACAATATCGAGGCCAAGGGCGACAGCTGGTCGAAAGAAGACGAAGATAAATTCCGCGAACCTATCCGCGCGCAATATGAGAGCCAGGGGCACCCGTATTACGCGACCGCGCGGCTGTGGGACGACGGCGTGATCGACCCGGCCGACACAAGGCTGGTGCTCGGTCTCGGCCTCTCGGCGGCATCGAATGCGCCGATCGAACCGACGAAATTCGGCCTGTTCAGGATGTGATGCGATGGACCGCTCAAAGCTCTACCGCCGTTTTCGCACCCTCCTGATCGCCAACCGCGGCGAGATCGCCTGCCGCGTGATCCGCACCGCGCGCGCCATGGGCCTGCGCGCGGTCGCGGTCTATTCCGAGGTGGATCGCGACGCGATGCATGTCGCGCTCGCCGACGAGGCCGTGCTGCTCGGGCCCGCACGTGCCCGCGACAGCTATCTCAATCCCGAACGGCTGATCGAGGCCGCGCGCAAGACCGGCGCGGAGGCGATCCATCCCGGCTATGGCTTCCTGTCGGAGAATGCCGAATTCGCCCAGGCGTGTTTCGACGCCGGACTGGTCTTCGTCGGCCCGACAGCGGCAATGATGACTGCCATGGGCTCGAAGTCCGGCTCCAAGGCGCTTATGGAGAAGGCCGGCGTCCCGCTGGTGCCAGGCTATCACGGCGAGGCGCAGGACGATGCGACGTTGGCGAAGGCGGCCGAGAAGGTCGGTTTCCCGATTCTGGTGAAGGCGTCCGCTGGCGGCGGCGGCCGTGGTATGCGCATCGTTCGCTCCGCGGATGAACTTGCGCCTGCGATCGTCAGCGCGAAGCGCGAGGCCAAGGCCGCGTTCGGCGACGACCGCATGCTGATCGAAAAATATGTCAATAACCCGAGGCATATCGAGGTGCAGGTGATCGGCGACAGCCACGGCAATCTGCTCTCGCTGTTCGAACGCGAATGCACCCTGCAGCGCCGCCACCAGAAGGTGATCGAGGAGGCGCCGTCGCCGACGCTCAATCCCGCCCAGCGCGAGACGGTCTGTGCCGCCGCGCGAAAGGCTGCGGGCGCCGTCAACTATGTCGGCGCCGGCACCATCGAGTTCGTGTCCGACGGCAAGGACGTGTTCTTCATCGAGATGAACACTCGTCTCCAGGTCGAGCATCCCGTGACCGAGCTGATCACGGGGATCGACTTGGTCGAGTGGCAGTTGCGCGTCGCTTTCGGCGAGGCGTTGCCGCTGAAGCAGGACGAGATCAAGCTTCACGGACACGCCGTGGAGGCGCGGGTCTATGCGGAGAACCCGACCAAGAACTTCATGCCGTCGGTGGGCAAGATATCAACCTGGCGTCTGCCCGCTGAAACGGGGGGGCTGCGCATCGACTCCGGCTATCGGGAAGGCGATACGGTTTCGCCGTACTACGATGCGATGCTGGCAAAAATGATCGCCTGGGCGCCGACGCGGGATGTCGCGATCGAGCGGCTGAACCGCGGGCTGGAAGAGTCCGACGTCCGCGGCATCGTGACCAACATCCCGTTCCTGTCGGCGCTGATGACGCATCCGAAGGTGAGGGCGAACGCGATCGACACCGGCTTCATCGAGCGCGAACTGATGGTTCTGACGCAGGCCCCGGCGGCGCCGGGCGAGCTCGAGCTCTGCGCCGCGGTGGCCGCTGTGATTAACCACGAGCGGCAGGCTGCACAGGCGGACGCGAATTCGCCCTGGCAGACCTTTGGCTGGATGCCGGTCGGCCGCCGCCAGCGCAATTTTGCGTTTCGCGCGGGTCATGGTGTTGGTCATGGGTCCGAGCAGAAGATCACGCTGAACTATGGCAGCGGACCAGCGACGCTGGTGATCGGCGAACGCGAGCTGGCATTTGCGATCGCGCCCCGGGACGGCGGCTTCGACGTGACGCTTGACGGCGTCAAATCGTTCGTCGCGGCCGTGATCGACGGCCATGAGCTGTATTTGCGCACGCGCAACGGGCGATTCGACCTGCATTGGGTCGATCCGTTCGGCGGCGAGATGGAGGAGCAGGCCGGCGCGGACAAGATCGCAGCGCCCTTGCCGGGCACCGTCGTCGCCGTGCTGGCGGAGGAGGGCGCCAAGCTCGAGAAGGGGGCGCCGATCCTCACCCTGGAAGTGATGAAGATGGAGCAGACGCTGCGTGCGCCCTATGCCGGCGTGCTGAAATCCATCAAATGCAAGGTCGGCGACATCGTCCAGGAGGGCGTCGAGCTCGCCGTGGTCGAGCCTTCCGGAGAATGAGATGAGCGATAAGGTCCGCATCATCGAAATGGGGCCGCGTGACGGCCTCCAGAACGAGAAAACGGCGGTCAGTGTCGAAGCCCGGATCGCCTTCATCGAGGCGCTGGTCGCGGCCGGCCTCAATACAGTCGAGGTCGGCGCCTTCGTCTCGCCCAAGGCGATCCCGCAGATGGCGAGCTCGGACGCCGTGCTGCGCGGCGTTCGCCATTTGACCAGTGCCGAATTCCACGTGCTAGTGCCGAACGAGAAGGGCTATGACGCCGCGTGCGCGGCCGGCGCAAAGATCGTCTCGGTGTTCGCCGCGGCCTCCGAGGGCTTTTCGCGGGCCAACATCAATTGCACGGTCGCGGAGTCCATCGAACGGTTTAAGCCGGTGCTGGCGCGCGCCAGGGTCGATGGTGTCAAGGTCCGCGGCTATATCTCCTGCGTGCTGGGCTGTCCGTTCGACGGCGATATCAAGCCGAAGGCAGTTGCCGATCTCGCCACCACGCTGTGGGATCTCGGCTGCTACGAGATCTCGCTCGGCGACACGATCGGTGTCGGTACGCCTGATAAGGCCAAGGAGATGCTGCGGGCGGTCAGCGCCAACATCCCTCCCGCCAATCTCGCGATGCATTTTCACGACACCTACGGCCAGGCGCTCGCCAATCTCTATGCGGGGCTGGAGGAAGGCGTCCGCGTCATCGACGCCGCCGCCGGCGGCCTCGGCGGCTGCCCCTACGCGCCGGGCGCGACCGGCAACGTCGCGACCGAGGACGTCGTCTATATGCTCGGGGGCATGGGGATTAGGACGGGTGTCGATATGGACCGGTTGCTGGCGGCAACCAACGAGATGAGCGGCGTGCTGGGTAAGCCGCCGGTGAGCCGCGTGGCCTCCGCACTGAACGCGAAGAGGAAGCGCGCCAGCTCCTAGTTCTCCATTATTGCGAGCGCAGCGAGCAATGATGGTGGACGCAGCTACCTGCTCCCGTCCGGCCCCATCACCAGGTCCGGCAGTGCGGTCGAGATGCCCGGCACGAAGCAGAGCAGCAGCACCGCGAGCATCATCAAAAGCACGAACGGCAGCGTGCCCCAGATCACCTCGCGCAGGGGAATATCCGGCGCGACGTTGCGGATGACGAAGATGTTGAGGCCGACAGGCGGATGGATCAGTCCCATCTCCATCACGATGGTCATGACGACGCCGAACCAGATGATGTCGAAATTGGCGGCGCGGAGCGGCGGCAGGATGATCGGCGCGGTCATGAGAATAATCGAGACCGGCGGCAGGAAGAAACCGAGCACGACGACCATGACGAGGACCGCGAACAAGAGCCCCCAGCGCGGCAAATGCATCGCGACGACGGATTCGGCGGCCGATTGCGAGATGTGCAGATAGCTCATCACGTAGGAATAGAGCAGCGACATGCCGATGATCATCATCAGCATGGTCGATTCCCGGATCGTCGATTTCAGGATCGGGGCAAGGTCGCTCGGCCGCCACACGCTGTAGATCGCCGCGATCAATGCCAGCGCCAAGAGGCCGCCGAGGCCGGCGGTCTCCGACGGCGTGGCGTAGCCGCCATAGAGCGCGATCATGACGCCGGTGAGCAGCAGCACGAAGGGGATCACGCGCGGCAGCACGCTGAAGCGTTCCGCGAGCGTGTACTCGTCGCGGGCGAGGATCGCAGCTTCCGGGCCGCCGTTCTTGTAGATCGCTTCGGCCGCGGCGTATTCCTGGCGGAAGCGGATCACGGCGTAAACGCCGAACAGCGAGACCAGCAGCAGGCCGGGCCCGATACCGGCGAGGAACAGCCGTCCTAGCGATTTTTCGGCGGCGACCGCAAACAGGATCATGGTGATCGACGGCGGTAGCAGAATGCCGAGCGTGCCGCCGGCGGCGATGATCCCCGCGGCGAAGCCGCCGGAATAGCCGCGCTTGCGCATCTCGGGGATGCCGGCCGAGCCGATTGCCGAGCAGGTCGCGGGCGAGGAGCCCGCCATCGCCGCAAACAGCGCGCAGGCGAACACATTGGCGACGCCGAGCCCGCCGGGGACGCGGTGCAGCCAGGCGTGCAGGGCCGAGTAGAGATCCTGGCCGGCGCGCGACTTGCCGATCGCGGCGCCCTTCAGGATGAAGAGCGGGATCGACAGCAGCGTGATCGAGGCCATTTCCTCGTAGACATTCTGCGTCACCGTGTCGAGAGAGGCGGCGGGCATGTAGATGCCCATGAACACGACTGCGACCGCGCCGAGCGCGAACGCGATCGGCATGCCTGAAAACATCACGACCAGCGTCGCGATCCCGTAGGCGAGGCCGATACCGAAAACGCTCATGAACGCCTGGCTCCAGCGAAAGGCAGCGCAAGCTGCACGAGGATCTGGACGCAGAGCAGGCTCATGCCGAACGCCATTAGCGAATAGGGGATGGCCAGCGGCGGCGACCACATCGAGTTCGAGACCTGGCCGTCGACATAGGCTTCATGCGCCAGTGTCCAGGACTTCCAGGCGAAGAAAGCGCAGAACAGAAGCGTCACGGCATCGACCAGCCAGAGCCTGATCCGGTTCGCCAGTGGTGAGAGCAGGCCGACGAAGGCCTCGATGCCGATGTGACCGCGGTTCTGCTGCACGTAGGCGGCCGTCATGAAGGTCGCGCCGACCAGCAGGAACACCGCGGCCTCGTCCTGCCAGTAATTGGCAGCCTTGAACAAGGCGCGGCTGAGCACGCTGTAGCTCAGGATGGCGCAGGCGGCGATCAGCGCAATCGCGGCGAACACGACGATAATGTTGTTGAGGATGGCGAGACCGCGATCGATCGCTGCCGCAAGGCCGGTCCTTGCGGCAGCGTTTACCTGGTCGTCACGATCCGGAAGCGGACCGTGGCTCATGCGGCGACGTCGGTCGCGAGCTTGAGCAGGTTGGCAGATGTCGCGGTCTTGGCGCCGTAGTCCTTCCATGCGGTGTCGCGGGCGATGTCGCGCCACTTGCCGACGGTCGCGGCATCGAGCGCCGAGACCTTGGCGCCGGCCTTCTCGTAGACCTTGGCGACCTCGACGTCGTCGTCCTGCGCGCCCTTGCGGCCGAAGGCTTCGAGCTCGGTGCCGACCGCGAGCAGGACGTCCTGCTGGTTCTTCGGCAGCTTGTCGAAGATCGCCTTCGACATCATCAGCGGCTCGAGCATGAACCAATAGGACGCGCCTGCGCCCGAGGTCAGCGATTTCGCGACCTCCTCAAGCCGGAACGAGATCAGGCTGGTCGAGGAGGTGATGCCGGCATCACACGCCCCCGTCTGCATCGCTGCGTAGATTTCGTTCGAGGGCACCGACAGCACGGATGCGCCGGCAGTCTGCAGCACCATGTCCATCTCGCGCGAGCCGCCGCGCACCTTGAGACCCTTGGCATCTTCGGGGGCCACGATCGGCTTGGAGCGGCTGGCGACGCCGCCGGCCTGCCACACCCAGCTGAGCAGGATGATGCCCTTGTCGGCGAGGAAGTCGGTCAAGGCCTTGCCGACCGGCTCCTTCTTCCAGCGCATGCCCTGGTCGTAGGTGGTGACGAGGCCCGGCATCAGGCCGATATTGGTTTCCGGCAATTCGCCGCCGGCATAGGGCATCGGATAGAGGCTGATGTCGAGCGCGCCCTTGCGCATCGCGGAGAACTGCGCGTTGGTCTTGATCAGCGAGGAGTTCGGATAGATCTCGGCGGCGATGTCGCCGTTGCTGCGCTTGCTGACTTCGGCGGCGAACACGCGACAGAGCCGGTCGCGGAAATCGCCCTTGTCGACGGTGCCGCCCGGGAATTGATGCGAGATCTTCAGCGTGGTCGCGGCATGCGCGGTGCCGGTGCCGAAACGGAGAATGGCGGGTGCGGCGACGGCGGTCGCGATCAGGTGGCGGCGCGTGAGCATGGCGTGATTCCCTTGGACGGTTCTTGGACGGTTCTTTGGAGCGTTCTTGTTTGCCTTGATCGTGGGCTGGTCTTGGAGACCGCGCTGAGGCCCATCCTAGCCGGTCTTTCAGACAATGTTCTCTAGTCTGATAGTTCGAGACCGAATGCCGCGGCAAGTGTCGGTGATGCTGCGTTGCACACTCCCGATCTCCTACATCCGCAGAACCAAGGATGGCGGCGGGCTCGCGGAAATTTATCGGCGGCTGCGTAACAACGCCCCGTGGCAATCCGTCGAGATCAGATAGCGGCGTCCGTCGCTAACCAACATCATCTCGAAGGGAAGACCAGTCATGACCATTCGTACCCGCATCGCGCTCGGCATTTCGGCGGCCGTTCTCTCGCTCGGCCTCGCGCTGTCGCCGGCCGCCTTTGCCCAGGACAAGATGGGCAAGGATGACGGCATGATGAAAAAGGACACGATGTCCAAGGACGGCATGAAGAAGGACACCATGTCCAAGGACGACGGCATGAAGAAGGACACGATGTCGAAGGACGGGATGAAGAAAGACGACGGGATAATGAAGAAGCACTGATCTTCCAACGTCGAGAGGCGCTTGCGACAGGCAGACGCGCGCCAAAAATCCGGGGGCGGTCACGTAGACCGCCCCCGGAGCATTTGTTTCAGTCCAAATTCTATTGAACGTGACTTGCGCGCGTTAGACTTGCAAACGTTACTTGCGCTTCGCCTTGCGGGCGGCGTAGCGGGCGTCCCGCTTGGCTTTTTGCTCGGCCTCGGCTTCGGCCGCCTTCGCGACGGCTTCTTCGGCCTCGCGGGCGATCCGCGCGGCCTCGAGCGCGGCAGCTTCTTCTTGAAGGCGCTTCTGCTCGGCCTTTTCCGTGTCGCGCGCAGCCTTTGCTTCGGCGCGCTTGGCCGCAAGGGCCTCGCGCTCCGCACGCTTCGCCACAACCGCGGGATCATCCGGCCCCGGCTGCGACTTGAATTTGTTCAAAAGGTTCTTGCGTGCTTCCTGTGCCGCCTTTTGCCGGTCGGAGAAGCCTGGTTCCCTAAATCCACTCATCGGCGAACCTTGTCATCCTCGCTTTCGATCCTACATCACTGCCTGTTGGTACGTCGGCTGGGCATAGCGGGCGCCGCGCGACGCAGATGCGTGTACATCGGCGCGCGCCGTGATGCCACCTATAATCGCAGCCGATCAGGTAGACGAAAATCGCCGCCCCCGACGATCTCTCGTAGCCCGGAAAAACTGCCGAATTGTGATGTCCCTCATAAGGGGGCACCAGGGCGGTGCCTAGCGTCCGCCCCGGTATGAGACGCGGAGCACGGGTATGACGATCTCACGACTGAGCCTGAAGGCGCTCGCAATCGCGGTCGTGGTGGCAACCCTGGCCGGTGCCACGCTGCTGCTCGCCCGTCCGCAGCCGATCGAAAGTGCCGTCCTGGGCACAGATTGGGAATGCACCCAGACCGCGTTTGTGCTTACGACCTGCGCTCCGCGCGTCCAGCAGGCGATCCCGGCGGCCGAAACCTCCCGCAAGGAAGCGATCCGGCCGACCCGAGGCTAACCGGGAGAAGCTGGACGGGATGTGACGCCACGCCGCAGAAGTGATAAAGCCCGCTCGCCCCCGTGATCGGTCAGCCATGTCCAAGCCCGAAGCCAGTTCCGAAGCCAACTCCGAAGCTAAGCCCGAACCGGGCGCGAAGCCGAAATCCACTCCAAAACCTCAATCCGGTGACAACCGCCGCGGCGCCATCGCTGGCTTGATCATCGCGATCCTGATCCTCGGCGTCGGCTGGTGGCTCGCCCGCGATCTCACCTCCGCGAGCAAGATGCAGGACTGCCTGATGTCCGGGCGAAGCAACTGCAATGTGATCGAGCCGGCCCACTAGAGGCATGCCAGAGCGACCCGCGCGGACGAAAAAATGTCGTGATCTTAATCATTTGTAACGGGACTTAGCCGACCAAAGCAGGTCAGTCATGTCAGCCGGCATCAGCTCAGCGCGAGCCGAATCGTCTATCGCGCCAGGCATCACGGCGGTTGACGGCAATCGAAAGAGTAGGGGGCAAGCACGCATGAGTGTGTCCAGTCGCATCAAGATCATCATTCCCTTGGTTTCGGCGATGTCATTGCTCGCCGTCCCGGCGCAGGCTCAGGACGCCAGACCGCCGAGAGACGCCGCCCAGCCATCGGCCGGGCCAGGCGCCGGCGCGCCGCCGCAGAACATGCGAAAGGGGCCGCCGCCGCAGCAGGCTGCCCGGCCGGCGCCACAGGCCGGCGTCCAGCCCTACGCCGGCGGTCTTGGTCATGCTGGTCCGGGTCCAAATCCTGCTCTCGCGAGTCCAGGTCCTGGCCCTCGCAATGCCGGCGGTCCGCCGCCCGGACGCAATTACGCCAGGGGTCCCGCACCGGCGCGCGACTGGGGCGGACACACCTATCGCGGCCATCTCGGCTGGGATGGCGGACGCTGGCGCCACGAAGTCCACAACGGCCGCTCTGGCTGGTGGTGGGATGTGGGCGGCGCGCGGTATTATTATCCGCAGCGGATGGACGGGCCTCCGGCCTATATCTCGGAGGATTATTACGACGACGTCCCCGTGGCCTATGCTCCGCCCGTCGCCTACGAACCGCCGCCGCCGCCGCCACCGGCCGATCCCGGCGCGAGCGCGCTTGGCGGCGCTATCGTCGGCGGCGTGCTAGGCGGCCTGATCTCGGGCAACGCCTCGGGTGCGGCCGCAGGCGCTGTGATCGGCGGTGCCACCGGCGCGATCGCCGGCGCGACGGCTGCTTCGCGCCCCGGCTACTATCTGGCCCAAGGCAACTGCTACTACCGCTATCCGAGCGGCCAGTACGTGCAGGCTGATCCACGGGCTTGTTACTGAGCACGCCAGGCGAGGGCTGAAGCGAAGAGGCGGCGAAAAGCCGCCTCTTTTCGTTTTGGCGCTGGCCCTCAGCTGGCCGGGAATTGATTCAAGGGGATCGCCCCGCGCGTCAGGACACTAGCCAGCTGAAGAACGCGATCGCGGCCCAGACCAGGCCTGCGATCCAGGCCAACATCACGATGCCGATGGTCGCAAGATAAGCGATGCCGAGCGGGTCGGATCTTTCGCCTCGCGTCGGGACGGGAATTTCGGCTGCGGCTTCTTGCGTCATGACGGGAATATCTCCCAAGCCTTCTCGCTCTCTGGGAGCGCTGAGGACTGTTTAACGGAGGCGCCGTGCGCCGGCTGTGACGCACTTCACAGATCGGTACGCAGTCAAGCCCCCAATCGGGGCGGGTCGTTCGACAGATGCGTGAATTGGATTGCGTCGCAAATCCGCGAGGACGGCATTACCCCGCAATCATACGGACGAAATTGCCACGCGCTTGTCCAGATCGTCCGGCTAGAATTGGCTTCATGTGTACCAAGTACGATCCACAGCATGAAGCCGAGACGGCGATGAAGCGCGCCGTGGCGGCCGAAGGTCCTGACCGGCAACGTCTCATCGAGCTGGCCCTGGCCTGGCATCAACTCGCCCGCGACCGGCGCGAAGAGCGGACGGACTGAGCTCTCTCTGTTACGAGAGAACTGGTATTCACAGAAAAACCCCGTGCTCGGGGGGGACAAGCACGGGGTTCTCGAGAGCCGATCGGGGCTGGCAAATCGGCACCACTGGATTTCGAACGCGCCGATCGCAAGTTCGTTCCGCGCCCCCTTCAATTTTTTCGCGCGAGAACGCCGCCATCGGCGCCTATGCTCGTGACACTCGACGCCTGACGCGAGCCGCCGAAACGCTCCGTTAAGACTCGTTCGGACGACGATTTTCCGATCGCGATTCGTTTCGGGGAACGAAGCGGAGCAGGACCGTGAACAAACAAAAAGTCCCCGACGGGCTGCACTGTGTCAGGCAGCTTCCGACTTCGGCACCGCGTCGGCATTGACCGAAAGCTTGACGACATCGCCTTCGACGGCACCGACATATTTCGTGTCGATGTAATGATGATGGTCCTTGTGACCTTCCGGGTTGTCCTTCCGCGTCAGCTTGATACGGTTGCCCTCGACGCGGTCGACGGTGCCGACATGTGCGCCGTCCTTGCCGACGATCTTCATGTGCTCTCTGATCTCGCTCATGATGTTCTCCTTGTGCCGTGTCAACGGCGAGGACCGGTCTTCGTTGCAAGGATAGGCGGGCCCGGCTGTTGGAGCCAATGCGCTCGCCGAACGTTGAATGGCAGTCGCAATTGCCAAGATCCGCATCAAGACGCTCATCAAGATCCGCATGGAGACCTCCGAGGCCTATCTCGATCGAAAGCACAGGGAAATCGGGCTGCTGAACGATTGCCTGAGGAGCCCGCTGCATTTGGCTCGGCCGCAATCGGTCGACGAGGTTGTGGTCTCCAAGTTTCAGCTCGCCGCCGCACTACGCGCGGAACATGCGCTGCAGGACTGGAGAGCGACGGAGACGGCCTGGTCGCATGCGGCGTCTCCCAGCAGCGGTCCGTTCGTGTTCAGCTACGACTATCAGCGCGCGGACCTCAAGGTGAGTGGTCCCTCGTTCTATGAACTCGAGCGGGGCTGCAGGAGCGAGGCGATCTATACCGCCTCCGGCATGGCCGCGATCTCCGCGCTGCTGCTCGCGTCCGCACGGATCATCGGCAAGGCAGACGTCGTGGTGCTGCCGGGCACTTACGGCGAGACACTGGAGCTGATCGAGAGCCTCGTCCCCCATTTGCGGCTTGTCACCGCCAGCCTCCCGCTGGGCGAAGCGTTCGCTGCGGCAGCCTTGCCACGCTTTCTCCTGCTCGATTCATGCGCCCCTGCCGGGGCGTTCGAAGCGGCTCTGCGTTGCGACGGTTCGGGGCTCGATCTCTTGATTTTCGACACGACATGTTTCGCTGGCAGATCGGGGCGCATCCGGCGCGTCCTGAGATGGGCCGCGCGATGGGACATTGCAGTCGTGTTGGTGCGAAGCCATAACAAGCTGGATTCGCTCGGGGTGGAATACGGCCGGCTCGGCTCTGCCGTGTTCGTGCATTGGAGCCGGAAGGACCTCAAGGCGGGCCAGCTGCTGTCCGAAAGCCTGGCGGCGGAAACCCGCAATGCCGTCCGGCTTCTCGGTGGCGCGGCGTTGCCGGCGCACTTCCCGCCATTCGTGGGCTCTGTGGCCTATTGGGCCCTGACGAGAAGGCGCGTCGCTGCGATTCTGCGCAACGGTCGCCACGCGGCGCGATATTTCGCCGCCGAGCTCGCTTCGCTCTCGGCCGAGCTGCATTTCACCCACGGCCTCTATGTCACGCTTCGCGGCAGGCGCGCCCTCGATGAGGCGACCGCGCGGCAGGCCGCCGAGGACATGAGCCGCGACCTGAGCGGCAAAGGCTTCCCCATTCGCCACGCCGGCAGTTTTGGTTTCGATTTCGCGGCGACCGAGTGGTTTCACGACGCGACGACGGATCGGTACAGCGTCCGGGTGGCGGTGCCGGATTTGCCGACTGAGTTGTGGAAGGATCTAGCAGCGGCGATTGCCGGGTGGTGGGCGCGACATCAAGGCGACACTGAAGGGTGAGTGCGGTGCAAGGCCATGACAGAGCGACCGAAAGCGTTTCCTTACAGGGAATGCACGTGGCATGTTTCAGACGAACAGTCCCGGCAATGGCTTGCGGTGCTTGAAAAGACGGGTGCAGCCAACGTCCGAGCGCGCCTAGCCCAGACCGACGCGGCATCCGCAGGAGCGATCGCGATCGGAACCGCGCCCGTCATGACGATCGGGTTCGCCCAGGAATGGCTGAACTGGAAAGATAATCAAAAATCCGAGGCGGATATCGAACGGCACGAGCGGCAGATCTGGTGGACTCGGACCGCGGCAATCGCCGCATCGGTCGCCGCCTTGAGCGCACTGTTCGGCTGGATTTGGACGATCTTCATCCGGGGGAATAACGGCCTATAACAAACATGATTATTACGTTGCGCATACATCCGCGAGACGAGAGCGGCGACTGCGCTGTTTCAATCGATCGCCAGGCATTCTTCGAGGGTAGGCTTCGGGTGGCCGCGACGCGTCCATGCCTGAACGGCAAAGGCAAGTTGATGCTGACTCGCCGCAGCGTCCGAGATGGAAGCCTGCGCCGTCGCGATGGGCTTTGTGATCACACCGGAGTTCACGACGCCCGCGTCAACTGCCAGGAACGATATTGCCACAACAGCCACCGCAGATGCGATAGCCATTCTCGTCAAGTCGGATAGTGGCATCGAAGTCCCTATTGGTCGCGCGTCGCCCGGCGGATAGATAGGGCTCGTTTGCCTGAGTCAAAGCCCGGAGCGAGGCGGCCCACGCGTTCGTGAAGGACGGATTCTGCAGGTGGGCGCCGTAGATCGGGCTCACGATGAACGGATGAGACCGAAATTGGCGATCCCGGCAGGAATCGAACCTGCAACCCTCAGAGTAGAAATCTGATGCTCTATCCAGTTGAGCTACGGGACCGTCTTGAGCCGCCCTGGTTGGGGGCCGCTGTTCATCTACTATGCCATTATGAAAAATATCGTCTTTCGCCAAGCCTGAACCGAACCGTTTTCGTCGAAGCCGCGACAAAGCGGAACGGTGGGGTGTCAGGGTGCCGGGTTGAGCGGCAGCAGACTGGACGATGGATCACATCGCCGGGAACGCTGATCAGCTTCCGGGACACGGCCGCCGGACGACTGGTCGGATATTGCTGCGCCATCAGGACGGCGTGCGCGGCGGTAGCTTGATCGGTCTCCTCTGGGCGTGCCTTGTCATGGCGAATGCGACGGTTTGCACCTTTGGTTCCATCGCCTTGAGTCCGTCACCTTTCCGCGCATTTCATGCGACAAGCGGCGTTCGTCCGCGATTTCCGGGAGTCCATCCATGATCGGTCTTGTTCGCGCCGTCACACTCTGCGCCACGCTGGCGTTCGGCCTTAGCGTCGCGCAGGCCGCCGACAAAGCCTTCAAGCGGGACGACCTCGCCGATTCCGCGATCAAGCTGGAGGCGCAGATCAAGGGCGAGGCGGGGCCGGTCGCCAAGACCGGCGCGAGCTTGCGCACCGACGCCGATGCTGCCTTCCGGCGCAACGACTATCGCACCGGCCTGTCGGTGCTCGGCCAGATCGCGGCGACCACGCCGGAGGACGCAGGCAACTGGCTGCGGCTGGCAAAGGTCATCTTCCAGATATCGCCGAAGAGCTCGAGCGAGCAGACGTTCCTGCTGGAGCGCGCCTCGACTGCCGCCTACATCGCCTACCAGCGCGCCGGCAATGCGGGCGAGGAGGCCGACGCGCTCGCGGTGCTCGGCAAGTCGCTGTCCGAACGCAAGCTGTGGCGGCCGGCGCTCGATGCACTGCGGCTGTCGCTGGAGATGCGCGAGGTCGCCGACGTCCGTGGCCAATATGAGAAGATGCGCGACGAGCACGGTTTTCGGCTGCTCGACTACACCGTGGACTCGGACTCCGCCAGTCCGCGCGCCTGCTTCCAGTTCTCGGAGGAGCTGGCAAAACGCACCGATTTCGCGCCGTACCTCGCGCTGGCGGGCCAGGACAAGCCGGCGCTGTCGGCCGAGGGCAAGCAGCTCTGCGTCGACGGGCTGAAGCATGGCGAGCGCTACAACATCAATCTGCGCGCCGGCCTGCCGTCCACCGTGAAGGAAGGCCTTCCGAAATCGGCCGAGTTCAACGTCTATGTGCGCGACCGCAAGCCCTTCGTGCGCTTCACCAGCCGCGCCTATGTGCTGCCGAGGACGGGCCAGCGCGGCATTCCCGTCGTCAGCGTCAACACGCCAGCCGTCAACATCAACGTGTTCCGGATCGGCGACCGCAATTTGATCAACACGGTGGTCGACAGCGATTTCCAGAAGACCCTGTCGAAATACCAGCTCAGCGATCTCGGCGGCGAGCGCGGCGTGAAGGTCTGGACCGGCGAGCTTGCCACCGCGATGACGCTCAACCAGGACGTCACCACGGCATTCCCGGTCGACCAGGCGCTTGGTGAACTCCAGCCCGGCGTCTATGTGATGACGGCCGCGGCCAAGGGGCCGGGCTCGGACGACGACTATCAGCTCGCCACCCAATGGTTCATCGTCTCCGATCTCGGCGTCACGGCCTATTCCGGCAATGACGGCATCCATGTCTTCGTGAATTCGCTGGCCTCGACCGATCCGGTCGGCAAAGCCGAGGTGCGGCTGGTCGCGCGCAACAACGAGATCCTGGCCACCCGCAAGACCGATGAGAGCGGCCATGTGCTGTTCGAGGCGGGGCTTGCGCGCGGCGAGGGCGGCCTGTCGCCGGCGATGCTCACCGTGACCGGCGAGAAGGCCGACTATGCCTTCCTCAGCCTCAAGTCCTCCGCCTTCGACCTGTCGGACCGCGGCGTTTCGGGCAGGGCCGTGCCTGCGGGCGCCGACGCTTTCGTCTATGCCGAGCGCGGCGTCTACCGCTCCAGCGAGACCGTCTATCTCACCGCGCTGTTGCGCGACGGGCAGGGCAACGCCGTCACCGGCGGGCCGATGACCCTGGTGATCGAGCGTCCTGATGGCGTCGAATTCCGCCGCGCCGTTCTGTCCGACCAGGGCGCGGGCGGGCGCACCTTGTCGGTGCCGCTCAACTCGGCCGTCCCGACCGGGACCTGGCGGGTGCGCGCCTTCACCGATCCGAAGGGCTCTTCGGTCGGCGAGACCACTTTCATGGTCGAGGACTACGTCCCCGATCGGATCGAATTCGACTTGTCTGCCAAGGACAAGCTGATCAAAGCTAACGCTCCAGTGGAGCTTAAGGCGGACGGTCATTTCCTCTATGGCGCGCCGGCCTCGGGGCTAGCGCTCGAAGGCGACATGCTGGTCGCGCCCGCGTCCGAGCGGCCGGGCTTCGCCGGCTACCAGTTCGGCGTCGCCGACGAGGAGACCACCTCGAACGAGCGCACGCCGCTGGAGAACCTGCCGGAAGCCGACGCCAACGGCGTTGCGACCTTCCCGGTCACGCTCGACAAGCAGCCGGCCTCGACGCGGCCGCAGGAGGCGCAGATCTTCGTCCGCATGGTCGAGACCGGCGGCCGCGCCGTCGAGCGCAAGATCGTGCTGCCGGTCGCGCCTGCTGCCGCGATGATCGGCATCAAGCCGCTATTCGGCGACAAGAACGTCGCCGAGGGCGACAAGGCCGAGTTCGATGTTGTGTTCGTCTCGCCCGAGGGTGAGAGGCTTCGCCGCGACGGCCTGCGCTACGAGCTCCTGAAGATGGAGTCGCGCTACCAATGGTATCGCCAGAGCAATTACTGGGAGTACGAGCCGGTCAAATCGACCTCGCGCGTCTCCGACGGCGACGTGACAGTTGCCGCGGACAAGCCGTCGCGGATTTCGCTGACCCCACAGCCCGGCCGCTACCGGTTGGACGTGAAGTCGAACGACGCCGACGGGCCCGTGACCTCGGTACAGTTCGACGTCGGCTGGTATTCCGACGGCAGCGCCGACACGCCGGACCTCCTGGAGACCTCGATCGACAAGCCGCAATACGCCTCGGGCGACACGATGACCGTGTCGGTCAACGTCCGCAGCGCCGGCAAACTGACGGTCAACGTGCTCGGCGATCGCCTGCTGACGACGCAGACCATCGACGTCAAGGAAGGCACCGCCCAGGTGAAGCTCCCGGTCGGCAAGGACTGGGGCACCGGCGCCTATGTTGTGGCAACGCTGCGCCGTCCGCTCGATGCGGCCGCGCAACGCATGCCGGGCCGGGCGATCGGACTCAAATGGTTCGGTATCGACAAGCAGACCCGTACATTGCAGGTGAAGCTGACGCCGCCGGCTCTGATCCGGCCGAATGGGCTGCTGAAGATCCCCGTCAAGCTCGACGGGCTCAATCCGGGCGAGGACGCCAAGATCGTGATCGCCGCGGTCGACGTCGGCATCCTCAACCTCACTAATTACAAGCCGCCGGCGCCAGACGACTATTATCTCGGCCAGCGCCGCCTGAGCGCGGAGATCCGCGATCTCTATGGGCAACTCATCGACGGCATGTCGGGCACGCGCGGGCAGATCAAGTCCGGCGGCGACGCCGGTGCCGCCGAGCTCCAGGGCTCGCCGCCCGCGCAAAAGCCGCTCGCGCTCTATTCGGGCATCGTCACCGTTGCCGCCGACGGCACGGCCGAAGTGAGCTTCGACGTTCCGGAGTTCGCCGGCACCGCGCGCGTGATGGCGGTGGCGTGGACCGCGACCAAGCTCGGTCGCGCCAACACGGACGTGGTGATCCGCGACCCTGTCGTGCTGACCACGACCTTGCCGCGCTTCCTGCTCAACGGCGACCACGGCACGGTCAATCTCGAGATCGACAATGTCGAGGGGCAGGCCGGCGATTACGTCATCAACGTGAAGACCGGCGGGCCAGTGAGAATGACCGGCAATCCCGCGACCACGGTCAAGCTTGCCGCCAAGCAGCGGAATTCGTTCACGCTCGCCATCGACGCGACGGCGGCGGGGCAGGCGACACTCGACGTCGACATCAAGGGGCCGAATGGCCTGGCGCTGGCGCGCCATTATGCGCTCGACGTCAAGGCGGCGACGCAAGTGCTGGCGCGGCGCTCGATCCGGACGCTGGCGAAGGGTGAGAGCCTGACGTTGACCTCGGATATGTTCGCCGATCTCGTGCCGGGCACCGGTAGCGTCTCGGTCTCGGCCAGCCTGTCCACTGCGCTCGATGCGGCGACGATCCTCAAAGCACTTGACCGCTATCCCTATGGCTGCTCGGAGCAGATCACCAGCCGCGCCATGCCGTTGCTCTATGTCAACGAGCTCGCGGCCGGTGCGCACCTGGCCATGGACACCGAGGTCGACCAGCGCATCCGCGACGCCATCGAGCGGCTGCTGGCCCGCCAGGGCTCGAACGGCTCGTTCGGGCTGTGGTCGGCAGGCGGTGACGATTCCTGGCTGGACGCGTATGTGACGGACTTCCTGACTCGCGCCCGCGAAAAGGGCTTTGTGGTGCCGGATGTGCTGTTCAAGACCGCGCTCGACCGCATCCGCAACTCGGTCGTCAACGGCAACGAGCCGGAGAAGGACGGCGGCCGCGATCTCGCCTACGGCCTCTATGTGCTGGCGCGCAACGGCGCGGCGCCGATCGGCGACCTCCGCTATCTCGCCGACACCAAGCTGAGCAACCTCGCCACTCCCATCGCGAAATCGCAGCTCGCCGCGGCGCTCGCGCTGGTCGGTGACCGCAACCGCGCGGAGCGGGTCTATGGCGCAGCCCTCGACAGTCTCGCCCCAAAGCCGGTGCTGGAGTTCGGCCGCACCGACTACGGCTCGCAGCTCCGCGATGCCGCAGCGCTGGTGTCGCTTGCCAGTGAAGGCAACGCGCCGAAGGCAACGCTGACGCAGGCGGTGTCGCGGGTCGAGACTGCGCGCGGGCTGACGCCCTACACCTCCACGCAGGAAAATGCGTGGCTGGTGCTGGCGGCGCGCGCGCTCGCCAAGGAGAACCTGTCGATGGAGGTGGACGGCCAGCCGGTCAAGACCGCGCTGTACCGCAGCTACAAGGCCGCCACTCTGGAAGGCAAGCCGCTGAAGATCACCAACACCGGAGACGCGCCGGTGCAGGCGGTGGTCTCGGTGTCGGGGTCGCCGGTGACGCCTGAGCCCGCGGCATCGAACGGCTTCAAGATCGAGCGCAGTTTCTTCACGCTCGACGGCAAGCCCGCCGATATCAGCAAGGTCAAGCAGAACGACCGCTTCGCCGTGGTGCTGAAGATCACCGAGGCCAAGCCCGAATACGGCCACATCATGGTGTCCGACTATCTGCCGGCCGGCCTGGAAATCGACAATCCAAAACTGGTGTCGTCGGGCGACAGCGGCACGCTGGGCTGGATCGAGGATGGCGAAGAGCCCGAAGATACCGAGTTCCGCGACGATCGTTTCACGGCTGCCGTCGATCGGGCCTCGGATTCCAAGGCGGTCTTCACGGTGGCCTACGTCGTGCGTGTGGTCTCACCCGGCAAATACGTGCTGCCGCAGGCCTATGTCGAGGACATGTACAATCCCTCGCGCTACGGCCGTACCGGGACCGGCACGGTCGAGGTGCGGGCGGCGAAGTGAGTGGTGATGGGATGAGCGACAAGGAGCCACATGCTCCGCCGTCATGCCCGGGCTTGTCCCGGGCATCCACGGACTTTGGTGCGAGAGGCAAGAACGTGGATGGCCGGGACAAGCCCGGCCATGACGGAGCAAGGGGCAGGGGCCCGCGTGTCCTCTCCGCGCTGGCATTCTCGCTCATCCTCACCATCGTCGGCGTCGTCGCGTGGGTTTACTCCCTCGGTCCGCTGCCTTTCGACGACGCCCGCCAGGTTTCCACCACCATCGTCGATCGGAATGGCAAGCTGCTGCGCGCCTATGCGATGGCGGATGGACGCTGGCGACTGCCGGTCGAGACAAAAACGAACGTCGATCCGACCTATCTGAAGCTGCTGCTCGCCTACGAGGACCAGCGCTTTTACGCACATGACGGCATCGACCCGGTGGCGCTGGGGCGCGCTGCGTTTCAGCTTGCGACGCGCGGCCACATCGTCTCGGGCGGCTCGACCATCTCGATGCAGCTCGCGCGGCTGATGGAGCCTCGGCGGCAGCGCTCGCTCCATGCAAAGCTGCGGCAGATCGTGCGTGCGATCGAGATCGAGCGCAGCTTGAGCAAGGAGCAGATCCTCGACCTCTATCTGGCGCTCGCGCCTTACGGCGGCAATCTCGAGGGCATTCGCGCTGCCTCGATCGCCTATCTCGGCAAGGAGCCGAAGCGGTTGTCGCTGGCTGAAGCCGCGTTGCTGGTCGCGCTGCCTCAATCGCCGGAGACCCGCAGGCTCGATCGCTATCCCGATGCGGCGCGCAAAGCACGTGACCGCGTGCTCGACCGCATGGTCGAGGAGCAACAGATCAGCCTCGACGATGCGAAGCAGGCGAAAGCCGTTCCTGTGCCGAAATTGCGCAAGCCGATGCCGATCCTGGCGCCGCACGCCTCCGATGCGGCGCTTGCGACGGTCAAGGACGCGCCAGTCATCAAGCTGACGCTCGATGCCACCCTCCAGAAGGTGCTGGAGCCGCTAGCGCGCGATCGTGCCATTGCGTTGGGGCCGAACATCTCGGTCGGCATCATCGTCGTCGACAATGAGAGCGGCGACGTGCTCGCGCGCGTCGGCTCGGCCGATTATTTCGACGAGCGCCGGGCAGGGCAGGTCGACATGACCCGCGCCATCCGCTCGCCGGGCTCGACGCTGAAACCCTTCATCTACGGGCTGGCCTTCGAGGACGGTTTTGTTCATCCGGACAGTCTGATCGACGATCGGCCCGTGCGCTTCGGCTCCTACGCGCCGGAAAATTTCGACATGACGTTTCAGGGCACGGTGCCGGTGAAGAAGGCGCTGCAGCTGTCGTTAAACGTGCCCGCGATCGTGCTGCTCGACCGCGTCGGCGCGAGCCGGCTGGCCTCGCGGCTGCGTCAGGCCGGTGGCAATCTGGTTCTGCCCAAAGACGAGGCGCCGGGACTTGCCATGGGCCTTGGCGGCGTCGGCGTGACGCTGCAGGACCTCGCCCAGCTCTATGCGGGCTTCGCCCGGCTCGGCACCACCAAGCCGCTGCGCGAGATCATGAGCGACGGGGACGAGCGCGAGCCGCTGCGGCTGCTCGATCAGGTCGCGGCCTGGCAAGTGGGCAATGTGCTGCTCGGTACCCCGCCGCCGGCGAACGCGGCTCATAACCGCATCGCTTTCAAGACCGGCACCTCCTACGGCTACCGCGATGCCTGGTCGATGGGCTTCGACGGGCGCATGACCATCGGGGTCTGGGTTGGCCGGCCCGACGGCGCGCCGGTTCCGGGCCTGACCGGTCGGGTTGCCGCCGCGCCGATCCTGTTCGACGCCTTCGCCCGCACCGGCAAGACGCTCCTGCCGTTGCCGAAGCCGCCGAAAGGAACTCTCGTGGCCAGCAACGCCAAGCTGCCATTGCCCTTGAGGCGGTTCCGCCCGGTCGGGGATCTGGTGCGGACCGGGGGCGAGCAGGCCCTGCACATCCAGTTTCCGCTGAACGGCTCGCGGATCGACGTCCATCGCTCAGGTGGCGAGGGGGGCGCAGCCATGCCGGTCAAAGTCGCCGGCGGCGTCCTGCCCATGACCGTCATGGTTAACGGAACGGCGCAGGGTGAGATCGACGGACGTCGTCAGCGGCTGATCGATCCGCCCGGTCCCGGCTTTGCGCGGCTGACCGTCATCGACGCCACGGGCGCCGCGGACACAGTTGTCATTCGAATTCAATGACCCTGCCTCAAGCGGTTGTGGCGATGGCGGTTTCAGCGTAAGCGGAACCGATGGCCGAGACCTACCCAACACCCCGTTTTGGAGCTCCCCGCGAGCCGAAATCCCCGGTGAATCCGGGCAGCCGGCTCGTGTCCATGTTCGACATCGCCACGGCCAGCCACGTCCGCGCGGTCGCCTTCCTGCTGCTGTGCGCGCTGCTGCTATTCCTGCCGGGCTTCTTTACGATTCCGCCGGTTGATCGCGACGAGGCGCGCTTTGCGCAGGCCACCAAGCAGATGGTCGAGAGCGGCGATTATGTCGACATCCGCTTCCAGGAAGACGTCCGCTACAAGAAGCCCGTCGGCATCTACTGGCTGCAATCGGCCGCGGTCGAGACGGCATCGGCGCTCGGTCTGCCGCGGGCCGAATTGCGCATCTGGGTCTATCGGCTTCCCTCGCTGATCGGCGCGATAGGCGCCGTGCTCATGACCTATTGGACGGCGCTCGGCTTCGTCACGCGGCGCGCCGCAGTGCTTGCAGCACTTCTGATGTGCGCCTCGGTGCTGCTTGGCGTCGAGGCGCGGCTTGCGAAGACCGACGCCATGCTGCTGTTCTGCGTGGTCGCCGCGATGGGCGCGATGGCGCGGGCCTATCTGTCTTGGCAACGCGCCGAGGACGAGACCCATCCGCCCTGGAGCTGGCCCGCGATCTTCTGGACGGCTCTCGCTGTCGGCATCCTGATCAAGGGCCCGCTGATCCTGATGTTCGCAGGCCTGACCATCATCGCGCTCGCGATCCAGGACCGCGATGCCTCCTGGCTGTGGAAGCTGCGCCCGCTCTGGGGCCTGATGTGGATGCTGGTGCTGGTGCTGCCCTGGTTCGTCGCGATCTTCTGGCGCGCGGGCGATGCCTTCTTCGCCGATTCCGTCGGCGGCGACATGTTGAGCAAGTTGGGCGCGCAGGAATCCCACGGCGCGCCGCCCGGACTGTATCTGGTGCTGTTCTGGATCACGTTCTGGCCCGGCGCGCCGCTCGCGGCGATGGCCGCGCCCGCGGTCTGGCGCGCGCGGCGCGAGCCCGGCGCGCAATTCCTGCTGGCCTGGCTGGTCCCGTCCTGGATCGTGTTCGAGGTGGTGCTGACCAAGCTGCCCCATTACGTGCTGCCGCTGTATCCTGCGATCGCGATCCTCACCGCGGGCGCGCTCGAGCGGCGGGTGCTGTCGTGGTCCTGGCTGATGCGCGGCTCGGCATGGTGGTTCGCAATCCCCGTGGGCGGCTCGATCATCGCGGTCGTCGGCGCGGTGATGCTGACGCGGCAGCCTGCTTTCGTGGCATGGCCGTTCATCGCGGCCTCGCTGATCTTCGGCCTGTTCGCCTGGTGGCTTCACGACAACAATCACGCCGAGCGCTCGCTGCTCAACGCGCTGGTCGCAGCCCTGATGCTCGCGCTAACGGTCTACGGCATCGTGCTGCCGTCGCTGACGCCGCTGTTTCCGAGCATCGAGATCGCACGCGCGCTTCGCAACGTCACCTGCGTGGGCCCGAAGGCGGCCGCGGCCGGCTATCACGAGCCGAGCCTGGTCTTCCTGACGGGTACGCAGACGGTGCTCACCGACGGTTCGGGTGCGGCGGATTTCCTGCGGCAGGGGAGCTGCCGTTTCGCGCTGATCGAGCAGCGTTCGGAGCGCGGCTTCGTGCAGCGCGCCGAGGCGATCGGGCTGCGCTACAAGGTTGGCACCCGCATCGACGGCTACAATTTCTCGCAAGGGCGCGCGATCTCGATCTCGATCTTCCGCTCGGAAGGCACCGAGTAGGATGTCGGCACCAACCGACATCTCGCCGCGCGCGAGCTATCGCGCACAATTGCTCACGCTCTCGGGGCGCGCCCTGGCACAGCTCGTGCGCACGCCCTCGCATTCGCGCCGCGCCGAGGCCGCGCGAAAGCTGGCGCGGCATTCGCTTTGGCTGAGTGCGGCGGGCGCAGCCCTGGTCATCGCGCTGATGGTCGTGTTCGACCTGACCGAGATCCAGCTGATGCCGGCACGTGGCGCGCCCGGACTGTGGCCGATCCGCATCCTTACCGATTTCGGCAAGGACGAGTATGTGCTCTCGGTGCTCGGGGGCCTGCTGGTGGTCCTAGCGCTGGTTGCGGCGGGATTGCACGGCACCAGCCGCGCGCTTCTGCTCGGCCTCGGCACGCGGCTGCAGTTCATGTTTTTGTCTGTTGCCGTGCCCGTATTCGTCGCCGAGATCCTGAAATATCTCATCGGTCGAGGACGTCCGTTCGTCGGCGGCAAGGCCAATCCGTTCAACTTCGTCCCATTCGAGGGGACCGGGGCCTATGCCAGCCTGCCGTCGGGTCATGCGGTGACGGCGTTCGCGCTGGCGTTCGCGGTCTCGGCGCTGTGGCCGCGCCTGCGCGTGTTCATGTTCACTTACGCGATCGTGATCCTGCTAACGCGATTGGTGCTGCTTGCGCACCACCCGAGTGACGTGGTGGCCGGCGCCCTGGTCGGCTTGGTCGGCGCCTTGGCGGTGCGCTACTGGTTCGCGGCCCGCAGGCTCGGCTTTGCCATCCGTGCCGACGGCACCATTGTGCCTCTTGCAGGGGCGGTCTCGGGCCGCCTCAAAAGGGTTGCCCACGGGGCATCCGCCCCATAAAAGCGGCTGCCTGCCGGGACCGCCGGTTCCTTAAGGCAAGCCAATTCCAACCACGAGCTTCGATTTGTCGTCCCAGCCTTCGGTTTTCCAGCCCTCGGTTTCCATCGTCGTTCCCGTGCGCAACGAAGCCGACAACATCGTGCCGCTGATCGAGGAGATCGGCGCGGCGCTCGACGGCCGCTGGGCCTATGAGATCATCTACGTCAACGACGGTTCGACCGACGCGACCGGCGAACGGCTTGGCGCCGTCATGAAGCAGCGGGACAATCTGCGCCAGCTGCGCCACGCCAAATCAGGCGGCCAATCCGCGGCCGTGCGCAGCGGCGTACGTGCGGCACGCGGCGCGATCGTGGCGACGCTCGACGGCGACGGCCAGAACAATCCGGCCTTCCTGCCGGACTTGATTTCGGCTGTCGAGAACGGAAGCAAGGTCGGACTTGCGGCTGGACAACGCGTCGGCCGCAAGGATACCGGCTTCAAGAAATTCCAGTCACGTGTCGCCAACGGCGTCCGCAACGCGATCCTGAAGGACGGTACGCGCGACACCGGCTGCGGCCTGAAGGCGTTCCGGCGCGAGGTGTTCCTGATGATGCCCTATTTCGACGGGCTGCACCGCTTCCTGCCGGCGCTGGTGCGCCGCGAGGGTTACGAGATCGCCTATGTCGACGTGATCGACCGTCCGCGCCGCTCCGGCGTGTCAAACTACGGTTTCTTCGACCGGCTGTGGATCGGGATCATGGATCTCGTGGGCGTCTGGTGGCTGATCCGCCGCAAGAAGCCGACGCCGGATGTGACTGAGGTGACGGCATGATCATCCAATACGGTCAGGCGCTGAGCAATTATTTCTACGATGTCTTCGTGGCCAAGTTCGACTTCTGGCTCGCGTTCGGCCTCGTCGCGCAGCTGTTCTTCACGGCACGCTTCCTGGTGCAGTGGATCGCGAGCGAGCGCGCCGGCAACAGCGTGGTGCCGATGGCGTTCTGGTTCTGCTCGATGGGCGGCGGGCTGATGACGCTGGTCTATGGCGTCGTCAAGCGCGAGCCTGTCATCATCCTCGGCCAGGCGCTCGCGACCATCATCTATATCCGTAACATCATGTTGATTGTGAAGAACCGCGGCCGCGCGTCAAAGACGCTGGAGCGCTGATCCAGGCTAGCGCGGCAACGCGGACGCCGCGCCCGGCGCGGGCAGGGCGGCGGTCTCCGCTTCGTGCCTGCGATGGGGCTCCCCGGCCGCGTCGAGCACGGGATAGGCGACCGAGCAGATATGCGAGTGGATGCGGCGCAGGTCCCGCAGCACGTCGAGATGCAGCGACGTGGTTTCGATTGTCTCGGGGCGGCCCTCGCGCAGGCGGTCGAGGTGGCGCTCGACGGCGGCAAGCTCGGTATTGCGCAGCGCAGTCTTCTCCACCAGCAGCTTGCGCGCCTCGTTGGCGTCGCCCGACATGAAGACGCCGAAGGCGATGCGCAGCGAATCCATCGTGCGCTTGTGGAAGGCGGCGAGCTCCTCGGCGCCCTCGGGCGAGAACTGGAAGCGACGCTTGATCTTCTTGGTCGCGAGCTCGCTCAGGCTCTTGTCGATGATATCGCCGATATGTTCCAGATTGATGGCGAAGGAGATGATCTCCATCGCGCGCCGGCCCTCGCTCTCGTCGAGGCTGCCGCGCATGAGTTTAGTCACGTAGAGCTTGATGGCTTCGTCGAGGCCGTCGACGATGTTGTCCATCTTCGAGACCTGGTCGACCAGCGCACGGTCGCCGCTCATCATCGCCGCCATCACCTTGCGCAGCATGATCTCGACGAGATCGCCCATGCGCAGGGTTTCGCGGCCGGCATCGGCCAGCGCCAGCGACGGCGACTCCAGCGCGGTTTCGTCGAGATAGCGCGGCCGGGCCGGATCGGCCTCCTGAACACGATCGGGCAGGAGCCGGGTCAACAGGCGCGACACGGTATCGAGCAGGCCGATGAAGATGATGGCCGTGCCGACGTTGAAGGCGATATGAAACGCCGCCGTCATCCTGGCGAGATCGGGCTGCCAGGCGTGCATGTGCTCGGCGATCGGGCCCAGGAAGGGCAGGACCAAGGCGATCCCGATCACGCGGTTGACGAGATTGCCCACCGGCAGGCGATAACTGGCGGGATCGTCACGCTTGGCGCCTTCGAATACGGGATTGATGGCGCTGCCGAGATTGGCGCCAAGCACCAGTGCGAGCGCCGCGTAAGGCGAGATGAACTGCGAATAGGCGAGCGACATGATCAGCAGCACGCTGGCGACGCTCGAATGCACCGCCCAGGTGACGAGCGCCGCGATCACGATGCACAGAACGGGATCGCCCGTGATGGAGGACATCACGATGCGGACGCCCGGCGCGTTCTCGGCCGGCGCCAGCGTGTCGAGCAGGATGTGCAGCGACAGCAGCATCAGCCCGAGGCCGATCAAGACACGGCCAACGTCCTTGATCCGTGAGCGTGGACCCACGCGGAAGGCGACCAGTCCGAGCACGAACAGGACCGGCGCGACGGCGGCGATGTTGAACGACAGCACCTGCACGATCAACGTCGTGCCGACATTGGCGCCGAGCATGATGGCGAGCGCGGTGACCAGGCTGAGCAAGCCCTCGGCTGCGAACGAACTCGTGAGCAGCGCGGTCGCGGTGCTGCTCTGGAGCAGGGCAGTAAGGCCGAGACCGGCGGCGAACGCGTTGAAGCGGTTACCAAGCGCCTTGCCGAGGAGCCGTCGCAAGTCCGGGCCAAAGGCGCGCAGAATCCCGCTGTGGACCATGTGCAGGCCCCACAGCAACAGCGCCACGCCGCCCATCAGATCGAGCAGTACCAACGTTCCCATGCTCCGTGTCCGGATTGGAGTCGATTGGTGAGGCTAGCGCCAAATGCTTGAGGTTCAAACCATTTGTTGGCGCGTCGGCGTTAACGTTTGCGGCTTCTGCACGTTCCCACGGCGTGATGCCTTGTGAGCAGGCTCACATTGCTGCCTTGAGGGCAGCGAAGCCGCGATCGAGGTCGGCCTTGAGGTCGTCGACGCTTTCGAGCCCGATATGCAGACGCAGCGTCGGGCCGCCCGGCGACCATGTCGTGGCGGTGCGATAGGCGTCGCAATCGAAGGGAATCGCCAAGCTCTCGAAGCCGCCCCAGGAAAAGCCCATGCCGAACAGTTTGAGCGTATCGAGCATGGTGTCGACCGCCTTCTGCGGCGCCGGCTTCAAGACGATGCTGAACAGGCCCGAAGCGCCGGTGAAGTCGCGCTTCCAGATCGCATGACCCGGATCGGTCTCGAGCCCCGGATGCAGCACGCGCGCGACCTCGGGACGGCTCGCAAGCCAGCGCGCCATGTCGAGCCCGGAGCGATGATGCTGCGCCAGCCGCACCGACAGCGTACGCAGGCCGCGCAGTGCCAGGAAGACGTCATCGGGACCGGCACAGACGCCGAGCAGGCGGATGCCTTCGGCGATCTGCGGCCATGCCCTGGCATTGGCCGAGATGGTGCCGAACATGATGTCGGAATGACCGCCGATATATTTGGTGGCGGCCTGCATGCTGATGTCGACGCCCTGTTCGAGCGAGCGGTGATAGAGCGGCGTCGCCCAGGTGTTGTCGTCGATGACGATCGCGCCGCGGGCATGCGCGACCTCGGCGATGGCGCGGATGTCTGGCATCTCGAACGACTGCGAGCCTGGCGCCTCGACCAGCACAGCGCTTGTGTTGGGCCTGAACAGCTTGTCGATGCCGGCGCCGATCATCGGATCGAAATAGGTGGTCTCGACGCCGTAGCGGGTGAGCATGCCGTTGCAGAAATTGCGCGAGGGCCGATAGACGTTATCGCAGACCAGGATGTGGTCGCCGGCCTTCAGCACCGAGAGCAGGGTGGTCGAGATCGCCGACAGACCCGACGGCACGATGCCGACGCCGGCGCATTGCGGCCCCTCTAGCGTCATCAGCGTCTCCTGGAACGCCTTGGTGGTGGGGGAACCATGGCGGCCATAGGTGAACTCGCCGCGATGGGCGTGCAGGTCCTCGGCGGTCGGATAGAGCACGGTCGAGCCGTGGAACACCGGAGGATTGACAAACCCCTTCTGCGCCTTGGTGTCGCGGCCGGAGGTGACCAGCCGGGTCTCGGCGTGCTGTTCGGAGGGGGGTGAGGAATCCATGCGTCTGCTTTCAAAAGCGCGTTTCCACCAGGCACGCTGCGCCCGCGGGCTGGCCGAAAGGCCGCTGTCGTTAATAACAGAACACAGAAGAGTCCCGTCAACCCCTTGACCCGGCAGGCCAGTCGTTCTGTTATCGCAGGTGCTATTCAGTCGCCGCATGTTGAGGGGCCTGCCGCGACCTTCGATCCATCGCCTGACCGGACCAAGCGCCACAGCCGTAACGGCGGGCGCCTGTCGGCGGGGATTAAGGCAGGGCCTCCCGGGATCGGCGGGTGATCGGCAAGGATTTCCAGCATGACTCTTGCAGGGCTGGTCTTGAGACGGCTAGCCCTGGCAGAGGCGATCGCAAAGACAACGTTCCTGACCTTGAGACGACTTTGAAAGGCCCAAAGCCCATGAAACGCGTAACCCTGGCTCTCTCTCTCGCCCTCGCCGCCGGCCTGTCTGCCCAAGCCGCCGATGCGCAAACGCTCAAGACCGTCAAGGACCGGGGCATGCTGTCCTGCGGTGTCAGTCAGGGTCTGCCCGGCTTCTCCTCGCCGGACGACAAGGGCAACTGGACCGGGCTTGATGTCGACGTCTGCCGCGCGATCGCCGGGGCGATCTTCAACGATCCGACCAAGGTCAAATACGTGCCGCTCTCCGCCAAGGACCGTTTCACGGCGCTGCAATCCGGCGAAGTCGACGTGCTGTCGCGCAACACCACCTGGACCATTTCGCGCGACACCTCGCTCGGCGCCAACTTCACCGGCGTGACCTATTATGACGGGCAGGGCTTCATGGTGAAGAAGTCGCTCAAGGTGAACTCGGCGCTCGAGCTCAACAGCGCGTCGGTCTGCGTCCAGACCGGCACCACGACCGAGCAGAATCTCGCCGACTACTTCAAGGCCAACAACATGAAGTACGAGGTGATCGCGTTCGGCACCAACGACGAAACGGTCAAGGCCTACGAGGCCGGGCGCTGCGACGTCTTCACCACCGACCAGTCGGGCCTGTACGCCAACCGCCTGAAGCTTGCCAATCCCGGCGATCACATGGTGCTCCCGGAAATCATCTCGAAGGAGCCGCTCGGTCCGATGGTGCGCCACGGCGACGACCAATGGTTCGACATCGTGAAATGGACGCTGTTTGCCATGATCACCGCCGAAGAGCTCGGCGTGACCGCGAAAAACGTCGACGAAAAGGCGAAAGGGGAAAATCCTGAACTGAAGCGCGTTCTGGGTACCGATGGCAATTTCGGTGAACAGCTCGGCCTAAGCAAGGATTGGGTGGTGCGCATCGTGAAGGCCGTCGGCAATTACGGCGAAGTGTTCGACCGCAATGTCGGCGCAGGCTCGCCGCTCGGTATCAATCGGGGTCTCAACAATCTCTGGAACAAGGGCGGTCTCCAATACGCCCCGCCGATCCGCTGATCCCGCCTGACCCGCGCTCGCGGCGATGAGCATCGAGGCTCGCAAACCCCCGCCCCAGATCGCGCTGAAGATCAGGCGCGTGCTGGGGGGCAAGACGGGCTGGAACGGCATCGCCGTCCAGTTTGCCTTCGCTGCGATCCTGGGCTGGATTGCCTATGAAATCGTCTCCAACGCCCGCGCCAACCTCGAGAACCAGCATATTGCCGCCGGCTTCGGCTTCCTCGCGAACAACGCCGGTTTCGACGTCAATCAGACGCTGATCTCGTATACCGGCTCGGACACGTTCCTGCGCGTATTCCTGGTCGGGCTCCTCAACACGCTCGTGGTCTCGGTGGTGGGCATTGTGTTCGCCACCTTGATCGGCTTCATCGTCGCGCTGTGCCGGCTGTCGCCCAACTGGCTGCTCGCGCGCATTGGCGAAATTTATGTCGAGATCATCCGCAACTTGCCGCTGCTATTCCAGATCCTGTTCTGGTACCTGGCGGTGCTCGCGGCCTTGCCCAATCCACGACAGAGCATTTCGCTGCTCGGCATAGCTTTCGTCAGCAATCGCGGTCTCGTCATTCCCCGCCCGATCGGCGAGAGCGGCTTCGAGGCGTTTCTGGCGGTGCTGGCCCTCGGCATTGTGGCTTCGGTGGCGTTGCGCATCCATGCGCGCCGGGCGCTGTTCGAGCGGGGTCAGGTGATCCGGATCTGGCCCTATATGCTGGGCCTGCTGTTCGGACTGCCGCTCGTCACCATGCTGGTAGCGGGTCTGCCCTTCAGCTTCGAGCTGCCGCAGCTCAAGGGTTTCAATTTCGCCGGTGGCTCGCGGATCATCCCGGAGTTCGTGGCGCTCACGTTGGCCTTGTCGACCTATACGGCCGCCTTCATTGCCGAGATCGTGCGCGCGGGCATCCTCTCCGTCCACAGCGGACAGATGGAGGCGGGATCGTCGCTGGGCCTGAGCCGCGGCACCACGCTGCGCTTGGTCGTCGTGCCGCAGGCGATGCGCGTCATCGTTCCGCCGCTGACCAACCAGTACCTCAATCTCACCAAGAATTCGTCGCTGGCCGTCGCGATCGGCTATCCCGACCTCGTCTCCGTGTTCGCCGGCACGTCGCTGAGCCAGACCGGGCAGGCCATCGAGATCATCGCCATGACGATGGGCGTGTATCTCCTGATCTCGCTGATCACCAGCGCCGTCATGAGCGTCTACGGTTGGCGCGTCAGCCGGAGTCTCGGCGCATGAGCGATATCACCTCGTCCAGTTTCGTTCGCCGGGATCTTCTGGATGAGCGTCCCGCGCCGGTGAAGACCACGGGCTTCGTCGGCCTGGTGCGGACGCGCCTGTTCAACTCGCCGACCAACATCCTGCTCACGATCGTCGGCGCCTTGCTGCTCTGGTTCACCATCATTCCTTCCGTCAAATTCCTGATGGTCGATGCAGTCTGGACCGGCAAGGATCGCACGGCCTGCCTCGCCGAGAACGCCGGCTTTACGGTCGGCGCCTGCTGGCCCTACATCCAGGCCAAGCTGCCGCAACTGATCTACGGCTTCTACCCCGAAGCCGAACGCTGGCGGGTCAACCTCACGCTCGTGTTGTCAGTAGTCCTGTTGGTGCCGTTGCTCATTCCGCGACTGCCGTCGAAAGGATTGAACGCTGGCCTGTTCTTCCTTGCGTTTCCGGTGGTCGCATTCTTTCTGCTGCATGGCGGCGGCATCAAGGGATTTGGCCTGAGCTGGACCGCTGACCTGCTGCAATTGTTCGACGACAGCATCATCGGCGCTGGGCAGGCTCTGCTCGGTCTCGGCAAGACCTCCTCTGCCGCACCGCTGTTGTGGGTCGTCGGCAATGTCATCGTGCTCGTGGGTACCGCGATCTACTGGCTGATCTTTCCGCTGACCTGGCTGCGTGACCAGTTGCAGGGGACAGGCCAGTCGGTCTGGGCCGATTTCGCCATCACTGCCGCGATCGTCTCACTGATCGCCTTCGTTCTCGGCGGCGGCCTCCGCACCGGGGGGCGGGCCCTCACATCCAGCATCGTCACCTTCGCCGCCATCGCAATCGTGATCAAGCTGATGGGGCTTGATCACGGCGGACTGCCGATCGTGCAGACGAACCTGTGGGGCGGACTTCTGGTGACGCTGGTGGTCTCCGTCACCGGCATCGTCACCTCGCTGCCGATCGGCATTGCGCTGGCGCTTGGCCGCCGCTCGACCATTCCGTTGATCCGGATCTTCTCGATCGCCTTCATCGAGTTCTGGCGCGGCGTGCCGCTGATCACCGTGCTGTTCTTTGCCACCTACATGCTGCCGCTGTTTCTGCCGGGCAATTTCACGGTCGATGGTCTCGTGCGTGCGCTGATTGGAATCTCTCTGTTCACGGGCGCCTATCAGGCCGAGAACGTCCGCGGCGGGCTGGCTGCGATCCCGCGCGGGCAGGGCGAGGCGGCCGCGGCATTGGGGCTGTCCTGGTGGAAGACGACCTCGCTGATCGTGCTGCCGCAGGCGCTACGCCACGTCATTCCGAACCTCGTCAACAGCTTCATCTCGCTGTTCAAGGACACTTCGCTGGTCTCGATCGTGGCGCTGTTCGATCTCCTCGGCTCGCTGCGGGCGTCGTTCTCGGATCCGAAATGGTCGTCGCCATCGACCGCTTTCACAGGGTTCGCCTTCGCCGGGATCATCTACTTCATCTTCTGCTTTGGAATGTCACGCTACTCGCTCTTCGTTGAGCACCGCCTCAACGCTCACCGCCGCAACTGATCGAGGTCACCATGTCCGACCCCATCGTCAAGATTTCCGGCCTGAACAAATGGTACGGCGAGTTTCACGTGCTGCGCGACATCGACCTTACGGTCGAGAAGGGCGAGCGCATCGTGATCTGCGGCCCCTCCGGCTCGGGCAAGTCGACGCTGATCCGCTGTATCAACGCGCTCGAGGAGTTTCAGGAAGGCGAGATCGTCGTTGACGGCATCGAGCTCGGGCCGAACCTCAAGCACGTCGATGCGGTGCGGCGCGAAGTCGGCATGGTGTTCCAGAGCTTCAACCTGTTTCCGCACCTGTCCGTGCTGGACAATTGCACGCTGGCGCCGATCTGGGTGCGCAACATCCCCAAGAAGGACGCCGAGGCTGCGGCGATGAAGTTTCTGGAGCGGGTCAAGATCCCGCACCAGGCCAACAAGTTTCCGGGACAGATGTCCGGCGGTCAGCAGCAGCGCGTCGCGATCGCCCGCGCGCTGACGATGAACCCGAAGGTGATGCTGTTCGACGAGCCGACCTCGGCGCTCGACCCCGAAATGGTCAAGGAGGTGCTGGACACCATGGTCGACCTTGCCGAGGAGGGCATGACCATGCTGGTGGTCACCCACGAGATGGGCTTTGCCCGCGAGGTCGCCAACCGCGTGGTGTTCATGGACGCGGGCCAGATCATCGAAGCCAACACGCCCAACGAGTTCTTCGCGGCCCCACAGCACGCCCGAACAAAACTGTTCCTGAGCCAGATCCTGCGCTGAGCACCTGCAATCCGGTGGCGTCGCGGGTCTAACCGGCCCGCCAGCTTGGCACCATGCGAATCGGCCAAGCTCTTTTCGGGCCATCCTCCGGAGAGAGACTTTGCAGAGCAGCGCCGGCGCGCGCGCATTCCAGAACGCGCGATTGCAAAAGAAATTGAAGAAGCAGGCGGACGCACTCATGTCCGCCGCGGTTCAGGCACTCGGCCAGGGCAGATACGCGGAGGTCGAGACACTCTGCCGCCGGATTTTGACGGAGGTTCCGGATCATTTCGACGCCGCGCACTTGCTCGGTCTGCGCGCGTATGATGGCGGGCGGCTCGATGAGGCGCAACAACTGCTCGAGCGCGCGACCGTGCTCGATCCGCGTTCGCCCGATGCCCATGGTAATCTCGGGGCGGTGTATTTCACCCTCCAGAAGTTTCAGGAGGCTCGCGCATGCCAGGAGAAGGCCGTTGCGCTGAAGCCGAATTCTCCGATCGCCTTGACCAATCTCGGCAATACGCTGCTGCACATGGGCCTCGCCGAGCAGGCTATCGAGCTGCACGATCGCGCTATCAGGCTGAAGCCGGACTATGCCGATGCATTTTGCAATCGGGGCATGGCGGAGCTGATCGAAGGCCAGTCCCAGCGCGCCAAGGAGAGTTTCGATCGCGCCCTCGCGTTTCAACCGCGTCACGCGGAAGCGATCGCAGGCAGGGGCATGGTATGCATCGAGCTCCGGCACTACGAAGAGGCGGCCGCGGCGATCGCGGCAGGGCTCGCGATCAAGCCGGATTCGCCGAAGATTCTGGCGCAGCGCGGACGGCTCAATCTCGATCTGTTGCGGCTGGAGCAGGCGCTCGCGGACTTTGATGCGGCGCTGGCGCTTTCGCCGAGGCTCGAAGTGGCCTTGCAGGGAAAGGCGCAAGTCAACCTTGTCAAGGGCAACACGGCCGAGGCGATTGCGGCCGTCGAGACCTTGCTGGAGGAAAATCCGCGGTCCGACATCGGAATTGCGCTCCTTGCTTCCTGCTATGCGAGCCAGAGAGACATCGCGACGGCGCTCGAACATCTCGACGCCGGGCTGGCAATGGCGCCTGATTATGCGGACTTGATCGGGCGCAAGATATTCTTCCTGGACTATCTCCCGGAGGCCGATTTTTCGGTTCAGCAGGCTGCGCGAAAACAATGGTGGGACGCGATCGGCGCCAAATTGGCGCAAAGGGCGTTGGCGCCCCGCACGCTTGATCCGGACAAGCGGATTTTGATCGGATATGTCGCTTCCGAATTCAGGAACCACTCGGCAGCGTTCGCTCTGTTGCCGGTGCTGCGCCATCATGATCACGCCAGGTTCGAGATCGTCTGCTATTCGTGCTCGCCGGTAAGAGATGAGATGACCGCCGCATTTAGGTCCTCGGCGGATGTCTGGGTCGACGCCTGGCAGATGTCGGATGACGAGTTGGCCGATCGCATCCAGGCCGACAAGGTCGATATCCTGATCGACGTATCCGGGCACACGACCGGCAACAGGCTCCATGTCTTCGCCCGCAAGCCGGCCCCGATCCAGGTCTCCGGGTTTGGTCACGCCACGGGCACGGGCCTTCAGACCATGGACTACGTGCTCGCGGATCCGGTCTTCATTCCGCAATCGGCGCGCCATCTGCTGGCTGAAAAGGTCTACGACCTGCCGTGCCTGATCACGATCGATCCCATTTTGGATCTACCTGCATCGGAGCCGCCCATGCTCCGCAACGGCCATGTCACCTTCGGCGTGTTCAACCGCATCTACAAGATCTCAGACGAGGCCGTCCGCGTGTGGTCGAAAGTGATGCGCGAGGTGACGGGTTCGAAGATCATCATCAAGCATACTCTGCTTGACGATCCCATGTTGCGCGACAATCTGGTCGCGCGGTTCGTGGCACAGGGCGTTGCCGAGGAGAATGTCACCTGCCTGGGCTCGTCGCCGCGCCCCGAGCACCTGCGGGCGTTTGCGAACGTCGACATATCGCTCGACACGTTCCCGCAAAATGGCGGCGTCAGCACCTGGGAATCGCTCTATGCGGGCGTTCCGGTCGTGGCCAAGCTTGGCAACGGCGCCTCGTCGCGTGCCGGTGGTTCGATCGTGGCTGCGGTCGGTCTCGACGACTGGGTCGCCGAGGACGACGAGGGCTATGCCGCGATCGCCTGCAAATATGCGGCGCAGCCGGCGTATCTGGCGAGGTTGCGCAGCGACTTGCCGGCCCGGATCGCAGCGTCTCCCGCCGGCAATGTCGAAATCTACACGCGCAAGGTCGAAGCGGGCTATCGCCAGTTCTGGCGCGACTATTGTGCCGCGGCTGTCGAAGGCAGCGAGGTTGCGTAGGGGACCGGCAGCGCCGGGCCGCTGAGCCCCGGGAAATCCCGGGGGTGTCACCGTGCCAGCTGACCGGCAGGTCGGGCTTGCGAATCAGTTAGACTCTGCCCCGGGCCATCTTCCGGAGAGACACCTTGCAGAGCAGCGGCGGCGCGCGCGCATTCCAGAACGCGCGATTGCAGAAGAAATTGATGAAGCAGGCGGACGCCGTCCTCTCCGCCGCGGCTACCGCCTATGGCCAGGGCCGATATGCTGAGACTGAAGCACTCTGCCGGGAGATCCTTAAAGCGCTGCCCGATCATGTCGACGCTCTGCACCTGCTCGGCATGTGCGCGCATGACGGCCGGCGCCTGGAGGAGGCGCAACAGCTGCTCAAGCGCGTGATTGTGCTCGATCCGCGCCTGCACGATGCCCATAACAACCTCGCGACCGTGCATTTCGATCTCGGCAATTACGAGGAGGCGCGGCGGTGCCAGGAGAGGGCCATCGCGCTAAAGCCGAATTTTGCGGTCGCGCTGACCAACCTCGGCAACACGCTGATGCATCTGGGGCAGTACGAACAGGCGCTCGAGCTGCATGAGCGCGCCATCAAGATCAAGCCGGATTATGCCGACGCGTTCTGCAATCGCGGTATGGTCGAGATTGTGCTTGGACAGATCATGCGCGCCAAGGAAAGCTTCGACCGCGCCCTGCTGTTTCAGCCCCGTCACGCCGAGGCTATCGTCGGCAGCGGCATGGTCAGCATGGAGCTGCGGCACCACGACGAGGCGGCCGCCAAATTTGCCATGGCGCTGGCGATCAAGCCCGGCTCGCCGAGGATCGTGGCCCAACGCGGGCGGCTCAGTTACGAGTTGCAGCGCCTGGAGCCCGCGCTTGCGGATTTCGAGGCGGCGCTTGCGATCTCGCCCAAGCTCGAGCTGGCGCTACGCGGCAAGGCCCAGGCCTGCCTCGTCATGGGAAAGACTGCGCAGGCGATGGCAGCCGCAACGGCCCTGATCGAGCAAAATCCGCGCTCCGAGGTGGGGCTGGCGCTGATGGGCTTCTCTTATTCGAACCAGGGGGACATGGACGCAGCGATCGAGTATCTCGATCGCGCGCTGGCAGTCCGGCCGGACTATGGGGATGCGATCAGAGGAAAGATCTTCCTGGAGGACTACCGCGCCGAGGCCGATTTCGTGGTCCAGCAGGCGGTGCGAAAATCCTGGTGGGACCAGATCGGCTCCAAGCAGCCGCGAAGGGAGTTGCCGAAGCGGCCGCTGGACCCGGAAAAGCGGATCGTGGTCGGCTATGTCGCTGCCGAATTCCGGCAGCACTCCGCGGGGCTCACGCTGCTGCCAGTGCTGCGCCATCATGATCACACTAAATTTGAAATCATCTGCTACTACTCATGGCCGGGCGCGGACGAGTACACCGCCATGTTCAAATCATTGGCCGACGTCTGGGTCGATGCCTGGGGGCTTTCGGACGACGAACTCGCCGATCGTATCCAGGCCGACAATGTCGACATCCTGATCGACGTTTCGGGCCACACGACCGGTAACAGGCTGCAGTGTTTTGCGCGTAAGCCGGCCCCGATCCAGGCCACTGGCTTCGGACACGCGACGGGCACAGGCATGCCGATTATGGACTACGTGCTCGCGGATCCCATTTTCATTCCGCCGTCGGTTCGGCATCTGTTTGCCGAGAAAATCTACGATCTGCCGTGTCTGATCACCATGGAGCCTGTCTCGGATCTGGCGCCTTCGGAGCTGCCGATGCTCCGCAACGGCTACGTCACCTTTGGCGTGTTCAACCGCATCTACAAAATATCGGATGATGCGATCCGTGTGTGGTCGCGCATCATGCGGGAGTTGCCGGGATCGAAGATGGTCCTCAAGCATGGTCTGCTCGATGATCCCCTGCTGCGCGATAGTCTGGTCGCGCGTTTCCTCGCGCAGGGCGTTGTCGAGGAGAACATCACCTGCCTCGGCACCACCTCGCGCGACGACCATCTGGCGGCTTTCGCCCAGGTCGATATGTCCCTCGACACGTTCCCGCAAAATGGCGGCATCAGCACCTGGGAATCTCTCTACAAGGGCGTTCCCGTCGTGGCCAAGCTCGGCATCGGGGCCTCCTCGCGTGCCGGCGCCTCTATCGTGACTGCCGTCGGCCTCGGCGACTGGGTGGCCGAAGATGACAATGGCTATGTCGAGATTGCTCGCAGGTTTGCGTCACAGCCCGATTATCTGGCGAAATTGCGCACGGAATTGCCGGCCCGGATCGCGGCTTCGCCCGCCGGCAATGTCGAGACCTACACGCGGGAGCTCGAGGCGGGTTACCGAAAGTTCTGGCGCGACTATTGTGCCGCCGCCGCGGATAACGCTGACGTTGCGTAGGCGAGGCCCGGGTTGGGCACCGGCATCTTCCGGGGGATTGCCGGGCCGCCTAAACCGGCGGCTCTGGCCGCGAATCAGCTAGAATCGTCTCGGGCATCCTCCGGAGAGAATCCTTGCAGAGCAGCGGCGCCGGCGCGCGCGCGTTCCAGAACGCGCGATTGCAGAAGAAATTGAAGAAGCAGGCGGACGCGATCATTTCGACCGCGAATGCGGCCTATGGCCAGGGCCGGTATGCGGAGACCGAGGCGCTCTGCCGCCAGATCCTGAATGAACTTCCGGAGCATTTCGGCGCCTTGCACCTGCTTGGCTTGGGCGCGTTCGCGAGCCGACACTTCGAGGCAGCGAAACAGGCCCTCAAATATGCCGTGACGGTCGACCCACGCTCGGCACAGGCTTTTTCCGATTTGGGAGCCACGCATTTCGCACTTGGGGAATATGAGGACGCGCGTACGTCCCTGGAGAGAGCCATCGCGTTGAAGCCCAGCTTCCCGATGGCCTTGGCCAATCTCGGCAATACCTTGTTGCATCTAAACCGCGTCGAGCAGGCTATCGAACTGTACGATCGCGCGATCGGGCTGAAGCCCGATCATGCCGATGCGCTTTGCAATCGCGGCCTGGCAGAGCTCGCGCTGCGCCAGCTTGATCGCGCCAAACAGAGCTTCGAGCGCGCACTGTTGTTTCAGCCGCGAAACGTCGAGGCGCTCGTCGGCAAAGGTTTGGTCAATATCGAGCTCAAAAACTTCGACGAGGCCAAAGGCGCGCTGGAGGCGGCGCTCGCGATCAGGCCAGGCTCGGCGAAAATCCTGGCGAACCGTGGACGGCTCAATCTTGAGACGTCGAGGTTGGAACAGGCGGCGGCGGATTTCGACGCGGCCCTTGCGCTTGCGCCCAAGCTCGAGGTGGCCTTGCAGGGGAAGGCACAAGTCGCGCTCGCCATGGGAAACACGGCGCAAGCGATTTTAGCCTGCACCATGTTGCTGGAGGAATATCCACGCTCAGCGATCGCGATGGTGCTGCTGAGCGCTTGTTTTGCAAATCAGGGAGAGATCGCGTCGGCGATCGAGCTTCTCGATGCGGCGCTGGCCATTGTGCCGGATGCATCCTTGATCGGCCGGAAGATCTTCTTCCTCGACTATCTCTCCGAGGCCGATTTCGCGGTTCAGCAGGCCGCACGAAAGCAGTGGTGGGACGCGATCGGCTCGAAGTTGCCGCGAAGGACTCTTGCCCCCCGGCAGCTTGATCCCGACAGGCGGATCGTGGTCGGCTATGTTGCTGCCGAGTTTTGGCATCACTCGGCGGCGTTCGCTCTGTTGCCGGTGCTGCGCCATCATGATCACGCCAGGTTTGAGATCGTCTGCTATTCGTGCTCGCCGGTAAGAGATGAGATGACCGCCGCATTTAGGTCCTCGGCGGATGTCTGGGTCGACGCCTGGCAGATGTCGGATGACGAGTTGGCCGATCGCATCCAGGCCGACAAGGTCGATATCCTGATCGACGTATCCGGGCACACGACCGGCAACAGGCTCCATGTCTTCGCCCGCAAGCCGGCCCCGATCCAAGTCTCCGGGTTTGGTCACGCCACGGGCACGGGCCTTCAGACCATGGACTACGTGCTCGCGGATCCGGTCTTCATTCCGCAATCGGCGCGCCATCTGCTGGCTGAAAAGGTCTACGACCTGCCGTGCCTGATCACGATCGATCCCATTTTGGATCTACCTGCATCGGAGCCGCCCATGCTCCGCAACGGCCATGTCACCTTCGGCGTGTTCAACCGCATCTACAAGATCTCAGACGAGGCCATCGAGGTGTGGTCGAAAGTGATGCGCGAGGTGACGGGTTCGAAGATCATCATCAAGCATACTCTGCTTGACGATCCCATACTGCGCGACAATTTGGTCGCGCGGTTCGTGGCACAGGGCGTTGCCGAGGAGAATGTCACCTGCCTGGGCTCGTCGCCGCGCCCCGAGCACCTGCGGGCGTTTGCGAACGTCGATATATCGCTCGATACATTCCCGCAAAACGGCGGCGTCAGCACCTGGGAATCGCTCTATGCGGGCGTTCCGGTCGTGGCCAAGCTTGGCAACGGCGCCTCGTCGCGTGCCGGTGGTTCGATCGTGGCTGCGGT